>NZ_JBHVIN010000002.1:0-582272 GCF_042799575.1 Streptomyces sp. NPDC057682 | reverse complement strand
GGGCCGGCGGGCGGCGGGGCGCCCGGGGTGAACGGTGCGGAGGAGAGGACGACGCGACGTCAGACGTACTGCGCGCGCAGCCTGCTGTGCACCTCGGGCGCCGCGCCCGTGTGGTCCAGGCCCAGCAGCCCCGCGCCCAGCACGGGGGACTCGGTCACCACCCGCACCACGGCCTTCGGGGCGCGCGCGGCGAGCAGTTCGGCGATGCGGTCGTCGACCTGCGGATGACGGGCGGCGAGCACGCTGCCGCCCAGCACCACCGGAACCTCCTCGTCGAGCAGCCCCAGCCGGGACAGCGCGACCGAGGACAGCGCCACGACCTCGTCGGCCAGCCGGTCCACCAGCGCGCGGGCCACCGGGTCGCCGTCCCGCGCCGTGGCGAAGAGCACCGGCGCCAGCTCATGGCGACGCGCGCCCTCGATCCGGCCCAGGTGCAGCGCCTCGATCAGCGCGTACATCGAGTCCAGGCCGAAATGGGCCGGCAGCGTCCGGGCCAGCTCGGTCGGCTCACCCCGGCCGTCCTCGGCGCGCGCGGCGAACCACATCGCCTCCTCGGACAGCCCCGAACCGCCGCCCCAGTCACCGGAGATCCGGCCGATCGCGGGGAAGCGCGCGGTCCGCCCGTCCGGCACCATGCCGACGCAGTTGATCCCCGCGCCGCAGACCACGGCGACCCCACGCGGTTCGTCGACGCCGGCCCGCAGGATCGCGAACGTGTCGTTGCGCACCTCCACGGTGTCGCCCCACCCGCGCTCCCGCAGCGCCTCGGTCAGCTCCTCCTCCTCGACCGGCAGATCGGCGTTGGCGAGACAGGCCGACACATGGGCCACCGGCCCCGCGTCCGGGCCGGCCGCGGCCAGCACCCGCTCCACCGCGGCGCCCAGCACGTCCACCGCCGTCGTGATGCCGACCACCGGAGGCTGGAAGCCGCCGCCGCGGGCCGTGGACAGCACGGTGCCGTCCGTACCGATGAGGGCCACATCGGTCTTGCTGTTCCCCGCGTCGATCGCGAGGACGGAACCGTTCACGCCCACGAAAGGTGCTCCCGGTTGTGCGCGATCAGCTTGTCGGTGAGCGCCTCGGCGTACTCGAACTGGCCGATCAGGGGGTGCGCCAGCAGCGCCTTGAACACCCGGTCGCGGCCCCCGTGCAGCGCGGCGCGCAACGCCAGGTCCTCGTACGCGGTGACATCGGCGATCAGGCCCGCGTACAGCGGGTCCACGGTGTCCACGGCGAGCGGCGTCGCGCCCGAGCCGTCGACCTTCGCCTGCACCTCGATGACGGCGTCGTCCGCCAGGAACGGCAGCGTGCCGTTGTTGTACGTGTTGACCACCTGGTGCGTCGAACCGCCGCCGCCCAGCAGCGAGGCCGCCAGGTCCACGGCCGCCTCCGAGTAGAAGGCGCCGCCGCGCTTGGCGAGCAGCTCGGGCTTCTCGTCCAGCGCCGGATCGCCGTACATCGCGAGGAGTTCCTTCTCCATCGCGGCCACCTCGGCCGCCCGCGAGGGCTTGGTGCCCAGTTCCCGCACGACCTCGTCGTGCGCGTAGAAGTACCGCAGGTAGTACGAGGGGACGACGCCCAGCCGGTCGACGATCGCGCGCGGCATGTGCAGATCGTCCGCGATCGCGGCGCCGTGCTCGGCGATCAGCCGGGGCAGCACGTTCTCCCCCTGGGGGCCGCCGAGGCGCACCCCCAGCTCCCAGGTCAGGTGGTTGAGCCCGACGTGGTCCAGGTGGACCTCGGCGGGGGCCACGTCCAGCAGCCGGGCGAACTTGCGCTGGAAGCCGATCGCCACGTTGCACAGACCGACGGCCTTGTGGCCGGCCTGGAGCAGCGCCCGGGTGACGATGCCCACCGGGTTGGTGAAGTCGATGATCCAGGTGTCCGGATTGGTGCGGCGGACCCGCTCGGCGATGTCCAGGACGACCGGGACGGTGCGCAGGGCCTTGGCGAGGCCGCCGGCCCCGGTGGTCTCCTGCCCGATGCAGCCGCACTCCAGCGGCCAGGTCTCGTCCTGGTTGCGGGCGGCCTGGCCGCCCACGCGCAGCTGGAGCAGGACGGCGTCGGCGTCGGCGACGCCCGCGTCCAGGTCCGAGGTGGTGACGATCCGCCCCGGGTGGCCCTGCTTGGCGAAGATCCGCCGGGCGAGCCCGCCGACGAGGTCGAGCCGGTCGGCCGCCGGGTCGACGAGCACCAGCTCCTCGACCGGCAGGGTGTCGCGCAGCCGCGCGAATCCGTCGATCAGTTCGGGGGTGTAGGTGGACCCGCCACCCACTACTGCGAGCTTCATGCTTCAGCCCTTTACTCCGGTCAGTGTGACGCCCTCGACAAAGGCCTTCTGTGCGAAGAAGAAGACGACGATCACAGGGGCCATGACCAGAACGGTCGCGGCCATGGTCAGGTTCCAGTCGGTGTGGTGCGCGCCCTTGAAGGACTCCAGTCCATAGCTGAGTGTCCAGGCCCCCGGGTTCTCGGAGGCGTAGATCTGCGGTCCGAAGTAGTCGTTCCAGGCGTAGAAGAACTGGAAGAGGGCGACCGCGGCGATCCCGGGCTTCGCCATCGGCACGACGACGCGCAGCAGGGTGCGCAGTTCGCCGCAGCCGTCGACCTTCGCCGCGTCCAGGTACTCGTTCGGGATGGTCAGCAGGAACTGGCGCAGAAGGAAGATGGAGAACGCGTCGCCGAACGCCATCGGGATGATCAGCGGCCAGAGCGTGCCGGACATGTCCATCTGCTTGGCCCAGAACAGGTACATCGGGATCACGACGACCTGCGGCGGCAGCATCATCATCGAGATGACGAGCATCAGCGACAGATGCCGGCCGCGGAAGCGGAACTTGGCGAGCGCGTACGCCACGGGCAGCGAGGACACCACCGTGAGGACGGTGCCCAGACCCGCGTACAGCAGGGTGTTCCGCCACCAGGTGAGAAAGCCATCTGTTTCGAATACCTGTTTGTAATTGCTCCATTCGAAGGGATGTGGCCACAGATCCCGGGTGAGCGCCTGCTGGTCGCTCATCAGCGAGGTGAGTACGAGGAAGACGAAGGGCAGCACGAAGAAGAGCGCCGCCGCGACGCCGAGGGAGTGCACACCGATCCAGTGCAGCAGCGCCTTGCGGCGGGCCGTGCGGGCGGCCGGGGTCTCCGGGGCGGCGGGGCCCGCCGTCCGGGGGGTGTCGAGGACCTGCGCCATGTCAGTCACCTGCCTGGATCAGTCCGCTGCGGCGTCGCATCAGCAGTGCGGTGAACGCCATGGCGAGGACGAAGAGGACGAGCGCGATCACACAGGCGGAGCCGTAGTCGAAGCGCTGGAAGCCGAGGTTGTAGACGAGCTGCGGAAGGGTCAGCGTCGACTTGTCGGGATAGCCGGGCTCGAACTGCTGCCCGGAGCCGCCCATCACGCCCGAGGCGACCTTTCCGGCCACCAGCGGCTGCGTGTAGTACTGCATCGTCTGGATGATGCCGGTGACCACGGCGAACATGATGATCGGCGAGATGTTCGGCAGCGTGACGAAGCGGAACCGCTGGAACGAGCCGGCCCCGTCCAGCTCCGCCGCCTCGTACTGCTCCTTGGGTACGTCCAGCAGCGCGGCCATGAAGATCACCATCAGGTCGCCCACCCCCCAGACCGCCAGCGCGGTCAGGGCCGGCTTGGACCAGGTGGCGTCCGTGAACCAGCCGGGCGTGCCCAGCCCGAGCTCGCCCAGGATCGAGTTGACCGGTCCGGTGCCCGGGTTGAGCAGGAAGACGAAGCCCAGGGTCGCGGCGACCGGCGGCGCCAGGTACGGCAGGTAGAAGAGCGTCCGGAAGACCCCGGCACCCGTCTTGATCTTGGTGATCAGCATGCCGACGCCGAGTCCGAACACCACCCGGCAGGTCACCATGACCACGACCAGCCAGAGCGTGTTGCGCAGGGCCGGCCAGAACATCGGGTAGTCGTTGAAGACGAACGACCAGTTCTTCAGCCCGCTGAACTCGGGGGGCGTGAAGCCGTCGTAACTGGTGAAGGAGAAGTAGACCGTGGAGATCAGCGGGTAGGCGAAGAAGACGCAGAACCCGATCAGCCACGGCGACATGAAGGCCGCCGTTCGAAGCGCCGCACGGCGGCGCTTCGAACGGAGTGTGTACGTGCTCATCGTTCCGGCTCTACTTCGCCTGGTCGATCGCCGCGTCGATCTCCTCGGCGGTCTTCTTCAGACCCGCCGCGATGTCCGTCTGCTTGCCCTTCTCGACGTCGAAGCCGAGGTTCTGCAGGGACGTGAGGTACGCGCCGCCGTTCACCGAGGGCGGGGTGGTCGTCGACTTCGGGTTCGCGGCGATGTCCAGGAAGGTCTTGAAGCGAGGGTCGTACTTCAGCTTCGGCGACTTCAGCGCCTCCAGCGTGGAGGGCACGTTGTGGATGGCGTTGGCGAAGTTCACGACCGCGTCGGTGTCGGTCGTCATGAACTTGACCAGCTCCCAGGCCGCGTTCTGCTTCTTGGAGGTGGCCGCGATCCCGGCGATCGTGCCCGTCAGATAGCCCTTGCCGTAGTCGGCGGCGTCCGCGTCGGGAACGGGCATCGGGGCGACCCCGATCTCGAACTTCGGCTTGGTCTCCTCGGCCATGCCGAGCCGCCACTCGCCGTCCAGCTGCATGGCCACCTGGCCCGTGTGGAACGGGTGCTTGGCACCCCACTCGTCGCCGAAGCCGGTCCGGAACTTCTCCAGCTTCGCGTAGCCGCCGAGCGAGTCGACCAGCTTCTTCTGGTTGGTGAGCATCGCGGCGAACGCCGGGTCCTTCGCGATGTTCGACTTGCCGTCCGCGTCGAAGTACGCCGGGTTCCAGCTGCCGAGGTAGTGCTCGGTCGTCGACTCGTACCCGTGGTAGTTCGGCATGAAGCCGAGCTGCTCGTACGTGTCGCCCTTGGTCTTCGTCAGCTTCTTCGCGTCGGCCGCGAACTCCGACCAGGTCTTCGGCGGGCTCGCGATCCCGGCCGCCTTGAACGCGTCCTTGTTGTAGTACAGGCCGTACGCGTCACCCAGCAGCGGCACCGTGCAGCGCACGCCGTTGAACTGCGTGTACTCGTTCATCGCCTTCGGGAAGGTCGCGTCCGCGTCGATGCCGTCCTTCTTCAGGAACGGGTTGAGGTCGACGAACGCCTTCGACGAGCAGAACTTGCCGACGTTGTTCGTGGTGAACGAGGAGACGACGTCCGGCGCCTTGGAACCGCCCGCGCGCAGCGCCTGGTTGATCTTGTCGTCGGTCATGTTGCCGACGACCTTCACATGGATGTTGGGGTGCGCCTTCTCGAAGGCGGTGATCGTCGCCTCGATGCCCTTCACCTCGCTCGGGGCGCTCCAGCCGTGCCAGAAGTTGATGGTCGTCTCCTTGGACGCGTCATCACTGGCACCGGAGTCGCTCTGCCCCGTACAGGCGGAGGCGAACAGGGCTATCGCGGCGGTCACGGCGAGCGCGGCGACCGGCTTCCGGCGGTTTCCGGACATGGTGGTGTCTCCCGGGGAAGGGTTGGGACGGGGAAGGGACCTGCGAGAGAGATACGAGCGATACGAGAGGTACGAGGGGGGTGCGGGGGTGGCCCGGGGGCCGGGCGGTCAGCGCGAGGTGTCGAAGACCTCGTCGCGGGTGGTGACGAGGGCGCTCTCCAACGCGCCGCGCAGGACGGGACGGTGGGTGACCCGGCCGGCGATCAGCCGGGGCCGGGACGCGGCGAGTTCGGCCAGCTCGGCGGCGATGCGCAGCCGCAGCGGTTCGCCGCCGCGGGCGATCAGCTCGCCGGAGAGCACGACGACCTCGGGGTCGAGGACGGCGACGAGGGAGGCGAGGCCGGTGGCCAGCCCCGTGGCATAGCGGTCGAGCAGCACGCTGTACGGCCCCTCGTAGCCCCGCTCCACGGACGCGGCCGCCCGCTCCACCAGCCCGGCGGCGATCTCGTGGTGGGTGCCGCCGGCGCGGACCGCCTCGTCGTCGATGCCCAGCTCGCGCGCCAGCCTGGCCAGCACCTGGGCACCGGCCAGCTCCTGGAAGCCGCCCGCGTTGGCCTTGGTGACCTGGCGGACCAGCGGGGCGCCCGGCACCGGCAGGAAGCCGACCTCCCCGGCGCCGCCGGTGAAGCCCCGGTGCAGCCGGCCGTTGATGACGAGGGCGGCGCCCAGGCCCTCCTCGTTCCACAGCAGGACGAAGTCGTCGTGGCCCCGCGCCGCGCCGCGCCGCTGCTCGGCCACCGCGACGAGGTTGACGTCGTTCTCGTACTCGACGGGCATCGGCAGGAAGGCGGCCAGCTCGTCCAGGAGCGTGGGGGAATGCCAGCCGGGCAGGTGCGAGGCGTACCGCAGCCGCCCGGTCCCCGGATCGAATGCCCCCGGGGTGCCGATGACGACCCGGTGCACGTCGGAGCGGGTCAGCCCGGCCTCCTTGACCGCCCCGTCGAGCGCCCGCGTCACCTGGCCCACCACACTGTCGGCGCGCCGTCCGGGGGCCCGCCCGGGGGTCCGCAGCTCGAACTCCCCGACCGTCTCGCCGGTCACATCGGCCACGGCGGCGACGATGCGCTGCGCGTTCACATCGAGTCCGGCCACATGCGCCGCCGACGCGTTCACCGCGTACAGCTGCGCGTTCGGCCCCGGCCGCCCGGCCGCCGTCCCCGTCGCCACGACGAGCCCGGCCGCCTCCAGACGGGCCAGCAGCTGCGAGGCGGTCGGCTTGGACAGCCCCGTCAGCTTTCCGATCCTGGTCCGCGACAGCGGTCCGTGCTCCAGCAGCAGATCGAGGGCGGCCCGGTCGTTCATGGCCCGCAGAACGCGGGGGGTGCCCGGTGTGGTCCCGGCCATGTCACTGCACCTGCCCTCTGTCGACCTCTGTTAGGAAACTTTCCTATTCGGTGAGAGGACGGTAGGGCGCAGGTCACCGAAGCGTCAATGGCCCGCACCGGGCCGGCAACCAAAGCGTTACCTGGGCCGGTACGGGCCATCGGGAGAAAGGGAAAGCGGCGGCTACTTCGCCATGTTCGGCGACGACGGCGGTATCGGGGTCGTCGCCAGGGACTGCGGGGAGGTCGCCGAGGCGAAGGCCGAGGGGGCGGACATGCCCGCGGTGGGGTCGGCGGGGGAGGGCGCGTCGGACTGCGCGGGGATCTCGCCGATCATCTGGATGCCCGCCCGGTCGAAGGCGTGCTTGATGCGCCAGCGCAGTTCGCGCTCCACACCCACGGACTTGCCGGGCATGGTCTTGGCGCTCACCCGGACCGTCATGGAGTCGAGCAGGACCGCGTCCAGGCCCAGCACCTCGACCGGGCCCCACAGGCGCTCGGTCCAGGGGTCCTCCTTGGCCATCGCGGCGGCGGCCTCGGTGATCACCTCGCGGACCCGCTCCAGGTCCTCGGTGGGGCGGACCTGGACGTCGACGCCCGCGGTGGACCAGCCCTGGCTGAGGTTGCCGATCCGCTTGACCTCGCCGTTGCGGACGTACCAGATCTCGCCGTTGTCGCCGCGCAGCTTGGTGACGCGCAGTCCGACCTCGACGACCTCGCCGGAGGCGACGCCCGCGTCGATGGTGTCGCCGACGCCGTACTGGTCCTCAAGGATCATGAAGACGCCGGAGAGGAAGTCGGTGACCAGATTGCGGGCGCCGAAGCCGAGCGCGACGCCCGCGACACCGGCCGAGGCCAGCAGCGGGGCCAGATTGATCTGGAAGGCCCCCAGGATCATCAGGGCGGCGGTGCCGAGGATCAGGAACGAGGCGACCGAGCGCAGAACGGAACCGATCGCCTCCGAGCGCTGCCGGCGCCGCTCCGCGTTGACGAGCAGCCCGCCGAGCGCGGTGCCCTCCACGGCCTGGGCGCTGCGGTTCATCCGTTCGATGAGTTTGGTCAGGGCGCGGCGGACCAGAATGCGCAACGCGACGGCGATGGCGGCGATGAGCACGATCCGCAGACCGGTGTTGAGCCAGGTGGACCAGTTCTCCTCGACCCACCCCGCGGCGTTGCCGGCCTGCTTCGCCGCCTCGTCCAGCGAGCCACCCGGCTCGGGCGACGGTGCGGCGGCCAACAGGGCGGACAGGGACACGGTGAGACCTCCGGTTGGACGAGCGCGGGACAACCACACTAACGGGGTAACCGGAATGGCCGGTTGCCGTGATCGACGGGAGAGACACGGCTCACTCGGGGAGACGGACGAGGCCGGCGGGGCGTGGCGCGGGCGGCGCGACGACGGGCGCGCGGGCGCCCTGTGGCCGATCGCACACCGCACACGCGCCCGGCCCGAGGGGCGCGCACGCGCCTGATCCGGCGCGTGGCGGCACCCGGAACGCGGCACTCCGGAGAAAAATCCCTCCAGCCCGTTACCCGCACGTGGTGGCGCTCCGACCAGGCAGGAGGGGAGACTGAGACCGGATCGTCCCGGCGCGAGCCACGCGCCGCCGGCGTACAAGGAGGCGTCCACGTGCCGCATGTCCTGGTTCTCAACGCGTCGTACGAGCCGCTCGGCGTCGTACCGCTCCGCCGCGCACTCGTCCTCGTCCTGGAGAACAAGGCCATCTGCCTGGAGGAGTCCGGTGCCTTCATGCACAGTGCCACCCGCGTCGTCCCGGCCCCCAGCGTGGTCCGTCTGAAGCGGTTCGTGCGCATCCCCTACCGGGGACCGGTCCCCCTGACCCGCCGGGCGCTCTTCGCCCGGGACGGCGGACGCTGCATGTACTGCGGCGCCGCCGCCACCAGCGTCGACCACGTCATCCCGCGCAGCCGCGGCGGACAGCACGCCTGGGACAACGTGGTGGCCGCCTGCCGCCGCTGCAACCACGTCAAGGCCGACCGCCATCTGCCCGAGCTCGGCTGGCGGCTCCACCAGGAGCCCGCCCCGCCCACCGGACTGGCCTGGCGGATCATCGGCACGGGCCATCGCGACCCGCGCTGGCTGCCCTATCTGCAACCCTTCGGCGCCGATGACGCGATGGCCCGGATCGACGGCGTGTCCGCCTGAGATCCGGGCCATCGCGTCTTTCGGCGGACGGCCGCGTCTACGGGGCGTCCGCCACCGCGTACGCCCGGACCGACCAGAGCGAGTAGCCGTACTCGGTGGCGCGCCCGTCGCCCTGGACGCGGAGGAAGCGGGTGTCCTTCGCGTCCATCCGGACCGACTCCTGCCCGCCCCGGCCGTCCCGGACGGTGGCCGCCGTGCGCCAGGTGCGGCCGTCCGCCGAGACCTGTATGCGGTAGCGGGAGGCGTACGCGTCCTGCCAGTCCAGCACCACCCGGCCCACCCGGGCGGGCTCGGGCAGCTCGGCCTGCCACCAGGAGCCGTCCTCGGCCGGTGAGGACCACCGCGTCTCCGGGTCCCCGTCGCTCGCGGCGGAGGCCGGGAAGTCCGGGGTCTCGTCGGCGGACGAGGACGCGGTGGCCGTCCGCAGCAGATCGGGCCCGCCCGTACGGGGGAAGGCGCGGACGGTCAGCGTCGTCTCCTCGGCGCCGAAGGAGAGCGGGACCTCGTACGCCCCGGCGGGCGTCCCGGCCGGGACGGTGATCTCCACCGGCACCTCGGTACGGGAGCCGCGCGGGACGGTCGTCTGCTTGGGCAGGCGCACCTCGATGCCCTTCGGCGCCTTCGCGGTGAGCGCCCCGCGCACCTCGGCCGGGCGCCGGGCCGAGAGCCGGGCCGCCACCTTCTGCGGACCGCCGCCGATCTCCGCGTCCGTCTCGCCGCGCTCCAGATCGAGCCGGGCCACCGGCTCGTCACCGAACCACGGCACGAGCGCCCGCACCGTGGGCGCCACCGCCCCGGCGGACGGCGCGGCGCCCGCCAGCGGCGGAATGACCAGGGGCGGCGGGGTGACGATCACGGGGGTGGCGGACGGCCAGCTGATCCGGACCGCGTCGACCCGCAGGCCCTCGCCGGACGCCTGGGTCCAGCCGCTCGCCGACAGGGTGCCCAGCGCGCGCCAGCCCTCGCCCGGCACATGGGCCTGGACGGTCGTCCCGGCCGCCGGCACCTCGCCGCCGGGCTCCGTCATCGCGGTGACCGCCTCCAGCGGGCGGACCCGGTCCAGCCGCACCGTGTAACTGCCCGGTGCCCGGGTCACCTCGCCCCGGTCCCGGTCCGAACCGGTCCAGGCGTCGGCCTCCTTGCGCACCCGGTCCAGGAACGGGCCGAGCACCCCCTTGCCGACGGTCGCACCGCCCGCCTTCACCGCCCGGACCGCCGGCTCCAGGGCCAGCGAGGCCTGCCAGGCCGCCGCCCCGTCCCCGCGCGCCTGCGCCGTGAGGAGATCCACGGCCAGTTCCCCGGCCCGGCCGTAGCGGGACAACTGCTCGCTCCACGGCCGCACTTCGTCGTCGAGCCGCCCACCGGCCAGCCCGGCCAGCCGCTGCGGGGTCTCGCGCATCACCGTGAACGCCGCGCGCAGCCGGCGGGCCGCCTCCGCACGGCCGGCCGCGCCCTCGGGCCTGCGGGAGGACCAGAACGCGTCCAGCAGCGGACGCAGGTAGGCCGACTCGTCGCCGCCCAGCACCGATCCCGTGCTGTTGCCCGCCAGCGCGCGCAGCGCGTCCCGGCTGCGGGCGTCGCCGCCCGCGAGGTCGTCCAGGGCCGCCTGCCAGGACTCCTGCGGCCGGTACCCCTTCGGGTTCCAGGCGAAGTCCGCCGCGGTGAACAGCGGTATCCGCGAGGCGGACGGCTGCTCCATCGCGTTGGCCAGCAGCGCCGCCGAGCCGATGGCGACGGCCGGATCGCGGCCGGTGTACGGGCCGAGGAAGATCCGGTCCTGCGCGTAGTCGTTGACCGGGTAGTTGTCCATGGTCACCAGCGGATGGCGGAACGCGGTGCGCGCCCCGGCCAGTTCGCCGCCGGTGATGGTCCGCGGCACCACCCCGACCCCGGTCCAGGCCACCTGCACACCCGGGTCCAGCTCGCGGGCGAGCGCCGTGCGGTAGTCCGTCGCCCCGTCCTGGTAGAACTCCGTCGGCATCATCGACAGCGGTTCCGCCCCCGGATGACGCTCCGCCAGATGCCGGGCCACCGCGCTCACCACCCGGGCCTGCGCGCGGGCCGCCGCCTCGGGGCCGCGGCCGAAGGTGTCCGCGTCGGCCGAGCAGTGCCACTCGCTGTAGCTGACGTCCTGGAACTGCACCTGGAACACCCGGAACCCGAGCGCCCACATGGCGTCGATCTTCTTCGTCAGCGCCTTCAGATCGTGGTCCGACGACAGACACATCGACTGGCCCGGTGCCACCGCCCAGCCGAGCGTCACATGCTCGGCGGCGGCCCGCTCGGCCAGCGCCCGGAAGTCGGTGCGCCGGTCGGCGGGGTACGGGTCGCGCCAGCGGTCCTGGCGGTACGGATCGTCGCCCGCCGCGTAGAGGTACCGGTTCTGCTTGGTGCGCCCCATGAAGTCCAGCTGGGCCAGCCGGTCCTGCTGCGACCAGGGCTGCCCGTAGAAGCCCTCGGTCATCCCGCGGACCCCGCCGGCCGGCCAGTCGCGGACCGTGACCCCGGCGACGCGCCCGTCCGTGATCAGCTGACGCAGTGTCTGCACGGCGTGGAACAGCCCGTCCTCGCCCACCCCGTCCACGGCGACGGTGTCCCGGCCGGCGACCCTGCCGACCGCGATCCGGTAGCCGCCGGAGGGGAGATCGGCGCGCTCCGGCGCGTGCAGGGCGCGCAGCGCCTCCTCGGCGCCGGTTCCGCCGAACCGGATCACCGGGCCCTTCCCGGACGGCTCCGTGGAGACGGTGCGGACCCCGGCGTCGCCCAGCACCCGGCGCAGCGCGGTGACCGCGTACGGATCGGCCCCGTCGGCGGCCAGCAGCGTCACCTCGTCGGAGAGCCGGACCGCCGAACCGGCCGCCGTGATGCTCTGCGGCCGCGGCCAGACGGCGGGCGGGGCGGTGCCGTCCTCGCGGTCGGGCGTGGTGACGGCGGGCGTACCGGGCGGCGAGGGGGCGGCGACGGCGGCCGGGGTGCCGGCGGAGAGCAGCCCGCCGAGCACGGCCACGGCGACCGCCGTCGCGTGCTTCCTGCGCCTGAGCCGCATGCCTGTCTCCCTCGCTTCCCGCCGGTGGGCTCCGAGCCCACCACCCGCGCGCGAGGGTGTCAATGCGCGTGGTCGTTGTGGTGCAAATGCCCGATGTGGCACGCGGGGTGAACGAGGCGGGAAGGGCACCCGTACACGCGAAAGACGGCGCCGAATGGCCGAAATCGGAGGACGTCTTACGGGCAATCGGCGTCCGGGGAACGGAATGTGACCCGGAGCACGTTGAACTCGTTGTCATAACGCCTACGTCTGCGGACGTGTCCGCGGGGTAGGCCTGCTGTGTCCTGTTCTCCACGGCCAGGAGGCCCCCATGCCCGCCGCAGCGCAGCTTCTGCTCTCCGCCCTGTCCCCGCAGGTGCCGGATTCCCCGCCGCTGATCAGCGCGTCCCCGGCCACGGTCGTCCCCTCCCCGCTCACCAGCGAGGCACCGCTCGCCGACGCCATACCCCTGACCAGCGAGCCCCCGCTCGCCGACGCCACCCCGCTCACCAGCGAACCCCCGCTCGCCGTCCTCGCCCCGCTGACCAGCGAGCCGGCCTCCTCCGGCGGCGCCGCCTTCGCGGCCGTGCCCGGCCCGCGCGCGGAGGGCACGCAACCCCCAGGAGTCTGAATGGGCTTGTCCCGGCTCGCCGCCCTGCACGGCGTCGCCACCTCCTTCTCCCCGTCCGCCGATGTCACCGTGCCGGTCCCCGAGGGAACCGTCGTCGCCGTGCTCGCCGCCCTCGGCGTCGACGCCACCACCCCCGACGCGGTACGGGACGCCCTGGCCGCCGCCGAGGCCGCCGCCGCGTCCCGGCTGCTCCCGGACACCGTGGTGGTGTGGGACGGCGAACCCCTGCCGGCCGCCCTCACCGCGCTGCCGCCCGGCACCGAGCTGACCGTGCGCCTCGAAGACCCCGTCGCGCCCCCGCCGCCCCCGATGCGCGTCCCCGCCACGGGCGCGGCGCCGACGGTTTCCGGCCAGGATTCCGGCCGGACCGCCCCACCGCCCCGCTGGTGGACCCCGCCGCCCCTCGGCATCCACCGGCTGACCCTGCGCTCCTCCGGGGCCCGCGTCGAGAGCCGCACGCTCATCGTCGCCCCCGCCCGCGTCCCGCAGCCGCCCCGCCGCAGCCACGGCTTCCTCGTCCAGCTCTACTCCCTGCTCTCCGCCCGCTCCTGGGGCATGGGCGACCTCGGCGACCTGGCCGACCTCGCCGCCTGGTCCGGCCGCGCCTTCGGCGCAGGCTTCGTCCAGGTCAACCCCCTGCACGCGGCGGTGCACGGCACCCCCACCGACCCCTCGCCCTACCGCCCCTCCTCGCGGCGCTTCCCCGACCCCGTGCACCTGCGCGTCGAGGCCGTGCCGGAGTACGGGCACGTGGCCGACCCGGCCGCCCTCGCCACCCTGCGCAGACGCGCCGACGAACTCGGCCGGGCCGTCCTCGACAAGGGCGCGCTGATCGACCGGGACGCCGTCTGGGCCCTCAAGCGGCAGGCCCTCGACCACATCCTGGAGGTTCCCCTCACCCCCGGCCGCCGGGCTGCCTACTGCGACTTCCTGGCCACCCAGGGACAGGCCCTCGACGACCACGCCCTGTGGTGCGCCCTCGCCGAGACGCACGGCTCCGACTGGCACACCTGGCCGGCCGGACTGCGCGACCCGCGCTCCAAGGAGACCGCCCGCGCCCGCGCCGGACTGATGGACCGGGTCGACCACCACTGCCGGCTCGCCTGGCTGACCGACTGCCAGCTCGCCGACGCCCAGCGCGCCGCCGAGGACGCCGGAATGGCCGTCGGGATCGTCCACGACCTCGCCGTCGGCGTCCACCCCGGCGGCGCCGACACCTGGGCCCAGCAGGACGTCTTCGCCCTCGGCATGTCCGTCGGCGCGCCGCCGGACGCCTTCAACGCGCACGGCCAGGACTGGGGCCTGCCTCCGTGGAACCCGAGCGCCCTCGCCGCCCGTGGCTACGCCCCGTTCCGGGGACTGCTGCGCGGGCTCCTCACCCACGCCGGAGCCCTGCGCATCGACCACGTCATGGGACTGTTCCGGCTCTGGTGGGTGCCCGAGGGCCGCCCGCCGACCGAGGGCACCTACGTCTCCCAGGACGGCGAGGCCATGCTCGCCGTCCTCGTCCTGGAGGCCCACCGGGCCGGCACCGTCGTCCTGGGGGAGGACCTCGGCACCGTGGAGCCCGGCGTCCGCGAGGCGCTCGCCCGCCGCGGCGTCCTCGGCACCTCCGTGCTCTGGTTCGAGCGGGACTGGTCGGGCACCGGCCGCCCGCTCGCCCCCGAGGACTGGCGCGAGGACTGCCTGGCCACCGCCACCACCCACGACCTGCCGTCCACCGCGGCCCGGCTCACCGGCGACCATGTGACGCTCCGCCACCGCCTCGGCCTGCTCACCCGCCCCCTGGAGCAGGAGCGCACCGAGGACGGCGCCGACACCGCGGAATGGCTCGCGCTGCTCACCCGCCTCGGTCTGCTCCCCGAGGGCACCGACGACGAGGAGGCCGCCGTCCGGGCCGTCCACCGATTCCTGCTCCGCACCCCCGCCCGGATGACCGGGGTGTGGCTGCCCGACACGGTCGGGGACCGCCGCCCGCAGAACCTCCCCGGCACCTGGGACCAGTACCCCAACTGGCGGCTGCCGGTCGCCGACGCCGAGGGCCGCCCCGTCACCCTGGAGGAACTGGCCGCCTCACCCCGTCTGCACCGGCTGATGGACGCCCTCGCACCCCGTACGGCACCCCCGGGCGCGCGGCCCGCGTAGGCGTTCGCTACGTTTGCACCGTGGACAAGAAGAACGCTATGCGCGCCGGCGCCGTCGCCGCCGGAACGACGCTGATGATGCTGCTGATGTCGTCCCCCGCGCTCGCGCTCACCCGCGACGACGGTGACGACCCCGGTTCCGGCCTGAGCGTGATCGACACGATCGGTCTGTTCGTCGTGGCGCCCATCGTCCTGTTCGCGGTCATCGCGGGCCTGGTCATGGTCCTCGACAAGTCCAAGAAGGCCTAGAGCGACAGGCCCCGGGACTCCACGCGTGCGCCGCCGGTACACCCGTACCGCGCGGCGCACGCGGCTGTCCGGACCCGGGGCGCGGGTCCGTCCGGAAGGGCCGGGCCCATGACCGAGTGGGACGTCAGGAAGCTCCGCGTCCTGCGCACCCTGCACGAGCGGGGCACCGTCACCGCCGCCGCCGAGGCGCTGCGGATGACCCCGTCGGCCGTCTCCCAGCAGCTCTCCGGCCTCTCCCGGCAGCTCGGCGTCCCACTCCTGGAGGCACGGGGCCGGCGCGTCCGCCTCACCGACGCCGCCCATCTCGTGCTGCGCCACGCCGACGCCGTCTTCGCCGAACTGGAGCGCGCCGACGCCGAACTGGCCGGCTACCGCAGCGGTGAGGCCGGCGAGGTGCGGGTCGCCGCCTTCGCCACCGCCGTCCCCGCCCTGGTGGTGCCCGCCGTGCAGCGACTGCGCGCGGCGGAACGCCCGGGGCCGGACATCCGGGTGCGGGAGGCGGAGGCCGCCCAGGCGTACGAACTCCTCGCCGCCGGGGACGTGGACGTGGCGCTCTCGTTGGCCGCGCACGCACCGACCGCCCGCGACCCCCGCTTCACGGTGCTGCCGCTGCTCGCGGACCCGCTGGACGTGGCGCTGCCGACCGGACACCCGCTCGCCGCCGCCCCCGGGCTCCGGCTCGCCGACCTCGCGGCCGAACCCTGGATCTTCGGCGGCTCCGGCCCCTGGTCGGAGATCACCACGGCCGCCTGCGAGGCCGCCGGCTTCGTCCCGGAGCAGGCCCACAGCGCCTCCGGCTGGACCGCGATCCTCGCCCTGGTCGAGGCGGGGATGGGGGTCGCGCTGGTACCGCGCATGGCCTCGGCCGAACGACAGGCACGCGACGGGGTGGTCATGCGGGCCCTGGACGCCGACCGGCCCCGCCGCCATGTGGTCGCCGCGGTCCGCCGGGGAGCCGAGTCGGGGCCCGCGGTGGCGCGGGTGCTCGACGCCCTGCGCACGGTCGCCGCACCCCACACCCCGCCGCCGACCGTTCAGGAGGACTGAACGGTCTGTGCGGAAACTTTCGATGGACCCGGGGCCCCGGGCCGTAGAACAGTGACCGCATGACCCTGCAGCAGGACGCCACCCACCCCGAGGACCCCCACGCCAACGACGCGGCCCCGTACGGCGGAGGTGACCCCTACGCCGACTACCGCACCGCCGAGCTCCCCTTCACCCATCTCGTCGACCTCGCCGACCGCCGGCTCGGCGCGGGCGTCATCGCCGCCAACGACGAGTTCTTCGCCGAACGAGAGAACCTGCTGGTCCGCGAACGCGCGGTCTTCGACCCCGAGCGCTTCGGTCACAAGGGCAAGATCATGGACGGCTGGGAGACCCGCCGCCGGCGCGGCGCGGACGCCGCCCACCCGTTCCCCGCCCCGGACGAGCACGACTGGGCCCTGATTCGCCTCGGCGCCCCCGGCATCGTCCGCGGTCTCGTCGTCGACACCGCGCACTTCCGGGGCAACTACCCGCAGCGCGTCTCCGTCCAGGCCACGTCCGTCCCCGGCACGCCCGGCCCCGACGCCCTCCTCGCCGACGACGTGAAGTGGGAGGAGATCGTCCCGCCGACCCCGGTACGCGGCCACGCCGCCAACGGCTTCGAGATCACCGGCGGACGCCGCTACACCCATCTGCGCCTGTGCCAGCACCCCGACGGCGGCATCGCCCGGCTGCGCGTGCACGGCGAGGTCGTCCCCGACCCGGCCTGGCTCGCCGCCCTCGGCACCTTCGACCTGATCTCGGTCCTCAACGGCGGCAGCTGCGAGGACGCCTCGGACCGCTTCTACTCCTCGCCGACCCAGATCATCCTGCCCGGCACCTCCCGCAAGATGGACGACGGCTGGGAGAACCGCCGCCGCCGGGTCCGCGACACGAACGACTGGGTCCGCTTCCGGCTGCCCGCCCAGGGCGCCGTCCGCGCGGTCGAGATCGACACCGCCTACCTCAAGGGCAACGCCGCCGGCTGGATCGCCCTCCAGGGCCGCAACGGCGAGACGGGGGAGTGGTTCGAGATCATCCCGCGCACCCGGCTCCAGCCCGACACCCTCCACCGCTTCCCGCTGCACGCCCAGGCCGTCGTCACCCACGTCCGTCTCGACGCCTTCCCCGACGGAGGGGTCGCCCGGATGCGCCTGCACGGCTCCCTCACCGAATCCGGCACGGCGGAACTGACCGCCCGCTACGAGGAGTCGAGCGTCTGACGCTGTGCATGAGTAAGGGGCACCCTTCTGGAGGGGTGCCCCTTACGCGTACCTGGGGGGCGTCCTGCCTACGCGGTCGCCGCCGCCGCGTCCGCCGCGCGCGCCTTCAGCGCCCGCTCGATGCCGGAGCGGGACTCCGACATCAGCCGGCGCAGACCCGCTCCCGGCTCCGCCGAGGCCAGCCAGGCGTCCGTGGCGTCCAGGGTCTCCTGCGAGACCTGGAGCGACGGGTAGAGGCCGATCGCGACCTGCTGGGCCATCTCGTGGCTGCGCGCGTCCCAGACATCCTTCACCGAGGCGAAGAACTTCTCCGCGTACGGGGCCAGGAGCTCACGCTGGTCGGTCTGGACGAAGCCCGCGA
This sequence comes from Streptomyces sp. NPDC057682, assembly GCF_042799575.1. Classification (NCBI taxonomy): domain Bacteria; kingdom Bacillati; phylum Actinomycetota; class Actinomycetes; order Kitasatosporales; family Streptomycetaceae; genus Streptomyces; species Streptomyces sp. NPDC057682. The sequence goes on along the minus strand of NZ_JBHVIN010000002.1, from coordinate 564,643 downwards.
TGACCGCCTCCTGGAGGGAGTTCGGCAGCTTGTCGGACTCCACGACCGACGCCCACGCCTCGGCCTTCGCGTCCTCCAGCGGACGCGCCGCACGGGCCGCGGCGGCGTGCCGCTCGCCCGCCGCCGTACGGTCGCGCGCGTACTCCGCGTCGATCGCCGGCTCGTCGAACTGCCCGGTCGCCGCCAGCCGCTCGACCAGCGCCCAGCGCAGCTCCGTGTCGACGGCCAGACCCTCGACGGTCTCCGTGCCGTCCAGCAGCGCCCGCAGCAGGTCCAGCTGCTGCGGGGTGCGGGCCGTGGCCGCGAAGGCACGGGCCCAGGCCAGCTGGTGGTCGCTGCCCGGCTCCGCCGCGCGCAGATGCGCCAGCGTCGCCTCGGTCCAGCGGCCCAGCCCCGCCTCGCGCCACTCCGGCGCCGCGTACTGGTCCAGCGCCATCTTCACCTGGCGGTGCAGCGACTGGACGACACCGATGTCCGTCTCCTTGCCGACACCGGACAGCACCAGCTCCAGGTAGTCGCGGGTGGCCAGCTCCCCGTCACGGACCATGTCCCAGGCCGACGCCCAGCACAGCGCGCGCGGCAGCGACGCGGTGAAGTCGCCCAGGTGCTCGGTGACGACCCGCAGGGACTCCTCGTCCAGCCGGACCTTCGCGTACGAGAGGTCGTCGTCGTTCAGCAGGACCACGGCCGGACGCTTCGTACCGGCCGGGAACGGCACCTCGGTGCGCGCGCCGTCCACGTCCAGCTCGATCCGCTCGGTGCGCACCAGCTTCCCGGCCCCGTCGAGGTCGTAGAAGCCGATCGCGATCCGGTGCGGACGCAGCGTCGGCTCGCCCTTCGCGCCCGCGGGCAGCGCGGGCGCCTCCTGGAGCACGTGGAAGGAGGTGAGACGCCCCTCGGCGTCCGCCTCGATCTCCGGGCGCAGGATGTTGATGCCGGCGGTCTCCAGCCACGCCTTCGACCAGGTCCGCAGATCGCGGCCCGACGTCTTCTCCAGCGCGCCCAGCAGATCGGCGAGACGGGTGTTCCCGAACGCGTGCGCCTTGAAGTACGCCTGCACGCCCTGGAAGAACGCGTCCATGCCGACGTACGCCACCAACTGCTTGAGGACCGAGGCGCCCTTGGCGTACGTGATGCCGTCGAAGTTGACGAGGACGTCGTCCAGATCACGGATGTCGGCCATGATCGGGTGCGTCGACGGCAGCTGGTCCTGCCGGTAGGCCCACGTCTTCATGGAGTTGGCGAAGGTGGTCCAGGAGTGCGGCCACCGCGAGCCCTCTGCGTCCGCCAGGCACGCGATCGAGGTGTACGTGGCGAACGACTCGTTCAGCCAGAGGTCGTTCCACCACTCCATGGTGACCAGGTCGCCGAACCACATGTGGGCCAGCTCGTGGAGGATCGTCTCGGCCCGCGTCTCGTACGCCGCGTCCGTCACCTTGGAACGGAAGACGTACTGGTCGCGGATGGTCACCGCGCCCGCGTTCTCCATCGCGCCCGCGTTGAACTCCGGGACGAAGAGCTGGTCGTACTTCTCGAACGGGTACGCGTAGTCGAACTTCTCCTGGAACCAGTCGAAGCCCATCCGCGTCACGTCGAAGATCGCGTCCGCGTCCAGGAACTCGGCGAGCGAGGGACGGCAGTAGATGCCGAGCGGAACGGTCCGGCCGTCCTTCTCGTAACTGCTGTGCACCGCGTGGTACGGACCGACGATCAGCGCCGTGATGTACGAGGAGATGCGCGGCGTCGGCGCGAACGTCCAGACGTCGTCCTTCGGCTCGGGCGTCGGCGAGTTGGAGATCACGGTCCAGCCCGCCGGGGCCTTCACGGTGAACTGGAAGGTCGCCTTGAGGTCCGGCTGCTCGAAGCTCGCGAAGACCCGGCGCGCGTCCGGGACCTCGAACTGCGTGTAGAGGTAGGCCTGCTCGTCGACCGGGTCGACGAAGCGGTGCAGCCCCTCGCCCGTGTTGGTGTACGCGCAGTCAGCAACGACCCGCAGCTCGTTGGAGCCCGCCAGCAGCCGCGGCAGGGTGATGCGCGAGTCACGGAACACGGCGGCGACGTCCAGCGCCGTGCCGTTCAGCTCGACCTCGTGCACCGCGGGGGCGACCAGGTCGATGAAGGTCTCCGCACCGGCTTCGGCGGAGTCGAAGCGCACGACGGTGACGGACCGGTAGGTCCCGCCCGCCTGCGCCCCCGAGAGGTCGAGATCGATCTCGTACGCGTCCACGGTCAGCAGGCGCGCCCGCTCCTGTGCCTCTTCGCGGGTCAGATTCGTGCCAGGCACGCGGTCATCTCCTTGCTCTGTGATGTTTCCGGTCATCCTTCCACGCGCTCGTCCCCAGAGCGATGTCCGTTTTCCGCCGGACCCGGAGGCGTTCGGACGCGATGCTCGGACCATGACCCGATACCACGCACGCGCGATCGAAACGGCCGCGCTCAAGGAACTCCGCACCATTGACGACGCCGACCGCCCCTGCGTCCCGTACACCGCGACGGAGGCGGGCGCGCCCCTGCGCTGCTGCCTGCGGGGGAACGAGGTGGGGGAGGAGATCGCCCTGGTCGGCTACGCGCCGCTGCGCCGCTGGGCGGCGGCCGCCTGGGCCCGGCCCGGGGCGTACGACGAGACGGGGCCGGTCTTCATCCACGCCGGCGAGTGCGAGGGACCGGCACAGGACCGGAGCGGCTATCCGTTCTCCCGGGCGGGCGCCCTGCGCACCGTGCGCCGCTACGACGCGGAGGGGCGGATCGTGGGCGGCCGGCTGCTGGAGATCCCGGCCGACGAGGAGCGGGGCTTCGACGAGGCGTTCGCGGAGGCGTTCGCCGATCCGGCGGTGGCGCTGGTGCACGTCAGGGCCGTCGAGTACGGCTGCTGGCACTTCGAGGTGCGCCGGGCGTGACCGGGCCCCCCGCCCGGCCTCGCACGCGGGCCCCCGGTCCCCGGCCGCCGGAGGGGGCCGGGACGGGGGCCGGAGGGGTCAGCGGGCCAGTTCGGCGGCGACCAGCTCCGCGATCTGCACCGCGTTGAGCGCGGCGCCCTTGCGAAGGTTGTCGTTGGAGACGAAGAGCGCGAGGCCGTGGTCCACGGTCTCGTCGACCCGGATGCGCCCCACGAAGGAGGCGTCCTTGCCCGCTGCCTGGAGCGGGGTGGGGATCTCGGAGAGCTCGACGCCCGGGGCGTCCTTCAGCAGCTCGTAGGCGCGCTCCACGCTGATCGGACGGGCGAAGCGGGCGTTGACCTGGAGCGAGTGCCCGGAGAAGACCGGGACGCGGACACAGGTGCCGGAGACCTTCAGCCCGGGGATCTCCAGGATCTTGCGGGACTCGTTGCGGAGCTTCTGCTCCTCGTCGGTCTCGAAGGAGCCGTCGTCGACGATCGAGCCGGCCAGCGGCAGCACGTTGAAGGCGATCGGACGCTTGTAGACACCCGGCTCGGGGAAGTCGACGGCCTCGCCGTCGTGGGTGAGCTTGTCGGCGTCGGCGACGACCTTGGACGCCTGGCCGTGCAGCTCGGCCACACCGGCCACCCCGGAGCCGGAGACGGCCTGGTACGTGGCGACGGTCAGGGTCTCCAGACCGGCCTCGTCGTGCAGCGGGCGCAGCACGGGCATGGCGGCCATCGTGGTGCAGTTCGGGTTGGCGATGATGCCCTTGGGGCGGTCCGCGACCGCGTGCGGGTTGACCTCGGAGACGACCAGCGGGACCTCGGCGTCCTTGCGCCAGGCGGAGGAGTTGTCGATCACGACGGCGCCCTGCGAGGCGACCTTCTCGGCGAGCGCCTTCGAGGTGGCACCGCCGGCGGAGAACAGCACGATGTCCAGGCCCGTGTAGTCGGCCGTGGCGGCGTCCTCCACGGTGATCTCCCGGCCCTCCCACTCGATCGTGGTGCCCGCCGAACGGGCGGAGGCGAAGAGCCGCAGTTCGTCGGCCGGGAACTTCCGCTCGGCCAGGATCCTGCGCATGACTGTGCCGACCTGACCGGTGGCGCCGACGATTCCGACCTTCACAGGAACTCCCTCAGACGTACGAACGGGCACGGTTGCCGCTCCATGATGCGTATGTCCACGGCTTCCTTGTCCAATCCATTGTCCGGGGAGCGGACAGCCCGCACAGCGGTGTGGGGCGGACGCCGGTGAGCGTCCGCCCCACTGTCGTACGGATCACACGACCGGGAAAGCGATCATGCGATCACCGAACCGATCAAGCGATCACGGGAGCGATCAATCGATCAATCGATCACGAAGTGATCGAACGATCACGGCGCCGCCGTTACTGCGTGACCTTCTCGATCACGACGCTGCCGGTGCCGGCCGCGGTGCCGCGCCCGTTCACCAGCTGGACCTCGCCGAAGAACTGCCGGCCCGCGGGGGCCTCACCGGCGACCTTCACCTCGGCGGAGACCTGCGCGGAGGCACCGGAGGCCAGGTCGACCGCCTTCGTCTCGTCGACGCTGATCGTGCCGAGCGTCGACGAGTAGTACACGTCGCGGTAGTCGTAGGCCGTGGTCCCGGCCGGGACGTCGTAGCCGTGGACGAGGACCGTGTACGTGCCCGCGGCGGGCTTCACCAGGCTGACGGACTCCTCGGAGCCGGCCGTGGTGGACGCGGCCACCTGGGTGGCGCCCCGGAAGACGTACAGGTCCAGGTCGGCGTTGGTGTCCTCGGTGGAGCCGATGGCGACGTCCAGCCGCTCGACGCCCTCACCGATGGTGACCTCCTTGAGGATCTGGTCCCCGGTGGAGATCGACGGACGCTCGACGTCGGCCGAGCCCAGCGAACCGCCCTTGAGCTTGCCCGCCAGGTCGCCACCGTTGTTGGTGACGGTCCAGTTCACCGTGGCCGGGGTGCCGATCTTCGCCTCGGCGAGCTTCTGCACCGCCGGGTCGAAGGTCGCGCCGAGCAGCGAGACGTCCAGCTTGTACGGGTTGTCGAGCAGCGGCGAGGTGCGCCGGGCCTCGATCTCGATCTCCCAGACACCGGCCTGCGGGTCGGCGTACGAGCGCACGTCCGGGCGGCAGGTGTTGGCCGGGTTCTCGTAGTTCGGGTAGCAGAACGGCGTCCCGCTGTCCTCCATCTGGACCCCGTACGGGTGGATGGAGATGAAGCGGGTCTGGCTGCCCGAGCGCAGCGCGCCGAGGGCGACCTCAAGGGTCTTGGCGCCCTCCGGAACGTTCACGAAGTACGACGTGGTGCTGTTGCGCTGCACCGAACCGGACACCGTGTACGCGTAGGACGGCTTCACCAGGTCCTTGGCGACGACGACCGTGGCCATGATCTGCTGGTCCACCCCGGAGGTCTTCGCGTCGTCCACCGTGAGGATGGCGCTGTGCACGCCCGCGCTGCGCGGCTTCGCCTGGACCTTGACCGTGACCGGCTCGCCCAGCGGCAGCTCGACGTTCTTCGCGCCGAGCAGCTTGAAGGTGCCGTCGTTGTACTTCCAGGACAGCTTGTGCTTGACGTCCTTGTCCGGGCCCGTGGTGCGGGTGACCGTCACGTCGTACGTCTTGGTCTGGCCGGCCTTGAGGCCGCCCTCGCGGTCGTACAGACCGGTGCCGAAGCCCGGGGTCTTCAGCGCGAAGTCGATCGCGGTGTCGACCGGGGCCTTGACGCTGTACTCGTGCGCCGGGGCGCCCTGCTTCTGGATCTGCTTCCAGGCGCCGACGATGTCGATCAGACCGGAGCCCTGCGCGTGCGCGGGGACGCCCTTGATCTCGGTGGCGGTGGAGGTCAGCGCGGTGCGCAGGTCGGCCGGGGGCAGCTCGATGTGCTTCTGCTTCGCGGCGGACAGCAGCAGCGCGGTGGCGCCGGCGGCCTGCGGGGAGGCCATCGACGTGCCCTGGAGCATGGAGTAACCGGCCGGCAGGTCGTAGCCCGCCTCCTTGACCGGGCCGCCGGGCAGCCAGGTCTGGGTGGTGTTGATCGCCGCGCCGGGGGCGGTCAGCGTCGGGGTGAAGCCGCCGTCCTCACGCGGACCGCGCGAGGAGAAGGGCAGCATGTCGTACTTCTTGGTGACGCCGGAGCCGTAGTTGGCGGCCCAGGTCTCCTTGGAGATGGACGCGCCGACGGAGATGACGTGGTCGGCGAGGCCGGGGTCGCTGATGGTGTTCAGCCCCGGGCCGTCGTTGCCGGCCGCGATGACGAGCTGGACGCCGTAGATGTCGACGAGCCGCTTGTACAGCTCGGCGCGGGCGTTGTTGCCGTCGTTGAGCGGCGGCAGTCCGCCGATCGACATGTTGACGACATCGACGCCGCGGTTCACGACGAGGTCGATCATGCCCTCGGTGAGCGCGATGTTGGTGCAGCCGCCGGACCAGGTGCAGGCGCGCGAGGAGACGATCTTCGCGCCGGGCGCGGCACCGTTCATCTTGCCGCCGAACAGGCCGTTCGCGGCGGTGATGCCCGCGACGTGCGTGCCGTGCTCGGACTCGATGACGCCGATGCTGACGTAGTCGGAGGTGGCCCCGGCCGCGTTGTACACGACGTTCTTGCGGGTCTCGACGACGAACGGGACGCGCTCGACGACATCGGTGCGCGGGTCGTCCGTACCGAAGTAGGAGACCTGGTGCTTCTCCTTGTACGGCTTGAGGACCGCGTCGTCGGAGAAGTTCCCGTTGTTGTTCAGGTCCACCCGGACGGAACCGGTGACCGGGTCGTACAGGACGGCCCAGCTGTCGGTGGTGTCCCCGTCGCGGTTGAGGTCGCCCGCCATGTCGCCGCCCTTGGTGGCGGCTTCCTGGAAGACACTGACCTTGTACGAACCGGCCGGGGCGGAGTAGGTGCGGCCGCCGTAGGTGAACGTCGGGCCGGACACGGAGTCCGTCATCCGCAGCCAGGTGCCGTCGCCGTCGGCGACCGGGTCGGTGGCCGTCACCCAGTCGGTGATCTTGGTCTCGCCCGTCGTGGTCTTCTGCAGCGCCGGGTGGCCGAGGTCGACACCGGAGTCCAGGATGCCGATCGTCACTCCGCGGCCGTCGGCCTTGGGGTGCTGCTGGACGAAGTCGACCGCGCCCGTCTCGAAGGACGGGTTGTACGGGTTCTTCGCCGGCGTCTTCTTCCCGGGCGCCGGGTAGGTGCCCGTCGACTTCACCGAGGCCTTGGCACCGGCCGCGCGGTCGGCCGCCGGGGTCGGGTCGTCCAGCATGATCTCCTGCTTGAGATCGATGCCGTGGACGGAGGACAGCTTCGAGGCCGCCTTGATGGCGGCGTCGGCCGCCGAGGTCGGCACGGTCGCCCGTACGTAACCGAGCTTGTCGTACGCCCGGCCCAGCACGGAGCCCTTGACGGAGTCCAGCTGCTCGGCGACCTGCTCGGTCGCACCGGGAGCGGTGGCGACCATCATCGTGATGCTCTTCTCGCCCTTGGCCTTGGCCTTGGCGAGGACATCGGCGTCGGCCTTGCCGAGCTTGTCCGCCGGGGCGGAGCCCGTGGCGGCGGCCTTGACGGGGGAGGCTGCCGGGTCGTCGGCCGCGAACACGGGGCCGGCGCCGGAGGCGGCGAGCGCGGCCACCAGTCCGGCGGCGGCCGCGACGCGGGCCGCGCGTCTGGCCCCAGGTATGGAGCCGGGGGATTCGGAGGTCATCTGCATCCCTGAATGTGAAAGAGAGAGTCCGGAAATCGGTACCGGATGATCGCTCACCCTTTCGTAGATGACCGGTGTTTGTGGAGAGTTTGTGGGGGGTGAGATGCGGTCATGGCGTAATCCCGCCAGTGGTGACGAAGCGTCACACGGGACGAATGCGCTGATACGTGGTGCGCGTGGCGGCGGGTGCGACACCTGCGGGAACCGAGGTCATCGGGGTTCATGAGACCCAGGAGGCCGACAGGACCGGCGGGGCGTACGGGGTCAGCGCGGAAGGATCATGACATACGCGGCCGGCTCCCGGTCGGCCGCCGCCATCAACGCCGTCCGGACCACGGCCGCCTGCTGCCGGGGAGCGTCCCGCAGCTTCCCCGGCGAGAGATGGACGACGGTGACACCGAGCCGCTCCAGGTGCTCGCGCCGCTCCGTGTACGCGGACCACACGCTCTCGTGCTCCTGCCGCAGCCGCCCGTCGGGCAGCCGGCTGTGGCGCGGCGCCCGCGCCTCCAGTTCCACGGCCACCGCCTCCTCGGGCCAGTACGCGTCGACCGCGCCCAGATGCGGACCGCCGGGCAGCCGCAGGTCCACGTTCCACAGCGGCTCGGGCAGCCCGTGCGCCCGCACCAGGTCGTACAGCCGCTCCTCGGCGAGCGCCCGCCCCTCGGCGAGCAGCGAGTCCACCGCGTGCACCACCTGGGGGCGGCCGAGCACCTTCGCCCGGTTCAGTTCGCCCACCACGACCGCCGGTTCGCAGTGCCCGCCGCGCACCGCCTCGGTCAGCAGTCGGCGCACCACGAGCGCGTCCCCCAGCCCGGCCACGGCGTCCGCCAGGGCCCGGCCCGCCGGAGCCACCGGCAGCCCGTCCACCCGCTCCGCCTCCGGCAGGTCGGAGGTGCGCGTCAGCCGTACGTGGCCGGCCGAGCGCAGCCGCCGGGCGCGCGGCACCAGCACGTCGACCCGGTCCGTGGCGAGGGCGGGCGGGGCGGTGGTGAAGCCGTGCAGCGAGAGCGCGGCCAGACCGGTGAGCACCGCCTCGCCGTACCCGGGATCGGTGCCCCCGGCGCGCGCCGGGGCGGAGCGCCGTCCGGCGGCGGGAGGCCGTCCCGCGTACAGCAGCGCCGAACGCAGCCTCTCCCGGTCACTGAGCGGACCGGGGTGCAGGACGAAGACACCGGGCAGCGGCTGCTGCCACGGACCGCCGGGCAGACACCGTCCGGCGCTCTGCGCGGGGGAGATGCCCCGGGCCTTCAACTGGGCGGCCGACAGGACCCGCTCACGGGCGTCCGGCGCGATACGGGAGTGACAGGGGGAGAGTGGGGTGTCCTGGGTCATGCTTCGGTCTATCCCGTCGGCGGCCGGGGCCTGAACCCCTGTTACAGGCCCGTCGACATACCCGGACAACGCCGTCCTAAAGTACGGACGTTCGACTGCCGAAAAGGCCCGACCCGCCGTGGTTTACCCGCTGGTCACCGGGGGCGCGCCACCACCACCGGGCGCCGGGCGCACACGCCCCGCGCACCCGGCGGGAGCACCCGGTGACCACACCGGGGACGGAACACCGCGGCCCGCCCACCCCGGACGGGGAGGACGGGCCGCGAGGAATCGCACTGCGGGAACGGGCCGGGGATCAGTCCTCGGCGGCGTCGCACTCCTGGGCGCGCAGGGCCCGCGCCAGATCGTCCCGGGACTCCAGGACCAGACGCCGCAGCGCCGGGGCCGCGTCCGCGTGCCCGGCGAGCCAGGCGTCCGCCGCCGCGAGCGTGGCCGGGTCGTCCTGGAGCGCGGGGAACAGCCCCCGCACGACGGACATCCCGATCTGGATCGAGCGTTCGGCCCAGACCCGTTCGATCGCGGCGAAGTACTTCTCCGCGTACGGCGCCAGCAGCTCGCGCTGCGAGGACTGCGAGAAGCCCAGGATCGTGGCCTCCACCAGGGCGTTGGAGAGCGCGTCCGACTCCACGACGGCCGCCCACGCCTGCGCCTTGACCGCTGCCGAGGGGCGCGAGGCCAGGCACCGCACCTGGTGGCGCTTGCCGGACGCCGTGTCGTCCCGGGCCAGTTCGGCGGCGACCGCGGCCTCGTCGGCCGCGCCGTGCGAGGCCAGCGGGGACAGCAGGGCCCAGCGCAGCTCCTGGTCGACGTCCAGGCCGTCGATCCGGGCGGTGCCGTCGAGCAGCCCGGACAGCAGCTGGAAGTCGCTGTCCGAGGAGGCCACGGCGGCGAAGAAACGGGCCCAGGCCAGCTGGTGCTCGCTGCCCGGCTCCGCGAGCCGCAGCTCGCGCAGCGCGCCCTCGGCCAGGCTCCGTGCGCCCTCCTCGCGCCAGGCCGGGGCCGCGTAGTGCACCAGCGCCGTACGCGTCCAGGTGTGCAGCATCTGCAGCACCCCGATGTCCGTCTCCCGGCCGGAGAAGGACAGCACCAGCGCGACGAAGTCGCGGGCCGGCATCAGTCCGTCGCGGGTGAGGTTCCACAGCGCGGACCAGCACAGCGCGCGGGCCAGCGGGTCGGTCAGATCGCCCAGGTGCGCGCGGAGCGTGTCCAGCGACGCCTCGTCGAACCGGACCTTGCAGTACGTCAGGTCGTCGTCGTTGACCAGGATCAGCTCGGGCCGCAGCGCACCGGCCAGCTCCGCGATCACGGTACGGGGGCCCGACACGTCCGCCTCGGCACGCGCGTAGCGCACCAGGTCGCCGTCGGGCGTACGGCGGTACAGACCGACCGCGACCCGGTGCGGGCGCAGCTCCGGATGGGTGTCCGCCGCCTCCTGGAGCACGGCCAGCTCGGTGATCCGGTCGGCGGAGTCGTAGGTCGCCACCGGGGTGAGCGCGTTGACGCCCGCGGTCTGCAGCCAGGAACGCGACCACGCCGTCATGTCCCGGCCGGAGGTCTCGGCCAGCACCGAGAGCAGGTCGCCCAGGCGGGTGTTGCCGTAGGCGTGCTTCTTGAAGTAACGCCGCGCGCCCTCCAGGAACGCCTCCCGGCCCGCGTACGCCACCAGCTGCTTCAGGACCGAGGCGCCCTTGGCGTACGTGATGCCGTCGAAGTTGAGCTTCGCGTCCTCCAGGTCACGGATGTCGGCCGTGATCGGGTGGGTGGAGGGCAGCTGGTCGGCGCGGTACGCCCAGGACTTGCGGTTGTTGGCGAACGTGATCCAGCCGTCCTTGAAACGGGTGGCCTCCACCATGGCGAAGACGCCCATGAAGTCGGCGAACGACTCCTTCAGCCACAGGTCGTCCCACCACTGCATGGTGACGAGGTCGCCGAACCACATGTGCGCCATCTCGTGCAGGATGACGTTGGCCCGGCTCTCGTACGCCGCCTGCGTCACCTTGCCGCGGTAGATGTACTCCTCGCGGAAGGTCACACAGCCCGGGTTCTCCATCGCGCCGAGGTTGTACTCGGGGACGAACGCCTGGTCGTACTTGCCGAACGGGTACGGGTAGTCGAAGTTGTCGTGGAAGAAGTCCAGGCCCTGCTTGGTGATCAGGAAGACGTCGTCCGCGTCGAAGTGCCGGGCGAGCCCCTTGCGGCACATCGCGCCGAGCGGGATCTCCAGGGTGGTGCCGTCCTCGAACGTACGGCTGTAGGAGTCGGTCACGTAGTGGTACGGACCGGCGACGACCGCCGTGATGTACGTCGAGATCGGCTTCGTCTCGGCGAACTGCCACACCCCGCCCTCACGGGACTCCTCGGCCCCGTTGCTCCACACCGTCCACTCCTCGGGCGCCGTCACCCGGAAGCGGTAGGGGGCCTTGAGATCGGGCTGCTCGAAGTTGGCGAAGACGCGGCGCGCGTCCGCGGGCTCGTACTGGGTGTAGAGGTAGACCTCGCCGTCCTCGGGGTCGACGAAGCGGTGCATCCCCTCGCCGGTCCTGCTGTACGCGCACTGCGCGTCGACCACCAGGACGTTCTCGCCCTCGGGCAGGTCCGCCAGCGTCACGCGCGTCCCGTCGAAGACGGCCGCGGGGTCCAGCGCCGTGCCGTTCAGCGTCACCGCGTTCACGGACGGGGCGATCAGGTCCGCGAAGGTCGTCGCACCGGGCCGGGCGGAACGGAACCGGATCGTCGTCACCGAGCGGAAGGTCCGCGGTGCGGCACCCTGTCCGTCCTCCCCGTCGGGCCCGCCGACCGCGGAACGGACATCGAGCTCGACGTCGTATCCGTCGACGGCCAGCAGCTCGGCCCGTTCACGGGCCTCGTCGCGGGACAGGTTCTCACCGGGCACGAGCACACTCCTTTGTGTCACGTTCGAATACTTTGATCCTCCCATGCCCGTCCGGAGCCCGGCAGGCGGGAATGGCCGACGCGCCCGTCGGTGTTCTGGGCCACAGGATGCGATCGGTCCTCTTGAGGAGAGAGATGTCTGACAACAGCACGGTGACCGGCAGGACCCCCGTCGATTTCTGGTTCGACCCGCTCTGTCCGTGGGCCTGGATGACCTCCCGCTGGATGCTGGAGGTGGAGAAGGTCCGCGACGTCGAGGTCCGCTGGCACGTGATGAGCCTGGCCGTGCTCAACGAGGACCGGCTCGACGAGCTGCCCGAGGAGTACCGCGACATGCTGGAGAACAAGGCGTGGGGCCCGGTCCGCGTCGTGATCGCCGCCCAGCAGAAGCACGGCGACGACATCGTGGGTCCGCTCTACACGGCCCTCGGCACCCGTTTCCACAACCGGGGCGAGGGGCCCACCCGCGAGGCGGTCCTCGGCGCCCTCGAGGACGTCGGCCTGCCCGCCGAACTCGCCGAGTACGCCGACTCCGACGCCTACGACACCGAACTGCGCGCCTCCCACCGCGAGGGCATCGAGAAGGTCGGCCAGGACGTCGGCACCCCGGTCATCGCCGTCCCCGGCCCGGACGGCGAGCAGATCGCCTTCTTCGGCCCGGTCGTCACCCCTGCCCCCAAGGGCGAGGAGGCGGCGAAGCTGTGGGACGGCACGCTCCTGGTCGCCTCGATCCCCGGCTTCTACGAGATCAAGCGCACCCGCACCCAGGGCCCCGTCTTCGACTGAACCCGAGAGAGCGCAGAAGAGGGCCCCCGCGAGTCACGTCCTCGCGGGGGCCCTCCTTCATCCGCCTGCCCGGTGAAAGGTGAGAAGACGATCACGAGGCAGGACGTCCGGGGCGCCGGTCAGGGCGCGAGCAGGAGCACGTCCGCGCGCTCCTTGGCGGCGGCGTAGCGCTTGGCCACGTCCTGCCAGTTGACGACCTGCCACATGGCCTCGATGAAGTCGACCTTCTGGTTCTTGTACTGGAGGTAGAAGGCGTGCTCCCAGGCGTCGAAGACCAGGACGGGCACCGAGCCCTGGCCCACGTTGCCCTGGTGGTCGTAGACCTGCTCGACGATCAGCCGGCCGCTCACCGGCTCGTAGGCGAGGACGCCCCAGCCCGAACCCTGCGTGGTGGCCGCGGCCTTGGTCAGCTGGGACTTGAAGCCGGCGAAGGAGCCGAACGACTCGGTGATCGCGTCCGCGAGGTCGCCGACGCCGTCCGCCGCGAGCGGTTCGCCGCCGCCGTCACCGGTCATGTTGTGCCAGTAGATGGAGTGCAGGATGTGGCCGGAGAGGTGGAACGCGAGGTTCTTCTGCAGCCCGTTGACGGCTCCCCACGCCTCCTTGTCGCGCGCCTCCGCCAGCTGCTCCAGGGTGTCGTTCGCCCCCTTCACGTACGCGGCGTGGTGCTTGTCGTGGTGCAGCTCGATGATCTGCGGGTTGATGACCGGTTCGAGCGCCGCGTAGTCGTACGGGAGTTCCGGAAGCGTGTACGTGGCCATGGTTCGAAGCCTCCAACTGCTGTGCTGTTGTTATTGCAACCTATATGCAAGAGCAGGCTAACAGCAGCAAGGGCTGAGGGGTGATCAGTCCTTCGGCGTAGGACCGGAGCGTCGCGACGCTCCGGTACCAGCGGGACGAACCCGTAGCGTCGCGACGGTCCGGCGTCGACGGGACGGTCTCGTAGCGACGCAACGGTCCGGTGTCGGGACGGTCCGGTAGCGTCGCCACGCTCCGGTACCGACGGGACGAACCCGTAGCGTCGTGACGATCCGGTGGCGTCGCGACGGCCCCGCACCAGCAGGACGGTCCGGTAGCGTCGCGACGCTCCCGTACAGACGCGACAACGCCGGGCGGCCCGGATCCCTCCGGCCCGCCCGGCGTTCCGTCCGGGGCTCTGACTGTCCGCGCCTATCCGCGCTCCGCGGACTCCCGACGCTCCGCCGGCTCCTGACGCTCCACGGGCTCCTGACCCGCCGCGCGCCTCTGGCGCACCGCGCCCACCGCGATCAGGACCACCGTCAGCGCCCCCGTCGCCAGCAGCTGGTCGCGGGTGTCCGGCTGGCGGAGCATCAGGACGAAGATGCCGGCCATGGCCAGCAGGGCGACCAGGGTCAGCCCCGGGAACAGCCACATCCGGACGACCAGCCGCTGCGGGGCCTCGCGCTCCAGCCGGGAGCGCAGGATCAGCTGGGAGACGGCGATGAAGATCCAGACGACCAGGATCACCGCGCCGATCATGTTGAGCAGCCACGGGAAGACGTCGTCGGGCCGCCAGTAGCTCAGCAGCACGCATCCGAAGCCGAACGCCGACGAGACCAGGACCGCCGTGCGGGGCACCCCCGAGCCGACCCGGCCCAGCCGCTTCGGGCCCTGGCCGCGGGCCACCAGTGAGCAGGCCATGCGGGAGGCGCCGTAGACATTCGCGTTCATCGCCGACAGCAGCGCCACCAGGATGACCACGTTCATGATCTCCGCCGCCCCGGCGATGCCCAGGTGGTCCAGTGCCGCGTAGAAGGGGCCCACCTCCACGACCTTCGGGTCGTCCCACGGCACCAGGGTCACGACGACGGCCATCGAGCCCACGTAGAACAGCGCGATCCGCCACATCGCCGTCCGCACGGCCTTCGCGACGCCCCGCACCGGATCCTCGGACTCCGCCGCGGCGATGGTGACGGTCTCCAGGCCCCCGTACGCGAAGACGGAGGCGAGCAGGCCGATGACGAGGCCCTCCGGACCGTTGGGCAGGAAGCCTCCCTCGCCGGTGAGGTTCGCCGTGCCGGGGGCGTCCGTGCCGGGGAGGACCCCGAGCACCGCCAGCACCCCCAGCACCAGGAACAGTGTGATCGCGGTGACCTTCAGCGCCGCGAACCAGAACTCGAACTCGCCGAACCGTGTCACCGAGGCCAGGTTCGTCCCCAGGAACACCACCATGAACAGCGCCACCCAGGCCCACTCCGGCGTCCCCGGCAGCCAGCCGGTGACGATCTTCGCCGCCGCGATGCCCTCCAGGCCGACGGCGACGCAGAGCAGCACCCAGAACGCCCAGCCCGCAGTGAACCCGGCCCACGGGCCGATCGCCCGCTCTGCGTGCACGGAGAAGGAACCGGAGGCCGGATGGGCCGCCGACATCTCGCCCAGCATGCGCATCACGAGCATCACCAGCAGACCGGAGACCGCGTACGCGATCACGATCGAGGGGCCCGCGGCGGCGATGCCGGCGCCGGAGCCGACGAAGAGCCCGGCGCCGATCACCCCGCCGAGCGCGATCATGGACAGATGGCGCTGCTTGAGGCCGTTCCCGAGCGCGGCCTCCGTTCCGGCGGCCGGCCCGGACGGATCGGCCGGTTCGGTGGGGGAGCCGGTGGGGGGAGACGCGGAAGTCCGGGGCATGGACGAACTCTGTTCACTGGTCGAGACGGGGGGATGGGAACCAGTCTGAGCACGCGCCCCGCTCAACGGGAACCGTCGTTCGCTATACGGGCACCAGGGCCTCACACGACGCACACCGGACCGCCTGGACCCCGTCCCCGCCATCCGCCGCCGCTTTAGAGGGAATTCACAGTCGCGCCCCTGGTGGCCGGTTCACCCGCAAGGGGCATCATCACCTCTCACCTCCGTGACGAGCATCACCCCCCGACGCGATTGCGTGCACCGGATTGTGTGAACCCCACCAACCCCTCATTCACCCCTTTGTGGGCCGCTGCCGGTGTTCCGGTCATACTCCGTCGGCTAACGTCACCCTCGGTCCGTCCCACCTGCCCTCACCCCCGCGGAGATCCGATGAGCACTGCAGCCGCCCCCGTCCGTACCGGAGCGGTCCTCGCCGACCTGCTGCCCGCCGCCCGGAACCGCTATGCCGTGGACACCGCCCTGGTGCTCGGCGGCGCCGCGCTCACCGGCATAGCGGCCCAGATCGCCGTCCCGGTGCCCGGCTCCCCGGTCCCCGTCACCGGCCAGACCTTCGCCGCGCTCCTCGTCGGCACCGCGCTCGGCGCCCGCCGCGGCTTCCTCTCCCTGGCCGTCTACGCGCTCGTCGGCATGGCCGGCATGCCGTGGTTCTCGGCCGGCAGCTCCGGCGCGGGCGGCGCCTCCTTCGGTTACGTCCTCGGCATGCTGCTCGCCGCCACCGTCGTCGGCGGTCTCGCCCGCCGCGGCGGCGACCGTTCCGTGCTGCGCACCGCCGGCACGATGGTTCTCGGCTCGGCGATCATCTACGCCGTCGGCGTCCCCTACCTCGCCCTGTCCACGGGCATGTCCGCGAGCGCCGCGATCGCGGCAGGCCTCACCCCCTTCCTCCTCGGCGACGCCCTGAAGGCCGCCCTGGCCATGGGCGCCCTGCCCGCCTCCTGGAAGCTGCTGGGCCACCGCGGCTGACGCACCGTACGGACGAAGAGGCCCGCCGGCACCGCTGCGAAGCGCCGGCGGGCCTTCGCGCGTCCGCCCTGCCCGACACCGGGCACACCCCACCCCCGTCGTCCGCGGCCCGGCGCCGCACGTGCCACACTGCCCCCATGCGCGTGTACCTCGGATCCGACCATGCCGGCTACGAACTCAAGAACCACCTCGTCGAGTGGCTCAAGGGGCAGGACCACGAAGTCGTCGACTGCGGTCCCCACATCTACGACGCCCAGGACGACTACCCCCCGTTCTGCCTGCGCGCCGCCGAGAAGACGGCCGCCGACCCGGACAGCCTCGGCATCGTGATCGGCGGCTCCGGCAACGGCGAGCAGATGGCCGCCAACAAGGTCAAGGGCGTCCGCGCCGCACTCGCCTGGAGCGAGCAGACCGCCGCCCTCGGCCGTGAGCACAACAACGCCAACGTGATCTCCATCGGTGGCCGCATGCACACCACCGAGGAGGCCACCAAGTTCGTCGAGATCTTCCTGGCCACCCCGTACTCGGGCGACGCGCGGCACACCCGCCGCATCGACATGCTCACCGCGTACGAGAACACCGGCGAACTGCCCCCGATCCCGGCCCACCACCCGCAGCAGGGCTGACCGCCCCTACCCTTGACCGTGCCGCCGGTACCCCCGGCGGCACAGCCATGTCACGAGGAGAACCGCAGCCGTGCCCGAGGGACACACCATCCACCGCCTCGCGGACGACCACCGCGCACGCTTCGCCGGGCGGCCGGTACGGGTCAGCAGCCCGCAGGGCCGGTTCGCCGACAGCGCCGCCCTGCTCGACGGCCTGGTCCTCGACGAGGCCGACGCCCACGGCAAGCACCTCTTCCTCGGCTTCGGGGACCGCGGCTGGGTCCACATCCACCTCGGCCTGTTCGGCAAGCTCGGATTCGGTACGGTCCCGGCCCCGCCGCCCACCGACACGGTGCGGCTGCGCCTGCTCAACGACGCCCACCACGCCGATCTGCGCGGCCCCACCGCCTGCGCCCTGATCACCGACACCGAGAAGGCCGCGATACGGGAACGGCTGGGACCGGACCCGCTGCGCCCCGACGAGGACGGCGAGCGCGCCTGGCGTCGGATCTCCCGCAGCCGCGTCACCGTCGCAGCCCTGCTCATGGACCAGAAAGTCGTCGCCGGCGTCGGCAACGTCTACCGCGCCGAGGTCCTCTTCCGCCACGGCATCGACCCGTACCGCGCCGGCAAGGACCTCACCCGCCGCGAATGGGACGCGATCTGGACCGACCTGGGCGCCCTGATGCGCGAGGGCGTACGGAACAACCGCATCGACACCGTCCGCCCCGAGCACCTGCCCGAGGCGATGGGCCGCCCGCCGCGCGTGGACGACCACGGCGGCGAGGTGTACGTCTACCGGCGGGCCCGGCAGGCCTGCCACATCTGCGGCGGCGAGATCCGCACCGCGGACCTCGCCGCCCGCAACCTCTTCTGGTGCCCCGGCTGCCAGACCCGCTGAGGACGCCCCGGGCCCGCCCCCGAAAGGGCCCCGGCCCGCGCCCTCCGCACGGACCGGCGCCTCAGAACCCCCGGGGCAGCCACGGCGCGACATCGGACAGGAACGCCGCCGACGCCTCCGCCAGCGCACCCGCCCGCACCTCGCGCACCCGGCCGGCCCCGGCCATCGCGGAGAGCGCCTCCCCGCCCAGATAGGCCGACGCCAGCTCCCGCACCGAGAGCGCCAGATCGGCCGGGTCCTCGGTGCGCCGGCAGGTGGCGGCCCCCTTCGCGTCCGCCGTCAGCCGCCAGCGCCCCGCGTTCCACGGGCAGAAGGCGTCCTCCACCTCGAACACCACGTCCAGCGGCCCCCGGTAGCTCCGCGCCTCCAGCGCCGCGCCCAGCTCCACCAGCCGTACGTACAGCGAGTCCCGCAGCCGAACGTCGCACCGCCGCACGTCCGACACCATGTGCAGCAGCGGGTCGTCCACCGGCCGGTTCCGCGCCTCGACCTCCGTCATCAGGTCGATCCCGAACAGATGGCGCCACAGCGCCGCGTACGCCGCCGGGTCCAGCGCCGCGAGATCACCGACCAGCACCCGGCCCTTGGGGCCCGCCTTGTCCCACGCCGGCCGGAGATGGAAGTTGGTGTAGCCGACGATCTCGCCGTCGCGCTCCGCCAGCAGGCACTGCAGGGCCGAACCGCCCTCCCGCGTGCTGACCGGATCGATCAGCGGCTTGCGCTCCCAGCCGGGACCGTGCGCCGGAACGCCCGGCCGGCCCGCCACCAGGCGCGCGTACACGCCCTCGCACGCCGCGACCGCCTCGTCCGCGCGCGCGTACCGCAGCCGCACCCCGTCCGTCCCCTCCGGCACGCTCAGCCGCACCCGGTCCGTGTCGATGACCAGGGACATCTGCCGGCTCGCCACCCCGTAACCGAACCGGCCGTAGATCGCCGGCTCGGAGGCCGTCAGCACCGCGATCGGCTCGCCCAGCGCCCGGACGTCGTCGAGCTGTCGGCGCATCATCGAGGTGAGCAGCCCGCGCCTGCGGTGCGTCGCCGCCACGCTCACCATCGTCACCCCGGCCGCCGGCACCATCGCCCCGCCCGGCACCGCCACCCGGAAGCTGAACGCGCCCGCGGTCCCCACCACGTCGTCGCCGTCCCAGATCCCGATCGACCGCTCGTGCTCGGTCACCGCCTCGTCCAGCTCACGCTGCTCGGGCGGCTCCGCCACCCCGCCGAAGGCGAGCTCCAGACACTCGAACCACTGGTTCCACTCGGACGGGCGCAGCACACGGAGCTCTGTAGTCATGGGCCATGCCTACCAGGGCGTCCGAGGCCCGGCGACCCGTTTTCGAACGCATTGTCACGGGGTCCCCCTGCACCGGAGGCCCCCGGATCGATAAGGTCCCCGCAATGGCCCGACGCGCAGGAGCAGAGACGTACCCGGCCCGGTTGCGGAAATCGGCGCACCGGGTACGCACGGCGCTGCGCCGCTCCGGGGTCGACTACTTCCGGGGCGACGGCTCCGACTGGGTCGCGCTGGCCGCGCTGATGCTGACCGTCCCGGCCCTCACCTGCGCCACCCTGCTCGATCCGCTCTGGTTCGCGCCGACCGTGCTCGTCCTGCCGATCGTCGCCGGCGGTCTGCTGCTGCGCCCGGCCAGCCTGCTCGGGCTGTACGCGACGGCCGCGGCCGCCCTGATCGTGGAGGCGCTCCGGCTCGGCCCGTACGAGGACGGTCCGGGTCGCATCACCCCGGGCACCGTGCTCACCGTGGCCGCCTGCGGATTCCTCGGGCTGATCCTCGCCCAGTTCCGCGCCCGGGTCGGGGTGCCCTGGCGGCGCGGCGGCACCATGCTCTTCGACCTGCGCGAACGCATCCGGGTGCAGAGCGCCCTGCCCCGGCTGCCGCAGGGCTGGCACCGCGAGATGGCGCTGCGCCCGGCGGGCGGGCAGTCGTTCTCCGGGGACTTCGTCGTGGCGGCCCGCACCAACGGCGGGCGCACCCTGGAGGCCGTGCTCACCGACGTCTCCGGCAAGGGCATGGACGCCGGCTCCCGGGCCCTGCTGCTCTCCGGCGCCTTCGGCGGCCTCCTCGGCTCGCTGCCGCCGCACGGTTTCCTTCCCGCGGCCAACGGCTATCTGCTGCGCCAGGACTGGGACGAGGGCTTCGCCACCTCGATCCATCTGGTGCTCGACCTGCACTCGGGGGACTACGAACTGCTCTCGGCCGGCCATCCCCCCGCCCTCCAGCTCCACGCCGGCAGCGGCCAGTGGGAGGAGAAGGCGGCGGAGGGGCCGCTGCTCGGGGTGTACGACGGGGCGGAGTTCGACGCCGTGAAGGGCCATCTCGCCCCGGGCGACGTGCTGATGCTGTTCACCGACGGCCTGGTGGAGGCCGCCGACCGTGACATCGCGGAGGGCATCGACCGGCTGACCGGCGAGGCCGACCGCTATGTCACGACGGGATTCGAGGGTGCGGCGTGGCACCTCATCGAGGCGTGCGCCAAGGACGTCAACGACGACCGGGCACTGCTGCTGCTCTCGCGCAAGGCCTGACGGACCGTACGCGTACGGCCCGCGCCCTCAGCCGGTGGTGAGGGGGACCGCCTCGCGGCCGCGGGGGAGCAGCCGGGCCAGC
This sequence comes from Streptomyces sp. NPDC057682, assembly GCF_042799575.1. NCBI lineage: Bacteria > Bacillati > Actinomycetota > Actinomycetes > Kitasatosporales > Streptomycetaceae > Streptomyces > Streptomyces sp. NPDC057682. Next base: position 544,290 of record NZ_JBHVIN010000002.1, on the reverse strand, counting down.
CAGTGCGAGCGTCCGGCCGCCAGGGGGGCCAGCACCGCGAGCAGCAGGACGTAGCAGGCGATGAACGGCGAGAGCCGCTCGTCCAGTCCCGCGCCCGCCGCCATCGTGGCGAGGATCAGCGCGAACTCGCCGCGCGCCACCAGGGTGGTCGAGATGTTCGCGGTGGCCTGGGGGCCGAAACCGTACACCTTGGCGGCGGCGAGTCCGGCGAGGACGTTCATGGCGAGGGTGACGGCCACGGCGGCCAGGACCGGCCAGACCACGGTGGGCAGATCGCCGGGGTTGATGGAGAGACCGAACGCGAAGAAGAAGATGGCGCCGAAGGCGTCGCGCAGCGGATGGACCAGTTTGAGGATGCGTTCCCCCGAGGTCGTGCTGCCGAGCATCAGACCCACCATGAACGCGCCGATGGCGTCCGCGACACCGAACCACTCGGAGATGCCCGCCACCAGGACGGCCGCTCCGAGGAAGGAGATGACGAGCAGTTCGTCGTCGCGGGTGTGGATGAGCTTGCCGACGATCCGGGTGCCGAAGCGGGCGGCCAGCGCGAGGATCAGCAGGAAGCCGAAGGCCTTGCCCCCGTCGACGGCGGCCGAGGCGAGGCTGTCGGCGCCGGAGAGGATGGGCTGGAGGGCCGCGAGGTAGAGGGCGAGGAACACGTCCTCGACGACGATGATGCCGAGGATCGGCTTGGTCTCCGGATTGCCGATGCGGCCGAGGTCGACCAGGACCTTGGTGACGATCGCGGACGACGATATGCCGAGCACTCCGGCGAGGACCAGCGCCTCGGAGGTGCCCCAGCCGAGTGCGAAGCCGAAGCCGAGCCCGGCCCCGACGTTCAGCGCGAGATAGGTGCCCCCGGCGAGCGCCATCTTGCGGCCGCCCGCCTTGAGGTCGTCGAGGTGGAACTCCAGGCCGAGGTAGAAGAGCAGCAGCACCAGGCCGAGCGCGGAGAGCATCTCCAGCTCGTGCGGGTCGGCGACCAGGACGATGCCGGGTGTGTGCGGGCCGAGCAGGATCCCGGCCAGGATGAACAGGGGGATGGTGGGCAGTCCGATACGGCTGCCGACGCGGGCGAGGACGGCGGCGGCGAGGAAGGCGCCGCCCATGGCGATGAGCGTGTCTGCGTGTCCGATGAGCCTGATCCTTCTTTAGGTCAAGAGAACGTCAAGAAATCGTCAGTAATTAGTTTACCGAACGATCCACGCCGCTCCCGGTCCCCCTGGGGAGGCCCGGTGGCCGGGCCGTACGCTCACCCCATGACCGCCACCTCCGAGGCAGCCGCCCGCCCGCCCCTGACCCTGGCCGAGATCGAGGCCCTCGCCCGCGCGGCCCACGCCGGTCAGCGCGACAAGGCGGGCCGGCCCTACACGGAGCACCTCGCCGCCGTCGCGGAGGGGGTGCGCGCCCGGGGCGGCAGTGAGGAGCAGATCGCGGCGGCCTGGCTGCACGACGCGGTGGAGGACCGGGCGCTCAGTGAGGAGTGGCTGGCCGGTGCCGCGCTGCCGGCACGGGTCAAGGAGATGGTGCTCGCCGTCACCAAACGGGAGGGCGAGGAACTGCCCGCGTACGCCGGGCGGATTCTGGCCACACCCGGGGCCCTGCTGGTCAAGGAGGCCGATCTGGCCCACAACGCGGACCCGGACCGGCTCGCGGTTTTGGACGCGGCCACCCGTACCCGGCTGACCGCGAAGTATGCGCTGGTACGCGAGCTTCTGGGGCTCTCCGTACGGTGACGGGCCCCGAGCGTCGCTATTGAGCCAACACGGCGGCGGCCCGCCCCCCCCCGGGGGCGGGGGGCCGGGGGGCCGGGGAGCGGGTGCCGGTGCGGGGGGCGAGTCCGATCTGGGCGGGCGCCCGGCCCTCCGAGGGGGCCGGGCGCCGCCGTGTCCGGGTGCCGTGGACGGGGTCGTGCTCAGATCCTGGCGGCGTCCCTCCGGAACGCCCAGTCCATGTCCGGCTCGGTCACGCACCGCAGCGCGCGCCGTACCGGAGGCGTGCACATCAGCGTCACCCCGGCCGAGGCGACTACCGAGAACAGCACCAGACCGGTCGGCGAGACCAGCCACTCGTTCCGGTCGACGAGGCCGGAGTACTCGACGCCCTTGACCATGAAGCCGTGCAGCAGATAGCCGCAGATCGTCCCGGCGCCGAGCACCGTGAACCACATGCGGCGGCGCGGCACCCAGGACAGGAACGCGGCGGTGAGCAGGACCGCGCAGCCGAACAGCGCGAGCGTCATCACCGCGCCGTACCACCACGGGTTGCCCATGTCCTGGGCGCTGGAGTTCCGCAGGAACCAGCCCAGTTGCATCCGGTGCGCCGCCCAGTACGCGAACACCACCGCTCCCAGGACCAGGGGCACGGCCAGGATCCGCACCTCGCGGCGGCGCACCAGCCGGAAGTGCTCGGGAGTGAGCCGGAGCCCCAGCACGAAGAAGGGCAGGAACTGCAGGACGCGCGGCAGGTCGAGGTCGTCGCCGATGCTGGGCGCGAACGACGCCAGGCAGGCGATGACCAGGGAGACGGCCAGGGGGTGGCGCAGGTTTTGCCAGATCGGCGTGGTGAGACGCCAGATGAACAGCGCCGCCAGGAACCACGTCAGGTACCAGGGCTCGGTGAGGCTGACGGGGGCATCGGGGTCGTCGACGTACCGCCGGAAGAGCGAGTACCCGGTCTCGAACACCACGTACGGCACGGCCACCCCGGTGACCAGCCGCTTCACCTTGGCCGGGCTCAGGTCGAACGACCGTGAGAAATAACCCGAGATGATGATGAACGCGGGCATGTGGAAGGTGTACGTCACCATGTACAGCGCGCGGGCGGCCCGGCTCCCGTCCATGACGGGCACCCAGGAGTGCGCCACCGCGACGAGCACGATGGCCAGGTACTTGGCGTTGTCGAAGTAGGCATCCCGCCGTTTCGCCGCGGCGGCCTGATCGGGCCGGTCCGCGGTGGTCGCCGGTGCGTCCGGTCTGGGCTCCGACTCCCGGGTCGCCGATGGGAGCGGGGCCCTCTGAAATGCGTGCGGAGCGTGGAACATCTCAAGCACCCTAGACGTCTCGATTGCAATGCGTAAAACCGCGTTCGAATATCCCGGCTGCCCGCGCAGATGCCTCTCAAACCGTCAACTTGCGCCCGAAATGCCCCTACTTACTCCCCTTAAATGGGGCATATCGCCCGTCCGTTATGGAGGTGAATTCCCACTCGCTGCCCTGTCGGAATTGCATGTGAATAAACCGTGTGGATACAGAAACGATCACCGTTGCAATTGCATGCACGCCCGGCCGGTGGCCGACCGGGCCGCCCCTCGGGCGACCGGCGCCGGGGCCGGTGCGGGGCGGTCCGGGCGGCCACCGGCGGACCGGCCGGCGCGCAGGGGGCGCAGGGGGCGCAAGATGGCGCGATATCGACAGGTCGATTCGTCACCCGGCAGCAACCACAGGGCAGTTGGTGGCACCATGGACGGAACGGAGGAGTGCAGGGCCGCACCTCTCCGGGCCGGCAAGGCGGACCGACCGAGGGTGTGAACAGTCGTGGCCATTTCACTGTCCGTGGTGCTTCTTTTGGCGATCATCCTGGTGGTCATGATCCGAGGCGGCTCCATCAAGGGCGGACCCGCGGTCGTCGCGGTGCTCTTCGGCTTCTTCCTGGCGTCGACCGGCATGGCTCCGTCGATCAACAGGTTCATGAACTCGATAGCCGAGACGATCAACCAGATCACCTTCTGACCCGCCGGCCCGGCCGCGCGGACCGGGCAACGCGAAAGGGCCCGGTCCGAACGGACCGGGCCCCTGCGTCATGGAGCGGGCGACGGGAATCGAACCCGCGTAGCTAGTTTGGAAGACTAGGGCTCTACCATTGAGCTACGCCCGCAAGCGGCGCACCGCAGGTCACCTGGACCGCGGCACGAGAAGCATCGTAGCGGGTCGTGGGCGCCTCCCGCACACCCCATTCGAGGCGCGCGGCGCGAGGTCCGACGGGCCCGCGGAAACCGGCCGATGCACTGCCTCACTGCATGTACCCTACGTGTCGCACCGACGGGGTGTGGCGCAGCTTGGTAGCGCGTCCGCTTTGGGAGCGGAAGGTCGTCGGTTCGAATCCGGCCACCCCGACCACCGGCAAGATCGCGTTGTGGGAGTCCTCCCCCTTGCCGTTACTATGCAAAATGCGTGCCCGTGTGTCTGATGTACCGGGCTCGGTCGGCGAAGCCGCCTGTGAAGCGGTGGAGCAGAACCCCAAGAAGTCAGCCACCAAGGAGACCGAACCGTGAAGAGCGCCGTGGAGACCCTGAACCCGACCCGGGTTCGGCTCAGCATCGAGGTGCCCTTCGAGGAGCTCAAGGACAGCCTCGACGCGGCGTACAAGAAGATCAACCAGCAGGTCACGGTGAAGGGGTTCCGCAAGGGCAAGATCCCCAACCGGGTCATCGACCAGCGGTTCGGCCGGGGTGCTGTGCTGGAGGAGGCCGTCAACGACGCGCTCCCGAAGTTCTACACCGAGGCCGTCAACGAGGGTGAGCTCAACGTCCTCGGCCAGCCCGAGGTCGACATCACGGAGTTGAAGGACGGCGAGCTGCTGGCCTTCACCGCCGAGGTCGACGTGCGCCCCGAGATCGAGATCCCGGACTACTCCGGCATCGAGGTCACCGTCGACGCCCTCGAGGTCAGCGACGAGGACGTCGAGAAGGCCGTGGAGCAGCTGCGCGAGCGCTTTGCCTCCACCAACCCGGTCGAGCGCGCCGCCGCCGAGGGCGACGTCGTGACGATCGACCTGGAGGCCAAGGTCGACGGAGAGGTGCTGGAGGACGGCGTCGCCGAGGGTGTCTCGTACACCATCGGTTCCGGCGAGCTGCTCGACGGCATCGACGCCGCCGTGACCGGCCTGGAGGCCGGTGGCGAGGCCACCTTCACCTCCGAGCTGAAGGGCGGCTCCGCCGAGGGCAAGGAAGCGGAGGTCACCGTCAAGGTCACCGCCGTCGCCGCCCGCGAGCTCCCCGAGCTCGACGACGACTTCGCCCAGATGGCCAGCGAGTTCGACACGCTGGAGGAGCTGAAGGCCGACAGCCGCAAGCGCCTGGAGAACACCAAGCAGTACGACCAGGCCACCCAGGCCCAGGAGCGCGTCCTGGAGGAGCTGCTGAAGCTCGCCGAGGTCCCGATCCCGGAGAAGCTGCTCGCGGACGAGATCCAGACCCGCAAGCACAACCTGGAGCACCACCAGCTCGGCCAGATGGGCCTGACCCTCGACAAGTACCTGGAGATCCAGGGCAAGACGCTCGAGGAGTTCGAGACCGAGACGTCCGAGCAGGCCGTCAAGGGCATCAAGACCCAGTTCATCCTCGACGAGCTGGTCAACAAGGAGAAGCTGAACGTCAACCAGGAGGAGCTCACCGAGCACCTCATGCGGCGTGCCGCCTCCTCCGGCATGAGCCCGGACCAGTTCGCCCAGGCCGTCGTCGAGGGCGGCCAGGTGCCGATGCTCGTCGGTGAGGTCGCCCGCGGCAAGGCGCTCGCCGTGGTCGTCGAGGCCGCCAAGGTCGTCGACACCAACGGTGAGGTCGTCGACCTGGAGGACGACGAGGAAGAGGCCGTCGAGACGGTCGAGGCCGCCGAGGGCACCGACCTCCCCGCCGAGGAGAAGACCGAGGCCTGAGCCTCGCTCACCATCCGCCCGACGGGCTCCGGACACCAGTTGTCCGGAGCCCGTCGTCGTATCCCCGCACGCCCCCACAACCCTTGTGCGGACTGCGGAGCTTGCGCTCCCAGCGAACAGTTGCGGAAGCGGGATGGCGTTGTCCCACCTGCGCGTTAGGGTCCATGAAGAGGAAGGGTCGGGGAGTCCCGGCCCACCCCGGTACGAAGACGCTGAGACGGCCGGAGCCGTCAGAGACGAGCAGGTGGATACGTGACGAATCTGATGCCCTACGCCGCCGGTGAGCCGTCCCTCGGTGGAGGCCTCGGTGACCAGGTCTACAGCCGACTGCTCGGCGAGCGCATCATCTTCCTCGGTCAGCAGGTCGACGATGACATCGCCAACAAGATCACCGCACAGCTTCTCCTCCTTGCCGCCGAGCCGGACAAGGACATCTACCTCTACATCAACAGCCCCGGCGGCTCGGTGACGGCCGGCATGGCCGTCTACGACACCATGCAGTACATCCCGAACGACGTGGTCACCATCGGGATGGGCATGGCCGCCTCCATGGGCCAGTTCCTGCTCACCGGCGGCACCGCCGGCAAGCGCTTCGCGCTCCCGAACACCGACATCCTCATGCACCAGGGTTCGGCCGGCATCGGCGGTACGGCCTCGGACATCAAGATCCAGGCCCAGTACCTGCTGCGCACCAAGCAGCGCATGGCGGAGATCACCGCCCGCCACTCCGGCCAGACCGTGGAGACGATCATCCGCGACGGCGACCGCGACCGCTGGTACACCGCGGAGGAGGCCAAGGAGTACGGCCTCATCGACGAGATCATCACGATCGCATCGGGCGTTCCGGGCGGCGGCGGCACCGGCGCCTGATCCGGTTCCCCGGACAGCGCCCACCGCACCGCATCTCTCGTACGCCGAGACCCCAGCCCACAGAACGCCACCAGGATGGTGAACACCCACATGAACAACTTCCCCGGCGCCTCCGCGAGCGGCCTCTACACCGGCCCGCAGGTGGACAACCGCTACATCGTGCCCCGCTTCGTGGAGCGGACCTCGCAGGGCGTGCGTGAGTACGACCCGTACGCGAAGCTCTTCGAGGAGCGCGTGATCTTCCTCGGCGTGCAGATCGACGACGCGTCCGCCAACGACGTCATGGCGCAGCTGCTGTGCCTGGAGTCGATGGACCCGGACCGGGACATCTCCATCTACATCAACAGCCCCGGCGGCTCGTTCACCGCGCTCACCGCGATCTACGACACGATGCAGTTCGTGAAGCCGGACATCCAGACGGTCTGCATGGGCCAGGCCGCCTCCGCCGCCGCCGTGCTGCTCGCCGCGGGCACGCCGGGCAAGCGCATGGCGCTGCCCAACGCCCGCGTCCTGATCCACCAGCCGTCCTCGCAGACCGGCCGTGAGCAGCTCTCCGACCTGGAGATCGCGGCCAACGAGATCCTGCGCATGCGGACCCAGCTGGAGGAGCTGCTGGCCAAGCACTCCACCACGCCGATCGAGAAGATCCGCGACGACATCGAGCGCGACAAGATCCTGACGGCCGAGGACTCCCTCGCCTACGGTCTGATCGACCAGATCGTGTCGACCCGCAAGAGCGCGGCCGGAGCGGCCGCCTGACGTCGGCCTTTACCCCTTGGCGCGGCCGGCACGTCCGGCCCCGGCCGTGTGAACCGTGCCAAGGGGGGCCCGAACGGGGGGCCAGGCAAGGTACCGTCGGATAGAGGCACCAGGAGCCGCTGAACCAGGCGTCTCCCAGGCGAAGGGGAAGCACCTCGTGGCACGCATCGGTGATGGCGGCGACCTGCTCAAGTGCTCGTTCTGCGGAAAGAGCCAGAAGCAGGTGAAGAAGCTCATCGCGGGACCCGGTGTGTACATCTGCGACGAGTGCATCGATCTCTGCAACGAGATCATCGAGGAGGAGCTCGCGGAGACGAGCGAGGTGCGCTGGGAGGAGCTTCCCAAGCCCCGCGAGATCTACGAGTTCCTGGAGGGGTACGTCGTCGGGCAGGAGCCCGCGAAGAAGGCCCTCTCCGTCGCTGTGTACAACCACTACAAGCGGGTCCAGGCCGGCGAGAACGGCGGCGCCGGGAACCGCGACGACGCGATCGAGCTCGCCAAGTCGAACATCCTGCTGCTGGGCCCCACGGGCTCCGGCAAGACCCTCCTCGCGCAGACGCTGGCCCGCATGCTCAACGTCCCGTTCGCCATCGCCGACGCGACGGCGCTGACGGAGGCCGGCTACGTCGGCGAGGACGTCGAGAACATCCTGCTGAAGCTGATCCAGGCCGCCGACTACGACGTCAAGAAGGCCGAGACCGGGATCATCTACATCGACGAGATCGACAAGGTCGCCCGCAAGAGCGAGAACCCGTCGATCACCCGCGACGTCTCCGGCGAGGGCGTCCAGCAGGCCCTCCTCAAGATCCTTGAGGGCACCACCGCCTCCGTACCGCCGCAGGGCGGCCGGAAGCACCCGCACCAGGAGTTCATCCAGATCGACACGACGAACGTGCTGTTCATCGTGGGCGGCGCCTTCTCCGGCCTGGAGAAGATCATCGAGTCCCGGGCCGGCGCCAAGGGCATCGGCTTCGGCGCCACGATCCGCTCCAAGCGGGAGATCCAGGCGAGCGACCAGTTCCAGGAGGTCATGCCGGAGGACCTGGTGAAGTTCGGGATGATCCCCGAGTTCATCGGCCGCCTCCCCGTCCTGACCTCGGTCCACAACCTGGACCGCGAGGCCCTCCTCCAGATCCTCATCGAGCCGCGCAACGCGCTGGTCAAGCAGTACCAGCGCCTCTTCGAACTCGACGGCGTGGAGCTGGACTTCGAGCGCGAGGCCCTCGAAGCCATCGCCGACCAGGCCATCCTCCGCCAGACCGGCGCCCGCGGCCTGCGCGCGATCATGGAGGAAGTCCTCCAGTCCGTGATGTACGAGGTCCCGTCCCGCAAGGACGTCGCCCGCGTCGTCATCACCGCCGACGTGGTCCGCAACAACGTCAACCCCACCCTGGTCCCGCGCGAACCGCGCACGATCGGCAAGGGCGACGAGGGCCGGCACGAGAAGTCCGCGTAGCGGCCGTTTCTCCCCGTCACGTACGCGAAGGGGCGCCCGACCGGTTGATCCGGCGGGGCGCCCCTTCGCGTTGCCGCAGGGTCAGATCTTGGTGCGGGAGGTGTTGTAGAGCTTGGCGGTGATGCCGGCGACATCGTCCTGGCTCATGCCCTTGCCGGACATCGACAGCGCCACGTCCACACCGAGCACGGTGCCGACGGTGCTGTAGTCGGCCCAGACGCACACGGGGATCTGGAATTCCTTCGGCCCCTTCGCGATGGTCCCGTCGCCCTTTGTGTTCGTGATCTTGAGGTCCTGGCACTTCATGAGGGCGCCCTTGAAGCCGTCCGGCGTGACGGCCCTGGGGCTGCCGACGAGCTGGACGTCCATCCCGTTCTCGCCCTTCTTGAAGTCCGACTCCGCGTTGTTGAACGCGTTGTCGATGACCTTCGCCGGGTCGGTGACATCGCCCCAGTAGCCGGAGAGCGTGATCGACTTCGCCCCCATCGGGTTCGCCTCGGATCCCGACTCGTACGTGCCGCCCGCCTTCTGCGGGTTCTTGATGCCGAGCCCCTCGAGCCTGGTCTTCTCCTCGCCGGTCGCCGCACCGGACTCCCCGGAGCTGGACCCCTTCTTGTACCCGTCCAGCGTCGCCGCGGGCGTCAGCTTGTACCCCTTCGTGGAGTCCGCGACATCGCTGTTGCTCGCGCCGCCGTCCGAGGTCAGGAAGTACACGCCGCCCGCGATGACCGCCAGGGCGACCACGGAGACGGCGACGATGAGGCCGGTCTTCTTCTTGGGCTCGGCCGGGGGGAAGCCCGGCTGCTGGCCGTAGACCGGCTGGCCGCCGTACGGGGGAGTGGGGGGCTGCTGGCCGTAGGGGCCGGGCTGCTGGGGCTGGGGGTAGCCGTAGCCCGGCTGCTGCTGCGGGACGCCCTGGGGCGCCTGCTGCGGGTAGCCGTACCCGGGCTGGCCCTGCGGCGGCTGCTGGCCGTACGGGCCGGGCTGCTGCTGGCCGTAGGGACCGGGCTGGCCCTGCGGGGGGCCGCCGTACGGTCCGGGCTGGCCCTGCGGCGGCTGGCCGCCGTACGGGCCCGGCTGGTTGTAGCTCATTGCGGTGTCCCCTGTTCGTGATGCTTACGCGTTCCGAACATCCTGGCGGAAGCTTCGCGCGCGTGGAGCACCGGGAGGTACACCGTTACCGAACAATCCCGTTTCAGTGCACTCCTGTGACGGCTCTAAACTGTGGTGCGTGACCGACAACGCAGCGCACCAGCCAGCCAGCAACCCCGAACTGCCGACCCAGTACACGCCGGCCGCGGTAGAGGGGACGCTGTACGAGCGCTGGGTAGAACGCGGTTACTTCGAGGCGGACGCCAAGAGCGAGAAGCCTCCGTTCACGATCGTCATCCCCCCGCCGAACGTCACCGGCGCCCTCCACCTGGGCCATGCCTTCCAGGTCACGCTGATGGACGCGATCACGCGCCGCAAGCGCATGCAGGGCTTCGAGACCCTCTGGCTGCCCGGCATGGACCACGCGGGCATCGCCACGCAGAACAAGGTCGAGCAGCAGCTCGCCGAGGAGGGCAAGTCCCGGCACGACATCGGCCGGGAGGCCTTCGTCGAGAAGACCTGGCAGTGGAAGGAGGAGTACGGCGGCCGGATCCTCGGCCAGCTGCGCCGCCTCGGTGCCGGTCTCGACTGGTCGCGTGAGCGCTTCACCATGGACGAGGGCCTCTCCCAGGCCGTCCAGACGATCTTCAAGAACCTGTACGACGACGGTCTGATCTACCGCGCCGAGCGCATCATCAACTGGTGCCCGCGCTGTCTGACCGCGATCTCCGACATCGAGGTCGACTACCAGGACGACGACGGCGAGCTGGTCTCGCTGACGTACGGCGAGGGCGACGAGACGCTCGTCGTCGCGACCACCCGCGTCGAGACGATGCTGGGCGACACCGCGGTCGCCGTCCACCCGGACGACCCCCGCTACGCCCACCTCGTCGGCAAGCGGATCAAGCTGCCGCTGACCGACCGCACCATCCCGGTCGTCGCCGACACCCACGTCGACCCCGAGTTCGGCACCGGCGCCGTCAAGGTGACCCCCGCCCACGACCCGAACGACTTCGCCATCGGCCAGCGCCACGGCCTGGAGATGCTCACCGTCATGGACGAGCGGGCCATCATCACCGTGCCCGGCCCGTTCGAGGGGCTCGACCGCTTCGAGGCCCGCGCCGCCATCGTCGCCGCCATGCGCGAGCAGGGCCGCGTCGTCGCCGAGAAGCGCCCGTACACGCACTCCGTCGGGCACTGCTCGCGCTGCAAGACGACCGTCGAGCCGCGTCTCTCGCTCCAGTGGTGGGTCAAGGTCGAGACGCTCGCCAAGACCGCCGGCGACGCGGTCCGCGAGGACCGGGTCGCGCTGCACCCCAAGGACATGGAGAAGCGGTACTTCGACTGGGTCGACAACCTCAACGACTGGTGCATCTCGCGCCAGTTGTGGTGGGGCCACCGCATCCCCGTCTGGTACGGCCCCGAGGGCCAGGTCGTCTGCGTCGGACCCGACGAGCAGCCGCCGAGCGGCGAGGGCTGGACCCAGGACGAGGACGTCCTCGACACGTGGTTCTCCTCCGGGCTGTGGCCCTTCTCCACGCTGGGCTGGCCCGAGCGGACCCCGGACCTGGAGAAGTTCTATCCGACCGACGTCCTGCTCACGGGCCACGACATCATCTTCTTCTGGGTCGTCCGGATGATGATGTTCGGCCTGTACGCGATGGACGGCGAGGTCCCGTTCAGGACGGTCGCGCTGACCGGGCTCGTCCGCGACGAGTTCGGCAAGAAGATGTCGAAGTCGAACCCCAACGCCGTCGACCCGATCGACTGGATGGACGCCTACGGCTCCGACGCGGTCCGCTTCACGCTGGCCAACGGCGCCAACCCCGGTGCCGACGTCCCGATCGGCGAGGACTGGGTCAAGGCCTCCCGCAACTTCGCCAACAAGATCTGGAACGCGACCCGCTTCGCGCTGATGAACGGCGCGACGACCGAGGGCGAGCTGCCGCCCGCCGAACAGATGTCGGCGAACGACCGGTGGATCCTCTCCCGGCTCAACACGGTCGTCGCCGAGGCGGACGCGTACTACGAGGACTTCCAGTTCGCCAAGCTCTCCGACGCCCTCTACCACTTCGCGTGGGACGAGGTCTTCGACTGGTACGTCGAGCTGTCCAAGACCACGTTCTTCGCCGGCGGCGAGCCGGCCAAGGTCTCGGCCCGGGTCCTCGGTGAGGTCCTGGACAAGCTGCTGCGGATCCTCCACCCGATCGTCCCCTTCGTCACCGAGACCCTGTGGACCGCGCTCACCGGCCGCGAGTCCGTCGTCGTCGCCGAGTGGCCGGAGGACTCGGGCTTCCGCGACCCCGCGGCCGAGCAGGAGATCGCGCTCGTCCAGCAGCTCGTCACCGAGGTCCGCCGCTTCCGCACCGACCAGGGCCTCCAGCCCGGCCAGAAGGTCCCGGCCGAGCTGACCCTGACCGGGACGCCGCTGGCCCCGCACGAGGCGGCCATCCGCCAGGTGCTGCGGCTCCAGCCGGCCGGCGAGGGCTTCCACGCCACCGCCTCGCTGCCCGTCGCCGGGGCGACCGTCGCGCTGGACCTGTCCGGCACGATCGACGTCGGCGCCGAGCGCAAGCGGCTGACGAAGGACCTGGAGGCGGCGCGGAAGGAGAAGGCGCAGGCCACCGGGAAGCTCGGCAACGAGGCGTTCCTGGCCAAGGCCCCGGACAACGTGGTCGACAAGATCCGCGGCCGGCTCGCCAAGGCCGAGGCCGACATCGAGCGGATCACCGGCCAGCTGGCCGGACTGCCCCAGGGCTGATGTGCTGAGCACGGAGCCCCCGCGCACCCGACCGACCGGGCGCGCGGGGGCTCCGCCGTTCCGGCCGGCGCGGGCCGTGCCGCCGCCCCGGGCGGCTGCGCGCGTTGTCGGTGCCGGTCCGTAGACTGGGGCCCGTGAGTGAGCCCCGCCCTTCCGACCGGCACGACGCCTCCGATTCCGACGACGCCTTCGCGGAGATCGTCGGCGAAGCGACCCAGCGCGACCCCGACCTGGCGGTGATCGAGGCCGGGAGCCGTACGCTGCGCGCCGCCTCCGGCCCGCCGCAGGCCGACGAGGTCCCCGCCCGCCCCGCCGACCCGGAGGTGGACAAGGCACTGCGCGCGGTGGAGCAGGAGCTCGCCGGGCGCTGGGGCGAGACCAAGCTGGAGCCGTCCGTGGCGCGGATCGCCGCGCTCATGGACGTGCTCGGCGAGCCGCAGCGCGCCTACCCGTCGATCCACATCACGGGAACCAACGGCAAGACGAGCACCGCCCGCATGATCGAGGCCCTGCTCGGCGCCTTCGACCTGCGCACCGGGCGGTACACCTCCCCGCACGTCCAGTCGATCACCGAGCGGATCAGCCTGGACGGCGCCCCGATGGACCCGGAGCGGTTCATCGCCACCTACGAGGACATCAAGCCGTACGTCGAGATGGTCGACGCGCAGCAGCCCTACCGGCTCTCCTTCTTCGAGGTGCTGACGGGCATGGCGTACGCGGCCTTCGCCGACTCCCCGGTCGACGTCGCGGTGGTCGAGGTCGGCATGGGCGGCAGCTGGGACGCGACCAATGTCATCGACGCCGGGGTCGCCGTCGTCACCCCGATCTCCCTGGACCACACCGACCGGCTGGGCTCCACGCCCGGCGAGATCGCGGTGGAGAAGTCCGGGATCATCAAGCAGGGCGCCACGGTCATCCTGGCGCAGCAGCCCGTCGACGCCGCCCAGGTGATGCTGAAGAAGGCCGTCGAGGTCGACGCCACCGTGGCCCGCGAGGGCATGGAGTTCGGCGTCGTCTCCCGGGAGGTCGCGGTCGGCGGCCAGCTGCTGACGCTGCGCGGCCTCGGCGGGGAGTACGACACGGTCTTCCTCCCGCTGTACGGCGCCCACCAGGCGCACAACGCGGCGGTGGCCCTGGCGGCCGTCGAGGCGTTCTTCGGCGTCGGTGCCGAGCGGCCCGGGGCGCTGGACGCCGACATCGTCCGCCGCGCCTTCGCCTCGGTGGTCTCGCCGGGCCGCCTGGAGGTCGTCCGCTCCAGCCCGACCGTGATCCTGGACGCCGCGCACAACCCGGCGGGTGCCCTCGCCACCGCGGAGGGCCTGTCCGAGGCCTTCGGCTTCTCCCGGCTGATCGGTGTGGTCGGCGCCAGCGGCGACAAGGACGTCCGGGGGCTCCTGGAGGCCTTCGAGCCGATCTTCGCGGAGATCGTCGTCACACAGAACTCCACCGAGCGCGCGATGGACGCGGACGCCCTGGCGGCCGTCGCCGTCGAGGTCTTCGGCGACGAGCGGGTCCAGGTGGAGCCGAGGCTCGACGACGCGCTGGAAGCGGCGATCACCCTCGCCGAGGAGGAGGACGAGTACGCGGGCGCCGGGGTGCTGGTGACCGGTTCCGTGATCACGGTCGGCGAGGCCCGGCTGCTTCTGGGAAGGCGCTGATCCGTGCGTACGCTCTGTGCATCGACCCTGATCGGTGAATTCTTCGTCATCGGTTTCGCCGGGCTCGTCGCGATGAAGTCCGACGACCTGACGTCCGCCACGGTCTGGACGGTCTGCGGCATCGGCATGCTGCTCTCCGTGCTGCTGTGCGGGATGATCACCCGCCCCGGCGGCGTACAGCTGGGCTGGGTGCTCCAGGCCGCGCTGGTCGCCAGCGGATTCGTGGTTCCGATGATGTTCATCCTCGGTCTGGCCTTCGGCGGCCTGTGGTGGGCCTCGGTGCACTACGGTCGCAGAATCGACGAGGCCAAGGCCCGCTGGGCCGCCCAGGAGGAGGCCCAGGCGGCCTCCGGCGCCTGAGCCCGGCGGTCCGCCCGCCGGCCGCCCCCTGTAATCTCGCCTCACCGCACCCGTATGCCTGCAAGGAGCCGCACATGACCCAGCGCACCCTCGTTCTTCTCAAGCCCGACGCCGTCCGTCGCGGTCTGGTCGGCGAGATCGTCGGCCGCATCGAGCGCAAGGCCGGCTGGAAGATCACCGCGCTGGAGCTGCGTACCCTGGACCGCGCCACACTGGAGCAGCACTACGCCGAGCACGTCGGCCGCCCGTTCTACGAGCCGCTGGTCGAGTTCATGCTGTCCGGCCCGATCGTCGCGCTGGTGGCCGAGGGCGAGCGGGTCATCGAGGGCGTCCGCGCCCTGGCCGGCCCGACCGACCCGATCGCCGCCGCGCCCGGATCGATCCGCGGCGACTTCGGCACGATCACCCGGGAGAACCTCATCCACGCCTCGGACTCCGAGGAGTCCGCGGAGCGGGAGATGAAGCTGTTCTTTCCCGGTCTTTCCTGAATCCGGATCAGCCGAACAGCGCTCATGACCTGGGGCGACCGAATTAATTCGGTCGCCCTTCGGCATAGGGTCCCGGATCGCGGGAACGCATCCCCTCGACGTAACGTCACCATGAGTGGAACGGCCACCCGTTCTGCCCAGCATGGCGAAGGACCCTCGCGCTGTGTCGGTGTTTCCGGCACTACGATGGAAGCTTCCACGCCCGCAGCGCTCATCTCGCCTACCAAATCAAGCCATCATCGCTTTCGCTTGGGAAGGCCCGACGCATCCTCATGGGGAACAAGGGGAACTCAATGTCGTTCATCGGCCGTGACATGGCTATCGACCTCGGGACTGCCAACACGCTGGTGTACGTCAGGGGGCGCGGCATCGTCCTGAACGAGCCGTCCGTCGTGGCCATCAACACCAACACCGGCGGCATCCTCGCGGTCGGGTCCGAGGCCAAGAAGATGATCGGCCGTACGCCGGGCAACATCGTCGCCGTACGGCCCCTGAAGGACGGCGTGATCGCCGACTTCGAGATCACCGAGCGGATGCTCCGCTACTTCATCCTGAAGATCCACAAGCGGCGCTACCTGGCCCGTCCCCGCGTCGTGGTCTGTGTGCCCTCCGGTATCACCGGGGTCGAGCGGCGCGCCGTCATCGAGGCGTCGACCCAGGCCGGCGCCCGCCAGGTGCACATCATCGAGGAGCCGATGGCGGCCGCGATCGGCTCGGGTCTGCCGGTCCACGAGGCCACCGGCAACATGGTGGTGGACATCGGCGGCGGCACCACCGAGGTCGCGGTCATCTCGCTCGGCGGAATCGTCACTGCCCAGTCGATCCGCGTGGCCGGTGACGAACTGGACAACGCGATCATCCAGCACATCAAGAAGGAGTACTCGCTCCTGCTCGGTGAGCGGACCGCCGAACAGATCAAGATCACCATCGGTTCGGCCTACGACCTGGAGAAGGACGAGCACACCGAGATCCGCGGCCGCGACCTGGTCTCGGGGCTGCCCAAGACCGTGGTCATCTCCGCCACCGAGGTCCGCAAGGCCATCGAGGAGCCGGTCAACGCGATCGTCGACGCGGTCAAGACGACGCTGGACAAGTGCCCGCCGGAGCTGTCCGGCGACGTCATGGACCGGGGCATCGTCCTCACCGGCGGCGGCGCGCTGCTGCGCGGACTGGACGAGCGGCTCCGCCACGAGACGGGCATGCCGATCCACATCGCCGAGGACCCGCTGGACTCCGTGGCCCTCGGATCCGGCAAGTGCGTCGAGGAGTTCGAGGCGCTCCAGCAGGTGCTGGACGCCCAGCCCCGCCGCTAGAACACCACGCCCTCCGCGCGGACGCTGCCGCTCCGCGCGGAGGATCGTTGATATACAGGCACGAACATTCCTACGAGGAAGGCACGGCCGCCGCACGTGAGGGACACACGAGAGAGCCGGCTGCTCCTGGTGCTGCTGATCGCCATCGCATTCGCATTGATCACGGTGGACATCCGCGGCGGCGAGGCATCACCGGTGGACGGCGCCCGGCAGGCCGCCGCGACGGTCTTCGGACCGGTGGAGAACGGTGTGGCGGCGGCGGTGGACCCGGTGGGCAACGCCATAGGGGCCGTCCGCGCCTCCGGCAGCCGCCACGACAAGATCGCCGAGCTGGAGAAGCAGAACGCCGCGCTCAAGGCGGAGCTGGGCAGCGACGACCGCAACCGCAACCGGGTGCGCGAGCTCGACAAGATGCTGAAGAAGTCGGCGGCCGGCCAGTACGGCATCAAGGCCGCCGAGGTCATCGCCATAGGAGCGGCCCAGGGCTTCTCCTGGACGGTCACCATCGACGCCGGCTCCAAGGACGGCGTCAAGCGCGACATGACCGTGCTGAACGGGGACGGACTCGTCGGCCGCGTCACCACCGTCGGCCCCGACACCGCCACGGTGCTGCTGGCCAACGACCCCGACTTCACCGTCGGCACCCGCATGGAGTCCACCGACGAACTCGGCTTCGCCACCGGCCAGGGCTCGCGCCCGCTGTCCGTCCAGTTCCTGAACGGCAAGGCCAAGGTCAAAAAGGGCGACCGGCTGGTCACCTTCGGCTCCAGCAAGGACAAGCCCTTCGTGCCGGGCGTCCCGGTCGGCGAGGTCGTCCGGGTCGATCCGTCCGGCGGCGACCTGACCCGTACCGTCTACGTCCGTCCGTATGTCGGCTTCACCAAGCTCGACATCGTCGGCATCGTCGTCCAGGCCCCGCGCGAGGACCCCCGCGACATGGTCCTGCCGAAGAAGCCGAAGGCCCCGGCCAAGCCGAAGCCCACCCCGACCGTCACCGTCACCATCTCGCCCAACGGCGACATCGTCGACACCGAGGGCAACGTGGTCGGCAACATCCACCAGAGCCCACCCGCGAGCCCCGATCCCAGCGGGAACGCCACACCGAACGCCGGCAACGCGGTCAACGAACAGAGGTAGAGCTGATCCCCATGCGCCTCCACCGGACTCTGCTCTCCGTCCTCCTGGTCGTGATCGCCCTGGTCGTCCAGGTCTCCGTCCTCGCCAGGCTCCAGCTCCCCGGCGCCGTTCCGGACCTGCTGCTCATGGTCGTGGTCGGACTGGCCCTGGTCTACGGGCACGTCAGCGGCGCCCTGATCGGCTTCGGTGCCGGGCTCCTCGCGGACCTGGCACCCCCGGCCGATCACGCCGCCGGGCGCTACGCCCTGGTCCTCTGTGTGATCGGCTATCTCGCCGGACTGGCCAGGCCCGAGAACGGGCAGCTCAGGTCGGCCTTCGTGCCGATGGCCGTGGTCGTCGCCTCGGCGATCGGCTCGACGCTGCTGTACGCGGGCGTCGGCGCCCTCGTCGGCGACACGGCCGCCCGCCATGTGGGCCTGGGCAGCCTGCTGTTCACCGCCGCCGTGTACGACCTGCTGCTCGCCCCGTTCACCGTCCCGCTGATCATGGCGATGGCCAGACGCACGGTGCACGATCCGCTGACCGAGTCCTCCTCCGGCCGCGGGGACGCCGCCGCGGGCTGGCTCGCCGCCGGTTCCGGTCTGCGGATCGGCAGCCAGCGCGGCGGACTGCGCGTGAAGGCCGCCCGCAACCGGGCCGCCCGCGCCGGACGCATCAAGGGAGTCAAGCGACTGTGAGGCCGCACCAGCCCGGGGCCGCCCGCACCGCGGCCCCGACCAGCCCGACCACCACCGGGGGCGCCCCGTGACCAACATCCCCGAGACGGGCCGGACCCAGCGCGTCCAGATCCGCCTCGTCGTCATCCAGGTCCTCGTCTTCTCGCTGCTGCTCACCCTGGGCGGCCGGCTCTGGTACCTCCAGATCCGCAACGGCCAGGAGTACTCCGACGAGGCCAAGAACAACCACGTCCAGCAGGTCGTCCAGCCCGCCGCCCGCGGCTCCATCCTCGACGCGCGGGGGGTACCGCTCGCCGACAACGAGACCCGGCTCGTGGTCTCCGCCAGCCGCACCGAGCTGCTGAAGATGGACGACGACGGCAAGAGCGTCCTGACCCGGCTGGCCGGCGTCCTCGGCATGAAGCCCAAGGAGGTCCTCGACAAGGTCCGCCTCTGCGACGCGAAGACCCCGCAGCCCTGCTGGAACGGCTCGCCCTACCAGCCGATCCCGGTCACGGACGAGGCCACCACCCAGCAGGCCCTGACGATCCGCGAACGGGCCGAGGACTTCCCCGGCATCACCGCCGAACCCACCGCCGTCCGGCGCTACGCCGCGCCCGGCAAGGCCAACACCGCCCAGGTCCTCGGCTACCTCTCGCCCGTCACCGACGAGGAGATCACCAAGGCCCAGGACACCGACTCGCCGTATCTGCGCTCCGACATGGTCGGCCGCTCCGGCCTGGAGCGCACCTACGACAAGGAACTGCGCGGCAAGGCGGGCGTCACCCGCTACGAGGTCGACAACCTCGGCCGGGTCATCGGCCACGCCAAGAACGACGAGGCGGAGGCCGGCTCCAGCGTCGTCACCTCGATCGACGCCCGGGTCCAGGCCGTCGCCGAGTACGAGCTGAACCAGGCGATGAAGATCGCCCGTACCGAGTTCGACAACAACACCGGCGAGAACTACAAGGCCGACTCCGGTGCCGTCGTCGTCATGGAGGCCAAGACCGGCCGGGTCGTCTCCATGGCCTCGCTGCCCAACTACGACCCCAACGCCTGGGTCGGCGGCATCTCCGCCAAGGACTACGCCAAGCTGACCGGGAAGAACTCCAACTTCCCGCTGCTCAACCGCGCCATCCAGGGCCAGGCCGCCCCCGGCTCCATCTTCAAGGTCATCTCCTCGACCGCCGCGGTCAACGCCGGATACCCCTTCGACGGGCACTACCCCTGCCCCAGCTCGTACTCCATCGGCGGCCAGACCTTCAAGAACTTCGAGTCCCAGGGCTACGGCGACATCACCATCGGCCGCGCCCTGGAGGTCTCCTGCGACACCGTCTACTACGGCCTCGCGCACCAGGAATGGCAGAAGGACGGCGGGAACAGCCCGAAGAAGAACCCGAAGGACTGGTTCTACAAGACCGCCCACCAGTTCGGCCTCGGCAAGGAGACCGGCATCGACCTCCCCAACGAGGTCAGCGGTCGCGTCCCGGACCGCGAGTGGAAGAAGAAGTTCGCCGCCGCCAACCACGACGCCTGGTGCAAGCAGGGCAAGAAGGACGGCACGTACGTCGAGAAGATCGCGTACGAGAACTGTCTCGAAGGCGACAAGATGCGCGCCGGTGACTCGGTCAACTACTCGATCGGCCAGGGCGACACCCTCGTCACCCCGATCCAGATGGCCACCATCTACGCGGCCATCTCCAACGGCGGCACCCTCTACGACCCCACCGTCGGCAAGGCGATCGTCAGCGGCGACGGCAAGACCGTCCAGGAGATCGAGCCCAAGGCGCACGGCAAGCTGCCCTTCACCAAGAAGACGCGCGACGAGATAGACGAAGCCCTCGCGGGTGTCGCGACCCGCGGTTCGGCCGCCTGGCGGTTCGGCGGCTGGCCGCAGGACAAGATCCCGATGCACGCCAAGACGGGTACCGCCGAGGTCTACGGCAAGCAGACGACCTCGTGGTTCGCCACGTACACCAAGGACTACTCGATCGTCATGACGATCTCCCAGGGTGGTACGGGTTCCGGCGCGTCCGGCCCCGCCGTCCGCAACATCTACAACGCGCTCTACGGCCTCGACGCCTCGGGCAAGCAGGACCTCAAGAAGGCCCTCCTGCCGACGCCCCAGAAGTCGCTGCCGAAGATCCAGGCCGACGGCACCATCGACGCCCCGACGATCAAGCCGTACAACCCCGACTCGCAGAAGCCGGCGGGCGAGCAGACGCTCGCCGCGGTCCTGGGGAGGCGTGACTGATGGCCGGGTTCTCCGTCCCGCGCTACGGCCCGGAGCGCTCCGGCTGGGGCCGGCTCATGGCACGCGACTCCGTCGTGCGCCGGCTGGACTGGCCGCTCCTCGGCTCGGCGATCGCGCTCTCCTTCATCGGCTCGCTGCTCGTCTGGTCGGCGACCCGGGGACGCGACTCGCTCACCCACGGCGATCCGTACTACTTCCTCTTCCGCCACGCCCTCAACACCGGCATCGGCATCGCGCTGATGGTCGGCACGATCTGGCTCGGCCACCGCACCCTGCGCGGGGCCGTCCCGATCCTCTACGTGGTCTCCGTGCTGCTCGTCATGACGGTGCTCACCCCGCTGGGCGCCACCGTCAACGGCGCGCACGCCTGGATCCTGCTGCCGGGCGGTTTCTCCCTCCAGCCCTCCGAGTTCACCAAGATCACGATCATTCTCGGGATGGCGATGCTGCTCGCCGCCCGGGTCGACGCCGGCGACCAGGTCCACCCCGACCACCGGACCGTCGCCAAGGCCCTCGGCCTGGCCGCCGTCCCCATGGTGATCGTCATGGGGATGCCCGACCTCGGCTCGGTCATGGTCATGGTCGTCATCGTGCTCGGCGTCCTGCTGGCCTCCGGCGCCTCCAACCGCTGGGTCTTCGGCCTCCTCGGCGCGGGCGTCGCCGGCGGTGTCGCCATCTGGCAGCTCGGACTGCTCGACGACTACCAGATCGCCCGCTTCGCCGCCTTCGCCAACCCGGCGCTCGACCCGGCCGGCGTCGGCTACAACACCAACCAGGCCCGCATCGCCATCGGCTCCGGCGGACTCTCCGGCACCGGCCTCTTCCACGGCACCCAGACCACCGGCCAGTTCGTCCCCGAGCAGCAGACCGACTTCGTCTTCACCGTCGCCGGCGAGGAACTCGGCTTCCTCGGCGCCGGACTGATCCTGGTCCTCCTCGGCATCGTGCTCTGGCGCGCCTGCCGCATCGCCCGCGAGACCACCGAGCTGTACGGCACGATCGTCGCCGCCGGGATCATCGCCTGGTTCGCCTTCCAGTCCTTCGAGAACATCGGCATGACGCTCGGCATCATGCCGGTCGCCGGACTGCCGCTGCCCTTCGTCTCCTACGGAGGCTCCTCGATGTTCGCCGTCTGGGTCGCCATCGGGCTGCTCCAGTCCATCCGCGTGCAGCGGCCGATAACGGCCTGAGCCGTCACCGGGCCCCTGCCCAAGCGGGGGCGGTCCGTCTAGATTCGAGACATGGCGGACGCGAAGCGCGAGATCGAGCGGAAGTACGAAGCCACCGACGCCACCCGGCTGCCCGATCTGACCCGGGTGGCCGGCGTCGCGGCCGTGGACCACCTCGGCATCACCGTCCTCGACGCCGTCTACTACGACACCGAGGACTTCCGGCTCGCCGCCGACCGCCTCACCCTGCGCCGCCGCACCGGCGGGTCCGACGCCGGCTGGCACCTCAAGTTCCCCGTCTCCTCAGGTATCCGGGACGAACTGCGCGCCCCCCTCTCCGACGCCCTGCCCCCGGACCTGGCCGGCCTCGTCCGCTCCCGGGTCCGGGGCGCCGACCTCGTCCCCGTCGTCCGCCTCCGCTCCGCCCGCGACGTCCATCTGCTGCGCGGACCGGACGGAGCGCCCCTCGCCGAGCTGAGCGTGGACGCGGTCCGCGCCGAGCGGCTGCACGGCCCCGGCCGCTCCACCGCCTGGACGGAGATCGAGGCCGAACTCGCCGACGACGCCGATCCGGCCTTCCTCGACGCCGTCGAGGAGCGGCTGACGGAGGCCGGGATCCGCCCCTCCGCCTCCGAGTCCAAGGTCGCCCGCGCCCTCGCCGAGACCGCCCCGGACACGCCCCCCGGCCCCCGCCCGGACCCGCCGCGCACCGCGGGCGACCACGTCCTCGCCTACGTACGCGAACAGGCCGCCGAGATCGTCGCCCTCGATCCGGCCGTGCGACGGGACCTGCCGGACTCCGTGCACCGGATGCGCGTGGCCACCCGACGGCTGCGCAGCGCCCTGCGCAGCCACCGGACCGTGCTGGACCGCACCGTCACCGACCCCGTCGCCGGAGAACTGCGCCGGCTCGCCGCGGAACTGGGCGTCGACCGCGACCAGGAGGTCCTCGACGCCCGGCTGCGCGCCCGGCTCGACACCCTGCCCCGCACCCTCGTCCTCGGCCCGGTCCGCGCCCGGCTGCGCCTGTGGTCCACCGCCCGCCGCGCCGGTACGCGCCGGCGCACGCTCGCCGTCCTCGACAGCGCCCGCCACCTCGCCCTGCTGGACGCCCTGGACGCGCTCGTC
The DNA here is from genome assembly GCF_042799575.1 of Streptomyces sp. NPDC057682. Taxonomy (NCBI): domain Bacteria; kingdom Bacillati; phylum Actinomycetota; class Actinomycetes; order Kitasatosporales; family Streptomycetaceae; genus Streptomyces; species Streptomyces sp. NPDC057682. The sequence goes on along the minus strand of NZ_JBHVIN010000002.1, from coordinate 521,534 downwards.
ACCGATCCGCCCCTGCTCCCGGCCGCCGCCGGACCGCCCGGACCCGAGCTGGCCCGCGCCGTGCGCCGCGACCGCCGGCGCCTCGCCCACCGCGTCGACCGGGCCCTGGACCTCCCCCCGGGCCCCGGCCGCGACCGCGCCCTGCACGACGCCCGCAAGGCCGCCAAACGTGCCCGGTACGCCGCCGAGACCGCCCGCCCCGCCCTGGGGAAGCCCGCGAAGAAGGCCGCCGAGCGCCTCAAGGCCGTACAGACGCTCCTCGGCGACCACCAGGACGGCGTCGTCGCCCGCGAGGCACTGCGCACGCTCGCCATCCAGGCCCACGCGGCCGGCGAGCCGTCGTTCACCTGGGGAGTGCTCTACGGGCAGGAGCAGGCGGAGGCCGCGGCGCGCGAGCGGGAGCTGCCCGCGGTGTGGGCGCGGGCCGCCCGGGACGATCTCCGCGCGGCGTCCGGACGCTGAGCGTCGCGGTACGCTGGATGGTCACCCCTGCCGGCTCTCGAAAGTTCGCGATGTCTGTCGATTCGGTCTTCCCACAGCTCGAAGCTCTGCTCCCGCATGTGCAGAAGCCCATCCAGTACGTCGGCGGTGAGCTCAACTCCACCGTCAAGCCGTGGGACGAATGCGACGTCCGCTGGGCGCTGATGTACCCGGACGCCTACGAGGTCGGGCTGCCCAACCAGGGCGTCATGATCCTCTACGAGGTGCTGAACGAGCGCCAGGGTGTCCTGGCCGAGCGCACCTACAGCGTCTGGCCGGACCTGGAAGCGCTGATGCGCGAGCACGAGGTGCCGCAGTTCACCGTGGACAGCCACCGCCCCGTCAAGGCGTTCGACGTCTTCGGGCTCAGCTTCTCCACCGAGCTGGGCTACACCAACATGCTCACCGCCCTGGACCTGGCCGGCATCCCGCTGGCCGCGAAGGACCGGGGCCCGGACGACCCGATCGTGCTCGCCGGCGGCCACGCCGCGTTCAACCCCGAGCCGATCGCGGAGTTCATCGACTGCGCGGTCATCGGCGACGGCGAGCAGGCCGTCCTGGAGATCACCGAGATCATCCGCGCCTGGAAGGCCGAGGGCCGCCCCGGCGGCCGCGAGGAGGTGCTGTTCCGCCTCGCGAGGACCGGCGGGGTGTACGTCCCGGGCTTCTACGACGTGGAGTACCTCCCGGACGGCCGCATCGGCCGTGTCGTACCGAACAGGTCCGGCGTCCCGTGGCGGGTGTCCAAGCACACCGTCATGGACCTCGACGAGTGGCCTTACCCCAAGCAGCCCCTCGTCCCCCTCGCCGAGACCGTCCACGAGCGGATGTCCGTCGAGATCTTCCGCGGCTGCACCCGCGGCTGCCGTTTCTGCCAGGCCGGCATGATCACGCGCCCCGTGCGGGAGCGAAGCATCACCGGCATCGGCGAGATGGTGGACAAGGGCCTCAAGGCCACCGGCTTCGAGGAGGTCGGCCTGCTCTCCCTCTCCTCGGCCGACCACACCGAGATCGGCGAGATCGCCAAGGGCCTGGCCGACCGCTACACCGAGGACAAGATCGGCCTCTCGCTGCCCTCCACCCGCGTCGACGCGTTCAACGTGGACCTGGCCAACGAGCTGACCCGCAACGGACGCCGCTCCGGTCTCACCTTCGCCCCCGAGGGCGGCTCCGAGCGCATGCGCAAGGTCATCAACAAGATGGTCTCGGAGGAGGACCTGATCCGGACCGTCGCCACCGCCTACGGCAACGGCTGGCGCCAGGTGAAGCTGTACTTCATGTGCGGCCTGCCCACCGAGACCGACGAGGACGTCCTCCAGATCGGCGACATGGCGGTCAACGTCATCGCCAAGGGCCGCGAGGTCTCCGGGCAGAACGACATCCGCTGCACCGTCTCCATCGGCGGGTTCGTGCCCAAGCCGCACACCCCGTTCCAGTGGGCGCCGCAGCTGAGCGCCGAGGAGACCGACGCCCGTCTGGCCAAGCTCCGGGACAAGATCCGCGGCGACAAGAAGTACGGCCGCTCGATCGGCTTCCGCTACCACGACGGCAAGCCCGGCATCGTCGAGGGCCTGCTCTCCCGCGGCGACCGCCGCGTCGGCTCCGTGATCCGCGCCGTCTACGAGGCCGGCGGCCGCTTCGACGGCTGGCGCGAGTACTTCAGCTACGACCTGTGGATGAAGAGCGCCGGGGCCACGCTGCCGGAGTACGGCGTGGACGTCGACTGGTACACCACCCGCGAGCGCACCTACGAGGAGGTCCTGCCCTGGGACCACCTCGACTCCGGCCTCGACAAGGACTGGCTCTGGGAGGACTGGCAGGACTCGCTCGACGAGACCGAGGTCGAGGACTGCCGCTGGACGCCGTGCTTCGACTGCGGGGTCTGCCCGCAGATGGACACCAGCATCCAGATCGGCCCCACCGGCAAGAAGCTCCTGCCGCTGACGGTCGTGAAGTAGCCGTGTGCACACCATGACCGGGTGACAGCCCGGTGACGAAGGCCCGGCCGGGGAAACCCCCGGCCGGGCCTTCGCGTCATGAGGGGCATGGAACAGGGAAAGCACCGGGCCCCCGAACGGACCGGTCACGGCGCGCACCAGGCACCCGCGCACTACGAGGGCGGCGACGGCTGTCTGACCACGCTCGTCAGGATCCCGGTACGGATCGTCGTCCTGGTCCTCGTCCTGCCGGTGCGGATGGTGTGGGACGCCCTGGTCGTGACGGCCCGCGCCGCCGACCGGGCGGTGCTGCGCCCGGCCGGCCGCGCCCTGGCACGGCTCTGGGAGAACCTGGTCGCCTCCCCGGCCCGATGGCTGTGGCGTGCGGTCCTGATCCCGCTCGGCCGGGGACTGCTGTGGCTCGCCGCCGCCGTGCTGGTGTGGCCGTGGGTCGCGCTCTGGCGGTACGTGCTGGTGCCCGGCGCGTGGTACGGGATCGTCGCCCCGCTGCGCCTGCTGTACGCGCACGTCCTCACCCCACTGGGCCACGGGCTTCACTGGGTGTACCGCTCGCTGCTCGACCCGGCCGGGCGGTGGACGGCCACGGCGGCTCGGTGGCTGCTCGTCGCCCTGCTCGTCGTTCCCGCCGTGGCCCTGTGGCGCCACGTCCTGGTGCCGCTCGGCCGGGCCGCCGCCTGGCTGGCCGAGCACCTGCTCGTGCTGCCGCTGGTGTGGACGTACCGGAACGTGCTCACCCCGCTGGGCCGGGGCATCGCCTCGCTCCTCGATCTGCTGGCCCGCGGCGTCGCGGCCTGCTGCCGGGGGGTGTGGACCGCTCTGCGGTGGCTGGTCGTGGTGGGCCTCGTCACTCCGCTGCGGTGGCTGTGGCGCGCGGTCCTGGCCCCGGTCGGGCGCGAGGTCGTCGCCGCGTTCGCGGTGGCCTGGCGGATCGCCGGGATGATCTCGCGGGCCGTCGGGCGGGCTTTGGCCTGGCTCGCGTGGCACCTGGTCGGCGCGCCCGTGCGCTGGGTCTACCGCACGGTGCTCACGCCGGTCGGGCACGTCCTGCGCGACGCGGTGCTGGCCCCCGCCGGACGGATGGCGCGCGCCATCGGCCGGACCGCCCGGGAAACCCTGCGCACGGCCCGCGAGACCGTGCGCCGCGCCCGGCAGGACGCCTGGCGGGCGCTGGTCGGAGGGCCCCGCGAACCCGAGCCCCGGGAACCGGCGGGCGTCCTTGCGCGTACTCTGGGTAGTACAACGACTGTGCCCAGCGCGGCGCCCGAACCAGAGATCTCCCTGCGGAAAGCGAAAACCGACCCGCGGGGGTGAGCCGGACCGGACACCCCGGGCCACCCGCATTTCGAGGGCGGCGTGCCACCGCGTCCGCTCCGCACCGAGGAGAAGAACCACTGGGCAAGCGACAGCCCGAAGGCCCGCCGCCCGCACCGGCGGTGCAGCGCATCCGACTGCGCTACACCAAGCGGGGCCGCCTCCGGTTCACCAGTCATCGAGACTTCCAGCGTGCCTTCGAGCGGGCGCTGCGCCGCTCCGAGGTGCCCATGGCCTACTCGGCGGGCTTCACCCCGCACCCCAAGGTCTCGTACGCCAACGCCGCACCCACCGGCACCGGCAGCGAGGCCGAGTTCCTGGAGATCGCCCTCACCGAGGCCCGCGATCCGGATACCCTGCGCGAGCTGCTCAACGACTCGCTGCCGGACGGTCTGGACATCACCGACGCCGTCGAGGCCCGCACCTCGGGTCTCGCCGACCGGCTGACCGCCTCCGTCTGGGAACTGCGGCTGGACGGCGTCGAGCCGGCCGAGGCCGAGAAGGCCGTGGCCGCGTTCAACGCCGCCGAGAGCGTCGAGGTCGAGCGCCGTACCAAGAACGGCATGCGGAGCTTCGACGCACGCGCCGCCGTCGTCGACCTGCGGGCCCTTGATCATCAGCCTGATAGGCCCGGGGACAAGGCCTGTGCGATACTGCGGCTGGTTGTTCGGCACGTGACACCTGCCGTTCGGCCTGACGACGTCCTGTCCGGTCTCCGCGTAGTGGCCGACCTGGCGCCGCCGGTCCCCGCAGCGGTGACCAGGCTGGCGCAGGGGCTCTTCGACGAGGAGTCCGGCACGGTGACCGACCCGCTCGCGCCCGACCGCGAGGCAGCCCCGGCCGCCGGGACCGCCGTCGCGACGGCGCCGGAAGGTGCAGGTTCCGCGTAAGGCGGTCGTTGTAGCGCAGCCCTCGGACTCGGGAGCCACCTGAGTCGGGCCGCGCGCTGACCCATAAGACTTTCGCCAGGCCGTGCGCACCACGCGTACGGAACCGGCGAGCCAGACATTCAGCCCCCGTGCGGCGCCCGCGCCCCGGACGGCAGAGCCGCGTGGACACGCGGACCGTGCCGGACCGGAATCAGACGCGGCGCCCGGGAGCGCGACGGGAGAAACGCCCGCATGCCCCAGCCGACCGAACCCGGCACGACCGGGAACGCAGAAGAGAACAACACCCCCGGCGACAAGCTGCCGCCGCGCCGCAGGCGCCGCGCGGCCTCCCGCCCGGCGGGCCCGCCCACCACGGGCGCACCGGCAGCCGAGGCTCCGGCCATACCGGCCGTTGACGCCGGAGTGTCGGAGAACAGCACCGAGAACACCGCGGAGGCCGAGGCCGCGCCGCCCGCGCGCACCCGCCGCCGCGCCACCCGCAAGGCGACGTCCCCCGCCGGCCCGCCGCAGGCGGCCGAGACCGTCGAGGTCGTCGAGCCCGCCGCGCCGGCCGCGTCCGCCCCGGCGACCGAGGAGGAGCCCGCCGCCCCGGCCGAGGCCCCGCGCCGCCGCCGCGCCACCCGCAAGGCCACCGCGCCCGCCGGTGCGCCGCAGGCCGCCGAGGCGGTCGAGGAGACCGTCGTCGCGGAACAGGCGGAGCCCGCCGAGGCCGTCGCTCCGGTCGAGTCCGCTCCGGCCGAGGCGCCGCGCCGCCGCCGCGCCACGCGCAAGGCCACCGCGCCCGCCGGTGCGCCGCAGGCCGCCGAGGCGGTCGAGGAGACCGTCGTCGCCGAGCAGGCCGCGCCCGTCGAGGCACCCGCCGCCGAGGCGCCGCGTACCCGCACCCGCCGCCGGGCCTCCGCGCCCGCCGGTGCGCCGCAGGCGGTCGAGGCCGTCGAGGAGACCGTCGTCGCGGAGGAGCCGGAGCCTGCCGAGGCCGTCGCTCCGGTCGAGTCCGCTCCGGCCGAGGCGCCGCGCCGCCGTCGTGCCACCCGTAAGGCCACCGCGCCCGCCGGTGCGCCGCAGACCGCCGAGGTCGTCGAGGCCGCCGCGGAGCAGCCGGGCGAGAGCCTGCCCGAGGAGGCCGTCGAGGAGCTGGCCGCCGAGAGCGCCGAGATCGAGGAAGCCGCCCCGCGCGGCCGTCAGCGCCGCCGGGCCACCTCGCCCGCCGGCCGGCCCGAGTTCACCGCGAAGGCCGAGGAGCCCGCGCGCCGCGGCCGCCGGGCGACGCGCCCCGCCGTCGCCGTGTTCCAGGCGCCCGTCTTCGCCGAGCCGATGTTCCAGACGCCGGAGACCGCTGCCGCCGCCGCTGCGGCCGCCGCGTACGACGAGGAGCCCGAGGACGAGATCACGGCGGAGGAGCAGCCGGCCGTGGAGGCCGAGCCCGCCGCGCAGAGCGGCTCGCGCCGTCGCCGTCGCCGCCGTGGCGAGGCCGCCCCCGCCGAGGAGCAGGCCGCCGCGCCCGTCGAGGAGCACGCCGAGGACGAGCAGGAGCCGGAGCACGAGGCCGAGGCCGAGACCGAGCAGGACGCGGAGGACGCCGACGAGTACGGCGACCGTCCCTCGCGCCGCCGCCGCCGTGGGGGCCGCCGCCGCCGTCGTGGCGAGTCCGCCGAGGACGACTCCGCCGAGCAGCACCCGGAGGACGCCGACCACGCCGAGGACGAGTCCGCGCGGGCCCAGGAGTCCGAGGACGAGGGCGACGAGGAGCAGGACGACCACGAGTCCGGTGCCTCGGGCTCCAGCAGCAGCCGTCGCCGCCGTCGCCGGCGCCGTCGCAGCGGGGACGCCGCGCCCGAGGCCGAGTCCGGCTCCGACGACCCGGAGCGCACGGTCGTCAAGGTCCGCGAGCCCCGCAAGAAGGACGCCGAGCGCGAGCCCGGCACCGGCTTCGACGAGGTGCAGTCCATCAAGGGCTCGACCCGGATGGAGGCCAAGAAGCAGCGCCGCCGCGAGGGCCGCGAGCAGGGCCGCCGCCGCGTGCCGATCATCACCGAGGCGGAGTTCCTGGCCCGCCGCGAGGCCGTCGAGCGTGTCATGGTCGTCCGCCAGTACGGCGAGCGCACCCAGATCGGCGTCCTTGAGGACAACGTCCTTGTTGAGCACTACGTCAACAAGGAGCAGGCCACCAGCTACGTCGGCAACGTCTACCTGGGCAAGGTCCAGAACGTGCTGCCGTCCATGGAGGCCGCCTTCGTCGACATCGGCAAGGGCCGCAACGCCGTGCTGTACGCGGGCGAGGTCAACTTCGAGGCGCTCGGCATGGCCCACGGGCCGCGCCGTATCGAGACCGCGCTCAAGTCCGGCCAGTCCGTCCTCGTCCAGGTGACGAAGGACCCGATCGGCCACAAGGGCGCCCGCCTGACCAGCCAGGTCTCGCTGCCCGGCCGCTACCTGGTCTACGTGCCCGAGGGCTCGATGACCGGGATCAGCCGCAAGCTGCCCGACACCGAGCGTGCCCGGCTCAAGACCATCCTCAAGAAGATCGTCCCCGAGGACGCGGGCGTCATCGTGCGCACCGCCGCCGAGGGCGCGAGCGAGGACGAGCTGCGCCGTGACGTCGAGCGGCTCCAGCAGCAGTGGGAGGACATCCAGAAGAAGTCGAAGAGCACCGGCAGCTCCAACGCGCCGACCCTGCTCTACGGTGAGCCGGACATGACCGTCCGGGTCGTCCGCGACATCTTCAACGAGGACTTCTCCAAGGTCATCGTCAGCGGTGACGACGCCTGGGAGACGATCTACGGATACGTCTCGCAGGTGGCGCCCGATCTGACGGACCGCCTCTCGCGGTGGACCTCCGAGGTCGACGTCTTCGCGACCTACCGGATCGACGAGCAGCTGATGAAGGCGCTGGACCGCAAGGTCTATCTGCCGAGCGGCGGCTCGCTGGTGATCGACAAGACCGAGGCGATGGTCGTCGTCGACGTCAACACCGGCAAGTTCACCGGCCAGGGCGGCAACCTGGAGGAGACGGTCACCAAGAACAACCTGGAGGCGGCCGAGGAGATCGTGCGCCAGCTGCGGCTGCGCGACCTCGGCGGCATCGTGGTCGTCGACTTCATCGACATGGTGCTGGAGTCCAACCGGGACCTGGTGCTGCGGCGTCTGCTGGAGTGCCTGGGCCGCGACCGTACGAAGCACCAGGTCGCCGAGGTCACCTCGCTGGGCCTGGTCCAGATGACCCGCAAGCGGGTCGGCCAGGGTCTGCTGGAGTCCTTCTCCGAGACCTGTGTCCACTGCAACGGGCGCGGCGTGATCGTCCACATGGAGCAGCCCGGCACGTCCGGTGGCGGCGGTGGCGGGAAGCGGTCCAAGAAGCGCCGCGGCGGTTCGGGCCACGACCACGAGCACGAGCACGTCTCCGACCACGACCACGAGCACGTGTCCGAGACGGAGACGGAGGCCGAGGTGGCCGCCGAGGTCGCCGCCCCGGTGGCGCTTCCCGAGCCGGAGTTCGTCCCGGACGAGGAGCTGTACAGCAGCCCGGCCGAGGCCGAGGCCGCCGCCACGCGCGGCCGCGGCCGCCGTCGGGCGACCCGCAAGGCCACGGCGCCCGCCGGTGCTCCGAGGACCGCGTCCGCCCCGGCCCCCCAGGCCGAGCCGGCCGCAGAGCCGGAGACCACCGAGGCGCCGGCCGCCCCGGCGGTGGAGGCCGAGGCCCCCGTGGCCGAGGCGCCGCAGGGCCGCACCCGTCGCCGGGCGACCCGGAAGGCGACCGCCCCGGCGGGCGCTCCCGCCGCGGCCGAACCGGCCGAGGCCGCCCCGGTCGCCGAGGAGCCGGCACCCGCCGAGGAGCCGGCGCCCGTCGCCGACCCGGTCGCGGCCGAGGACCCGGTCGTCGAGGCGCCCGCGGAGGCGCTCGTCGAGGAGCCGGCCCCGCCGCGCGCCCGTCGCCGGGTGACCCGCAAGGTCAGCGCGCCCGCGGGCCCGCCCGCCGGTGCCGAGGAGGCCGAGGTCGTCGTGGTCACGGCGGCCGAGCCGGAGACCGCCCCCGAGGCGGAGGCCGAGCCGGCCCCCGCCAAGAAGGCGGCCCGCAAGACGGCGAAGAAGGCCACGGCCAAGAAGGCCGCCGTCAAGAAGACCGCGGCGAAGAAGACCGCGGCCAAGAAGACGACGGCCAAGAAGGCGGCGAAGAAGACGGTGGCGGCCGAGCAGTCCGCCCCGGCCCCCGTCACCGCTCCGGCCGACGAGGTCTGACCCACCTGGGGCCCGTACGGGGGCCGGCGCCACGGCGACCGGCCCCCGTACGGGCCCCGGCACCGCGCGCGACGCAGTCGGGCCGGTCCCACCACGGGGCCGGCCGGCTGCGTTCCGGCGCCGGGCCGCCCCCGTACCCGACACGGAAGTCCCCGTACATGCACAAGATCCAGAAGGCCGTCATACCCGCCGCCGGGCTCGGTACCCGGTTCCTGCCGGCGACCAAGGCGACTCCCAAGGAGATGCTGCCGGTCGTCGACAAGCCGGCGATCCAGTACGTCGTCGAGGAGGCCGCCGCCGCGGGGCTGAACGACGTCTTGATGATCACCGGGCGCAACAAGCGGGCCCTGGAGGACCACTTCGACCGGAACTACGAGCTGGAGTCGGCGCTCACCCGCAAGGGCGATGACGAGCGGCTGGTCCGGGTCCAGGAGTCCAGCGACCTGGCGACCATGCACTACGTCCGGCAGGGCGACCCCAAGGGCCTCGGCCACGCGGTGCTGTGCGCGGAGCCCCATGTCGGCGCCGAGCCCTTCGCCGTGCTGCTGGGCGACGACCTGATCGACCCGCGCGACCCGCTGCTGGCCCGGATGACGGAGATCCAGGAGCGCGAGGGCGGCAGCGTCGTCGCGCTGATGGAGGTCGCCCCGGAGCAGATCCACCTGTACGGCTGCGCCGCGGTGGAGACCACGGCGGAGGACGACGTCGTCCGGGTGACCGGACTGGTCGAGAAGCCGGAGACCGGGGACGCCCCGAGCAATCTGGCCGTCATCGGGCGCTACGTCCTCGACCCCGCCGTCTTCGCGGTGCTGCGCGACACCGAACCGGGCCGCGGCGGCGAGATCCAGCTCACCGACGCGCTCCAGCAGCTGGCCATGGACGAGAAGCTCGGCGGTCCGGTGCACGGCGTCGTCTTCCGGGGCCGCCGTTACGACACCGGCGACCGGGGCGACTATCTGCGCGCCATCGTCCGGCTCGCCTGCGAACGCGAGGACCTGGGCCCCGACTTCCGCGACTGGCTGCGCGGCTTCGTGTCCACCGAACTCTGAGCGCCGCCGCCCGGCGTCCGCACCCCATCCGAGACACCCGTACCGAGACCGAGGAGACACCCCATGATCGGCATGATCCTGGCGGCCGGCGCCGGCCGCCGTCTGCGTCCCTACACCGACACCCTGCCCAAGGCCCTCGTGCCGGTCGGCCCCGAGGGCGACGAGGAGAGCCTGACCGTCGTCGACCTGACGCTCGGCAACTTCGCCGAGGTCGGCCTGACCGACGTCGCGATCATCGTGGGCTACCGCAAGGAGGCCCTGTACGAGCGCAAGGCCGCCCTGGAGGCGAAGTACGGCGTCAGCATCACGCTGATCGACAACGACAAGGCCGAGGAGTGGAACAACGCCTACTCCCTGTGGTGCGGCCGTGACGCCCTCAAGGACGGCGTCATCCTCGCCAACGGCGACACCGTGCACCCGGTCTCCGTCGAGAAGACGCTGCTCGCCGCCCGCGGCGAGGGCAAGAAGATCATCCTCGCCCTCGACACGGTGAAGCAGCTCGCCGACGAGGAGATGAAGGTCGTCGTCGAGGACGGCAAGGGCGTCCGCCGCATCACCAAGCTGATGGACCCGGCCGAGGCCACCGGCGAGTACATCGGCGTCACCCTCATCGAGGGCGAGGCCGCCGAGGAGCTGGCCGACGCCCTGAAGACCACCTTCGAGCGCGACCCCGACCTCTACTACGAGGACGGCTACCAGGAGCTGGTCAACCGCGGCTTCAAGGTCGACGTGGAGCCGATCGGCGACGTCAAGTGGGTCGAGATCGACAACCACGAGGACCTCGCCAAGGGCAGGAAGATCGCGTGCCAGTACTGACCCGGCTGATACCCGCGCCGGTCGTCGTCGACATCCGGGCCGGCGCTCTGGCGGATCTGGCGACGGTCCTCGCCGATCAGCGGATCTCCGGCTCCGGCAAGCTGGCGATCGCGATCAGCGGGGGTTCCGGCCGGGCGCTGCGCGAGCGGCTCTCGGACAGCCTGCCGGGTGCTTCCTGGTTCGAGGTGGGCGGCGGCACGCTCGACGACGCCGTCCGCCTCGCCGAGGCCATGAAGTCCGGCCGGTACGACGCCGTCGTCGGGCTCGGCGGCGGCAAGATCATCGACTGCGCCAAGTTCGCCGCGGCGCGCATCGGGCTGCCGCTGGTCGCCGTCGCGACGAACCTGTCGCACGACGGTCTGTGCTCCCCGGTGGCGACCCTGGACAACGACGCGGGCCGCGGCTCGTACGGCGTCCCCAACCCGATCGCCGTCGTCATCGACCTGGACGTCATCCGCGAGGCCCCTGTCCGCTTCGTGCGCTCCGGGATCGGGGACGCGCTCTCGAACATCTCCGCCGTGGCGGACTGGGAGCTGGCCCACCGGGTCAACGGCGAGGACATCGACGGACTCTCCGCGGCGATGGCCCGGCAGGCCGGCGAGGCCGTGCTGCGCCACCCCGGGTCCCTCGGCGACGACGGCTTCCTCCAGGTGCTGGCCGAGGGGCTGGTGCTCACCGGCATCTCGATGTCGGTGGCGGGGGACAGCCGTCCCGCGTCCGGGGCCTGCCACGAGATCAACCACGCCTTCGACCTGCTCTTCCCCCGGCGCGCGGCCAGCCACGGGGAGCAGTGCGGCCTGGGCGCGGCGTTCGCGATGCATCTGCGGGGCGCGTACGCGGAGTCGGTGCGGATGGCCGGGGCGCTGCGGCGGCACGGTCTGCCGGTCACCGCGGAGGAGATCGGGTTCACCGCGGAGGAGTTCGTCTCCGTCGTGGAGTTCGCCCCCCGCACCCGGCCGGGCCGCTACACGATCCTGGAGCATCTGAACCTGTCCCCGGACAGGATCCGGGACGCCTACGCCGCGTACACCGAGGCCGTCGCGGCCTGAGCCGGAGCCCGGTTTGACCGGGCTGTCCGGGGCCCGTAACCTTGACCCTCGGCGTTTGTTCGCCACACCTCTGAGCACTGACCTCCCGCTCGTACGGGAGAGGCCGCTCGTCCAATCCGGATCATCGCGGGCCCCGGCCCGTGTGGGCGGCTGGCATCAGGGGTTTCCGCTTCGAGTGAGAGTGAGATCCGCGTGTACGCCATCGTGCGCAGCGGTGGTCGCCAGCACAAGGTTGCTGTCGGCGACATCGTTGAGGTTGACAAGATTTCCACTGCCAAGGTGGGCGACACGGTAGAGCTCTCTACCCTGCTCGTTGTCGACGGCGACGCCGTGACCAGCGACCCGTGGGTCCTGGACGGCATCAAGGTCCAGGCCGAGGTCGTGGACCACCACAAGGGCGCGAAGATCGACATCCTTCGCTACAAGAACAAGACCGGCTACCGCCGTCGCCAGGGTCACCGCCAGCAGTACACGGCGATCAAGGTCACCGGTATCCCCGCGGCTGCGAAGTAAGGGACTGAGGAGACATGGCACACAAGAAGGGCGCATCGTCCACCCGGAACGGGCGCGACTCCAACGCTCAGCGGCTCGGCGTGAAGCGCTTCGGCGGTCAGGCCGTCAACGCCGGTGAGATCCTGGTCCGCCAGCGCGGCACCCACTTCCACCCGGGCACGGGCGTCGGCCGTGGCGGCGACGACACGCTGTTCGCCCTGGCCGCCGGTGCGGTCCAGTTCGGCACCCACCGTGGCCGCAACGTGGTGAACATCGTTCCGATCGCCGGCTGAATCCCCGGCGCTCGTCGAGCGTGATGACGTGGAGGCGGACCTCACTTCCTGTGACGGGAAGTGGGTCCGCCTTTCGCGTGTTGTCCCTCGGGGACGCACGCGCGAGACTTTTCTGTACGGAGTAACTGGAGGTTCCACCCATGACCACCTTCGTGGACCGCGTCGAACTGCATGTCGCCGCGGGTAACGGAGGCCACGGCTGTGCCTCCGTCCACCGTGAGAAGTTCAAGCCGCTGGGCGGCCCGGACGGCGGCAACGGCGGCCGTGGCGGCGATGTGACCCTGGTCGTCGACCAGGACGTCACCACGCTGCTCGACTACCACCACCACCCCCACCGCAAGGCCACCAACGGCCAGCCCGGCGCGGGCGACAACCGCACCGGCAAGGAGGGCCAGGACCTGGTCCTGCCCGTGCCGGACGGCACCGTCGTCCTGGACCGGGCCGGCAACGTGCTCGCCGACCTGGTCGGCCAGGGCACCGCCTTCGTCGCGGGCCAGGGCGGCCGCGGCGGCCTCGGCAACGCGGCCCTGGCCTCCGCCCGGCGCAAGGCCCCCGGCTTCGCGCTGCTGGGCGAGCCCGGCGAGGCCCGGGACATCGTCCTGGAACTGAAGACCGTCGCCGATGTCGCGCTGGTGGGCTACCCGAGCGCGGGCAAGTCCTCGCTGATCTCGGTCCTGTCGGCCGCCAAGCCGAAGATCGCCGACTACCCGTTCACCACCCTGGTCCCCAACCTCGGCGTGGTCACCGCGGGCTCCACCGTCTACACCATCGCGGACGTCCCGGGACTGATCCCCGGCGCCAGCCAGGGCAAGGGCCTCGGCCTGGAGTTCCTGCGCCACGTCGAGCGCTGCTCGGTGCTCGTGCACGTCCTGGACACCGCGACGCTGGAGTCCGACCGCGACCCGGTCTCCGACCTCGACATGATCGAGGAGGAGCTGAAGCTGTACGGCGGGCTGGAGGACCGGCCCCGCGTCGTCGTCCTCAACAAGATCGACATCCCGGACGGCCAGGACCTCGCGGACATGATCCGCCCCGATCTGGAGGCCCGCGGCTACCGCGTCTTCGAGGTCTCTGCGGTCGCCCGCACCGGCCTCAAGGAGCTGTCCTACGCGCTGGCCGGCATCATCGCCGAGGCGCGCGCGGCCAAGCCGGTCGAGGAGGCGACCCGTATCGTCATCCGGCCCAAGGCCGTGGACGACACCGGCTTCACCGTGACGCTGGAGGACGACGGCATCTACCGGGTGCGCGGCGAGAAGCCGGAGCGCTGGGTGCGCCAGACCGACTTCAACAACGACGAGGCCGTCGGCTACCTCGCGGACCGGCTCAACCGGCTCGGCGTCGAGGACGAGCTGCGCAGGGCCGGGGCGCGGGCGGGCGACGGCGTCGCCATCGGCGCCGAGGACAACGCGGTCGTCTTCGACTGGGAGCCGACCGTCTCGGCCGGTGCGGAGATGCTCGGCCGCCGTGGTGAGGACCACCGCCTGGAGGAGCCGCGCCCGGCCGCCCAGCGGCGGCGCGACCGCGAGGCGGAGCGCGACGAGGCCGGTCAGGAGTACCAGGACTTCGATCCGTTCGCGTAGCGAGGTTCCGTCGGGGGTGTGTCCCCCGCACCGGCCGGTCCGGTGCGGGGGACACACCCCTTTCGTCGGAAGGATGTACGGTGATTTGACCGGTTTCCGTACGCCATCACCGTGCTCGGTGGGCTATGGTCAAAGATTCGATAAACTTTCACTCCCTGCACAACCCTGTGACCTTCCTGTCCGTCTTCCTGGTGCGGGGGCCTGCCCTCGTACCAGCCGAGGGGGTAGGGGGAGCGCGGTGAACACCGCGCGAGGCTGCCCTGGGACTGCCGCGCGACGCGGCCCAGCCGAAAGACGCAAGTGAAGATTTCATTTCTGGTGCGCGACCTCTGCCACATGGGCGGAGTGGTGAGTGCGACGCAGAACCTCGCGGGTGCGCTCGCCGCCCGGCACGAGGTGGAGATCGTCGCCCTTCGCAAGGTGCGGGACGAGTCGTACTTTCCTCTCGACCCGAGGGTGTCGGTGCGCGTCCTGACCGATCTGCGCAAGCACTCGCCGACATCGGACCTGGACGACCCGCTGATCGAGGTCTTCCCCAAGGTGTACCCGGTCGACCCGGCGGAGAAGAAGCCCGTGGTCAGCCGGCTCGCCGAGCTGCGGCTGCTCGAATTCCTCGCCACCACCGACGCGGACGTCGTGGTCAGCTCCAGCCCGCGCAACACGATCATGCTCTCGTACGCCGAGGGGAACTACCTGCGGGTCACGCAGGAGCACTCCATGCCCTCGATCTACGCGAAGTACTACCAGGGCCGGCTCTTCAAGGCGTACCACTCGCTGGACGCGCTCACCGCCCTCACCCCCGAAGAGGTCGTGAGCATCGGCAACCAGGTGCCGGGCGTGCGCAACCGCCTGGCCGTCATGCCCAACTGCGTGCCCGCCGCCCCCGTCCAGTCCAAGAGCACCAACAAGGTCATCATCGCGGCCGGACTGCTCAAGGAGAACAAGAACTTCGCCGCCGTCGTCGACGCCTTCGCCACGGTCGTGGCCAAGCGCCCCGACTGGCGGCTGCGGATCTACGGCGGCGGCACCGAGAAGGCCAATCTGCGCAAGCAGATCGAGACCCTCGGCCTGCACAACACCGTGACCCTGATGGGGCCCGCCGCGCCGGTCTCGCCCGAGTTCAGCAAGGGTTCGGTCTTCGTCCTGCCGTCCAAGCGCGAGGCCTTCGGCAACGTCATCGTCGAGGCGATGGCGGCCGGTCTCCCGGTCGTCAGCACCGACGCCGACCACGGCCCGCGCAACATCATCACCCACGGCGAGGACGGGCTGATCGTCCCGCGCGGCGACACCGCCGCCATGGCCGAGGCCATCCTCGAACTGGTCGAGGACGACGAGCGCCGCAAGCGCATGGGCGCGGCCGCCGTACGCAACGCCGTGCGCTTCCACGAGCCCGCCAGCTGCGCCCGGTTCGAGGCGATCCTGCACGACGCCGCCGCCCGCCGCGCCCTGCCCACGACCGCCACCGCCCAGGTGGACGGCATGGGCGCGGTCCACATCGACGTCGGCACCCTGCCCCCCGAGGGCCACGGCGCCGAGATCGTCTGCCGCCGCACCGGCCGCAACCCGGCCGAGGAGCGCTTCGCCATCGACCCCGACGGCTCCGCCGTGGTGCCCTGGCGCGGCGGACTGCCCGAGGGCACCTGGGAGCTGTCCGTCCGCGCCCAGGACGGCAACGAGGTCCCGCTCACCGTCGACGGCTACGGCTGCGACGTACGCGATCTGCTCAACGTCCCGCTGCCCCGCCAGGCGGGCGCCCCCGCCCTGGAGCTGCTGCTGCCGCACCGGGGGGAGATGGACCGGCTGCGCATCCGCAGTGTGGTGCGGGAGACCCACGCCGAGATAGACGCACTGGACGTGGACAACGAGAGCGCCGAGGTCGCCGCCTCCGTCTGGGGGGTCGCCCCGGGTCCGGGCGCGGTCCTGGAGGCCGTCCACCGCAAGGACAAGGAGCGGGTGCTGTCCTTCCCCGTGACGGCCGGCGAGGACGGCCGCATCACCGCCGTGGTCGACTGCGCCACGCTGGTGCGGGAGCACGAGGGACCCGAGCAGATCTGGGACGTGTGGCTGCGTCCCGCCGCCGGGGCGGAGCGGGTGCAGGTGGGCAAGCTGGCCACCGATGTGCTCGCCCCCATCGGGGTCTTCACCTTCCCCCGCCCGGTGATCCGCATCCTGCCCGAGCCCAGCAGGACCCTGCTCGCCAAGGTCGGCCGCAGGGTCACGCGCACGCTCAACGGCGGCAAGCCGGCCCCGCGCCCGGTCACGAAGGTCGAGATCCGGCCGTACTACACGGCGCTGTCGCAGCTCGCCTTCAAGACCGTGGACGTCGCCCCGTAACGGACGCGCCCACACCGCCGTCGTACGCGAAGGGGGCGGCCCGGGGAAGGAATCCCCGGGCCGCCCCCTTCGGCGTGTGCCGTTACTTCTCGCCCTTCAGCTCCGTCGCCTGCTCGATCATGCGGTCCACGACGCGCTGCGAGGCGCTGCCGTCGTCGAGGTCGCAGAAGAGGTGGTGGAAGCGGTCGAAGCGCTCGCCGTACTGCGGCCACACCGTGTCGATGTCACGGATCGAGTCGATCAGCTCGGAGGACGTACGGACCAGCGGTCCGGGGGAGTCCTTCTCGAAGTCGAAGTAGAACCCGCGCAGCGTGTCCCGGTAGTGCTCCAGGTCGTACGTGAAGAAGAGCATCGGCCGCTTGAGGTGCGCGTAGTCGAACATCACGGACGAGTAGTCGGTGATCATGATGTCGGACGCCAGGTACAGATCGGCGATGTCCGGGTACTCGGAGACGTCCCAGACGAAGCCGTTGCCCGCGCCCGGCACCTGGTCGACCACGTTGGAGTGGCGGCGGATCAGCAGGACGTGGTCGTCGCCGAGGCGGCGGCGGGCGTCCTCCAGGTCGAGCCGCAGGTCGAAGGAGTACTGACCGGCCCGGTGCGACTGGTCGTCGCGCCAGGTCGGCGCGTAGAGCACGACCTTCTTGCCCTCGGGCAGTCCGATGCGCTTCCTGATCGTCTCGGCGAGCTTGTCCCGCTCCTCCGAGTACAGGTAGTCGTTGCGCGGGTAGCCGGCCTCCAGGATCTCCCCGTCGTACGAGAACGCGCGCTTCAGGATCGGGGTGCTGAAGCGGTTGGAGGAGACGAGCATGCTCCAGTTCTTCGCCTCCAGCTCCAGACGCTTCTGGTACTCCTTGTCGAAGTGGAGCGTGTCGATGTCATGGCCGATCTTCTTCAGCATCGTGCCGTGCCAGGTCTGCACGATGACCTGGCCGGGACGGCGTACGACCCACTCGGGCAGGTGCGCGTTGGTCACGATGTACTTGCTGGAGGCCAGCGCGTCGAACCACTCGGTGCCCCACATCCGGACCTTCTCGGCCGTGGGAGGCAGTTCCACCTGGCCGTCGCGGACCGCCCACAGGTGCTTGAGGTCGGCGCCCCGGCGCACCAGCTCCTCGTGCATGGCACGCGGGCTGTCCGAGTACTGCTTGCCGTTGTAGCTCAGGTAGAACACCTGGTCACGCAGCGGCTCCTGGCACTTGGCGTCGTAGACGTCGCGGCGCAGCTGGGCCTGGCGGAACGGGCCGCGCTCCACGTCGGCCAGCTCCGAGCGGCAGTTGAGCTGCGGGAAGTCGTGCCAACGGGCCTCCAGCCAGTAGCGGCGGCCCCTCAGCGTGGTGTGCAGCGGGAACTGGTCGGAGGCGAGCCGGTCGATGACGAACTCGACGTCCGGGCCCTCGGGCCGGCGGAGGAAGAAGTTCCACCGGCCGGCCTTGAGCGGGATGGTGCCCTGGGCGCCGCCGCCCAGCGTCGACGGGTCGAAGGCCGTCTCGTAGGAGCCGTCCGCGCTCCAGGTGATCGGGACCAGCCGCTCGTCGAAGCGCTCCTTGGCCTTCAGGAGCAGTTCCGAGCCGACCAGGTGCAGCGGGGCGTGGCCGGACAGCACGATCTTGCCGTCCCGCTCGCTCACCTTGGTCATCACGGCGCGCTCGGTCTGGCCGCGGAACTTCAGATAGCCGTTGTGGCCGGCGATGACCGCCAGCTCGCGCCGGGCCGCCTGCGGCTCCGTGCTCGCGGGCAGCGGGAAGCGGGCGTCCTCGATGCCCTCCTGGACGACCGGGCTCAGCCGGCGCGGCTGGGCGTTCTCGTCCGGTCCGGAGACCATGAGCGCGGTGCTCCAGTTGCGGACCCGGGGCTGGGCGTGGCCCTCCGTGGTCTCGGAGGTGACCAGGGCGACATCGGCCAGCGGCACCTCGACCCGGAAGGAGTGGGGCGCGGAGCCGCCCGCCTCGACGCTCACGTCGTAGCGGTGGACCTCGCCGCTCGCCTGGTTCGAGACCTGCAGCGTGACGGTCTCGTCGCTCGCCACCGGCGTACGGATCTCGCCCCGGACCACGATCCGGTCGCCGTCCAGCTCACGGCCGGTCACCAGCGCGTTGACCCGCTCGATGCGCAGCTTCAGGGCGGCGCCCTCGACGCTGGGCAGCATCCGGTGGTTCTCGTCGAGCCACTGGTAGGGCGGGAAGTTGGCGGCGCTGCCGCCGTTGGACTGGATGCCGCGGCGGCGCAGCAGCCCGGAGGACACGACGATGACACCGATGTGCCATATGCCCTCCTCCCACTGGCCGTTGTGGCGGAGCTTGGCCGGGTCGAAGGAGAACTCCCAGCCCGACCAGTCGTAGTTGTAGCGCTTCTGCCAGGTGTCCGAGGTGCGGCCGGGGCGGTAGACGTTCTTGGCCGGGAAGACCAGACGGCGGCGCGAACCGCCCTTCTTGATCTGGATGAACTTGGCGGTGCTCCGCCGGTTCGGGATGTCGATCTTGTCGATCCAGGCGTCGCCGGTCAGCAGCAGCTTGCCCTTGCGCCACTCCACGCCGACCAGAGGGGTCCTGAGCTCCAGGTCCTTGTCGATGCGCAGGGTCTTGCGGGAGAGCGTGACCCCGCTGCGGTCCAGGGCCTTGAAGCCGGCGTACTTGCGCAGGAAGCCGCTCACCTCGACCGGCTCGCGCCGGCGCTGGTCGGCGAGCAGGTCGATCAGCTCGGAGACGGCGCCGCGGCGCACCAGCGCGTACTGCACGCGCAGCACGGCGGGCAGCTCGTCCAGGACCTGCGGGTCGACCTGGTCGAGGTAGCGGTTGGCCGCGATCAGGAAGGCCTCGCGGTACTCCTCGTCGCCGTCCGGCACCACGTTGAGGAAGATGCGCAGGTCGTCGCGGAGCACACGGGCGTCGTACTCCCGCTTGAACTGGGCCCACTTGGCTCCGGGCCGGCCGGCCAGGAACTGGGTCACGGTCTCGCAGGCGGCGACGCGGTCGCGGACGCCCTGCGGGTCGGTCCGGCGCTGGGTGATCGACGGGGCGGACTCGCCCTCGCGCAGCCGCCAGTAGTAGACGGGCTCGCCGATCAGGTCGATGGCGTCGGCCAGGTAGTGGGCGCGCAGCACCACGGCGCTGTCCTCGTAGAGCACGCCCTCGGGGAAGGTGAAGGAGTGCTTCTCCCAGAACGTGCGGCGCCAGACCTTGTTGCACGAGATGCGGTCGGCGACGAGCTTGGGGTACTCGGAGATGTGGGTGCGCTTGCGGGCCTCGCCGGCCAGCATCTTCATGAGCGGGACCTGCCAGGACCGCTCGCCCTTGACGTGGAAGACGTTGCCGGTGGCGAAGTCGGAGCCGGTCTCGTCGAGGCTGGCGACCATCATGCGGTAGCCGTCCGGCGGGATGACGTCGTCGCTGTCGAGGAACGCGAAGTACTCGCTCTCGGGCGCCATGTTGGCCAGACCGGCGTTACGGGCCGAGCCGAGGCCGCCGTTCACCTTCGTCACCAGCTTGAAGCGCGGGTCGCGGGCGGCGAAGGCCTCGGCTATCGCCGCCGAGCCGTCGGTCGAGCCGTCGTCGACCATGACGCATTCGAAGTCGGCGAAGGTCTGTGCCTCCACCGAATCGAGACACGCCTCCAGATACGCCTCGACGTTGTACATCGGCACGATGACACTGAGCCGGGGGGTCATGTTGTTCGGCATTCCTTTCGGGTCAGACCCGCTCGACCGGTTCGAGCGCCTGGGCAGGAGATGGTGCGGGCTTGCGGTCGGCAAGCGGGACGACGGGAAGGACGTTCTTCTCGCCGAGGAAGACGGTGCGTACGACACGCTCGGCCGCGTGGCCGTCGTCGAAGTCGCAGAAGCGCTCGCGGAAGGCGCTGCGGAAGCGGGCGGACTTCTCGCTGTGCCACTCGTCGGAGCGGAGGATCCCGGTGAGCTCCTCCTGGCTGGTGGCGACGGCACCGGGGGGCTCCGCCATCAGGTCGAAGTAGGTGCCCCGGACGACCTTGTACGTGTCCCAGTCGTCGGCGAAGATCACGATCGGCCGGTCCAGGTTGGCGTAGTCGAACATCGCCGAGGAGTAGTCGGTGATCAGGGCGTCGGACGCCAGATAGAGCTGCTCGACGACCGGGTGCGCGGAGACGTCGATCACCCGGCCGCTGGCCTGGAGCGCGGCGAGCTTCCCGGTCGGCTTGTAGAAGTAGTGCCCGCGCACCAGCAGCGTGACGTCGGGGCCCAGCTCCTCGGCCAGCTTCGGCAGGTCGATCCGCGGGGTGAACTCCTTCTGGTACTCGCGGTGCGTCGGCATGTAGAGGAAGACGGTGGAGCCGTCGGCCACGCCCAGTTCGCGGCGGGCCTGTGCGACCTCGCGGGCACCGGAGTTGATCAGCACGTCGTTGCGCGGGTAGCCGGTCTCCAGCGAGGTGTACGAGCAGGGGTACACCCGCTCCCACACGGAGGTGGAGAAGCGGTTCGCGGAGACGCTGTAGTCCCAGCGGTCGCAGCGCCGCAGCAGGTCCTCCATGTCCATGTTGGTGGAGGCCGGGTAGTTCGCCTGGTCCAGGCCCATCGTCTTCAGCGGGGTGCCGTGGTGGGTCTGGAGGTGGATCTGGCCCTCGCGCTTGACCAGCGCGTCGGCGAAGTTCACGTTGTTGACGAAGTACGTGCCCCGGGCCAGCGCCGTCCAGTACTCACGGGAGCCGACGACGACCGTCTCGACGCCCTTGGGGACCCGCTTCACATGCTCGGCGCGGACCGCCCAGACCCGGCGGATGTGCGGGGCCAGCCGGGCCAGCTCGGCGTCGATCGCGGCCGGGTTGCAGGAGTAGCCCCGGCTCCAGTAGGCGGAGAAGACCGCGAGGTTCGGGTCCAGGGGCAGCCGCAGCTGCGACTGGTAGATCATCCGCATCGCGGCCCGCTTGGCCCGGCCGACCCGCTCGACGTTGCGCGCCCGGGTCCGGTTGCGCACCCGGCTGGCCCGGGTGACCCCGGTCAGGCCGGAGTAGGAGTCCATGCCGAGCAGGGCGTACTTGTATCCGCGGCCGCCGCCCGGACGCTCGAAACCCTCGGGCAGCCGTCGTTGGTAATCGGCGGCTGCCCGGTGGAAGAATTCGGACCGCGCACCCTTCGGGAGGCGGCCCGGCTTTTCCATGACGGTGAGATAATGGTCGACCATTTTGCGGAAAATGGCCGGCCGCCAGGAATCGAGTTCCGGGCGGTCGTCGAGATAGGCGAAGACACGGTCGTACTGGTCGAACACATCGAAATGCTTGCGGCTGACCGTCTTGAGGATGTTCCCGCCCTCGCGCCGCTGGCGGTAGAGCACACAGGTGCGGTCGAGCAGGGCGATGCGCTCGGCGGTGACCAGTGTGGAGTACGTCCAGGGGGCGTCCTCGTAGTAGCCGGTGGGGAAGCGGAAGCCGTGGGCCTCGACGAAGTCCCGGCGGTAGGCCTTGTTCCAGACGATCTGCAGCAGGTCCAGCAGCTCGGGGCGCTCGGAGAGCGGGAAGACGTCCGGACCGGGGCGGGAGAGCAGCTCGGCGCGCTGGTTGGGCAGCAGCCGGCCGTCCCAGTAGCTCCGGGTGTAGTCGTAGACCAGGACGTCGGGATCGTCCGTCTCGGCGAGCCGGGCGGCGATCGCGGAGAGCGAGCCGGGCGTCAGGGTGTCGTCGCTGTCCAGGAAGAGCAGATAGTCACCGGTCGCCTGCTCCATTCCGGCGTTGCGGGCGTGGCCCAGGCCCACGTTCTCGCTGAGGTGCAGCACCCGGACCCGGGGGTCGCGTCCCGCGTACTCGTCCAGGATGGCGCCGGAGTTGTCCGGCGAGCAGTCGTCCACGGCGACGACCTCGAAGTCGGTGAAGTCCTGCCGCAGCACGGAGTCGAGGCACTCCCGGACATACCCCTGCACGTTGTACGCAGGCACGATGAGTGTCAGTCGAGGCATCCTTCACCAGTCCAGAGAGCTGTCTGCAGGGTCCGTGCGAGGCACCGATTCGCACCGCGGAATCATGGGGGAGCGCCGGAGCACCTGAACAGCGTAATTGATTGACATCGGCCCGCTGTGGCCTTGTGTTTGCCCCGGCTTCATCCGAGGGTGCCCGGCTTCACCCGGGTTGTTCCCCTGACGTCGTCCGGACAAGGCCTTGTATCGCACGATAATACTGTTGGTTCATATTTGTCTGATTCGGTTTCCGTGCGCGTAGGGTGATCCCCACGCAGGACCACGTACAGAGGGAGAGACGCGCACAATGACCTGGATGGTTACGGGCGGGGCCGGATACATAGGTGCGCACGTCGTGCGGGCGATGCTCGCCGGGGGCCTGCCCGTGGTCGTGTACGACGACCTGTCCACGGGCACCGCCGCCAACGTGCCGGACGGCGTGCCGCTGGTCACGGGCAGCGTGCTGGACCGTGCGACGCTGGACGCGGCGATCCGTGACCACACCGTGACGGGTGTGGTGCATGTCGCAGGCAAGAAGCAGGTCGGCGAATCCGTCGAGCGCCCCCTTTACTACTACCGGGAGAACGTCACCGGTCTGGAGGTGCTGCTGGAGGCCATGGTCGACGCGGGCGTCGACCGGCTCGTCTTCTCCTCGTCGGCCGCCGTCTACGGCATGCCCGATGTCGACCTCGTCACCGAGGGCACCCCCTGTGCGCCGATGAGCCCGTACGGGCAGACCAAGCTGGTCGGCGAGTGGCTGATCCACGCCGCCGCCGCGGCCCACGGGCTGCGCTGCGCCTCGCTGCGCTACTTCAACGTCGCCGGCGCGGCCTCGCCCGAGCTGGCCGACGCCGGCGTGTTCAACCTCATCCCCATGGTCTTCGAGCGCCTGGAGGCGGGGGAGGCCCCCCGGATCTTCGGCGACGACTACGCGACGCCCGACGGCACCTGTGTCCGCGACTACATCCACGTCGAGGACATCGCCTCCGCCCACCTCGCCGCCGCCCGCCGGCTGGAGTCCGCCGGGCCCGGCACGGACCTCACGCTGAACATCGGCCGGGGCGAGGGCAGCTCCGTGCGCGAGATGGTCGACCGGATCCTCAAGGCGACCGGCCGTACGGACATCGCCCCCGAGGTGACCGCCCGCCGCCCCGGCGACCCGGCCCGCGTGGTCGCCTCCGCCGACCGCATCCGTACGGAGCTGGGCTGGTCCGCGCGGTACGGCATCGACGAGATGATCGCCTCCGCGTGGCAGGGCTGGCGGCTGCGCCACCCCTGAGGCGGGGCCGCATTCCGCGGGCCTCACGGACTGCGGTGAATTCCGCAATTCGATATGACGTTCGGTCGCCGCCCGTGCATTCCCTTTCCGTCCGCGCCCCCGGGGGAGCGGAAGAAGCGTTTCGGTTACGGGAGACAGGCGCATTTCCCCCGGATGCGTCGGCAAGCGGGCGGCGGCGGAAGTTTCGCCGCGGACGGTGCGCCGAATATCAGTAGGGTCGGCGGGTCGCAGCCGCGACGGAACCGCCGACTCACCGTGGGGCTGAAACAGTGAAGGCTCTCGTACTCTCCGGCGGGGCAGGCACCCGGCTCCGCCCCATCACGCACACCTCGGCCAAGCAGCTCGTCCCGGTGGCCAACAAACCCGTGCTGTTCTACGGGCTCGAAGCCATCGCGGAGGCCGGCATCACCGAGGTCGGGATGATCGTCGGGGACACCGAGGAGGAGATCCGCGCGGCGGTCGGCGACGGCTCCCGCTTCGGCCTCGACGTCACCTACATCCCCCAGTCCGAACCGCTCGGCCTCGCCCACGCCGTGCTGATCGCCCGCCGCTACCTCGGCGACGACGACTTCGTCATGTACCTCGGCGACAACTTCATCGTCGGCGGCATCACCGATCTGGTCGAGGGGTTCCGCACCGACCGGCCCGACGCCCGGATCCTGCTGACCCAGGTGCCCGACCCGACCTCCTTCGGCGTCGCCGAACTCGACGGGGAGGGCAGGGTGGTGGCCCTGGAGGAGAAGCCCAGGGAGCCCAAGAGCGATCTCGCCCTCGTCGGCGTCTACCTCTTCACCCCGGCCATCCACGAGGCCGTCCGCTCCATCCACCCCTCCTGGCGCGGCGAACTGGAGATCACCCACGCCATCCAGTGGCTGATCGACCGGGAACGCGACGTGCGCTCCACGCTGATCCGGGGCTACTGGAAGGACACCGGCAACGTCACCGACATGCTGGAGGTCAACCGGACCGTGCTGGAGAGCGTCGAACCGTGCACCGAGGGCGCCCACGTCGACGGCGAGAGCGAGATCATCGGCCGGGTGCGCCTGGAGCCGGGCGCCCGCGTGACCCGCAGCCGGATCGTCGGGCCCGCCGTCATCGGGACCGGCTCGGTGATCAGCGACGCCTACGTCGGCCCGTTCACCTCGGTCTCCCAGAACTGCCGCATCGAGGACAGCGAGATCGAGTACTCCATCGTGCTGCGGGGCGCCTCGATCGACGGCGTCCGCCGCGTCGAGGCCTCCCTCATCGGCCACGACGTCGAGGTGACCCCCGCCCCGCGCAGCCCGTCCGCCCACCGACTCGTCCTCGGTGACCACAGCAAGGTGCAGATCTCCTCATGACGACCCGCCTCCTGGTGACCGGCGGCGCCGGATTCATCGGCTCCCACTACGTACGGACGCTGCTCGGCCCGGACGGCCCCGGCGACGTCTCCGTCACCGTCCTCGACAAGCTCACCTACGCCGGCAACCCCGCCAACCTCGACGAGGTCCGCGACCATCCGGGCTTCTCCTTCGTCCGGGGCGACATCTGCGATCCCGAACTCGTCGGCGCGCTCATGGCCGAGCACGACCAGGTGGTGCACCTCGCCGCCGAATCCCATGTGGACCGCTCCATCGACGGCGGCGCCGCGTTCGTCCGTACCAACGTCCTCGGCACCCACACCCTCGTCGACGCCGCCCACCGGGCCGGGATCGACACCTTCGTGCACGTCTCCACCGACGAGGTCTACGGCTCGATCGACGAGGGCTCCTGGACCGAGAACGAACCCCTCGCGCCCAACTCCCCCTACTCCGCGTCCAAGGCCTCCAGCGATCTGATCGCCCTCGCCCACCACCGCACCCACGGACTCGACGTCCGGGTCACCCGCTGCTCCAACAACTACGGGCACCACCACTTCCCCGAGAAGGTCATCCCGCTCTTCGTCACCCAGCTGCTCGACGGCCTGCCCGTCCCGCTCTACGGCGACGGGGCCCACGTCCGCGACTGGCTGCACATCGACGACCACGTCCAGGGCATCGAACGCGTCCGCACCGGCGGCCGGGCGGGCGAGGTCTACAACATCGGCGGCGGCACCGAACTCTCCAACAAGGAGCTGACCCGGCTGCTCCTGGAGGCCTGCGAGGCCGACTGGGACACCGCCGTCGTCCACGTGGAAGACCGCAAGGGCCACGACCGCCGCTACTCCGTCGACTGCACCAAGATCCGCGAGGAACTGGGATACGTGCCCCGCAAGGACTTCCGCACCGGCCTCGCCGAGACCGTGCGCTGGTACCGCGACAACCGCGCCTGGTGGGAACCGCTGAAGGAGAGGGCCGCCCTGTGAACCCCGTCTGGCTGGTCACCGGAGCCGCCGGAATGCTGGGCCAGGACCTGCTGGCCGCCCTCGCCCGGGAGCGCGTCACCGCCGTCGCCGCCGGCCGCGCCGTCCTCGACATCGCCGATCCGGCCCGGGTGGCCGAGGCCTTCACCGTCCACCGCCCCGCCGTCGTGGTCAACTGCGCGGCCTGGACCGCCGTCGACGACGCCGAGAGCCGGGAGGCGGAGGCCCTGCGCGTCAACGGCACCGGACCCGCCGTCCTCGCCGAGGCCTGCCGCGCGCACGGCGCCGTCCTCCTCCAGGTCTCCACCGACTACGTCTTCGCCGGCGACGCCACCCGCCCGTACGGCGAGAACGACCCCACCGGCCCCCGCACCGCCTACGGCCGCACCAAACTCGCCGGCGAGCGCGCCGTCCTGGAGACCCTGCCCGACACCGGCTACGTCGTGCGCACCGCCTGGCTCTACGGCGCGGGCGGCGCCAACTTCGTCCGCACCATGATCCGGCTGGAGGGCGTCAAGGACACCCTCGACGTCGTGGACGACCAGCGCGGCCAGCCCACCTGGACCGCCGACCTGGCCGCCCGGCTGGTCCGGCTCGGCCGCGCCGCGCTCGACTCCACCGCGCCCCCCGGCGTCTACCACGGCTCCAGCACCGGCGAGACGACCTGGTGCGGCTTCACCCGCGAGATCTTCCGGCTGCTGGGCGCCGACCCCGGCCGGGTGCGCCCCACCACGACCGGGGCCTTCCCCCGCCCGGCGCCCCGGCCCGCGTTCAGCGTGCTCGGGCACGACCGGTTCGCCGCCGCCGGGATCGAACCCATCCGGGACTGGCGTGCCGCCCTCGCCGAGGCGTTCCCGGCCCTGCTCGCCGCCGAGCGCCCCGGTCAGCCCCCGGCCGCGCTCAGCTCCGCCGAGCCCGCCCGCAGCCGGGCGTAGTACGCCTCGCAGGCCGCGTACGAGGGCAGCAGCCCCTGCTCCTCGGCCGCGGCCAGCGAGGGCGCCGCCGCGTCCTTCGGGGAGAGCAGCGGGGTGATGTCCGCGGGCCAGTCGATGCCCAGTGCCGGATCGAGCGGGTCCACCCCGTGCTCGCGGCCCGGCGCGTACCCCGCCGAGCAGAGGTAGAGGACGGCCGCGTCGTCGGTCAGCGCCATGAAGGCGTGGCCCAGCCCCTCCGCGAGGTAGACCGCCCGGTGGTCGGTGTCGTCGAGGCGGACCGCCTCCCACCGTCCGAAACCGGGCGAGCCCGTGCGGACGTCCACGATCACGTCCAGCACCGCGCCCCGTACGCACTTGACGTACTTCGCCTGGCCCGGCGGCACGTCAGCGAAATGCACCCCGCGCAGCGTGCCCCGGCGCGAGACGGAGAAGTTGGCCTGCGCCAGCTCCAGCCCGTGCCCCGCCGCCGCCCCCAGATCCGCCGCCCTGAACCACTCGTGGAAGCTGCCCCGGCTGTCGGGGATGAGCCGGGGCTCGTGCACCCAGGCCCCGGGGATGGAGAGCTGGCGCATGCGATCACGTCCTGTTCCTGGAGTCCGCCCGGCCGTCGGGCGACGTCTCCTGCAACGAGCCGGGGTGCCGAACAGATACGGAACGGTACGGATCAGGACGAAAGCGGGTCCACGGTGCGGAACGCGAAGGCGCCGCGATCCGCGCTCGCGTAGATTGCGGGGTCCATCGAGCGGCCAACCAGGGGGATGCGGGTGTCAGGGGCAAGGCAGGGCGTCAGCGAGGCCCGAAGGATCGTGGTCAAGGTCGGTTCCTCCTCCCTCACCACGGCGGCCGGGGGCCTCGACGCCGACCGGGTCGACGCCCTCGTCGACGTGCTCGCCAAGGTCCGTGACGGAGGCGAGCGCGAGGTCGTCCTCGTCTCCTCCGGCGCCATCGCGGCCGGACTCGCCCCGCTCGGACTCCACCGCCGCCCCAAGGACCTGGCCCGTCAGCAGGCCGCCGCCAGCGTCGGCCAGGGACTCCTGGTCGCCCGCTACACCGCATCCTTCGCCCGCTACGGCGTCCGCGTCGGCCAGGTCCTGCTGACCAGCAACGACACCAGCCGCCGCGCCCACTACCGCAACGCCTACCGCACCCTGGACCAGCTCCTGGACATGGGCGCGCTGCCGATCGTCAACGAGAACGACACCGTCGCCACCGACGAGATCCGCTTCGGCGACAACGACCGGCTCGCCGCGCTCGTCGCCCATCTCGTCCGCGCCGACCTGCTGGTCCTCCTCTCCGACGTGGACGGCCTGTACGACGGCGACCCGAGCATCCCCGGCACCACCCGCATCGCCGAGATCACCGGCCCCGCCGATCTCGCCGGGGTCAGCATCGGCAGCGCCGGCAAGGCGGGCGTCGGCACCGGCGGCATGGTCACCAAGGTCGAGGCCGCCCGCATCGCCAC
The DNA here is from genome assembly GCF_042799575.1 of Streptomyces sp. NPDC057682. Classification (NCBI taxonomy): domain Bacteria; kingdom Bacillati; phylum Actinomycetota; class Actinomycetes; order Kitasatosporales; family Streptomycetaceae; genus Streptomyces; species Streptomyces sp. NPDC057682. The sequence continues at coordinate 493,132 of NZ_JBHVIN010000002.1, read as the reverse complement.
CGCGGCCGGCGTCCCCGTCGTCCTCACCTCCGCGAGCCACGCGGCCGACGCCCTGGCCGGCCGCGACACCGGCACCTATTTCCACCGCACCGGCCGCCGCTCCGCCGACCGGCTCCTCTGGCTGGCCCACGCCTCCACCCCGCAGGGGTCGCTGACCCTGGACGACGGAGCCGTCCAGGCCGTCGTCGAACGCCACAGCTCGCTCCTGCCGGCCGGGATCGCCTCGGTCGAGGGCGAGTTCACCGCGGGCGACCCGGTGGAACTGCGCGACCTGCGTGGACACGCCGTCGCCCGCGGCCTCGTCAACTTCGACGCCAAGGAGATCCCGCAGCTCCTCGGCCGTTCCACCCGCGATCTGGCCCGCGAACTCGGCCCCGCCTACGAGCGCGAGGTCGTACACAGGGACGATCTCGTCGTCCTGCACGGCTGACGGACCCCGAAACGGCTGAAAGTCCAGCCTCAGTAAGGAGACCTTCACGAAAACCGCCCCATCCCGGCCCGCGGACTGGTCCACTTTGTTGCAGGGACACAGCGAAGGACCGCACAGCACCACATTCACAGGAGGCCGCCGGTGAGACGAGCGCGCCCGGGGGCGCCGCCCCGAGGAACGGGAGGCCGCGCCCTGACCAGCGTCGGGACCGGCCCCGGCTGCGAGAGCGGACCGGCCGACCGCAGGGAGGGACGGACCACCGGCCCCGAACCGGCGGCCGCGCCGCAGCGTCCGCCGTCCCGGCTCTGGCACATCACGCTCTGCGTCTCCGGGACCGAGGTCCCCCTGAAGGAGGTCAGACGCGGCCTCGAACAGCTCGCGCACGACCACCCCTTCCTGCTGACCAGCCGCTACGCCAACGACCACGCGGAGATCCGCTACTGGGAGGAGGCCCGCGACCTGCACGACGCGGCGGCGGTGGCCCTGCGGCTGTGGGGCGAGCACCGCTCCAGCGCCGGACTGCCGCCCTGGGAGATCGTCGGCCTGGAGGTCATCGACCGCGAGACGTACCACCAGCGGGTCGCCGAGGGATACGGTCCGCCGCCGGCCGCCCCCGTCGGCGTGCATCCGTACTGACCGGGGCCCCGCGGCGGGGCTCCGGAGCGGCCGTCTCGCATCACGGGATATGTACCGGTTGGCCTCGCCCCGCGCACTACGCTGCGGGGCATGACCACGCTCTCGCCCTACGACAACATGTCCCCGGTCGCCCAGGCCGCCTACCGGGCCCGCTCCGCGGCAGCCGACATCGCGCCACTTCCGCGCGCGGCGAAGGACGACGCGCTGCTGGCGATCGCGGACGCGCTCGAAGTACGCACGAGCGACATCCTGGAGGCCAACGCCGAGGACGTGGCACGCGCCCGCGAGGCCGGGACCAGCGAGTCCGTGGTCGACCGGCTGACCCTCACCCCCGAGCGCATCCGGGCCATCGCCGCCGACGTCCGGGACGTGGCGGCCCTGCCCGACCCGGTCGGCGAGGTGGTGCGCGGCTCCACCCTGCCCAACGGCATCGACCTGCGCCAGGTCCGCGTCCCCCTGGGTGTGGTCGGGATCATCTACGAGGCCCGGCCCAATGTGACCGTGGACGCCGCGGCCCTCTGCCTGAAGTCCGGCAACGCCGTGCTGCTGCGCGGCTCCTCCTCGGCCCGCTCCTCCAACCAGGCCCTCGTCCGGGTGCTGCGCGACGCCGTCGGCGGCTCCGGCCTCCCGGCCGACGCGGTGCAGCTGGTCCCGGGCGACAACCGGGACTCCGTACGCGAACTCATGCGGGCCCGCGGTCTGGTCGACGTCCTCATCCCGCGAGGCGGCGCCTCGCTGATCCGCACCGTCGTCGAGGAGTCCACCGTCCCGGTCATCGAGACCGGCACCGGCAACTGCCATGTGTACGTGGACGCGGAGACCGACCTCGACATGGCCGTGGAGATCCTGGTCAACTCCAAGGCGCAGCGCCCCAGCGTCTGCAACGCCGCGGAGACCCTGCTCGTCCACCGGGACGTGGCCGCCGCCTTCCTGCCCCGGGCCCTGGACGCGCTCGCCGGGGCCGGGGTGACCGTGCACGGCGACGAGACGGTCCTGGAGCTCGCCGAGGGCTCCAAGGCCACCGTGGTGCCCGCGACCCCGGAGGACTGGGAGACCGAGTACCTCTCCTACGACATCGCCGCCGCCGTCGTGGAGTCGCTCGACGCGGCCGTCGCCCACATCCGGCTCTGGTCCTCCGGCCACACCGAGGCGATCGTCACCACCTCGCAGGCCGCCGCCCGCCGCTTCACCCAGCTGGTGGATTCGACGACGGTGGCCGTGAACGCCTCGACGCGCTTCACGGACGGCGGACAGTTCGGCTTCGGCGCGGAGATCGGCATCTCCACCCAGAAGCTGCACGCCAGGGGCCCGATGGGCCTCCCCGAACTGACCTCCACCAAGTACATCGTGACCGGCGACGGCCATGTGAGGTGACGGCCGGTACACGTCGAATACGCCGTCTCCCTGCCCAAAACCACCGCACGGGTCTAGGCTGAAGTCGTGCCGGACGACGTGGGGGGCAAGCCGTTCCCGAACGGCTGGGAGCCCGACGACGACCGCGGGGGCGCTGACGAGGACTTCGCCTCCGTGGTGTTCGACGAGGACTTCGTGCGGGCCGCGGAGTTCCACGAGCCGACCGCCGTGGAGCGTCTGACGGCCGCCGCGGAGGCGCGCGCCGAAGCCTTCCGGGCCCGCGCGGGCGCCGGTCCGCCGGACGACGACCTCTACGACGAGGGGTACGCGACGGGCGGCGGCTACGGCCGCGCCTACGGCGACTCCCTCGACGCGGACGACTTCTACGACGACGACGGCCCCTACGGCCGCCACGGCGGCGCACTGCGCCCCTACCGGGGTTCCGCGCGCTGGCACCGCCCGGTCGCCTGGCTGCTGGCCGTGCTGATGGGCGTCGGCATGATCGCCCTGGCCTTCAGCGCCGTCTACCGCAACACCTCGGGCGACCGGCAGGACCAGGTCCCGCCTCCCGCCACGAGCGGCGTCGACAGCGCACCGGCCCCCAGCGCGGCCCCGTCCGCCGCCGAGGGCCCCCCGCGCCCGCTGGTCTCCGCCGTCCCCCGCACCCCCTGACGGCCGCCGCTTCCCCCGGACGCATCCGTCCGCGCGGGCGAACTCCGGGGCAGTTCCCACCCGTCCCCGCGTTTACCTCCGTCGCAATCGACCTACTCTGAAGATATGACCCCTCGTCCGCTCGAAGAGGGGGCTTCTCACCTGTCCGCGCATGCCCCCGCGTGCCGGACGGGACCTGTCCGGAGCACCTCGGCCGGAAGGGGTGCACCGTGTCGGCCCCGGTCGGTGGCGTGGAGTCGGGAGAAGTCATGGCAGACCGCGGAGATCCACCCGAGGGCCCTTCGGAGAACGGCGCGGGCGACGACGAGTACCGCTCCCTGGTCTTCGACGAGTCCTTCGTCCGGGCCGCCCGGCTGCAGGAGTTCTCCGCCCAGGAACGCATGGGCGAACACGCCCGCGCCGTACGGAGCCTGCCCGGCCGCGCCGTCCGCCACGGCTCACGCGCCGCGCTCGCCCTGCTCCTCCTGATCGGCCTGGCCTTCGGCACCGCCGTCTTCATGGGCTTCCGCCGCCCCTACGAGAACCCCGTCACCAGAACGGCCGAGCCGCTGCGGATGACGATCGTCCCGCTCGCCCCCACCGGCACCGTCCCGGCAGGCACCCCCGCCTCGCTCTTCGCGGGCAGCCCCGCCGCCACCCATCCCAGGGGCGAGGCCGGCATCACCCTCCCGGGCGCCCGCCGCACCGACCACTTCACCGAGAACCAGGTCTACGCCGCGCTCTCCACCGTCAAGGACTACCTCGTGGCCTCCGCCCTCGACCCCGACGTCCTCGGCTCCGCCGCCGTACGGCCGGTGCAGTCCCTGCTCGACCCGGACCAGACGGCCCAGTTCGAGCGGAGCGTGAACGAGCCCGACGACGACGGCCGGCACGCCGCGACCGGCTGGCTGGTCCGCTTCGATCCGGCGGTCGTCACCGCCGATCCGCAGATCCGGGTCCGGGGCACCCTGACCTACGCCGAGGAGGCGGCCGACGCCCTGGACGTCGTGGCGGACCACACCTTCACCTACGCCCTCCACCCGGCGGCCTCGGGCCCGCAACCCACCGGAGGAGCCTCGCTGTTCACCGTGCACCGGGAGACGCGCTTCCGCTTCGACCGGGAGGACGTCCGGCTGCACCGGCTGGAGGTGCGCACCAGCTACGTCGAGGCGGGGCCGCAGTCCTGCGCGGCCGACGCCACCGGCGCCCTGCGACCGCTGCTCGCCGGCCGCCGGGCGGACCCCCGGGCCCCGGCGGGCACCGACCCGTACGCCACGGGCCGGCCCGCCGCCGTCTGCGGAACGCTGAAGGTCAGTCCTTCCCGGTCTCCCGGGGGCCCTCCGTCCCCTCGGAGCCCGACGGCTCCGTCGAGCCGTCCGTAGCCCCGTCCCCGGCCGCCCCGGGCCGCTTCGGGCCCGCCGCTCCGGTGAACTTGTCGCGGAGCTTGCCGCCCAGGTCCCCGGCGCCGCCGGCTATGTCGTTGACCAGCTTCATCAGCGGGTCCTTGCTGCTGCGGACCGAATCGGCGTAGTGCGAGGCGGACTCCTTGAAGGAGTCCGTCACGGAGGTGTCCTTGTCCTCGTCGCGCCTCGGGTAGTGGCCGTCCATGATCCGCTGGTAGTCGCGGGTCTCCGACCACTTCTTCAGCTCGGCCGCGCGCACGGTGGTGAAGGGGTGCGAACGGGGGAGCACATTGAGGATCTTCAGCACGGAGTCGCGCAGGTCGCCGGACTTCTCGTACTCGTCGGCCTGGGCGAGGAAGGCGTCCACGTTCATCTCGTGGAGGTGGTTGCCACCGGCGATCTTCATCAGCCCGCGCATCGAGGCCTGGAGATCCTGGCCGACCAGCAGCCCGGCCCGGTCCGCGGACAGCTCCGACTTGCGGAACCATTCGCGCAGGGCGGTGACGATGGCCATGATCGCCACGTTCCCCAGGGGGATCCAGGCGACCTTGAGGGCGAGGTTGGTGAGGAAGAGCAGGATCGTGCGGTACACCGCGTGGCCCGAGAGGGCGTGGCCCACCTCGTGCCCGACGACGGCGCGCATCTCCTCCTCGTCGAGCAGCTCCACCAGGCCGGTGGTCACCACGATGATCGGCTCGTCCAGGCCGATGCACATCGCGTTGGGCTGCGGATTCTGCGTCACGTACATCGGCGGGACCTTCTCCAGGTCCAGGATGTAACAGGCGTCGCGCAGCATGTCGTTGAGATGGGTGAACTGGGCATCGCTCACCCGGACGGAGTCCGAGAGGAAGAGCAGTCGCAGACTGCGCTCCGGCAGCAGGCCGCTCAGCGCCTTGAAGACCGTGTCGAACCCGCTGAGCTTGCGCAGGGCCACCAGCGCCGAGCGGTCCGCCGGGTGTTCGTACGCCCGGGACGAGATCCCGGGAAAGCGCCGGCGCTGCCTGCTCGGCACCCGCTCGTGGTTCTCGTGGCTGCCTTCGGTCATGGAATGGGCCCCCTGTTCGTACGAGACGTCGCTCGCCCCCCTGACGCCACCAGCCTAGGTGCTGGGGCTACGGTGTGCGGGGGGCTGTGGATAACTGAGGAGACGCCCGACATGCCGCACACCGTTGCTCTGATCGCCGCCGCATCCGATGGTCAGGGACCGGGCAACACGATCCGTGTCGTGCTGGTCGTCTCGCTCGTGGGAGCCGCCCTGCTGGCCTGGTTCCTGTTGCGTGGATACCGCAGCGACGACAACAACGACTGAGTCGGCGTGAGCGTGCCCGGGACGCCCGCATACGATGTCCGCGACGTCTTCCCCCGCTCCCGATCGAATAGGTCCTGCCGAAGATGAGCCTCACGAGCACCGCACACCAGCTGGTCACCGTCGCCTCCGAGGGCGAGCACGGTGGCAACCACGAAAGCCTCAGCCCCCTCCTGACCGGTGGCGGTGCCTTTGTCGCGCTTCTCCTCCTGCTGTGGATCACCACGCGCTTCAACCGCGACCGCTGAGGCGGAGTCGTACGGCTGTGCCAGTAGGCTCTGCACGCATGGGAGAGCAGGAAGTGCCTACTGGCCGCGGAAAACGCCGACTCGGCGTGATGGGCGGGACGTTTGACCCGATTCATCATGGACACCTGGTGGCGGCCAGTGAAGTGGCCGCCCAGTTCCAGCTCGACGAGGTGATCTTCGTACCGACCGGGCAGCCGTGGCAGAAGAGTCACAAGCACGTCTCCCCGGCCGAGGACCGCTATCTGATGACGGTCATCGCCACGGCGTCCAACCCCCAGTTCTCGGTCAGCCGCAGCGACATCGACCGCCAGGGCCCGACGTACACGATCGACACCCTGCGGGACCTGCGCACCCTGCACACGGACGCGGACCTCTTCTTCATCACCGGCGCCGACGCGCTCTCCCAGATCCTCACCTGGCGCGACGCCGACGAGCTCTTCTCGCTGGCCCACTTCATCGGAGTGACACGGCCGGGGCACGTGCTCACCGACGACGGGCTGCCGGAGGGAGGAGTCTCCCTGGTGGAGGTGCCCGCGCTCGCGATCTCCTCCACGGACTGCCGGGAGCGGGTCGCCCAGGGGGAGCCGGTCTGGTACCTGGTGCCCGACGGCGTGGTCCGCTACATCGACAAGCGCCAGCTGTACCGCGGCGAATGAGGGGCGGAGAGGGGCACCGGTGAACGACCGACAGAATCCGTACGACCCGTACTACCAGCAGCAGCCGCAGATCGTCGGCTACGACGAGTACGGGCAGCCGGTGTACCAGCAGCCCGTGCAGCAGCAGTACGACCCGTACGCGCCGCAGCAGCCGGTGCCGCCGCACCAGGCGCAGCAGCCTCCGCAGCAGGCGCCCCAGGGCGGGCAGGGGTACGGCTACGACCCGTACGCCCAGCAGCAGCCCCCGGCCCCGCAGCAGCCGTACGACCCCTACGGCGTCCAGCAGCCGATACCCCCGCAGCAGCAGGGCTACGGATACGACGGCGGTTACGGCTACGACACCGGCCAGCAGCCGGCCGTGGTCGACACCACGCAGCAGTGGAGCATCCCGCAGCAGCAGCAGGCCCCGGTCCCGGAGGCCCCGCCGCAGCGCCCGGGGCCGCCTCCCGCCGCCGAACCGGACACGGGCGTTCCGGGACCCCGCCGGGCCGAGCGCGACTACCGCACCGAGCAGTTCTCGTTCATCGAGGAGCCCGACGAGGACTCCGAGGACGTCATCGACTGGCTCAAGTTCACCGAGAGTCGCAGCGAACGCCGTGAGGAGGCGCGCCGCCGGGGACACAACCGGATGGTCGCGCTGATCGTGGTCGCCGCACTCGTGGTGCTCGGCGGCGTCGGCTATCTGTGGTCGGCGGACAAGATCCCGGGTCTGTCCTCCTCCGACAAGGAGAGCGCCACGACGGCCGGCCCGCAGAAACGCGACGTCATCGTCGTCCACCTGCACAACACCAAGGGCGGCGGCACGTCCACCGCCCTGCTCGTCGACAACGTCACCACCAAGCAGGGCACCACCGTCCTGCTGCCCAACTCGCTCGCCGTCTCCGACGAGGACGGGGTCACCACCACGCTCGGCAAGTCCGTCGACGACGACGGCACGGCGGGCACCCGCGAGTCCATCGACACCCTGCTCGGCACCCACATCAGCGGCACCTGGCGGCTCGACACCCCGTACCTGGAGAACCTCGTCGACCTGGTCGGCAACATCGAGATCGACACCGACACCGACGTCCCCGACACCAAGAAGGGCGCCGCCCCGCTGGTGAAGAAGGGCGAGGCGCAGACGCTCAGCGGTCCGATGGCCGTCGCCTACGCCACCTACCGGGGCCCGGACGAGGCCGAGACCAAGCAGCTGATGCGGTTCGGCGAGGTCATGCGCGGCGTGCTGCGCAAGATCTCCGACGACCCGAAGGCCGCCACGGTCACCGTCCAGACGCTGGCCCAGATCCTCGACCCCTCGCTGCCCGAGCAGGACCTCGGTGCCTCGCTCGCCAAGCTCGCCCAGCACGCCAAGATCGGCGACTACAAGACGGCGCTGCTCCCGGTCCAGGACGACGGCACGCTGACCGACGCGGCCACCGACAGCGTCGTCAAGGACATCCTGGGCGGCACGGTCAAGGCCCCGTCCGCCGACGCGGCGGTCCGGGTCGGCATCAAGAACGGCACCGGGGACGACCGGGGCACGGAGTCCGCCCGGATCAAGCTGGTCAACGGCGGCTACGCCTTCGTCAACAGCGGGAAGTCGGGCACGGTGTCCTCCTCCGAGGTCCTCTACCGGGAGGCGGCCGACAAGCAGAAGGCGACCGAGGTCGCCAAGACGCTCGGCCTGCCCGCCGGCGCGGTCAAGCAGGGCAAGCCCGCGGGGAACGCGGACGTCTCGGTCGTCCTCGGCCAGGACTTCAAGATCGAGTAGAACGCGCGGGCACGGCTCCCGGACACCCCGGGGCCGTGCCCGCCGGCCCGCGCGCGACGCGACTGCGTGGACTGTCGGCGGTCCGTGAGATCCTGGGAAGGTACCGAGGACCCGGGACCGGGCTCGCGAGGCCGGTCTCCGGCCCCTCCCGAGAGGGCCGGCCGTTCCTCGGCCCCTCCCCGAGGGGTGCATCCGACCGCCGACGAAAGCCACCTTGTGACCGCCACGGACCGCTCCATCGAGCTCATCAACGCCGCCGCCCAGGCGGCCGCCGACCGGCTCGCGCACGACATCATCGCGTACGACGTCAGCGACGTGCTGTCGATCACGGACGCCTTCCTGCTGGCCTCGGCCCCCAACGACCGCCAGGTCAAGTCGATCGTCGACGAGATCGAGGAGCGGCTCCAGAAGGAGCTGGGTGCCAAGCCGGTCCGCCGCGAGGGCGACCGCGACGCGCGCTGGATCCTGCTCGACTACGTCGACATCGTCATCCACGTCCAGCACAGCGAGGAGCGCGTCTTCTACGCGCTGGAGCGCCTGTGGAAGGACTGCCCCGAGATCGCCCTTCCCGAGGACGCCGTGAAGACCCGCGGCAAGGCCGAGGAGCACGCACAGCTCACCGGCGGCACGGAAGGCGACCCGAGCTGAACGGCACCGGAAGCGGCCGGGGCCGCAAGATCGTCCTCTGGCGCCACGGCCAGACCGCGTGGAATCTGGAGCGCCGCTTCCAGGGCTCCACGGACATCGAGCTGACCGAAACCGGCGTCGGGCAGGCCCGCCGGGCCGCCCGGCTGCTCGCCTCGCTCCGGCCGGACGCCATCGTGGCCTCCGACCTGAGCCGGGCGGCGGCCACCGCCGCCGAGCTCGCCTCGCTCACCGGGCTCCCGGTCGCCCACGATCCGGGGCTGCGCGAGACCTACGCCGGTGCCTGGCAGGGCCTCACCCATGAGGAGATCGTCGGGCTCTACGGCGAGCAGTACGCCGCCTGGAAGCGCGGCGAGCCCGTGCGGCGCGGCGGCGGCGAGCTGGAGACCGAGGTCGCCGACCGGGCCGCCCCCGTCGTCCTCGCGCACGCCGACAAGCTGCCCGACGGCGGCACCCTCGTCGTCGTCAGCCACGGAGGCACGATCAGGACCACCATCGGCCGCCTCCTGGGCCTGGAGGCGCACCACTGGGAGGGGCTGGGCGGCCTCTCCAACTGCTGCTGGTCGGTGCTGGGCGAGGGCGCCCGCGGCTGGCGGCTGCTGGAGCACAACGCGGGCACCCTGCCCGAACCGGTGCTCGGCGACGACACCTGACCGGTCGCCGCCGGGCGTCCGGGGTCCCGCACCGGCCGGATTTCACTTTCCGGCTGGTCACAGGCTAAAGTTCTTCTTGTTCGCAGCGCGGAAACGCAGGGAAACACAGCGAACAGCGGGGCTATAGCTCAGTTGGTAGAGCGCCTGCATGGCATGCAGGAGGTCAGGAGTTCAATTCTCCTTAGCTCCACACTCAGGATCCCGTCCCTTTCAGGGGGCGGGATCCTTGCTTGTTGGGCGCTCGTTCCTCCGTCGGGGTTCAGGGACGCCGTGCGGCCCGCAACACCGCGAGCTGTCGCGCACTCTCCTCGTCGGCGGGCGTGTACGCGACGATCCGGCACTCCGGCAGCCCGTTGACGGACAACGACACCGACGTCATCCGTATCTCGGAGGCCGCCGCCCGGTGCCGGAAGGTCTTCACCCGCGGCCCCGGCTGGGTGACATCCCCACTGCGCCACAGCCGGGAGAAGTAGGGGCTGGCCTCCGACAGCCGCGCGACGAACGTCTCCCAGGCGGGCTCGCCCGCATGCCGGCCGTAGGCGTCGCGCAGTGTCGCGACCATGAGGGGCAGCTCCTGGGAGCGGTGGACGACCGGGCAGGTCTCCTCGGACGCGGTGAACAGGACCCACAGCACGTTCCGGGTGCCGATCCTCGTCACTTCGGGCGCGTCGAACAGGTCCCGGTACGCGGGGTTGGTCGCCAGTACGTCGTACCGCGCGTTGTAGACGACCGCCGGGTGGGGGTCGAGGGCGTCGATGATGCCCTGGATCTCCTCGCCGACCTCGGCCGTGTCGGCCTGCCGGCCGGGGGAGTACGCCACCTCCGCCAGGTGGTACAGATGCTCGCGCTCCGGCGGATCCAGCCGCAGCGTCCGCGCCACCGCGTCCAGGACCTGCGGGGACGCGTTGATCGGACGGCCCTGTTCCAGCCACGTGTACCAGGTCACGCCGACGCCCGAGAGCTGGGCGACCTCCTCGCGGCGCAGTCCGGGGGTGCGCCGGCGCAGGCCCGGGGGCATGCCCACATCGGCGGGCGTCACCCGCGCCCGGCGGCTGCGCAGGAACGCGGCGAGCTCGGGTCTGCGCCCGGCCTGCTGCCCGTGGCCGGATCCCGTCGTCTCGTACCGCCGTGTCGTCACCGTCGTCACGCCCCCATCGTCGGTGCTCCGCCCGGGTGTTGCCAGGTGCTGCCAGTACCAGCATCGGCAGGCTCTCGTTACCCGTATGCGACGACGGCCAGCCTTGCGGTCATGGCCACGACCTCCGAGACGATCCCCCGATCCCCGTCCAGTAAAGCGCCCGGCACCGACACCCGGCCCGGACGCCTGCTCGCCCTGGTGCTGGCGGCCCAGTTCATGGCGCTGCTCGACACGTTCATCGTCAATGTCGCCGCCCCCACGATCCGTAGCGAACTCGGCTCCTCGGGCGCCCAGTTGCAGCTCGTCGTGGCGGGTTACACCATCTCGTACGCCGTCCTGCTGATCACCGGTGCCCGGCTCGGCGGTCTGCTCGGGCACGGGCGCGCCTACCTGACCGGGCTCTCCGTGTTCACGGCGGCCTCCCTGGCCTGCGGACTGGCCATGGGCACCGGGCAGTTGATCGCCTTCCGGGTGCTCCAGGGCGTGGGCGCCGCGGTGATGATCCCGCAGGTGCTCAGCCTGATCCAGAAGACCTTCTCCGGGCCGGCCCGGGTGCGTGCGCTCGGCGCCTACAGCGCGGTGCTGGCGATCGGCGCGGTGGCCGGGCAGGTGGTCGGCGGCGTGCTGGTCAGCGCGGACCTGTTCGGGGCGAGCTGGCGCCCGGCCTTCCTGGTCAATGTGCCGATCGGCCTGGTCCTGCTGGTGCTCGGGGCCCGGGTGCTCCCGGCCGAACCGCGCGGCGGCGAGGCCCGGCGGGCGGCCCGCGAGCGCGGTCTCGACACCACCGGCCTGGTGCTCCTCGCCGCGAGCGTCACCCTGCTCACCGTCCCGCTGGTGCTCGGCCAGGAACTGGACTGGCCCGCCTGGACCTGGAGCTGTCTGCTCGCCTCCGCAGCCCTTCTCGCCGCGTTCGCCGCGTACGAGTCACGGCTCGCCGCACGCGGCGGCGCGCCCCTCATCGCGCCCGCCGTGCTCCGCGTCCCCGGGATCGCGCGGGCGGCCGTGCGCATCCTGCTGGTGATGGCCATCAACGCGGGGTCCCTCTTCACCCTGACCCTGCACCTCCAGGGCGGTCTGGGGTACTCCGCCCTGCGCACCGGGCTGATGTGCGTGCCCACCGCCACGGTGTTCGGTGTCGTCGGGATGACCTGGCGGCGCTGGCCGGCGGGGCTCCGGAAGGCCCTCGTTCCCGGTGGATTCGTGCTGGCCGCGGCCGGTTCCGTGGTGTCCGCCCTGGCCCTGCGCCACGGGGGCGACGGCGGGGCCGCCCTCTACGCGGGGTTCCTGCTCCTCGGCTCCGGTGTGGCGCTGGGCTTCAGCCCCACGCTCACGGGTGCCCTGGCGAACGTACGGCCGCAGGACGCCGCCGATGCCAGTGGACTGCTGGTGACGGTCACCCAGCTCGGACAGCTCATCGGGGTCGCGGCCTTCGGCGCGCTCTACCTCGACCGCCTGGGCGCCCCAGGCGCACGGGGGTCGGGAGAGGCGCTCTGGGTGTGCGGACTGGCCCTGGCGTGCGCCGGCGCGGCGGGTGCGCTCGTCGGTCTCGTACGAGGCCGGCGACGGGCGGGAACTCCGGCGGGCTGACCCCGTTGCGGGCTCATGGCAGAATCGGACCGCCGGAGGGGGAGACGGACCGAACGGGGAGGAGTGCGCGATGCCTGCGAGCCGCCACGACGTCCCGGACCTGCCCTTCGTCCGCCGGGCCCCCGCCCGCGCCGGCCACCCGGCCGGCAGCGCGCCCCCGGCGGTCCGCCCGCCCGGCGACGGCACCCGCATCCTCCGCATCTGTACGGCCTCCGGCCGCGGCCGGGGCTGATCCATGGGTGCACACAGGCGGAAGTGCGACTGGTGCGGCAGCGGTACGCCCATCGTCCGGGACATGGACCCGGTCAACGCGGACTACCAGTACTGGTGCGAGGAGTGCGCGCGGGCGCTGATCATAAAGGGCGACCCCATCGAGACGTACCGGGAGCTGGAGGGCGAGCCGATCTACGGCCGGCTGCTGGAGGAGCACTGCACGCTGAAGCGTTTCTACTCCTTCGCCACCGCCTGACCGACCCCCTCGGACCGGCCCGGCGGGGGTCGACCGGAAACGATTTGGTGGACGGCAGGGGTGACCGGTAATGTTCTCGATGTCGCCAGGGAGACCGGGCAAGACAACAAGGGGCTATAGCTCAGTTGGTAGAGCGCCTGCATGGCATGCAGGAGGTCAGGAGTTCAATTCTCCTTAGCTCCACAAGAGAATCAAACGTCGTGGGCCATCCGATCCGGGTGGCCCACGACGCGTTTACGGGTCCGCGCGATGTCCTCCACCGGACTCTGCGCGGTGTCCTCCGCCGGACCCTGCGCGGTGTCCACGGACCGGCCGCACCCGATGCCGTCCGGGACAGTGCGGTACCCTGACGCCATGCGTGCCGTACGCCTTCTGCTTAGCGAGCCGCGCTGATCAGTCCCGACCGGTGAGAATGCCTGGTCGGCATCAGCGCGGCGTCCCCTCCTGTGCGAGGGGATTTTTCGTTTCCGTGGACCTGTGTCCGCAGACGTGGACGCCGGCAGATGACGATCGATGGAGCTTTGAGGATCATGAGCGAGACGAATTCCGCAGCCGACGTCGCTGCGCCGCACCGCTACACGGCAGCGATGGCCGCCGACATCGAGGCACGCTGGCAGGACTTCTGGGACGCCGAGGGCACGTACGAGGCACCGAACCCGAGCGGTGACCTGGCGGGCGACCCCGAGATGGCCGCCAAGCCCAAGAAGTTCATCATGGACATGTTCCCGTACCCCTCGGGCGCGGGACTGCACGTCGGACACCCGCTGGGCTACATCGCCACCGACGTCTACGCCCGTCACCAGCGGATGAGCGGCCACAACGTGCTGCACACGCTGGGCTTCGACGCGTTCGGCCTGCCAGCAGAGCAGTACGCCGTCCAGACCGGCACGCATCCGCGGGTCTCCACCGAGGCCAATATCGAGAACATGACGGCGCAGCTGCGCCGGCTGGGCCTGGGCCACGACAAGCGCCGCTCGTTCGCCACGATCGAGTCCGAGTACTACAAGTGGACCCAGTGGATCTTCCTGCAGATCTTCAACTCCTGGTACGACACCGACGCGGACCGCGCCCGGCCGATCGCGGACCTGGTCGCGCAGTTCGAGTCCGGTGAGCGCGCCGCCCCCGACGGCCGCGACTGGAGTGCGCTGAGCGCGAAGGAGCGCGCGGACGTCCTGAGCGAGTACCGCCTGGCGTACGCCTCCGAGGCCCCCGTCAACTGGGCGCCCGGCCTGGGTACCGTCCTGGCCAACGAGGAGGTCACCGCCGACGGCCGTTCCGAGCGCGGCAACTTCCCCGTCTTCAAGGCCAAGCTGCGCCAGTGGAACATGCGCATCACGGCCTACGCGGACCGGCTGCTGAACGACCTGGACGGGCTGGACTGGCCCGAGGCGATCAAGCTGCAGCAGCGCAACTGGATCGGCCGCTCCGAGGGCGCCCGCGTGGTCTTCCCGGTCGACGGCGCCGGTGACGTCACCGTGTTCACCACCCGCCAGGACACCCTGTTCGGCGCCACGTACATGGTGCTGGCGCCCGAGCACGAGCTGGTCGAGCGGATCATCCCGGCCGCCTGGCCCGAGGGCACCCACCCGGTCTGGACCGGCGGACACGCCACCCCGGCCGAGGCCGTCACCACGTACCGCAAGCAGGCCGCCGCCAAGTCCGACGTGGAGCGCCAGGCCGAGGCCAAGGACAAGACCGGCGTCTTCACCGGCGCGTACGCGACCAACCCGGTCAGCGGCGAGCAGATCCCCGTCTTCATCGCCGACTACGTCCTGGCGGGCTACGGCACCGGCGCGATCATGGCCGTGCCGGCGCACGACGCGCGCGACTTCGCCTTCGCGCGCGCCTTCGAGCTGCCGATGCGCTGTGTCGTCGAGCCGTCGGACGACCGCGGCACCGACCCCTCGACGTGGGAGGACGCCTTCTCCTCGTACGAGGCGAAGCTGGTCAACTCCGCCAACGACGAGATCTCCCTGGACGGTCTGGGCGTCGTCGACGCCAAGGCACGCATCACCGAGTGGCTGACCGAGCACGGCGTCGGCGAGGGCACCGTCAACTTCCGTCTGCGCGACTGGCTGTTCAGCCGCCAGCGCTACTGGGGCGAGCCCTTCCCGATCGTGTACGACGAGGAGGGCATCGCCCACCCGCTGCCCGAGTCGATGCTGCCGCTGGAGCTGCCGGAGGTCGACGACTACTCGCCGCGCACCTTCGACCCGGACGACGCCGACACCCAGCCCGAGACGCCGCTGTCGCGCAACGCCGACTGGGTCCACGTCACCCTGGACCTGGGCGACGGCCCCAAGAAGTACCGCCGCGAGACCAACACCATGCCCAACTGGGCGGGCTCCTGCTGGTACGAGCTGCGCTACCTGGACCCGAACAACTCCGAGAAGCTGGTCGACCCGGCCATCGAGCAGTACTGGATGGGCCCGCGCGAGGGACAGCCGACCGGCGGCGTCGACCTGTACGTGGGCGGTGCCGAGCACGCCGTACTGCACCTGCTGTACGCCCGCTTCTGGTCCAAGGTGCTGCACGACCTGGGCCACGTGTCCTCCGCCGAGCCCTTCCACAAGCTGTTCAACCAGGGCATGATCCAGGCCTTCGTCTACCGTGACAGCCGTGGTATCGCCGTCCCGGCGGCCGAGGTCGAGGAGCGCGACGGCGCCTACTACTACCAGGGCGAGAAGGTCTCCCGCGTCCTGGGCAAGATGGGCAAGTCCCTGAAGAACGCCGTCACGCCGGACGAGATCTGCGGCGAGTACGGCGCGGACACGCTGCGGCTGTACGAGATGGCGATGGGTCCCCTGGACGTGTCGCGTCCCTGGGACACCCGCGCGGTCGTCGGCCAGTTCCGGCTGCTGCAGCGGCTGTGGCGCAACATCGTGGACGAGGAGAGCGGCGAGGTCACCGTCGTCGACACCGAGCCCGGCGAGGAGACGCTGCGCGCCCTGCACAAGGCGATCGACGGCGTCGGCGGCGACATGGAGGGGATGCGGTTCAACACCGCGATCGCCAAGGTCACCGAGCTGAACAACCACCTGACCAAGGCGGGCGGGCCGCTGCCCCGCTCCGTCGCCGAGTCCCTGGTGCTGCTGGTCGCCCCGCTGGCCCCGCACGTCGCCGAGGAGCTGTGGCACCGGCTGGGCCACACCGAGTCGGTCGTGCACCAGGACTTCCCGGTCGCCGACCCGGCGTACGTCGTGGACGAGACCGTGACCTGTGTGGTGCAGGTCAAGGGCAAGGTCAAGGCACGCCTGGAGATCCCGCCGACGATCGCGGACGCGGAGCTGGAGACCCTGGCCCTGGCGGACCCGGCGGTCGTCGCCGCGCTGGGCGGGGCCGGAATCCGGAAGGTCATCGTCCGGGCGCCGAAGCTGGTGAACATCGTCCCTGCCTGACCGGCGGGACCCTCCGGTCCGGGCGGACCGGGTGTGTGAGGGCTTTCCCCTACGGGCAGGTTGGGGGTTCCGACGGAACCCCCAACCTGCCCTTTCCGTTTACGGTGGAGGGGCGGGTGAAACCGTGCCGTATGCCGCCACACCATCCGAGGGGCGCTCATGGAAGCCGTGATCCTGATTCTGGGGCTGCTCGTCGTGGCCTTCCTGGCCCTGGGCGTCTACGCGACGGTCAAGGTGGTCGGGGCGGCCAAGCGCGGTGTGGACCGCACGATCGGCCAGGCCCGCCGCACGGTGGAGGACACCGCGCTCAAGGCCAAGAGCTATGGACAGGCCGGAGTCGGCGGCGAGCTGGCCCAGCTCCGCCTCTCCCTGCGCACCTCGATGCGCGCCGCGCAGGAGGCCCTGCGGGCGGGCGTGGCCGAGGACCCCTCGCTCAAGGAGTCCCTGGCGCTCTTCGAGCGCCTGGGCGTGCACGGCCACGAGCTGGAGAACGATCTGAAGCGCCTGGAGCGCGAGCCGGACAGGGCGACGGTCGCCTCACGTCTGCCCGACCTCAAGGAGCGCACCGGACGGATCACCCACGCGGCGGAGTCCCTGCGCTGGGCCGCCCGCGACCGCGCCCGGCAGTTCGCCGACGACGATCTCGCCGCGCTGAACGAGCAGATCGACATCGAGGCCGGCGCGCTGCGGCACTGGACGAGGGCGGAGCCGGGGACCGGGACGGACGGGGGCGTCGGGGCGGACGCGGGTTCTGGGACGGACGCGGGTTCTGGGACGGGTGTGGGTTCTGGGACGGACGTCGGTGCGCACGGGGGGCGGGCCGAGGCGATCACGGCGGGGGAGACGCTGCGGGGGATGGGGTATCCGTGGCGGAAGACGGCGCGTCCGGAGACGACGAACTGACCGACGAACTGACCGACGCGCTGACCTGAGAGCGGTGTTGCGCGTTGCGGCTCGCCCCTCCGCGTCGCGTCGCGGGGCTGATCATGGTCGGGGGCGATTCTGGGGCTCCGAGATCCCTCCGGACCCGGTACGCGGACGCGTTCCGGGCGGGCCGGGCGTGATCAGTGACCGGACGTGGCAGGATGCGGCCCGAAGCGACTGGAACTGATCATTCGGTCGGGGTCGGACTGCCGGGCCGCGCCCCCGGGAGGTAACCTCCCGCTCATGTCCCGCCATGTCGCGATCGTGACCGATTCCACGGCCTACCTGCCGCCCCAGGCGATGGAACGGCATGGCATCACCGCGGTGCCGCTGACCGTCGTGCTCGGCGACGAGGCGCTGGAGGAGGGCACGGAGATCTCGTCCCGCTCCCTGGCGCTGGCCCTGCAGAAGCGCCGGTCCGTGACGACCTCGCGGCCCAGCCCCGAGGTCTTCGCCGCCACCTATCGCGCGGTCGCCGAGGCGGGCGCGAGCGCCATCGTGTCGCTGCATCTGTCGGCGGAGTTCTCCGGTACGTACGACGCCGCGCTGCTCGCCGCGAAGGACGCGCCGGTGCCGGTGCGGGTGGTCGACACCGGGATGGTCGCCATGGCCCTCGGCTTCTGTGCCCTGGCCGCCGCCGAGACGGCGGAGGCCGGGGGCGGGGCGGACGAGGCGGTGGCGGCGGCGGAGAAGCGGGCCGCCGGCACCTCCGCCTACTTCTACGTCGACACCCTGGACTACCTGAGGCGTGGCGGCCGGATCGGGGCCGCGCAGGCGCTGTTCGGCTCCGCGCTGGCCGTGAAGCCGCTCCTCCAGCTGGACGGCGGCAGGATCGAGATGCTGGAGAAGGTACGGACGGCCTCGAAGGCCATTGCCCGGCTGGAGGAGATCGTTGTCGACCGGGCGGGGGACGGGCAGGTGGACATCGCGGTCCACCACCTCGCGGCCCCCGAACGCGCCGACGCCCTGGCCGAGCGGCTGCGTGAACGTGTGCCGGGTCTGGCCGACCTCCATGTCAGCGAGGTCGGCGCGGTGATCGGCGCGCACACCGGGCCGGGTTTGCTGGGAGCGGTGGTCTCGCCGCGCTGAGCGGGTGGGCCCGGCTTCTGGCCGGGTGACTCCCGGGTGCCTGCAGGGTGCCTGCCGGGCGTTTGCCTTGCCCGCCTGCCTGGTGTTGTGGATGGAGTCCGGTTGGCCCCGGCTGGTCCGTCCGACCGGCTGGGCGTCACTCTTCGTGGTGGCCGAGTTATCCACAACTGCTCGCTTTTCCACTGAAACTCGTTGCGCTCAACGGGATTTCGGGAAGGCGCCTAGCGTCGTGAGGCATGGCTTCCCGATCACATCGTGCAATCAGTCGTGCCGTGCGTTCCGCCGGCAGCGGTCCCGGCGGTGGTCCTGGCCGTGGTCCCGGGCGGGGCTTCGCGACGGACGTCCGAACGAGGTCCGGTGCGGGGACCGGTCCCGGCCGGCGTCACGCCCGCCATCGCACCGCCCTTGCCGCGGCCTCGCGCAGCCGCGCGGACGCGCTCATGTCCGGCGGCGGGTACGCGGGAGGAGCGGCGCCGCCGATGCGCGGGCCGGGGGCGGGGGCGGGTGAGTCGTGGTCACAGGCGCCGCCGGAGACGGGGACGGGGACGAGAGCGGGAGCGGGGACGGGGACGGGCGCCGGGGCGGGGGTCGGGCGTGGGGCCGGGTACGGCGTGGATCCGGGGTTGGAATCGGCTGCGGCTGCGGTTACGGCTGCGCCCGTGGAGGCCGTGGGGTGGCGGGCACGGGTCGGGCCCGCGCTGCGGGAGCGGCTGCCGGTGTGGCTCCAGCTGAGGTGTGGCCTGGAGCCGAGGACTCTGGCCGCGCTGGCTGTTGTTCTGGTCGCTGCGGCCGTGCTTGCCGTGACGCACTTCTGGTCCGCGCGCCCCGGTTCCGTGCCCGCCCCGGAGCGGGTCGCGGTCGACGAGGCTGCGCGGGCGCCGTTGGCGAAGACGGGGGGCGGTACGGACTCCGGCGAGGTGGCCGGGGCCGGCATGGACGCCTTGAGCGCGGAGGCGGGCGGGGCCGTGGATCCCGGTTCGTCCGGCGGAGTGCCGCCGGGCGCGGGGCCGGGCAGCCGGATCGTGGTGGACGTCAGCGGGAAGGTGCGCCGCCCGGGGATCCAGGAGCTGCCGCCCGGTGCCCGGGTCGTGGACGCGCTGCGTGCGGCGGGCGGGGCCCGGCCCGGGGTCGACCTCGACGACCTCAACCGTGCCCGGCTGCTCGTGGACGGGGAGCAGATCGTCGTGGGGGCCCCGCCGGGCCAGATCGTGTCCGGCGGTACGGGAAGCGGTGCGGGCGGCGGGCCGTCGGCGTCCGGGGTCGGTGCCACGGGGCCCGTGAGCCTCAACAGCGCGACCGTGGACCAGCTCGACACCCTGCCAGGCGTCGGTCCCGTCCTGGCTCAGCACATCGTCGACTACCGGGTCGGGCACGGGGGGTTCCGGTCCGTCGACGAACTGCGCGAGGTCAACGGCATCGGTGACCGCCGCTTCGCCGACCTGCGACCGCTGGTGCGGCCATGAACGGCGGCCGGTTCATGATCCCCGGCGCGGGTCGGCGCGGCGGCCGGTCCTCGATCCCCGGCGCGGCCATGGACGGCGGTCGGCCCGAGGGCTCGCGGGGCGGCCGGTCCGCGAGGTCTGCGACGCCCGTGACGTCTGCGAAGTCCGTGACTGAGGGTGCGGCGCAGGGCGGCCGGTCCGCGACTCCCGTCGCCGGGTTCGCGGATGGCGGGTCGTCCGGGACCCCCGAGGACATTCACGCGGCGTCGGGCCTGCGGCTAGGGGTGTCCCACCCGCGTCAGGAGGGCCCGCTCGATCTGCGCCTGGTCCCGCCGGCCCTCGCGGCTTGGGCGGGCGCGGCAGCGGCTCTGGGCGCTCCGGGACGGTGGGTGACCGTGGGCGTCGTGCTCTGCGTCGGGGCGGCGATGGTGCTGCTGGCCTTACCCGGGGCCGGAGGGGCGGGGCGGGGAGGTGGGGCCGGTGGGTGGGAAGGCGGGCGTCGCTGGCTCGGTGGTGGCCGGAGCGGTGGTGTCGGGCGGACCAGTGGGGTAGGCGAAAGCAGCGGAGTGGGGCCGAGCGGTGAAGCTGGGCGGAACGGCGGCATCGGCCGTAGCGGTGGGGCCGGGCGGAATGGCGAGGGTGGCCGGAGCGGTGGGGGCGGCCGGCGCCCAGGGGCGGGGCGAAGTAGCGGGGCGGGGCGAAGTAGCGGGGCGGGGCGAAGTAGCGGGGTGGGGCGGAGTAGCGGGGTGGGGCCGGGTGGTGGGGTGGGTGCCGGGCGGGGCGGGGTGCGCCGGGGAAGGGTCGCGTTTCCGGTGGTGTCCGCCACGGCACTGGCGGCGGTGCTGTTGTGCGGGGCGGCGGGAGCGGTGGCGGCGGGGCTGCAGCGGGCAGCGGCACGTCAGGGGCCGGTCCCCGCTCTGGCCGGGGAGTTCGCGCACGTCGAGGCGGAGATCACCCTCACGTCCGACGCCCGGCGCACCGTGCCCCGGGTGCGGGGCGACCGCAGCACCCCCGTGTCCCTGCTGCTGGACGCCGAGATCGTCCGCCTGACCGGACCGGACGGCACGAGGACCCGGCTGCGGACACCGGTCCTGGTCGTCGTCACGCCGGGTCAGGGCGGAGGCGGGCCGTGGGAGCGGCTGCTGCCGTCCACCCGGCTGAGGGTCACAGGCCGGCTGGCCCCGGCCGCGCACGCCGGGGAACGTGCCGCGGCCGTGCTGAGGCCGGAGGGGAAGGGGCCGCCGCGCG
This sequence comes from Streptomyces sp. NPDC057682, assembly GCF_042799575.1. Classification (NCBI taxonomy): domain Bacteria; kingdom Bacillati; phylum Actinomycetota; class Actinomycetes; order Kitasatosporales; family Streptomycetaceae; genus Streptomyces; species Streptomyces sp. NPDC057682. The sequence continues at coordinate 472,106 of NZ_JBHVIN010000002.1, read as the reverse complement.
TCGTCGGTCCGCCCAGCCGGCTCCAGCGCACGGCGGGCGCGTTGCGGGCCGGTCTGCGGGAGGCGACGGAGGGCCTCGACCCGGACGCGCGGGCCCTGCTGCCCGGACTGGTCGTCGGCGACACCGCGCGCGTGGACCCGGCCCTGCGGGAGGCGTTCCGGGCGACCGACCTTACTCATCTCATGGCCGTATCCGGGGCAAACCTGGCAATCCTCCTCGTCCTGCTCATCGGCCCGCCGGGCAGGGCGCTGCGGGCCGAACGAGGCGGGCTGGCGCCCCGGCTGGGCCTCTCGCTGAGGGGGACCGCGTTGCTCGGAGGTGGGCTCACGCTCGCGTTCGTGCTGGTCTGCCGGCCCGAACCGAGCGTGCTGCGGGCCGCGGCCTGTGGCCTGATCACCTTGCTGGCCATCGGTACCGGGCGGCGTCGGAGCCTGATTCCCGCCCTGGCCGCCGCCGTTCTGCTGCTGGTGCTGTACGACCCCTGGCTGGCGCGCAGTTACGGCTTCGTCCTGTCGGTCCTGGCCACCGGCGCCCTGCTGACCCTGGCCCCGCGGTGGAGCGAGGCGCTGCGCCGGCGCCGGGTGCCGCCGAGGCTCGCGGAGGCGCTGGCCGCCGCCGCGGCGGCGCAGGTGGTGTGCGCGCCCGTCGTGGTGCTGCTCGCGTCACGGGTGAGTCTGGTGGCGGTGCCGTGCAATCTGCTGGCCGAGTTCGCGGTGGCACCCGCCACGGTGCTCGGGTTCGCGGCGCTGGCCGCTGCCCCCGTGGCCATGCCGGTGGCCGAACTGCTGGCCCGGATCGCGGGGTGGCCGGCCGGGTGGATCGCGTCGGTGGCCCGTACCGGGGCCGGGCTGCCCGGCGCCGGGGTGGACTGGCCCGACGGGCCGGCGGGGGCGCTGCTCCTGGCCGCCCTGACCGTGCTCCTGGTGGTGGCGGTCCGGCGGATCGGGCACCGGCCCTGGGTGTACGTGGCCGCCGCGCTGCTCCTGCTCGTCGCCGTGCTCCGCCCGGTGCCGTTGACCCGGGTGTTCACCGGATGGCCGCCGCCCGGCTGGGCGTTCGCGATGTGCGACGTCGGCCAGGGGGACGCCCTGGTCCTCGCGGCGGGCCCGGGAGCCGGGGTGGTGGTCGACGCCGGACCCGACCCCCTCCCCGTCGACCGGTGCCTGAGCGAACTGGGCGTCACCCGTGTCCCGTTGCTGTTGCTCACTCATTTCCACGCCGACCATGTGCGTGGGCTGCCCGGTGTGCTGAGGGGCAGGACGGTCGCGGCGATCCAGACGACGAGCCTGGACCGGCCCCCGGAACAGGCCGCGTTCGTGCGGAGGACGGCCGCGGCGGCCGGTGTACCCGTACTGCGAACCGTGCCGGGAGAGCGGCGCCGGGTCGGGGCCCTGCGCTGGCAGGTGCTGTGGCCGCCCGGACCGGGGGTGGGAGCGGTGCCCGCCGGGCCGGTGCCGCAGGAGCCGAACGATGCCAGCGTCACCCTGTTCGTGCGGGCCGGACCGCTGACGCTGTTGCTGCTCGGGGACCTGGAACCCCGTGCCCAGCAGGCGTTGTTGAGGAGCCGTCCGATGATGCCCCGGGTGGATGTGCTGAAGGTCGCCCACCACGGTTCGGCGTACCAGGACCCGGCCCTGATGCGTGGCGCCCGGCCCCGCTTCGCGCTGGTGAGCGTCGGCCGCGACAACCCGTACGGACACCCGGCCCCACGGACGCTCGCGGCCCTCCGGGCCGGGGGAGCGGTGGTGCTCCGCACGGACCGGGACGGGGCCGTCGCGCTCACGGGCACCGCCGCCGGACTGCGGGCGGTGAGCCGGTCATGAGGCGGGGAACGTGCCGGCGGAGTTCCGTACGGGCGTACGGGGCGACCGGCCGCACCGGGGTCGGCAGTACCAGGGTCGGCCGTACCGGAACCGGTCGTACCGACCCCGGCCGGATCGGCGCCGGTCGGCCGGGTCCGGTTCCGTCACTGCTCGTCGGCGTGTGGTTCCCCGTCCAGCCAGTGTCCGTCGGCCATCAGCTCGCGGCCGGCCAGTTCGTTCTCCTCGCGCCAGGCGCGGATCGCGTACGGGGTGAAGCGCAGATAGACCCAGGACGGACGGCCGCGCAGATCCCAGGAGAGCTTGGCGGCGAAGGCGTCGCCGGAGGTCTGGGGGAGGTCCGCGCCCTCGACGAGTTCGGCCGTGGCCTCGATGAGCACGACGTCGCGGGTGGGGCCGAGTGCGATCCGGGCCTGTCCGGACGGCGTCAGGTTGACGGCTGTGGGGTTGGTGCGGCGGGTGGCCATGAGCAGGGTCCCGTCGTCCCAGACGAACGACAGGGGGACGAGGGTCGGCACCCCGTCCGCGGACGCGGTCGACACCCAGGCGTCCTCGTCCTTCTCCAGATGGTCGAGCACGTCCTGCTTGCGCTGTTCCCGGCTGCGCGCCGGTTCACGAACGGTCATGCCCGGCACGCTAGTGGGGCGGGTCCGTCCGGCGCCACGGACGCAGGACCTAGGACCACCGGCTCATGGCGGACCGGGGCACGCCGGGACAGACTCGCCGTATGGAACCGAGAGCGCAGCAGACCGTCGACGCCTACCTGGAGCGGATCGGGGCGGTCGCGCCCGTCCGCCCCGATGCCGCCGCGCTGCGGGAGTTGCAGGCACGCCATCTCGCCACGGTGCCCTTCGAGAACCTCTCGATCCACCTGGGCGAGGACATCGTGCTGGAGGAGGCGGCGCTGCTGGACAAGGTGGTGGCCGGCCGGCGGGGCGGGTTCTGCTACGAACTCAACGGGGCCTTCGCGGTGCTGCTGCGCGCGCTCGGGTTCCGGGTCGATCTGCTCCAGGCGCGGGTGTACGGGGGCGACGGACGGCTCGGTATCCCGTACGACCACATGGCGCTGCGGGTGGAGACGGTGGACGGGAGCGGGCCGTGGCTGGCCGACGTGGGTTTCGGCGACCATGCCCGGTATCCGCTCGCGCTCGACGGACGGGCGGACCAGGAGGACCCGGCCGGCACCTTCCGGATCGGTCCCGCACCGGCGGAGGACGAGGCGCGGGGCGGGAGCGGCGGACCGGGGAGCGACGGGGATCTCGACGTGCTGCGGGACGGTGCGCCGCAGTTCCGACTGGACCCGCGGCCCCGGGAACTGGCGGACTTCCGGGCCGGGGCCTGGTACCACCGGACCTCGCCGGATTCCGGCTTCACCCGCGGACCGGTCTGCTCACTGTTCACCGAGGACGGGCGGATCACGCTCAGGGGCCACCGGCTCCTCACGACGCGAGGGGAGCGGCGGGACGAGGCGGTGCTGGGGAGCGACGCGGAGGTGTTCGCTGCCTACCGTGAGCATTTCGGAATCGGGCTGGACCGGCTGCCTCCTGACCAGGGGGCTGGTCCGTTTACGGCGTTTTCTTCTGCGAATGGGTGATGCACACAAGTGGAACTGTGAATTCGGACCTTCGGTAACACCTCCACCCAAGCCCCTGCGAGCTGCTCTGTTTGCCTCGAACGCCGCAAGGGTGATCGAATGCATGCTCGTCGGCGGGCCGCTGCTCCGACAACGACGTCCAGACCTTCGGCCCGAGGTGAAACCGCCCCCGGGAGTGCGTGAAGATGTTCGGCCGTTGGCTCGGAAACAAGAGAGGGACCGGTGCCGTGCGCGGCGGCGCCCTCGCCGGACTCGCGGTGCCGGAGTCCGCGGGTGTTCTCAGCTGCCGGGTTCTCGACCCGGTCAACGAGCCCGTGCAGCAGGCCGAGTTCGTGGTCACGGACGCTGCGGGACGCAAGATCGTCGGCGGCGAGACGGACCCGTACGGCAATGTGCTCGCCACGGTGCCGGCGGGGGAGTACCGGCTGGCCGTCACCTCGGAGGGCTTCACTCCGTTCCACGGCACGGCCTCGGTGGCCGAGAGCGGGCACGCGAGCCTCGGGGACGTGATGCTCCAGGTCGCCCTGCCGCCCCAGCTGCCCGATCCGGGCGAGTGGGAGATCGAGCCGATGCACTCGCAGATCGGCTTCACGGCCCGGCACATCGGGATGGCCCGCATCCACGGCCGGTTCAACACGTTCGCGGGTGCGGTCCGGATCGCCGACCGCATGGAGGACTCGGCGATGCACGTGGTGATCGACGCGGCGTCGATCGACACCAACGTGCAGATGCGGGACGACCACCTGCGCTCGAGCGACTTCCTGGACGTCGGCCGCTTTCCGACGCTGGAGTTCTACAGCGACCGCTTCGTCCACCGGGGCGGCACGCGCTGGGGTGTGAGCGGGGCGCTCACCCTGCACGGGGTGAGCCGTACGGTCACGCTGGACACCCAGTACCTGGGTCTCGGCAACGGGCTGGAGGGCGAGACCCGGGCCGCCTGCCGGGCCACCACCGAGCTGCACCGCGAGGACTTCACGCTCACCTGGCAGACGATGCTGGCGCGGGGGATCGCCGCGGTCGGATCCAGCATCGCCATCGACATGGACATCCAGATCGTCCCGAAGAGCTGACCCCGGCGCGCCCCGCGCCGCCCCGCCCCGGATCGGCACTCCCGACCGGGCCCGGGGGCGCGCCCCGGGGCTTCGGCCGGCGACCCCGTCCGATCGCTTCGGCCCACCGTCCCCGCCCGGCGCCCCGGCCCGGTCCGGGCTACGGGGCCTCGCGCCACCCCTCGTACTCCGCGGCGAAGGCATCGAGCGCCGCGGGGTCGAGCCGTCCGTCCGGGTCCTCCACGACGACCAGCCACTGGGCGTCCTCGGCGTCGTCCTCGCCCGCCAGGGCGTCCCGCACGATCTGCGGTTCCTCGTCGACCCCGAACCGCGCGGCCAGCTCCTCGGAGGCCTCCTCCGCTGCGTCGCGGTCGGGCAGGACCAGTACATGTCTCTCATCGCTCACCCGGACATTCTGGAGTACGTCCGGGGCGGCCCGGACGGGCGGTGGGCGGCCGGGCTGTCAGTGGCCCGTGGGATGCTGGACGGCGATGGCCACCAGAAGGAATTCCACCGACGACCCGCTCGCCCCCCTCACGCTCGCCGTGGGCCAGGAGGACCTGCTCCTGGACCGCGCCGTGCAGCAGGTGGTGGCGGCGGCCCGCGCCGCCGACGCCGACACGGACGTCCGTGACCTCACCTCCGACCAGCTCCAGCCGGGCACCCTGGCCGAGCTGACCAGCCCTTCGCTCTTCGCCGAGCGCAAGGTGGTGATCGTGCGCGGCGCGCAGGACCTCTCCGCCGACTCGGTCAAGGACGTCAAGAAGTACCTCGACGACCCGGTCGAGGAGATCACCCTCGTGCTGCTCCACGCGGGCGGTGCCAAGGGCAAGGCGCTGCTCGACGCCGCCCGCAAGGCCGGGGCCCGCGAGGTCGCCTGCCCGAAGACCACCAAGCCCGCCGAGCGGCTCTCCTTCGTCCGGGGCGAGTTCCGGACGCTGGGACGCTCCGCGACCCCCGAGGCCTGCCAGGCCCTGGTCGACGCGATCGGCAGCGATCTGCGGGAGCTGGCGAGCGCCGTGTCGCAGCTCGTCGCGGATGTCGAGGGCACGATCGACGAGGCCGTCGTCGGGCGGTACTACACGGGCCGCGCGGAGGCGTCCAGCTTCGCCGTCGCCGACCGGGCCGTGGAGGGCCGGGCGGCGGAGGCCCTGGAGGCCCTGCGCTGGTCGCTGTCGACCGGGGTCGCCCCCGTCCTGATCACCAGCGCCCTCGCCCAGGGCGTCCGCGCCATCGGCAAGCTCTCCTCGGCGCGCGGCGGCCGGCCGGCCGATCTCGCCCGGGAGCTGGGCATGCCGCCGTGGAAGATCGACCGGGTGCGCCAGCAGATGCGCGGCTGGACGCCGGACGGCGTCGCGGTGGCCCTGCGGGCGGTCGCGGACGCGGACGCGGGAGTCAAGGGCGGCGGGGACGATCCGGAGTACGCGTTGGAGAAGGCCGTCGTCGCGGTGGCCCGAGCCGCCCGAGCGGGCCGCGGCCGGTAACCACCCCCGGCTCCGCCGCGCAGGTCCGCCGGTCGCGGCGTACCCGTACACCGGCGTCCGTAGCGCAGCCGGCCCCGGCGCGCACGCCTGTCCGCCCCGCACAGCCCCCCCACAAGCCCCCACAGCCCAAAGCGCCACCCCCACAGCCGAAGGCCCCGGTCGTTTCCCTGGGGAGGGGAACGGCCGGGGCCTTGGGTCACGCTTGGTGCGCCGCACCCGCGTGGCGAACGCAGGTTCGGTGTGCGGCGCGGGGTGCCGGTCGGGAGCGGGAGAGAGGGCCCGCTGGATCCGTTCCGGCGATCACATCAGAATGCTCAGCCCTGGAGGGTGGCAACCTTGGTGGCCAGCGCCGACTTCTTGTTGGCGGCGGCGTTCTTGTGGATGACACCCTTCGAGACGGCCTTGTCGAGCGCGCGCGAAGCGTCGCGAACGGCCACGGTGGCCTTCTCGACGTCGCCCGCGACAACGGCCTCACGGGCCTTGCGGATCGCGGTCTTGAGCGAGGACTTGACGGCCTTGTTGCGCAGGCGCGCCTTCTCGTTCGTCTTGTTCCGCTTGATCTGGGACTTGATGTTCGCCACGAAAGAGCCTTTTCAGGTTCGTTGGATCTTTGATGTGCGCCCGGTGGCGGAAGTGCCACCAAACACAGCTGTCCACGGTACCAGCCGCGCTCCGACCGGCCCAAACCGGCCTCCGCCCCCCGGGCGTGGGACGATGGAGGCTACGTACAGATCCGACCCGACCCGACATCGACCCGAGACACGGCGTTCGGCGTCTCAAGAATCAGGACCCTGCGTGCCCGCGACTCCTCTCCACGTGCCCGAGCCGAGCCGTACCGACCCGGCGCTGATCCGCAATTTCTGCATCATCGCGCACATCGACCACGGCAAGTCGACCCTTGCCGACCGGATGCTCCAGCTGACCGGGGTGGTCGACCAGCGGCAGATGCGCGCTCAGTACCTCGACCGGATGGACATCGAGCGCGAGCGCGGCATCACCATCAAGTCCCAGGCGGTCCGGCTGCCCTGGGCGCCGACGAGCGGCGAGGGCCAGGGCAGCACCCACGTCCTCAACATGATCGACACCCCGGGACACGTCGACTTCACCTACGAGGTCTCCCGCTCGCTGGCCGCCTGCGAGGGCACGATCCTGCTGGTCGACGCCGCGCAGGGCATCGAGGCCCAGACGCTGGCCAACCTCTACCTGGCGATGGAGAACGACCTCACCATCGTCCCGGTGCTCAACAAGATCGACCTGCCGGCCGCCCAGCCCGAGAAGTTCTCCGAGGAGCTGGCCACCCTCATCGGCTGCCAGCCCGAGGACGTGCTCAAGGTCTCCGCGAAGACCGGCATGGGCGTCGACGCGCTGCTGGACCGCGTGGTCAAGGACATCCCGGCGCCGGTCGGCGTCGCGGACGCCCCGGCCCGCGCGATGATCTTCGACTCGGTCTACGACTCCTACCGGGGCGTCGTCACGTACGTCCGGGTCGTCGACGGTTCGCTGAACAAGCGCGAGCGCATCCGGATGATGTCGACCGGCGCCACCCACGAGCTGCTGGAGATCGGGGTCTCCTCCCCGGAGATGACCCCGTCCGACGGCATCGGCGTCGGCGAGGTCGGCTACATCATCACCGGGGTGAAGGACGTCCGGCAGTCCAAGGTCGGTGACACGATCACCTCGCTGAACAACGGGGCGACCGAGGCGCTGGGCGGATACAAGGACCCCAAGCCGATGGTGTTCTCGGGGCTCTACCCGCTGGACGGTTCGGACTACCCGGACCTGCGCGAGGCCCTGGACAAGCTCCAGCTCAACGACGCCGCCCTGGTGTACGAGCCCGAGACGTCCGCCGCGCTCGGCTTCGGCTTCCGCGTCGGCTTCCTCGGCCTGCTCCACCTCGACGTGGTCCGCGAGCGCCTGGAGCGCGAGTTCGGTCTCGACCTCATCGCCACCGCGCCCAACGTGGTCTACCGGGTCGAGATGGAGGACGGCACCGAGCACACCGTCACCAACCCGAGTGAATTCCCCGAGGGCAAGATCGACAAGGTGTACGAGCCGGTCGTCCGGGCCACGGTCCTGGCGCCCAGCGAGTTCATCGGCGCGATCATGGAGCTGTGCCAGCAGCGCCGCGGCACCCTGCTCGGCATGGACTACCTCTCCGAGGACCGGGTCGAGATCCGCTACACCCTGCCGCTCGCGGAGATCGTCTTCGACTTCTTCGACCAGCTGAAGTCCAAGACGCGCGGTTACGCCTCGCTGGACTACGAGCCCACCGGCGAGCAGGACGCGCAGCTCGTCAAGGTCGACATCCTGCTGCACGGCGACAAGGTGGACGCCTTCTCCGCGGTCACGCACAAGGACAAGGCGTACGCGTACGGCGTGCGGCTGGTCGCCAAGCTGCAGAAGCTCATCCCCCGGCAGAACTTCGAGGTGCCGATCCAGGCCGCCATCGGGTCCCGGGTCATCGCCCGTGAGACCGTCCGCGCCATCCGCAAGGACGTGCTCGCCAAGTGCTACGGCGGTGACATCTCCCGTAAGCGGAAGCTGCTGGAGAAGCAGAAGGAGGGCAAGAAGCGGATGAAGATGGTCGGCAACGTGGAGGTGCCCCAGGACGCCTTCATCGCGGTGCTGTCGACCGACGAGTCCGCGGGCGAGGCCAAGGCCAAGAAGTAACTACCGGTCGGTAGGAAAACGGGCCCCCGTGCCGCAGAACCCTGCGGCGCGGGGGCCCGTTCGTTATGAAGCGGGGTCCCGTTGCCTCTTACGCCCGGCGCGCGGGCGCTTTACCCTGATCACGGCTTCGTAGTTACTCGCCAGTTAAACAAGCAGGATCAAGCACATAGACGCACGCGGAGAGCAAGCCGCAACCAGCAGCCGGTCGTGAAGCACTGCCGTAGGCCCGGAGGATGTCGTGAGCGACACACAGACCATGATCGAGAACCGTCCGCCGTCCGTGGCGACCCTCTTCATCGACCGGGTGGCCGCCACCCCGGACGCGGAGGCCTACCGCTACCCCGTCCCGCCGGCCGACGGCGAGGGCCCCGACGCCTGGCGTTCGCTCAGCTGGGCCGAGGCCGCCGAGCGCGTCTACGCCGTCGCGGCCGGGCTGATCGCGCTGGGCGTACGCCCGGAGGAGCGCGTCGCGCTCGCCTCCAGCACCCGGGTCGAATGGATCCTCGCCGACCTCGGCGTCATGTGCGCGGGCGCCGCGACCACCACGGTCTACCCCTCCACCAACGCCGACGAGTCGGCGTTCATCCTCTCCGACTCCGAGAGCCGGGTCCTCATCGCCGAGGACGCCGCCCAGCTCGCCAAGGCCCGCGAGCGCCGCACCGAGCTGCCCGCCCTCTCCCACGTCGTCGTCATCGACGCCGAGGGCGTGGAACCGGCCGAGGGTGACCCCGAGGGCTGGCTGCTCACCCTGGCCGAGCTGGAGGCGCTGGGCAACGAGCACCTGGCCGAGCACCCGGACGCCATCAAGGCGCGGGTCGGGGCGATCACCTCCGACCAGCTCGCCACCCTCATCTACACCTCCGGCACCACCGGCCGCCCCAAGGGCGTACGGCTGCCGCACGACAACTGGTCGTACATGGCCAAGGCCACCGTCGCCACCGGGCTGATCACCAAGGACGACGTCCAGTACCTCTGGCTGCCACTCGCCCACGTCTTCGGCAAGGTGCTCACCTCCGGCCAGATCGAGGTCGGCCACGTCACCGCCGTCGACGGCCGGGTCGACAAGATCATCGAGAATCTGCCCGTCGTCCAGCCGACCTACATGGCGGCCGTTCCGCGCATCTTCGAGAAGGTCTACAACGGTGTCGCGGCCAAGGCCCGTGCCGGGGGCGGGGCCAAGTACAAGATCTTCCAGTGGGCGGCCGGCGTCGCCCGCGAGCACGCCCGGGTCTCCCAGGACAACTTCCGCCGCACCGGCACCGCCTCCGTGCCCTTCGGGCTCGGTGCCAAGCACAAGGTCGCCGACACCCTCGTCTACGCCAAGATCCGCGAGGCCTTCGGCGGCCGGCTCCGCGCCTGCGTCTCCGGCTCCGCCGCGCTCGCCCCCGACATCGGCTTCTTCTTCGCCGGCGCCGGCATCCACATCCTGGAGGGCTACGGCCTCACCGAGTCCAGCGCCGCCTCCTTCGTCAACCCCGGCGAGGCCTACCGCACCGGCACCGTCGGCAAGCCGCTCCCCGGCACCGAGGTCCGCATCGCCGACGACGGCGAGATCCTGCTGCGCGGCCCCGGCATCATGCAGGGCTACCAGGGCCTGCCCGACAAGACGGCCGAGGTGCTGGAGGCCGACGGCTGGTTCCACACCGGCGACATCGGCGAACTGTCCGTGGACGGCTATCTGCGGATCACCGACCGCAAGAAGGACCTGATCAAGACCTCCGGCGGCAAGTACATCGCGCCCGCCGAGGTCGAGGGCCAGTTCAAGGCCGTCTGCCCGTTCGTCTCCAACATCCTCGTGCACGGCGCCGACCGGAACTTCTGCACCGCGCTGATCGCCCTCGACGAGCCGACCATCCTCGGCTGGGCCGCCGAGAACGGCATGGAGGGCAAGGCGTACGCCGACGTGGTCGCCTCCCCGAAGACCGTCGAGCTGATCGACGGCTACGTCAAGCGCCTCAACGAGGGACTCCAGCGCTGGCAGACCATCAAGAAGTTCCGTCTGCTCCCGCGCGACCTCGACATCGAGCACGGCGAGGTCACGCCCAGCCTCAAGCTGAAGCGGCCCGTCGTCGAGCGCACCTACAAGGACCTGATCGACGAGATGTACGCGGGTTCGCGCGAGGCCTGAGACACGGCTCCGCTCCACGGCCCCACCAGCCCGGCGCACACCGTGCGCCGGGCTGGTGCGCCGGAGTGCGCCGCGCGGCCAATTCCGTAACTCGTCGCGTATGCCAGGAGCCGATCTGTCACTCTGTCCGTGTCGTCGTCGGTCCTGGGCCGGCACCGCGAGCCCTCCCACGGCCCGCGGCACCGCCCGAACGGAGAACAGGCAGAGCGAGAACAGGTCAGGAGCCGCCCTGTGGGGTCCATTCCCTTGCAGCGGGACATCGTGGAGCATTCCGGAGCCGCCGGCCCGTCCGGCGCGGGACAGCCGGTCGCCCGGACGAGTCTGCCCGGGAACCTGCTGGCGCCCGCCGCGGCCCGGCGTTTCGTCGCCGCCGCGCTCACCGAATGGAGCGGGCTCGGGCTCCCCGCGGCCGTCGGCTTCAGCGAGCGGCTGTCCGACGACGCGGCGGTCGTCGTCAGCGAACTCGTCACCAACGCCGTCGTACACGCCGGAACCAACGTGGAACTCCTCTTCCGGCTGGAGGAGGCCACCGACGAGGAGGCCTCCGCCCTGGTCCTGGAGGTCTCCGACCACCACCCCACCCGCGCCGTGCGCAGCGACCGCGCCGACAACGCCGCGGCGGCCGGCGCCCCGGGCGAACCACCCGAGTACGGACGCGGCCTGGAACTCGTCGCCACCCTCGCCGAACGCTGGGGCATCACCTACCGCACCGGCCTCAAGACCGTCTGGGCCCGGCTCCCCGTCGACGACTGGAACCCCTTCCCCGACAACCGCCCCGAATCCGGCTTCCAGCAGGGTCTGCGCGCCGCCGAACTCCTCGCCCCCACCGCCCGGCGCGCCCTGCGCGACGACGCGGACTGGGCGGGCCGGGGCGCGCTCTCCTTCCTCGCCGAGGCCTCGGACCTGCTGGCCGGACAGCTCGACGAGGACATCGTCGCCGCGCTCGCCGGACAGTTACTGGTCCCCAGGCTCGCCGACTGGTGCGCGATCTGGCTGGAACCCGAGAGCGGCGGCCGGGCCGCCGTCCCGCGCCTGGCCAAGGTGTGGCACGTCGACGAGACCCGCATCCCGAAGCTGCGCGCCCAGCTGGAGGACGACCCGCTGCGCCTGCCGGAACGGGTCGGAACCGGCCCCGTCTCCATGGACTGGCCCGGCAGCGGCGAGGAGGAGGGCCAGAAGCCCGGCGAGGGCGTCGCCCTCGCCTACCGGATCACCTCCGGCGGCCGCACCCTCGGCGCCGTCTACCTCGGCCGCGAGGGCATCGTCAGGGTCCCCGACGAGGTCACCGCGCTGATCGAGGACTTCGTCCGCCGGGTCGGCCTCGCCGTCGGCGCCGCCCGCGCCTACACCCGCCAGGCCACCATCAGCCGGATCCTCCAGCGCGGACTGCTGCCGAGCAAGGTCGCCGACATACCGGGAGTGGCCAGCTCCCTCGTCTACGAACCCAGCGACGACGGGGTGGTCGGCGGCGACTTCTACGACATCTTCCCGTGCCCCGGCGACCGCTGGTGCTTCGTCCTCGGCGACGTCCAGGGCAGCGGCCCCGAGGCGGCCGTCGTCACCGGGCTCGCCCGCCCCTGGCTGCGGCTGCTGGCCCGCGAGGGCTTCCAGGCCGACGAGGTCCTGGTCCGGCTCAACCGGCTGCTCCTCGACGACGCGATGGAGGCAGCCGAGGCCGCCGCCCTCATGGTCGCCGCCGCCGGGGGCCAGCACTCGGCGGACAGCGGGCAGTCCCGGTTCCTCTCCCTGCTCTACGGGGAGCTCGTCCCGCTGCCCGGCGGCGGGGCCCGCTGCACCCTGGCCAGCGCCGGCCATCCGCTGCCCCTGCTGCTGCGCCCCGACGGCACGGTCCGCCCGGCCGCCGAACCGCAGCTGCTCCTCGGGGTGATGGACGACGCCGTCTACGAGACCCAGAGCTTCGAGCTGGCCCCCGGCGACAGCCTGCTCTGCGTCACCGACGGGGTGACCGAGCGGCGCTCGGGACCGCTGATGTTCGACGACGGGGACGGGCTCGCACAGGCGCTGTCCGGGTGCGCGGGGCTGGACGCCGAGGGCATCGCGGAGCGCATCAAGAACGCCGTGCACGCCTTCGCCGAACGCCCGCCGGACGACGATCTGGCCCTGCTGGTCCTCCAGGCCGAATAACGCCGAACAAACAAGGCCGAGCGTCCGCCGCACGGCCTTCGTGAGGCCTTCGTGCGGCCGACGCACGGCCGTGGCGTCGGTTCGCCGGACGGCGCGCGACAATGGGCGGTATGCCTTCCGTACTGCCCGATGGTGAACCCGTGCCCGACGACGGGGCGCTGCCCCGCCACGCCCTGGAAGGCGCCGCAGACCGCCCGCTCGGCTTCTACCTGCACGTGCCCTACTGCGCGACCCGCTGCGGCTACTGCGACTTCAACACCTACACCGCGACCGAGCTGCGCGGCTCCGGCGGGGCGCTGGCCTCCCGCGACAACTACGCCGCCCATCTCGTCGGCGAGGTCCGCCGGGCCCGGAAGGTCCTCGGCGACGACCCCCGGCAGGTCCGTACGGTCTTCGTCGGCGGGGGCACCCCGACCCTGCTGGCCGCCGCCGACCTGGTGCGGATGCTGGCCGCGATCCGGGAGGAGTTCGGACTCGCGGACGACGCGGAGATCACCACCGAGGCCAACCCCGAGTCGGTCGGCCCCGCCTACCTCGCCGAACTGCGCGAGGGCGGCTTCAACCGGATCTCCTTCGGCATGCAGAGTGCCCGGCAGCACGTCCTGAAGATCCTCGACCGCACCCACACCCCCGGCAGGCCCGAGGCGTGCGTCGCCGAGGCCAGGGCGGCCGGCTTCGACCACATCAACCTCGACCTGATCTACGGCACGCCCGGCGAGTCCGACGACGACTGGCGCGCCTCCCTCGACGCGGCGATCGGCGCCGGCCCCGATCACGTCTCGGCGTACGCGCTGATCGTGGAGGAGGGCACCCAGCTGGCCCGCCGGATCAGGCGCGGCGAGATCCCCATGACGGACGACGACGCCCACGCCGACCGCTACCTCATCGCCGACGAGGTGCTGGCCGCGGCCGGCTACTCCTGGTACGAGGTGTCGAACTGGTCCCGGACGCCCGAGGGCCGCTGTCTGCACAACGAGCTGTACTGGCGCGGGGCCGACTGGTGGGGCGCCGGCCCCGGCGCCCACAGCCACGTCGGCGGGGTGCGCTGGTGGAACGTGAAGCACCCCGGGGCGTACGCGCAGGCGCTGGCCGAGGGGCGCTCGCCCGGCGCGGGCCGCGAGATCCTCTCCGACGAGGACCGGCGCGTCGAGCGGATCCTGCTGGAGCTCCGCCTCGTCGACGGCTGCCCGCTCTCCCTGCTCGCCCCGGCCGGGCTCGCCGCGGCCGCCCGCGCCGTGGCCGACGGCCTGCTGGAGCCGGGACCGTACGGCGAGGGGCGCGCGGTGCTCACACTGCGCGGGAGGCTCCTGGCGGACGCGGTGGTGCGGGACCTGGTGGACTGAGCCCGCCCGGGGCCCGCAGCCCGCTCCGCATCCGGTGCGGCCCCCGGACGGGTCGGGTCACCGGGCCCTCGGGCCGCGCCCTACTCGGCGGGGGCGGTCACGAAATCGATGAGATGTTCCACCCGCCCCAGCAGCTCCGGCTCCAGGTCCTTGTAGGAGCGCACCTTCGACAGGATGTGCTGCCAGGCCGCGCCCGTGTTCTCCGGCCAGCCCAGCGCCCGGCAGACGCCCGTCTTCCAGTCCTGGCCGCGCGGGACCCGGGGCCAGCCGGGAATGCCCAGCGACGACGGCTTCACCGCCTCCCAGACGTCGATGTACGGATGGCCGACCACCAGCACGTTCCCGTCGGTCACCCGGGCCGCGATACGGGACTCCTTGGAGCCCGGGACCAGATGGTCGACCAGGACCCCGAGCCGGGCGTCGGGCGCCGGCCCGAACGCGTCGACGATCGCGGGGAGATCGTCGATGCCCTCCAGGTACTCGACGACCACGCCCTCGATCCGGAGGTCGTCGCCCCAGACCCGCTCCACCAGCTCGGCGTCGTGCCGGCCCTCCACGTAGATCCGCCCGGCGCGCGCCACCCGCGCCCGCGCGCCGGGCACCGCGACCGAGCCCGAGGCCGTGCGCGCGGGACGCACCGGACCCCCGGCCGCCGGGCGCACCAGCGTGACGACGCGCCCCTCCAGCAGGAAGCCGCGCGGTGCCATCGGGAAGACCCGGTGCTTGCCGAACCGGTCCTCCAGGGTGACGGTCGGCCCCTCGGCGGTCTTCTCGCAGCGGATCACCGCACCGCAGAAGCCGGTGGCGACCTCCTCCACGACCAGATCGGGATCCGCGGGCACCTCGGGCACGGGGGCGGACCGCTTCCACGGCGGGGTCAGGTCCGGCTGGTAGCTGCGCATCGCACGACGATAAGCGGCGGGCGGTCCGCGGTCCCGCCTTTCGGCTCCACGCCGGGCCCGCCGCACGCCGGACCGCGGGCCGGTCCACCGAAATCACCTCGGGCCCGCCGCACGCCGGACCGCGGTCCCGCCCAACGGATTCACGCCGGGTCCGGCACGTCGAACCGCCGGGCCAGGTCGTCCCGCTGGGCCCGGACGAACGCGGCGTCCACCACGGCCCCGTGCCCCGGCACGTACCGGGCCTCCTCGCCGCCCAGCTCCAGCAGCCGGTCCAGGGAGGCCGGCCAGCGCGCGGGGACGGCGTCCGGGCCCGCCTGCGGCTCGCCCGACTCCTCGACGAGATCGCCGCAGAACACGACCGGGGGAGACCCGGGCACCAGGACGGCCAGGTCGTGGCCGCTGTGCGCCGCGCCGAGGTTCACCAGCAGCACCTCGCGCCCGCCGCCCAGATCGAGCACGGACTCGCCCGTCACCTCGTGCGCCGGGGCCACCAGCGCCTCGGCGGACTCGGCGGCGTCCCGTTCCGGCAGCCCCTGGGCCACGGCGTCGGCGCGCAGCTCCTCCGCCCCGGCCCGTAGCAGTGCGGCGGTGCCGGCCGCCCCGTACACCTGTGCCCCGGGGAACGCCGCGGTGCCGAGCACATGATCGAAATGGGGGTGGCTGAGTGCGATATGCGTCACCCTCCGGCCCAGCATCGCCTCTGCCTGGGCGCGCACTTCGGCGGCTTCGCGGAGTGACGAGCCGGTGTCGCAGAGCAGCACGCCGTCGGCCCCGGCCACCAGGAGAACGGTCGCGTCCCACACCGGAAGGCGTCGCCGCCCCACCCCGTGTCCGAGCCGCTCCCAGCCGAAGTCTTCCCAAGAGGCGTCCATACCGCGACGCTATCGGCAACGACCTGCGCAGTCTCGGGGTAGCGTGGCCGGTCGCCCTTGCTAGGGGGCCACCCCGTCGCCGTACACTGACCGGGGCAGGGCTGGCACTCGTCCGCGCAGAGTGCCAGGGACGGACCCGGGAACGGCCCGAGAACGACCGAGGTACACAGCTGGAGGTGTGCGCGATGCTCAGCGAACGCAGACTCGAAGTGTTGCGCGCCATCGTCCAGGACTATGTCGGCACCGAGGAGCCCGTCGGCTCCAAGGCGCTCACCGAGCGGCACAAGCTGGGGGTCTCCCCGGCCACCGTGCGCAACGACATGGCGGTGCTGGAGGACGAGGGATTCATCGCCCAGCCGCACACCAGCGCCGGGCGCATCCCGACGGACAAGGGCTACCGGCTCTTCGTCGACAAGCTCGCGGGCGTCAAGCCCCTGTCGTCGCCGGAGCGTCGCGCCATTCAGAACTTCCTCGACGGCGCGGTCGACCTCGACGACGTCGTGGGCCGCACCGTACGGCTGCTCGCGCAGCTGACCCGGCAGGTCGCCGTCGTGCAGTACCCCTCGCTGACCCGTTCGACGGTGCGGCACGTGGAGCTGCTCTCCCTGGCGCCCGCCCGGCTGATGCTCGTGCTCATCACGGACACCGGCCGGGTCGAACAGCGCATGGTGGACTGTCCCGCGCCCTTCGGCGAGACGTCCCTGGCGGATCTGCGCGCGCGGCTCAACAGCCGCGTCGTGGGCCGCCGTTTCGCGGACGTCCCGCAGCTGGTGCAGGACCTGCCGGAATCCTTCGAGAGCGAGGACCGGGGAACCGTGTCCACCGTGCTCTCGATCCTGCTCGAAACCCTCGTCGAGGAGACGGAGGAGCGGCTGATGATCGGCGGCACCTCCAACCTCACCCGCTTCGGACACGACTTCCCGGTGATGATCCGGCCGGTGCTGGAGGCACTGGAGGAGCAGGTCGTGCTGCTGAAGCTGCTCGGCGAGGCCAAGGACTCGGGCATGACCGTACGAATCGGGCATGAGAACGCCCACGAGGGGCTGAACTCCACGTCCGTCGTCGCGGTCGGCTACGGTTCGGGCGACGAGGCAGTCGCCAAACTCGGCGTGGTCGGACCGACCCGCATGGACTACCCCGGAACGATGGGAGCGGTACGCGCAGTGGCACGTTACGTCGGACAGATCCTGGCGGAGTCGTAAGTGGCCACGGACTACTACGCCGTACTCGGCGTGCGCCGCGACGCTTCCCAGGACGAGATCAAGAAGGCCTTCCGGAGGCTCGCCCGCGAGCTGCACCCGGACGTGAACCCCGATCCGAAGACCCAGGAGCGGTTCAAGGAGATCAACGCCGCCTACGAGGTGCTGTCGGACGCCCAGAAGAAGCAGGTCTACGACCTGGGCGGCGACCCGCTGTCCGCCTCCGGCGGCGGCGGTGCGGGCGGCTTCGGACAGGGCGGCTTCGGCAACTTCTCCGACATCATGGACGCCTTCTTCGGCACGGCCTCGCAGCGCGGACCGCGCTCGCGCACCCGCCGCGGCCAGGACGCCATGATCCGGCTGGAGATCGACCTCGCCGAGGCGGCCTTCGGGACGACCAAGGACATCCAGGTCGACACCGCCGTCGTCTGCACGACGTGCAGCGGCGAGGGCGCGGCCCCCGGCACCTCCGCGCAGACCTGTGACATGTGCCGCGGCCGCGGTGAGGTCTCCCAGGTCACCCGGTCCTTCCTGGGCCAGGTCATGACCTCGCGCCCCTGCCCGCAGTGCCAGGGCTTCGGCACGGTCGTGCCGACCCCGTGCCCGGAGTGCGCCGGTGACGGCCGCATCCGCTCCCGGCGCACGCTCACCGTGAAGATCCCCGCCGGTGTCGACAACGGCACCCGCATCCAGCTCGCGGGCGAGGGCGAGGTCGGCCCCGGCGGCGGCCCGGCCGGCGACCTGTACGTCGAGATCCACGAGCTGCCGCACAGCGTCTTCCAGCGGCGCGGCGACGATCTGCACTGCACGGTCACCATCCCCATGACGGCGGCGGCCCTCGGCACCAAGGTGCCGCTGGAGACGCTGGACGGTCTGGAGGAGGTCGACATCCGGCCCGGCACCCAGTCCGGCCAGTCCGTCCCGCTGCACGGGCGCGGTGTCACGCATCTGCGCGGCGGCGGCGGTCGCGGCGACCTCATCGTGCACGTCGAGGTGATGACCCCGACCAAGCTCGACCCCGAGCAGGAGCGGATGCTGCGCGAGCTGGCCAAGATCCGCGGCGAGGAGCGGCCCACCGGGCAGTTCCAGCCCGGCCAGCAGGGCCTGTTCTCGCGCCTCAAGGACGCGTTCAACGGCCGCTAGGGCGTGTGATCGATGAGGTACGGGCCCGGTTTCGCCGGGCCCGTACCTCATTTACGGACAAATCACGGACACGGGGTGTGCGTCACGGGACGGGAAGGACATGACACGATGCGGTCATGTCATCCGCACTGACCGATCTCTGCCGGTATCCGATCGTGCAGGCCCCGATGGCGGGCGGTGCCGCCTGTCCGGAACTGGTCGCCGCCGTCTGCGAGGCCGGCGGGCTCGGCTTCCTGGCCGCCGGGTACAAGACGGCGGACGGCATGTACCACGAGATCACCCAGACGCGCGGACTCACCGGCCGGCCCTTCGGCGTCAACCTCTTCATGCCGCAGCCCGTGCTCACCGACCCGGCCGCCGTCGAGGTCTACCGGCAGCAGCTCGCGGGCGAGTCCACCTGGTACGAGACCCCGCTCGGCGACACCGACTCCTGTGGCGACGACGGCTTCGACGCCAAGCTCGCCATCCTGCTGGAGGACCCGGTCCCGGTCGTCTCCTTCACCTTCGGCTGCCCCTCCCGCGACACGCTCGACGCCTTCGCCGCGGCCGGTACGTACACCGTCGTCACGGTCACCACGCCCGAGGAGGCCCAGGCCGCCCAGTGGGCCGGGGCCGACGCCGTCTGCGCCCAGGGCGTCGAGGCGGGCGGCCACCAGTCCACGTTCCACGACGACCCGCAGACGGGCGGCGCCGGGACCGGGCTGCTCAGCCTGGTCACCCAGGTCCGCGAGACCGTGCAGATACCGGTCGTCGCCGCCGGCGGGCTGATGCGCGGCGCGCAGATCGCCGCCGTGCTCGCCGCGGGGGCCGACGCCGCACAGCTCGGCACCGCCTTCCTGCCCTGCCCCGAGTCCGGGGCCCATGTGCTGCACAAACAGGCCCTCACCAACCCCCTGTTCACGCGCACCACGCTGACCCGGGCCTTCTCGGGCCGCCCGGCCCGCGGCCTGGTCAACCGCTTCGTGCGCGAGCACGGACCGTACGCCCCCGCCGCCTATCCACAGGTCCACCATCTGACCGCGCCGCTGCGCAAGGCGGCCGCCCGCACCGGGGACGCCCAGGGCATGGCACTGTGGGCGGGGCAGGGCCACCGGATGGTCCGCGAGATGGCGGCCGGCCGGCTGGTACGCCTGCTCGCCGAGGAACTGGACGCCGCGAGCGCGGCGTTGAGCACGAGGAGCACACCGTGACGGCACCCGTCTTCGTCGTCGACCAGCTGCCGCAGGGCCCCGGATTCGTCCTGGACGGCCCCGAGGGCCGGCACGCCGTGTCGGTGAAGCGCCTGCGCGCGGGGGAGGACGTCGTCCTCACCGACGGCCGGGGCCGCTGGGCCGAGGGCGTCGTCACCGCGGCCGAGGGCAAGGACCGGCTGACCGTCGGAGGCCTGGAGACCGTCCACGAGGAGCCGCCGGCCGCCGCCCGCATCACCGTCGTCCAGGCCCTGCCCAAGGGCGACCGGGGCGAACTGGCCGTCGAGACGATGACGGAGACCGGCGTCGACGCGATCGTGCCCTGGCAGGCCGCCCGCTGCATCACCCAGTGGAAGGGCGAACGGGGCCTGAAGTCGCTCGCGAAATGGCGCGCTACGGCCCGCGAGGCCGGGAAGCAGTCCCGTCGGGTCCGCTTCCCGGACGTCGCGGACGCGGCGACCACCCGCCAGGTTGCCGCACTTCTGGCCACGGCCGACTTCGCCGCCGTCCTGCACGAGGACCGCGACCACCCCAGCGAGCCGCTGGCCACCGTCCCGCTGCCCGCCGAGGGCGAGATCGTGCTGGTCGTGGGCCCGGAGGGCGGCGTCTCACCGGAGGAACTGGCCGTCTTCGCCGAGGCCGGGGCGCGGATCTGCCGGCTCGGCCGGAGCGTACTGCGCACCTCCACGGCGGGCACCGCGGCCACCGCGTTGCTGCTGGGACGCACGGGCCGCTGGTCATGAGGGGTGGCGCCCGCACCCCTCACGGGTGAATCGGCGTCCACTTCAGGGGTGTTGTGGCCGCAAGCGGACTACCGCTCCGTCAGGAGCGGTGGGAAGCTGCCCGTATGGGGACATCAAGGGCATGGGGTCGCCGAACGACCCGTCGCTTTCCGGCCGCGTTCGCTCTGGCCGCCGCAGCCGTCGCCGG
Organism: Streptomyces sp. NPDC057682; assembly: GCF_042799575.1. Lineage (NCBI taxonomy): Bacteria > Bacillati > Actinomycetota > Actinomycetes > Kitasatosporales > Streptomycetaceae > Streptomyces > Streptomyces sp. NPDC057682. The sequence continues at coordinate 451,637 of NZ_JBHVIN010000002.1, read as the reverse complement.
CCTGACCGCCTGCGAACCGGGGAACGGGCTGAACACCGCGTCCATCGCCGTGACCACCGACAGCACCGCCACCCGCGCCCTGGAGCACGAGGGCGTCCATGTGCAGTGGCTGAGCTGCACCGCCTCCACCGACGGGGGCGACGGCGGGGCGGGTTCGCCGAGCACCTCCGCCGAGCGCATCGCCTCCGTGGACTGCAACGGCCGCACCAAGGAGGGCAAGGACATCAGCGTCAGCGGCCGGGTCGACCGCGAGGTCGAAGGCCGGTGCGTCCGGGGCGACATGACGGCGAAGGCCGCCGGACGCACCGTCTTCCGGGCCAGCCTCCTCGGCAACTGCTCCGCCCCGCCCTCCACCCGCGCACCGGTGGGCCTCATCGGGGGCGGGAGCGGTGGCGGAGGGGGCGGCGGAGCCCGGCCGACGGTCACCGTGACCGTCACGGTCACCGAACATCCCCAGGGCAAATGACCGGGCCGTCCCCCGCACGGAGGGCGGACTCCGGCCAACCCCGTTCCGCCCGCAGGACCGGAGACCTAGGCTGATCGTCGTGACACAGCCTTCCTACCTCCGGTACCCCCATGTCCAGGGCGAACTGATCGCCTTCACCGCCGAGGACGATGTCTGGCTCGCGCCGCTGGAGGGCGGTCGCGCCTGGCGGGTCAGCGCCGACAACCGCCCCGTCACCCAGCCGCGCATATCGCCCGACGGCACCCTGGTCGCCTGGACGTCCACCCGGGACGGGGCGCCCGAGGTGCACCTCGCCCCCGTCGACGGCGGGCCCGCGCGGCGGCTGACCCACTGGGGCGACGCCCGGACCACCGTCCGCGGCTGGACGCCCGACGGCGAGGTGCTGGTCACCAGCACCCAGGGCCAGATGTCGCTGCGCCGCACCTGGGCGCGGGCCGTCCCGGTCGACGGCGGACCCGCCCGCACCCTGCCGTACGGACCGGTCGGCTCCCTGGCGTACGGGCCCGGCGGACGCGTCCTGCTGCTCTCGGCCACCATGGGGCGCGAGGCCGCCACCTGGAAGCGCTACCGGGGCGGCACGGCCGGCAAGCTGTGGCTCGCGACGGAGGAGGACCCGGCGGAGTTCGCCCGGGTCCACGCCGGACTCGACGGCAACATCGAATGCCCGATGTGGGTCGGCGGACGCCTCGCGTTCCTCTCCGACCACGAGGGCGTCGGCGCCCTCTACTCCTCCCTCCCCGACGGCACCGACCTGCGCCGCCACACCGGCACCGACGGCTTCTACGCCCGGCACGCCACCACCGACGGCACCCGCGTCGCCTACGCGAGCGCCGGCGAACTGTGGCTCCTGGACGATCTGGAGGGCGCGGAACCGCGCCGCGCCGACATCCGGCTCGGCGGCCAGCGCGCCGACCTCCAGCCGCACCCCGTGCACGCCGGCAGCCATCTGAGCGCCGCCTCCCCGGACCGCACCGGCCGCGGCAGCGCCGTCGGCTCCCGGGGCGCCGTCCACTGGGTCACCCACCGCGAGGGCCCGGCCCGCGCGCTGGCCGCCGAACCCGGCGTACGGGCCAGGCTGCCGCACACCTTCCAGGCCGACGGCGACCAGCACGTCGTCTGGGTCACCGACGCCGAGGGCGACGACGCGCTGGAGTGCGCGCCCGCCACCGGCACCGCCCCGGGCGCCGTCCCCCGCCGCCTCGCCGCGGGCCGGATCGGCCGGGTCCTGGACCTCGCGCCCGCCCCCGACGGCAGCCGGTTCGCCGTCGCCGCCCACGACGGCCGGATCCTGATCGTCGAACGGGAGAGCGGCGAGGTCCACGAGGTGGACCGCAGCGAGCACGGCGACGCCTCCGGGCTGGCCTTCTCGCCCGACTCCGCCTGGCTCGCCTGGTCGCACCCCGGACCCGAGCCGCTCGCCCAGATCAAGCTGGCCCACCTCGCCGACCTCTCGGTCTCCGAGGCCACCCCGCTGCGCTTCCGGGACTTCGCCCCCGCCTTCACCACCGACGGCAAGCACCTGGCGTTCCTCTCCGAGCGGGCCTTCGACCCGATCTACGACTCGCACGTCTTCGACCTCGCGTTCATCGGCGCCTGCCGGCCGCATCTGCTGACGCTCGCCGCGACCACCCCCTCCCCGTTCGGACCGCAGCTCCACGGCCGGCCGACCGAGAAGGAGAAGAGCGGCGACGCCGAGGACAACCCCACCGCGCTCCCCGTCACCCGCATCGACCTCGACGGACTCGCCGACCGGATCGTCCCGCTGCCCGTCGAGGCCGCCAGCTACTCCTCGCTGAGGGCGGCCAGGGACGGACTGCTGTGGCTGCGCCACCCCGTCGTCGGCGTCCTCGGCACCAGCGCCGCCGGCCCCGACGCCCACCAGCCCGAGACCGTCCTGGAGCGCTACGACCTGGAGAAGCTGCGCTGCGAGGAACTGGCCTCCGACATCCGCCGGTTCGCCGTCAGCGGCGACGGCAAGCGGCTGGTGCTGCACAGCCGGGGCCGGCTCCGCGTCGTGCCGTCCGACAGCCGGGTCTCCGGCGACGACGACCACGACAGCGACGGCAACGTCGTCGTCGACCTCTCCCGGATCCGCCGGATCCTCGACCCGGCCGCCGAATGGCGCCAGATGTACGACGAGACCGGCCGCGTGATGCGGGACAACTACTGGCGGCCCGACATGGGCGGCGTCGACTGGGACGGCGTCCTGGACCGCTACCGCCCGGTCCTGGACCGGGTCGCCACCCACGACGACCTGGTCGACCTGCTCTGGGAGGTCCAGGGCGAACTCGGCACCTCGCACGCCTACGTCAACCCGTCCGGCGGCTGGCGCGACGACGCGGCCCGTCAGGGGCTGCTCGGCGCCGACCTCTCACGCGCGGACGACGGGAGCTGGCGGATCGACCGCATCCTGCCCTCCGAGACCTCCGACCCGGAGGCCCGCTCCCCACTGGCCGCTCCCGGCGTCGCGGTCCGGCCCGGCGACGCGATCACGGCCGTCGACGGCCAGGCCGTCGACCCGCTGACCGGACCCGCCCCGCTGCTCGCCGGCTCGGCGGGCAAGCCCGTCGAGCTGACCGTCTCCCCGGTCGACGGCGGGGACCCCCGCCATGTCGTCGTCGTCCCGGTCGCCGACGAGGAGGCCCTGCGCTACCACGCCTGGGTCGCCGACCGCCGCCGCCATGTCCACGAGCGGTCCGGCGGACGCCTCGGCTACCTCCACGTCCCCGACATGGTCGGCTCCGGCTGGGCCCAGATCCACCGCGACCTGCGCACCGAGGTGGCCCGCGAGGGCCTGGTCGTGGACGTGCGGGAGAACCGCGGCGGCCACACCTCGCAACTGGTCGTCGAGAAGCTGGCCCGCCGCATCGTCGGCTGGGACCTGCCCCGCGGCATGCGCGCCACCAGCTACCCGGGCGACGCCCCGCGCGGACCGGTGGTGGCCGTGGCCAACGAGTTCTCCGGCTCGGACGGCGACATCGTGAACGCGGCGATCAAGGCGCTTGGCATCGGCCCCGTCGTCGGCGTACGCACCTGGGGCGGTGTGGTGGGCATCGACAGCCGCTACCGGCTCGTCGACGGCACGCTGGTCACCCAGCCCAAGTACGCCTTCTGGCTGGACGGATACGGCTGGGGCGTGGAGAACCACGGCGTCGATCCCGACGTCGAGGTCGTCATGACACCGCAGGACCACGCGGCCGGCCGCGATCCGCAGCTGGAGGAGGCGATCCGGATCGCCCTGGAGTCGCTGGCCCGCACCCCGGCGAAGACGGCGCCCGCCCTGCCGGAGTAGGAACGGGGCGGGCCGGCGCGGGGCCGGGCGGCGGACACGGGGGGCGCACACCGCCGCCCGTGTCCGGGCAGCCCTCCCGCCCCCGGCCCGCGCCCCCCCGGTGCCCGTCTCAGGGGGCCTCCCCCCGCCCGCTAGGCTGCCCCGTAACGGATCACCGCGACCCCAAGGAGCGTCCCCATGGCGGGAGAGCCGCAGCCCGACTGCCTGTTCTGCAAGATCGTCTCGGGGGAGATCCCGGCCACCATCGTCCGGGAGACCGACACCACGGTCGCCTTCCGCGACATCAATCCCCAGGCCCCCACCCACGTCCTCGTCATCCCGCGCCTGCACCACCCCGACGCCGCCTCCCTCGCCGCCGCCGAGCCCCAGGTCCTCGCCGACGTCCTGCGCGAGGCGGGGAACGTGGCCGCCGACGAGAAGATCGACGGCACCGGCTACCGGGTCGTGTTCAACACCGGCGCCGGCGCCGGACAGACCGTCTTCCACGCCCACGCCCACGTGCTGGGAGGCCGCGGCCTCCAGTGGCCCCCCGGTTAGAGAGAGGAACGGCCACTCCCCGTGTCCGCCCGTGAACTCGTCGTCCTCGGCACCGCCAGCCAGGTCCCGACCCGGCACCGCAACCACAACGGCTATCTGCTGCGCTGGGACGGCGAGGGCATCCTCTTCGACCCCGGCGAGGGCACCCAGCGCCAGATGCTGCGGGCGGGCGTCGCCGCGCACGACATCGACCGGATCTGCGTCACGCACTTCCACGGCGACCACGCGCTGGGCCTGGCCGGGGTGATCCAGCGGATCAACCTCGACCAGGTCCCGCACCCCGTCACCGCCCACTACCCGGCGAGCGGACAGCACTTCTTCGACCGGCTGCGGTACGCCACCGCCTACCGCGAGTCCGTCGAGCTGACCGAGGCCCCGGTGGACACCGACGGACCGCTGGCCACCACCGCCGCGTACACCCTGGAGACCCACCGGCTCTCCCACCCCGTCGAGTCCTACGGCTACCGGGTCGTCGAGCCCGACGGACGGCGCATGCTGCCCGCGAAGCTCGCCGAGCACGGCATCACCGGACCCGACGTCGGACGGATCCAGCGCGAGGGCTCACTCGGCGCGGTCGGTCTCGACGACGTCTCCGAGCCCAGGCGCGGACAGCGGTTCGCGTTCATCATGGACACCAGGCTCTGCGACGGCGTCCACGCCCTCGCCGAGGGCTGCGACCTGCTGGCCATCGAATCGACCTTCCTCGACGAGGACGAACGGCTGGCCACCGACCACGGCCATCTGACCGCCGGGCAGGCCGCCCGGGTCGCGAAGGAGGCGGGCGTACGGCATCTCGTGCTCACCCACTTCTCGCAGCGCTACCCGGACCCGGAGGCCTTCGAGACCCAGGCACGCGCCGCCGGCTTCGAGGGCGCGCTGACCATCGCCGAGGACCTGATCCGTGTCCCCGTACCCTCCCGGCACCCCTGACACACCCGCACCACCTGCGTAAGCGAGAAACCCCGTGCACCTCCCCAAGGCAGAACTCCACCTCCACATCGAGGGAACCCTCGAACCCGAACTGGCCTTCGCGCTCGCCGCCCGCAACGGCGTCACGCTGCCCTTCGCCGACACCGGGGAACTGCGCACCGCCTACCTCTTCGAGGACCTCCAGAGCTTCCTCAACCTCTACTACGCGCTGATGGCCGTCCTGCGGACCGAGGACGACTTCACCGAACTCGCCGACGCCTACCTCGCCCGCGCCGCCGCGCAGGGCGTGCGCCACGCGGAGATCTTCTTCGACCCGCAGGCGCACACCGCCCGGGGCGTCCCGGTCGCCACCGTCGTCGAGGGACTCGGCCGGGCCCTGGAGCGCAGCGAGGAGAAGCACGGCATCTCCACCCAGCTGATCATGTGCTTCCTGCGCGACCAGTCCGCCGACTCCGCCCTGGAGACCCTGGAGGCCGCCCGGCCGCATCTGCACCGGATCAGCGGCATCGGCCTGGACTCCGCCGAGGTCGGCCACCCGCCCGCGAAGTTCCGCAAGGTGTACGAGGCCGCCGGCGCGCTCGGGCTGCGCAAGGTCGCCCACGCCGGCGAGGAGGGGCCGCCCGCCTACATCCGCGAGGCGCTCGACGTCCTCGGCGTGGAGCGCATCGACCACGGGCTGCGCTGCATGGAGGACCCGGAGCTGGTGGAGCGGCTGGTCGCCGAGCGGGTGCCGCTCACCCTCTGCCCGCTCTCCAACGTCCGGCTTCGGGCGGTCGACACCCTGGAGGACCACCCGCTGCGGGCCATGCTGGACGCCGGGCTGCTCTGCACGGTCAACTCCGACGACCCCGCCTACTTCGGGGGGTACGCCGGAGACAACTTCCGGGCCGTCCACGAGGCGCTCGGCCTGGACCGCGAGCAGTTGCGCACCCTGGCGCGCAACTCCTTCGAGGCGGCCTTCCTCGACCACGACGAGGAGCGCAGGGCGCGCTATCTGTCCGAGGTCGAGGCGTACGCGTTCGACTGACCGCCCCCGGCCGGCCCGGCCGCCCGGAAGGCGCTCCGGACCGGCCGCCTGCGGCGTACCGGCAGGCTGATCTCCGCGACGGGCTGCTCGGGCGCGCCCAGCTTCGGGACCGCGCCCGGCACCGCGCCGGTGGTGACCGCGAGCAGGGCCGCCGGGGCACCGCCCCTGCGGCGCACCGAACCCGGCACCAGCGGACGCCCGCCGGTGTGCAGCGCCACCGCCGTCACCGGCACCGCGACCAGCAGGGTCACCGTGCCCAGGATCAGCCCCATCACGGGGAACCCCGCCTCCTCGGACAGCACGCTGCCGAGCACCGGGCCGCAGGCCACGCCGACCGAGGAGGCGGAGCCCGCGAGCACCGCCCAGCGGCCGCGCACGTCCAGCGAGGCGGCCAGACCGATCAGGTACGAGAGGACCACCGGGTAGACGGTGTTCCAGAGGATCTCGCCGGTCGCGAACGAGCCGAGGCTGCCGGCCGAGGAACTGAGCACGATGCTCGCCGCGATGACGACGGTGCCCAGGCCGATCGGGACGGCCCGGCCGAGCCGGGCCCCGAGCACCCCGGCCCCCATCACACCGAGCAGACCGGCGCCGAGCGCGGCGGCGAACACTGCGCCGATGGTGACCTCGGAGAGGCCGACCTGGTCCACGCCGATACGGCTGCTGACGCCCCACAGCGCGTTCTGCGCCATCGACCAGACGAGCATGCCGCCCGCCAGCACCAGACCGGAGCGGCGGTGCGGCAGCCGCCCCGAGGCGGGGACGGCCGGTCCGGCGGGGGCGAAGTCGCCGAGCCGTGAGGTGGCCGGCCACACCAGCAGCGCCACCAGGGCGATCGAGGCGAACGGCAGCCGGTGGCCGCCGCCGAGGTGGGGGACGGTCAGGTAGAGGGCGCCCGCGGTCGCCGAGACGCTGAGCAGCCCCAGCGAGGAGGCGCGGTGCGGGTCGCTCTGCGCGGCGATGCCCGAGGCGGCCACCGCGGTCGCCGTACCGGAGCCGAGGCCGCCGATCACCACGCCCAGGACGACCAGCGGCACCGAGTGCGCGAGCGCCGCGCAGCCGTAGCCGACCGCGGCCAGCACCAGCCCGAGCCGGGCCGGCCGGCGCGGGCCGAGGGTCTCCACCCGCCCCGCCAGACAGAACCCCGCCGTGGCCGAACTCAGCAGCAGCGCGCTGCCGACCAGACCGGCCTGCGCGGTGCTGAGGCCCAGATGGACGGAGAGCCGTCCCACGATGGTGGGGAGGAGGTAGGCGGCGAGGTAACCGGCGGTGAACACGGCGACCAGGGGCCACGCGGCGCGAGGGCGCGAGGACATGGGCGTTCCTGAAGACATGCCAGAGGAGGCGGAAAGGCGGAGCGGGAAGGGTGATGCGGAAAACCAGGCACAACGGGGCGATGCGGAGCAGAGCGGCGTGATGCTGGGTCATGCGGGACTCGGCCACACATGTCGGGAGATCCCCGACGGTGGTCGCGGGCCAATTTGTATCAAGCGCCCCCGGTTCCCCGAAAGCCGACATGCCGTGATCTGGGTCACATATGCGTTTGGCATGGTCCGGCCTGGGTAGTGACGCATGTTTATGCAGGTCAGGGTCTGGTTGTGCGGTGCCGCCGCCGGGCTCGGCGCGGACCCCGCACCCACGGACGGGAATCGGGCACACTGGCCGGAACCGCCACGACCGGGGAGTGCAGGGTGAGCGCAGAGAATCCGGGGATCGACCCGTTGGACGGACTGCGCGCACCGCAGGACCCGCAGTGCGACGTCTTCCTGACCGGCACGGTCTTCCTCGACATCATCTTCACCGGCCTGGACAGCGCTCCGGTCCGCGGCACCGAGTCCTGGGCGCGCGGCATGGGCTCCAGCCCCGGCGGCGTCGCCAACATGGCCACCGCGCTCGCCCGCCTCGGCCTGCGCACCTCGCTCGCCGCCGCCTTCGGCGACGACCACTACGGCGAGTACTGCTGGGACGCCCTCGAACAGGGCGAGGGCATCGACCTGTCCATGTCCCGCACCGTCCGCGGCTGGCACTCCCCGGTCACCGTCTCCATGGCCTACGAGGGCGAACGCACCATGGTCTCCCACGGCCACGAGGCACCGCCCCCGTCACCTCCGGCGGCGGCATCCGCCCCCGCCTCCTTCCCGCGGTGCCCGCCCCGCGCCCGCGCCGCCATCGCCTCGCTCACCCCCGGCCGCTCCGAACCCTGGGTCGCCGCCGCGGCCCGCCACGGCGCCGCCGTCTTCGGCGACGTCGGCTGGGACGACACCGGCCGCTGGGACCTGGACGCGCTGCCCGACCTGGAGCACTGCCAGGCCTTCCTCCCCAACGCCGAGGAGGCCATGCGCTACACCCGTACCGCCTGCCCCCGCGCCGCCGCCCACGCCCTGGCCGAACGCGTCCCCCTCGCCGTCGTCACCCTCGGCGCCGAGGGTGCCTACGCCGTCGACGCCTCCACCGGCACCAGCGCCGAGGTCCCCGCCATCGCCGTGGAAGCCCTCGACCCGACCGGCGCCGGGGACGTCTTCGTCGCCGGCTTCGTCACCGGCACCCTCGCCAACTGGCCCCTCGCCGACCGCCTCGCCTTCGCGGGCCTCACCGCCGCGCTCTCCGTCCAGGAGTTCGGCGGCTCGCTCTCCGCCCCCGGCTGGCAGGAGGTCGCCGCCTGGTGGGAACGCATCCGCACCCTCAGCGGCCAGGACCCCGCCGCCCTCCACCGCTACGCCTTCCTCCAGGACCTGCTGCCCGCCGCCGCCCGCCCCTGGCCGCTGCGCCGGGCCGTGCCCACCATCGGCTTCCGGCCCTGACCGGACGGGGTCTCCCGCGGGATTTCCGCCGGTGAAAACCTCTCGGCGTTGTCGGTGGGGAGTCGTAGGCTTGGTACTCCGGAGGTTTTCGAGCAGCGAGAGCCCTGAACGGGAGGTATGCGCAGGCCCGAGGGCCGGCCCATGACTCAGACACCCACACAGCCACAGGCGCGTGCCCACATCAGCGTCCCGGCCGCACACCCGATGGTGATGCTCCTGGGATCGGGCGACTCGCTGCTGCGCGTGATCGAAGCGGCGTTCCCGGCGGCCGACATCCATGTCCGGGGCAATGAGATAAGCGCGACGGGCGACCCGGCGGACATCGCCCTGATCCAGCGCCTGTTCGACGAGATGGTGCTGGTGCTCCGCACCGGTCAGCCGATGACGGAGGACGCCGTGGAACGTTCGATCGCGATGCTCAGGGCCTCGGACAGCGGCCAGGCCGACGGCACCGAGACCCCGGCCGAGGTGCTGACGCAGAACATCCTCTCCAGCCGCGGCCGCACCATCAGGCCCAAGACCCTGAACCAGAAGCGGTACGTCGACGCCATCGACAAGCACACGATCGTCTTCGGCATCGGCCCCGCCGGCACCGGCAAGACCTACCTCGCCATGGCCAAGGCCGTCCAGGCCCTCCAGTCCAAGCAGGTCAGCCGCATCATCCTGACCCGCCCGGCCGTCGAGGCCGGCGAGCGCCTGGGCTTCCTCCCCGGCACTCTCTTCGACAAGATCGACCCCTACCTGCGCCCCCTCTACGACGCCCTGCACGACATGCTCGACCCCGACTCGATCCCGCGCCTGATGGCCGCCGGCACGATCGAGGTGGCGCCGCTGGCGTACATGCGTGGCAGGACTCTGAATGACGCCTTCATCATTCTCGACGAGGCGCAGAACACCAGCGCCGAGCAGATGAAGATGTTCCTGACCCGGCTCGGCTTCGACTCGAAGATCGTCGTCACGGGCGACATCACCCAGGTCGACCTGCCGGGCGGCACGAAGAGCGGTCTGCGGGAGGTGCAGGCGATCCTGGAGGGGATCGACGACGTGCACTTCTCCCGGCTCACGTCCCAGGATGTCGTCCGGCACAAGCTCGTCGGCCGTATCGTCGACGCGTACGAGAAGTACGACAGCCAGGGCGAGCAGGACGGCACGGCCGGTAAGGGCCGGGGCCGCCACAACGGGAAGCAGTAGCAGCGCACCATGTCGATCGACGTCAACAACGAGTCCGGAACCGAGGTCGACGAGCAGGCGATCCTCGACATCGCCCGCTACGCGCTCGCCAGGATGCGGATCCACCCGCTCTCCGAGCTCTCGGTGATCGTGGTGGACGGCGAGGCGATGGAACAGCTCCACATCCAGTGGATGGACCTGCCGGGCCCGACGGATGTCATGTCCTTCCCGATGGACGAGCTGCGTCCGCCGGCCAAGGACGACGAGGAGCCCCCGCAGGGGCTCCTCGGTGACATCGTGCTCTGCCCCGAGGTGGCCAGGAAGCAGGGCGAGGACGCCGAGACGCGGCACTCCATGGACGAGGAGCTCCAGCTCCTCACGGTCCACGGGGTGCTGCACCTGCTCGGTTACGACCACGAGGAGCCGGACGAGAAGGCCGAGATGTTCGGTCTCCAGGCGGCCATCGTGGACGGCTGGCGCGGTGAGCGCGGACTGACCGGTCCGTCCCCGGCCCCCACCGTCTCGTGAGCCTGGCACTCGTCTCCGGGGTCGTCCTGCTGCTCGTCGTCGGCTGGCTCGCGGCCTGCGCCGAGGCGGGCATCGCCCGTACGTCCAGCTTCCGGGCCGCCGAGGCGGTCCGTTCGGGGCGGCGCGGCAGCGACAAGCTGGAGCAGGTGGCCGCCGATCCGACGCGCTATCTGAACGTCGCGCTGCTGGTACGGGTGGCCTGCGAGATGGCGGCCGGGGTGCTGGTCACCTACGCCTGTCTGAAGGAGTTCCCGGAGACCTGGGAGGCGCTGGCCGTCGCCATCGGGGTGATGGTCCTCGTCTCGTACGTCGCGATCGGGGTCTCGCCGCGCACCATCGGCCGCCAGCACCCGCTGAACACGGCCACGGCGGCGGCGTACGTGCTGCTGCCGCTGGCCAGGGTCATGGGGCCGGTGCCGCAGCTGCTGATCCTCATCGGCAACGCGCTGACGCCCGGCAAGGGTTTCCGCAAGGGGCCGTTCGCCAGCGAGGCGGAGCTGCGGGCGATGGTGGACCTGGCCGAGCAGGAGTCGCTGATCGAGGACGAGGAGCGCCGCATGGTGCACTCGGTCTTCGAGCTGGGCGACACCCTCGTGCGCGAGGTGATGGTGCCGCGCACCGACCTCGTCTGCATCGAGCGCTACAAGACGATCCGGCAGGCGCTGACCCTGGCGCTGCGTTCCGGGTTCTCGCGGATCCCGGTCACGGGCGAGAACGAGGACGACATCGTCGGGATCGTCTATCTGAAGGACCTGGTCCGCAAGTCGCACATCAACCGGGAGTCCGAGGCCGATCTGGTCTCCACGGCGATGCGCCCGGCCGCGTTCGTGCCCGACACGAAGAACGCGGGCGATCTGCTGCGCGAGATGCAGCAGGAGCGCAGCCATGTGGCCGTCGTGATCGACGAGTACGGCGGCACGGCCGGCATCGTCACCATCGAGGACATCCTGGAGGAGATCGTCGGGGAGATCACCGACGAGTACGACCGCGAGCTGCCGCCCGTCCAGGAGCTGGCCGACGGCTGCTTCCGGGTGACCGCGCGGCTGGACATCGGTGATCTGGGCGAGCTGTTCGGGCTCGACGAGTACGACGACGAGGACGTGGAGACCGTCGGCGGTCTGCTCGCCAAGGCGCTGGGCCGGGTGCCGATCGCCGGGGCGAGCGCCGAGGTGGAGCTGCCGGACGGGCGCCGGCTGCGGCTGACGGCGGAGTCCCCGGCCGGCCGGCGGAACAAGATCGTCACGGTGCTGGTGGAGCCGCTGGCTCCGGACGAGGAGGAGACGGCCCCATGACTCCGCAGCAGCTGCGGGCGTTCTGCCTGGAGTTCAACGCCGGTGTCGAGGAGTTCCCGTTCGGGCCGGAGACGTCGGTCTTCAAGGTGCTCGGCAAGATGTTCGCGCTGAGCGCGCTGGACGCCACCCCGCTGACGGTGAACCTCAAGTGCGACCCCGACGAGGCGGTGCGGCTCCGGGAGGAGTACGAGGCCGTGGCGCCGGGGTGGCACATGAACAAGCGGCACTGGAACACCGTCACGGTGTCCGGTCTGCCGGAGGCGAAGCTGCGCGAGCTGATCGAGGACAGTTACGACCTGGTGGTGGCCGGGCTGCCCCGGGCGGAGCGGCTGCGGCTCGACCGGAAGTAGGGCGCCCAGGCCCGGCTCACTTCCGCCAGAACAGGTGGTGCACGATGCCGCTGTTCGGGCTGGGCACCCGCTCCAGGTGGAAGCGGTCGGTCAGCTCGTCGGGGCTCTCCCAGAACCGTTCGCCGGCCTTGATCTCGACCGGGGCGACGGCGATGTGGAGCGTGTCGACGAGATCGGCCTCCAGGAACTCCCGGACGGTGGCGACCCCGCCGCCGATGCGGACGTCCTTGCCCTCCGCGGCCTCGAAGGCGCGGTCGAGCGCTTCCCGGGGGGAGGCGTCGAGGAAGTGGAACGTGGTCTCGCCCTTGACGAGGGTGGGCCGCTCGTGGTGGGTGAGGACGAACACCGGGGTGTGGAAGGGCGGTTCCTCGCCCCACCAGCCCTCCCAGTCGTAGTTCTTCCAGGGTCCGCGCTCCGGGCCGAACTTGTTGCGTCCCATGATCTCGGCGCCGATGTTGTTGGTGAAGTCGCGGGTGAAGTAGTCGTCCAGGCCGAGGCTGCCGCCGGGGTCGGTCCGGTTGGGCCAGTGGGCGGTGGCCCCGGCCCAGGACATGAGCGTGCTGGGGTCGGCGCTGCCGAACGGGCGTTCGAGTGTCTGTCTCTCGCCGGCGCCGAAGCCGTCCTGGGAGAGGGCGAAGTTCTGGACGCGGACCAGCTGTTTCATCGGATCCCCTTCCGGTTGCGATCTGCAACCGGTTGTCAAACTATCTAGACTGATCCCATGCTGCAACCAGTTCCCGCCGAGAAGCTGCCCGTGTCGCGGGGCCGGTCCGGCTGCCCGATCAACATGACGGTCGAGCTCCTCGGGGACCGCTGGAGCCTGATCGTGCTGCGCGACATCATGTTCGGCGGCCTCACCCACTTCCGGGAGCTGCTCAACGCCTCCATGGAGGGCATCGCCTCCAACATCCTGGCCAACCGGCTGGCGAAACTCGTCGAGGCGGGGCTGCTCACCCGCCACGACGATCCGAGCCACCGCCAGAAGGTCGCTTACCGCCTCACCGAGGCGGCCGTGCAGCTCGTCCCGGTCCTCGCCCAGCTGGGTGCCTGGGGTGCCCGCTGGCTGGACACGAGCGCCGAACTGACGGTGCGGGCCGAGCTGCTGGCCGCCGGCGGGCCCCCGATGTGGGACCGCTTCATGGACGAACTGCGCGCCACCCATCTGTCCGGGGCCCTGGCCCCCGAGGACGGCGTCCTGGCCGAGCTGACCGCCGCCTACCACCGCGTGCTCGCCGAGCAGCGGCAGCGGGAGGACGCGGCGGCCGGCTGACCCGCCCGGCGCGGCCCGCACGGCGGCGGCTCAGGCCCGGCGCAGCCCCGCCGCGACCGCCCCGGCGCCGACGACCAGCAGCGCGGCGGCCACCACGATCACGGTCCGTACGCCGTCCAGCAGGGAGTCCTGAGCCGTCGCCACCGCGCCGAGCAGCGGGATGCCCACCGTGAGCCCCACCTGCTGCGTCGTGGTGACCAGGCCCGTCGCCAGACCCTGCTCCGTGTCGGGCACGCCCGAGGTGACGGTCAGCCCGTACGCGATGATCGCCCCCAGATGGAACATGCTGGCGAGCGAGACCGCGACGGTGGCCTGCCAGACGCCGGAGTCCGCGCCGATGCTCAGCAGGGCCGCGAGGAACAGGCCCTGGCCGAGCAGGGAGAGGGCCAGCGTGCGCCGGGCCCCGATCCGGCCGATGACCTTCGGGGCGTACACCCCGGCCACCACCGAGGCGAGCCCCTGCACCCCGAAGACCAGCCCGGTCCCGAAGGCCGACAGGTCCAGGACCTCCTGGAGGTACAGGGTCAGGACGAAGACGATCGTGCTCATCGTCGCGAAGGTGAGGAGCCCGCCCAGATTGCCGAACGCCACCGTGCGCCGGCGGAGCATCGGCAGCGAGACCAGCGGGGCGGCGGCCCGCGACTCGACGACGGCGAACGCGACGAGCAGCACCACCCCCGCGGCCAGGGCGGCCCGCACGTCCGTGCGCCCGAAGCCGTGCTCGGCCGCCGTGGACAGGGCGTAGATCACGGCCAGGAGACCCCCGGTGACGGTCACGGCACCCGGGACGTCCAGCCGCGGCCGGTCGGGCGTACGGGACTCGGGCAGCAGCCCCGGCGCCGCCGCGAGGACGGCCACGGCGGCCACGGTCAGCAGCCCCATCGTGGAGCGCCAGCCGAGGGTGTCGGTCAGCGTGCCCCCGGCGACCATGCCGACGGTGAAGCCGAGGGAGAGCAGGGTGCCGCTGATGCCGAGGGCCCGGTCGCGCAGCGGACCCTCCGGGAAGGTGGTGGTCAGCAGGGACATGCCGGTCGGCACGATGGCCGCGGCACCGAGGCCCTGGAAGGCCCGCCCGGCCAGGAAGGCGGCAGGACTCCAGGCGAGCGTGGCCAGCAGCGAGGCCGCGCCGAAGACGGCGAGCCCGGTGAGGAACAGCCGGCGGCGGCCGTAGAGGTCGGCGATCCGGCCGAACAGGAGCAGGAAGCCGCCGGACGGCAGCGCGAACGCGGTGATCGCCCACTGGAGTCCCGACCGGCTCAGACCGAGGTCGTCACCGAGCACCGGCAGCGCCACGTTCAGGACGGAGAAGTCGAGCGACACCATGAACTGGGCGGCGCACAGGACGAGCAGGACCAGCCGGGCCCGGCCGGAGAGCCGGGTGGGGGCGGGTGGCACGGGGGCGGGGGCCGTGGAGGGGGCCGGGGCGGAGGAGTCGATTGCCATGGCGACGAGCCTGCGGCGCACGGAATAACCGTGGGGAGCGGGAACTTATCCTGTTGGCCGCACCACCAGGCACGGCCCGGACACGGACACCAGGGGGAGTGGCGTGGGGACACCGGCCGGGGTCGCGGAGGACACCGGAAAGGCGCATCGGCTCGCGGAGCTGCGCGCGTTCCTGATGAGCAGACGGGCCAGGGTCAGCCCGGCCGAGGCAGGTCTTCCCGACGGCGGGGCCCGCCGCCGCACCCCGGGACTGCGCCGCGAGGAGGTCGCCGTCCTCGCGGGCGTCGGCGTCTCCTGGTACCAGTGGCTGGAGCAGGGCAGGGACATCACCGTCTCGCCCCAGGTGCTGGACGCGGTGGCCCGGGTGCTGCGCCTCAGCAGCGCCGAACGGCGCCACCTCTACGTCCTGGCGGGGCTCAACCCGCCCGCCCCGGAGGTCGATCCGGCCCACGCGGACATGTGCGACGGACTGCGGCGGCTGCTCGACGGCTGGATGCCGTACCCGGCGCACCTCATGGACGCGTACTGGAACGTCGTCCTCTGCAACGAGGCGGCGTCGGTCGTCATGGGCATGCAGCCCGACCGGCAGCAGAACTGCGTCATCTCCTTCTTCACCGATCCGGTCCACCGGATCCGGTACGAGGGCTGGGAGGAGATCGCCGCCCGGGTCGTCGCCCAGTTCCGGGCCGCGTGCTCGGAGTGCCCCGACGACGAGGGGTTCCGCGCGATCGTGGACGAGGCGAAGGAACGCAGCCCGGAGTTCGCCGAGCTGTGGGAGCGGCGGGACATCGCGCCGGGCGGGCAGATGCGCAAGGAGCTGACCCATCCGGTGGTGGGCAGGCTGGCCATGGAGGTCACCCAGCTGCGCATCCCGGCCCGCCCGGACCTGGCGGTCGTGCTGCACCACCCGTGGCCGGACACCGGCACGGAGGAGAAGCTGCGGTGGCTGGCCTCGGCGGAGGGCCGGCGCGGCTCGATGCGGCAGGTCGGCGCGTGACGCCGCGCCGCCCGCGTGACGTGCCCGGCACCGCGCTTCGTATGCTCGGCACATGACTGAGAGCACCGACCTCGGCGCCGAGGACCGCAAGATCGTCACGCTGGCGCGCAGCGCCCGCGCCCGCAACGGCGTGCCCGAGGGCGCGGCCGTGCGCGACGAGACCGGACGTACGTATGTGGCGGGCACCGTGGAGCTGGAGTCGCTGAGGCTCAGCGCGCTGCGCACCGCCGTCGCGATGGCCGTGGCCAGCGGGGCCACGTCCCTGGAGGCGGCCGCGGTCGTCTCCGGTGCCGAGACCCCCTCGGAGGAGGACCGGGCCGCGGTGCGGGACCTGGGCGGGGCGGACACCCCGGTGTTCCTCGCGGGGCCCGACGGCGCGGTGCGGCTCGTGGTGCGGGCGGGCTGACGCCCCCGCGGAACTCCGGACAGGACCCGGTGCCTCCGCCACGGCCGCCCGTACGCACCGCGGCCGTGCGGGGCGCGGAACGCGGTGATCTTGACAGTGTCTGATGGCCCATCAGTCGACGCGTTTCGCTTGCATTGACTTCTTTTCGGCCGGAGTCATCAATGGCCCCCTGCCGGCGCGGAAGAGCCGCCGCGCCGGATCCCGCAGGAGGGGGCTTATGCGTCCAGCCATCCGAAGATCAGCGAGCCGAAGATCCTTCCGCCGTTCCGGCCACGCCCGCCGCTGGGCCGCCGCGCTGGGCGTCGGCGCACTCGTCGTCACCGGGGGAGGGCTGCTCGCCGGGCCCGCGCAGGCCGCGGCGACCGCGTCGGTCGCGGTGGACTTCCCGACCCACTGCATCCCGCCCGCCATCGCGGGCATCCCGCCGATCGACGGGACGACCTCCGCCGAGATCACCGTCGACAACGCCGCCCCGAAGGTCGGCGAGACCGTCACCGTGACCTACACCGTCGTCACGGCGGCGGCGAGCAACCCCGTCGAACTGGCACTGCCCGCCGACATCATGACGCCCACCGGGACGGTCACCCTGGGCGGCGCGCAGAGCGGCTCCGTCACGGTGGCGGGTCCGAAGAAGAACGACCCGGTGCCCCCCAAGGGCGCCTTCCCGTCGTTCTCCATGACCGGCACCTTCACGGTCACCGCGCCCGGGGAGATCACCCTCTCGCCCGGCGACTACAACATCCACACCAGCTACATCATGGAGCTGGACACGCCCTGCACCGTCACCGATCCGCCCGCTCCGGTCTCCCAGCGGATCATCGCCACCCAGGACGGCGGCGGGGAGGTCAACAAGCGGACGATCTCGCTGGGCACGGCCTCGGGCAAGCCCGGTGACCGGGTGACCGTCACCGGCGCCGAATTCACCCCGGGCGCCGCTGTCACCGTGGCCGGCTGGAACGGCTCCGGCCCGACCGCGGACCGGATCACCGCCGAGGCGGCCGGCGACGGCACCTTCACCTTCCGGCCCGCGATCAGCGATCCGGCCACCGTCGGCATCGTCGCCTTCGAGGGCGCGAGCTGGGACCCGGCCAAGGGAGCGGGCCCGCAGGCCTACACCCTCACCGGGGGTGGGGAGATCCCGGACAACAGCCAGCGGCTCACCTCGTCGGTGCGCGCGGGCACCCTCACCATGAGCCAGGCCGGGGACGCCGTCGCCCTCTCGGCGGTCGACTTCGGACAGGGCGGCGCCTCCAGCGGCGCCCTGAACACGGTGACGGTGAAGGACTTCCGCGGCGGCCCCGCCGGCTGGTCCCTGACCGGCAAGGTCACCGATTTCACCGGTCCGGGCGGAGCCGTGATCGGCGCGTCCGCGCTCGGCTGGAAGCCGGCCTGCGCCACCAGGTCCGGCAGCCCGAGCACCTGCGCGGCCGGATCCGAGGGCACCGTCGGCAGCGCCGGGGCCACCCTGGCCTCCACGCCCGACGGCGCCTTCACCGGCGGGGAGTTCACCGTCGACGCCGGGCTGACGCTCGACGTACCGGCGTTCACCGCTCCGGGCGCGTACGCCGGAGTGCTCACGCTCACCCTGACGTGAGCCGCACCTGATCGACCGGTGGGCCGGCCGCGCACCCGGCCGGCCCGCCCCGCCCGAGCGCGTGCCCTGGGAGCCCGCACCATGCACACATCCGCCCTCACCCCGTCGTTCCGACGCGCCCCGGCCCTCCTGCTGGCCGGGGTTCTCCTCCTGTTCGGGGCGCCCCCGGCCGGCGCCGCCGACAACGGCAGCTTCTCCGTCTTCCCGGCCACCGCCGACACCGGCGGGCGGCCGTACTTCTACCTCTCGGCCGACCCCGGCGCCACCCTCACCGACAAGGTCACCGTCACCAACAAGACGGGGACCGCGATGACCTTCCGGCTGTACGCGGCCGACGCGTACAACACCGCGCGCGACGGCGGGTTCGCCGTCCGGGCGCAGAACGAGAAGCAGCGCTCCGTCGGTGCCTGGGCCAGGGCCGCCCGCGACCGGGTCACGGTGAAACCACACGGCTCGGTCACCGTGCCCGTCACCATCCGGGTCCCCGAGGACGCCGAGCCGGGCGACCACCCCGGAGCCGTCGTCGCCCTCGACGAGCGCATCGACCCCGCCGACGAGGGCGCCGTCGCCGTCGGCATCCGCAAGGCGGTCGGCGCCCGGATCTATCTGCGGGTCAACGGGCCCACCGTGCCCGCGCTCTCCGTCGAGGACGTGAGGGTCGAGCACAGCCAGCCGCTCGTCCCGGGCACCGGCGCCTCCCGCGCCGTCATCTCGTACACCCTCCGCAACCGGGGCAACGTCACCCTCAGCCCCAAGGTCGCCCTCAGGGCGGAGGGGCTGTTCGGCCGGACCCTGCTCGCCCGCGACCTCACCCGGATCCCGTCCGAGCTGCTGCCCCGCCAGGAGGTCCGGCTCACCGAGGAGTGGGCGGGCGCGCCGCAGCTGGAGTGGGGCGAGATCAAACTGACCGCCAGCGCCCGCGACACCCGCGAGTCCGCGGCCGTGTCGTACTTCGCCCTGCCCTGGCTGGTCGCCGGGGTGCTGCTCGTGGTGCTGGGCGGCGGCGCCGCACTGTGGATCAGGGCCCGCCGGGGGCGCCGCGGCGCGGCCCCGGCGGCGGGCTGAACGGGGCGGCCGGTGGCCGCGGGGGCGCCGTGGTGCCCCGCGGCCACCGGGATCGGGGACAATGGGCGCCATGAGCGCTCGACCTAACCCTGAACCCGCTGCCCGGCCGGCCGGTACCACCGCCCCCCACCGGGCCGGATTCGCCTGCTTCGTGGGACGTCCCAACGCGGGCAAGTCCACCCTGACGAACGCTCTGGTCGGCCAGAAGGTGGCCATCACGTCCAACCGGCCCCAGACGACCCGCCACACCGTGCGCGGCATCGTCCACCGGCCGGACGCGCAGCTGATCCTGGTCGACACCCCCGGCCTGCACAAGCCGCGCACCCTGCTGGGCGAGCGGCTCAACGACGTCGTGCGCACCACCTGGGCCGAGGTCGACGTCATCGGCTTCTGTCTGCCCGCCGACCAGAAGCTCGGCCCCGGCGACAAGTACATCGTCAAGGAGCTCGCGGGCATCAGGAAGACGCCCAAGATCGCGATCATCACCAAGACCGACCTGGTCGACTCCAAGCAGCTGGCCGAACAGCTGCTGGCCGTCTCCCGCCTCGGCGAGGAGCTGGGCTTCGAGTGGGCGGAGATCATCCCGGTCTCGGCGGTCAAGGACAGCCAGGTCGGGCTGCTGGCCGATCTGATCGTCCCGCTGCTCCCCGAGAGCCCGCCGCTCTACCCGGAGGGCGACCTCACCGACGAGCCGGAGATGGTCATGGTCGCGGAGCTGATCCGCGAGGCCGCGCTCGAAGGGGTGCGCGACGAGCTGCCGCACTCGATCGCCGTCGTCGTCGAGGAGATGCTGCCGCGCGAGGACCGTCCGGCGGACAAACCGCTGCTCGACATCCACGCCAACGTCTACATCGAGCGGCCCAGCCAGAAGGGCATCATCATCGGCCCGAAGGGCAAGCGGCTGAAGGACGTCGGCACCAAGTCCCGCAAGCACATCGAGGCGCTGCTCGGCACGCCCGTCTATCTCGACCTGCACGTCAAGGTCGCCAAGGACTGGCAGCGCGACCCCAAGCAGCTGCGCAAGCTCGGCTTCTGAGGCTTCCGACGCCTCTGAGGCTTCCGGGGATATCGGGGCTTCCGAGGCTTCCGAGGTGTCCGACCCGGCCGCGCCGGTCTCACGCGCCCTCCTTCAGGACGCGTGAGACCAGCGCGCGCTGGGCGTCGGTCAGCTTCGGGTCGGCGCAGTGCACCGTCCGGCCGCCGACCGTGATCCGGTAGTGGAAACCGTCCGGGACGCCCCGGGGCGGGGTGTCCGGGCAGCCGTCGAGGGCCGCCTCGGCCAGGGACTCCCAGTCGGCGGCGTCGGGCCGCCCCGCGGTGTCGATCTCGCGCTCGCGCGCGATCCCGGCGAAACCGCCGGTCCTGCTGACCCTGATCCGCATGCCTGTCCCTTCCCGACGACGGCCCGGTGCCTCACCTGGTCGGTACGCCGACCTCCGACCAGGCCTTGAGGACCGCCTCCACCTCGTCGCCCTCGCCGAAGCGGCTGCGGGCCGCCGCCACGGTCAGCCGGGCGAAGGACGCGAAGTCCGCGTCCACCGCCAGTTCACCACCGGTGAGCACATCGAACCAGAGCTGGCCCGCCCGCTCCCAGGAACTGCCGCCGAGCGCGGTCGCCAGCAGGTAGAAGGCGCGGTTCGGGATGCCGGAGTTGAGGTGCACCCCGCCGTTGTCGTCGCCCGTGTGGATGTAGTCGTCCATGGACGCCGGCTGCGGGTCCTTGCCGAGCACGTCGTCGTCGTACGCCGTGCCGGGTGCCTTCATCGAGCGCAGGGCCACGCCCTGGACCCGGGGGGCCAGCAGCCCGGCGCCGATCAGCCAGTCGGCCTGGGCGGCGGTCTGGCCCAGGGAGTACTGCTTGACCAGGGAGCCGAAGACGTCCGACACGGACTCGTTGAGCGCCCCGGACTGTCCGTAGTAGTTCAGGTTCGCCGTGTACTGGGTGAGCCCGTGGGCCAGCTCGTGGGCGATCACGTCGATGGCGACGGTGAAGTCGAGGAAGACCTCCCCGTCCCCGTCGCCGAAGACCATCTGCTCGCCGTCGAAGAAGGCGTTGTTGTACTTCTCGTCGTAGTGGACGGAGCCGATCAGGGGCAGTCCGTTGCCGTCGATGGAGCGGCGGCCGTAGGCGCTGAGCAGCAGGTCGAAGGTGGCGCCCAGGCCCGCGTACGCGCGGTTGACGCTGGCGTCGGAGGTCGGCTCCTCGCCCTCGGCGCGGACCTTCGTCCCGGGCAGGTCGGTGCCCTGGCGGCAGTCGTAGATCGTGCGGTCGGGGGTGCCGGAGCGGTCGCCGTCGGCCGGGACGGGGGCGACGGAGGTGCGGACGACGGTGGTCACCTGGCGGCGGGTGCGCCGGGCGGCGTCGGCCTCCAGGGTGCGGCGGGCGGGCTCGGCCAGGACGGGATCGTCGGACTGCGACAGCTTGTCGAGGACGTGGGGCGGCACGATGGTGCAGAAGACGGGGTGTGACCCGTGGGTTCGAGGCTGCATACAACGACTGTGGCAGTCCGTGATCGGGCTGTCACTGCTTGCCACCGGGATTGACGAAATAGAGTGATCCATCACTGTTCACCCGTTACCGGCACCCGATCCCGCATACTGATACGGCACCGACGTCCCGGGCGCCTCTCCGCTACGCTCGACGCATCATGCGTTTCGGGCTGCTTCTTCTTAGCTGCCGCGGCGAGGGCCTGTAGTCGTAGGCCGACCCCCTCCCCGCGGAGTCTGGTGCTGCAGCAGCACAGTCGGCCGTCCCCTTGAAGGACCCCGAGGAGCCCCCGCCATGACCGCAGTGAATCCCGCGCAGACCCCCGCCTCCGGCGCCGTCGGCCGCCCCACGCCGATCACCAACGCCACGGGACTCCAGAAGCCGTCCGGGATGCCGGTCCACAAGTACGGCCGCTACGAGGCCGTCGACATCCCCGACCGCACCTGGCCCGACCAGCGGATCACCAAGGCTCCCCGCTGGCTCTCCACCGACCTGCGCGACGGCAACCAGGCCCTGATCGACCCCATGTCGCCGGCCCGCAAGCGCGAGATGTTCGACCTGCTGGTACGCATGGGCTACAAGGAGATCGAGGTCGGCTTCCCGTCCTCCGGCGAGACCGACTTCGCGTTCGTCCGCTCCATCATCGAAGAGGGCGCGATCCCCGAGGACGTGACCATCTCCGTCCTGACGCAGGCCCGCGAGGAACTGATCGAGCGCACCGTCGAATCCCTGCGCGGCGCCCACCGCGCCACCGTCCACCTGTACAACGCGACCGCCCCCACCTTCCGCCGCGTGGTCTTCCGCGGCTCCAAGGAGGAGGTCAAGCAGATCGCCGTGGACGGCACCCGGCTGGTCATGGAGTACGCCGAGAAGATCCTGGGCGACGAGACGATCTTCGGCTACCAGTACAGCCCCGAGATCTTCACCGACACCGAGCTGGACTTCGCCCTGGAGGTCTGCGAGGCGGTCTGCGACGTCTGGCAGCCCGAGGAGGGCCGCGAGATCATCCTGAACCTGCCCGCCACCGTGGAGCGTTCGACGCCGTCCACGCACGCGGACCGCTTCGAGTGGATGTCGCGGAACCTGTCGCGCCGCGCGTACGTCTGCCTGTCCGTCCACCCGCACAACGACCGCGGCACCGCCGTCGCCGCCGCCGAACTGGCCCTGATGGCCGGCGCGGACCGCGTCGAGGGCTGCCTGTTCGGCCAGGGCGAGCGCACCGGCAACGTCGACCTGGTGACGCTGGGCATGAACCTGTTCTCCCAGGGCGTCGACCCGCAGATCGACTTCTCGCAGATCGACGAGATCCGCCGCACCAGCGAGTACTGCAACCAGATGGAGGTCCACCCGCGCCACCCCTACGCGGGCGACCTGGTCTACACCGCCTTCTCCGGCTCCCACCAGGACGCCATCAAGAAGGGCTTCGACGCCATGGAGGCCGACGCGGCCGCCCAGGGAAAGACGGTCGACGACATCGAGTGGGCCGTGCCGTACCTGCCGATCGACCCGAAGGACGTCGGCCGCTCCTACGAGGCCGTCATCCGGGTCAACTCGCAGTCCGGCAAGGGCGGAATCGCGTACGTTCTGAAGAACGACCACAAGCTGGACCTGCCCCGTCGGATGCAGATCGAGTTCTCCCGGATCATTCAGGCCAAGACCGACGCCGAGGGCGGCGAGGTCACCCCGGCCCAGATCTGGACGGTGTTCCAGGACGAGTACCTGCCCAACCCCGACAACGCTGAGGCCCGATGGGGGCGCGTACAGATCCGCTCCGGCCAGACCACCACCGGCTCCGACGGCCAGGACACGATCACCGTCGAGGCGACGGTGGACGGCGCGGACACCGTGCTGACCGGCACCGGCAACGGCCCGATCTCCGCGTTCTTCGAAGCGCTGCAGGCCATCGGCATCGACGCCCGGCTGCTGGACTACACCGAGCACACCATGAGCGAGGGCGCGAGCGCCGTCGCCGCCTCCTACATCGAGTGCGCCATCGACGGCAAGGTCCTGTGGGGCATCGGCATCGACGCCAACACCACCCGCGCCTCCCTGAAGGCGGTCGTCTCCGCCGTCAACCGAGCCGCCCGCTGAACCGCGCGGTGCCCGAAAGGGCCCGCCCCGTACGGTTCGTGAACCCCGCCCACCCGCTCCCGGGAGGGCGGGGTTCGGCCATCTCCGGAGGGTTGTGACGGGCGAGGTGCTGACGCCGCCAGGGCGATGTGGTTAACATCACGTTCACACGGCAACGATGCCGAGGGGTGCCTCCCGTGCCCGAGCGGCCCGCGGGGGAGTGACGGAGGTGTGCGACGTGCGGTCAGCCCTGGGACAACGCGCCAAGAAGCTGCGTATCTGCGGCGTCCGTACGCACTGGGACACCGTCGGCGACGGCGAGTTCTTCTGCCCCGGCTGCGGCGGCGACCGCAACTACCGCCGTCTGAACGGGCGTCGGC
Organism: Streptomyces sp. NPDC057682; assembly: GCF_042799575.1. Lineage (NCBI taxonomy): Bacteria > Bacillati > Actinomycetota > Actinomycetes > Kitasatosporales > Streptomycetaceae > Streptomyces > Streptomyces sp. NPDC057682. The sequence goes on along the minus strand of NZ_JBHVIN010000002.1, from coordinate 427,531 downwards.
GCTTCACCGTCCTCGGACTGCCGCTGCTGCGCCGCGGCGAGGCCGGTCCGGTCGTCGAATGCGCCGCCTGCCACGCCCACTTCGACACCGAGACGCTCGACCACCCCACCACCACCCGGTTCTCCGCGATGCTCAGGGACGCCGTCCACACGGTCGCCCTCGGTGTCCTCGCGGCCGGCGGATCCACCTCCCGCACGGTCCTGGAGGCCGCCGCCGAGACCGTGCGCGGCGCGGGCTTCGACGACTGCACCGAGGAGCAGCTCGCCACCGTCGTCGAGGTCCTCTCGGCCGACATCGGGCAGGGCTCCGCCGGCGGCCCCGCCGCCGAGGCGTGCGGTGCCGCCCTGGCCATCGAGCTCCACGAGGCGCTGGAGCCGCTCGCCCCCCATCTGGCCCCCGCGGGCCGCGAATCGATTCTGCTCCAGGGCGCCCGGATCGCCCTCGCCGACGGCCCCTACAGCCCGGCCGAACGCGAGGTCCTGAGCACCGTCGGCGGCGCGCTGCGGCTCTGCGGCGAGGACACCGCCCGGCTGCTCGCCGCGGCCGCGCGTACGCCCTCCTGAGCACCTCCCGTTACTCCCCGGGGAGTAACGGGACCTCCGCACCCACCCCCGCAGTAGCCCCGAACTCGGCCCTCGGCGCGATGAACCGCCCCTGCCCCGGCGGGAGTCTGGACACGACCGGACACCCGTACGGAAGGGGGGCCTCCCATGAGGGGCGCAGAACAGGACGGCCGCGAGCGGACACGGACGCGGTGGCGATGGCTGCCCTGGGCGATCGTCGGACTCTGGGCCGCCGTGCTCGCCGTCGCCGGACCGCTCGCCGGCCGGCTCGGTGACGTCCAGGTCAACCGCGCCGTCGACTACCTCCCGGCCGGCGCCGACTCCACCCGGGTCGCCCGGATCCAGGAGACGCTGCCCGGCGGCGAGTCCACCGACCTGGTCCTCGTCTACCACCGCGACGGCGGACTGACCGCCGCCGACCGGGCCCTCGCGGCCCGGCAGAGCGACGAGGTGGCCCGGGACCACCCGCTCACCGCGCCGCCGCACGGAGTCCCGTCCAAGGACGGCACGACGCTGATGTACCCGGTCTCCACGACCGCGCCCGGTCAGGACGACGAGGCGCGCACGGCGTTCGTCGATGCGGTGCGGGAGACCGTGCGCGCCGGCGACGGGCTGGAGGCCGAGGTCGGCGGGCCCGGAGCGCTGACCGCCGATGCCCAGAAGGTCTACGGCTCGGTCGGCGGCCCGGTCCTCTACACGACCGTCGCCGTCGTCGCCCTCCTGCTGATCCTCATCTACCGCAGTCCGCTGCTATGGCTGGTCCCGCTCGTCGTCGCCGGAGCCGCCGACGCCCTGTCCATGGCCGTCGTCTACGGCCTCAACCGGGGCTTCGACACCACCGTCACCGGCCAGAGCTCCGCCGTCATGACCATCCTGGTCTTCGGCGCCGGCACCGACTACGCCCTGCTGCTCGTCTCCCGCTACCGCGAGGAGCTGATCCGTCTGCGCAGCCCCCACGCGGCCATGGCGGCCGCCCTGCGCGGCTGCGGACCCGCCGTCCTCGCCTCCTCCGCCACCGTCGCCGCGGGCCTCCTGTGCCTGCTGGCCGCCGATCTCAACAGCAGCCGCGGTATGGGACCCCTCGCCGCCGTCGGCGTGCTGTGCGCGCTGCTGGCGATGCTGACGCTGCTCCCGGCCGTCCTGGTGCTGCTGGGCCGCCGGGTCTTCTGGCCGCTCGTGCCGGTCCACGGAGCCGAGCCGCGCCGGCGCCGCTCGGTGTTCGCCGCCATGGGCGGATCGGCCGGACGCCGGCCCGTCGCCGTCCTCGTCACCGGCGGGGTGCTGCTGGGCGCGCTGTCCCTCGGGGCGTTCGCGCTGCCGGGCGACCTCAAGCAGGAGGACTCCTTCACCAGCGCACCGGACTCGGTCACCGCCATGACCACGCTCGCCGACGCCTTCCCGGGCCGCTCCACCCAGCCGATCACCGTGATGACCCCCACGAGCCGGGCCGACGATGCCCTGGCCCGCGCCCGTACGACCGAGGGCGTCGCCTCCGCCGCACGCGTCCGCAGCGGCGGCGGCTGGACCGAACTCTCCGTCGTCGCCACGGCCGCCCCCGAGTCGGCGGGGGAGCGGAACACCGTACGGGCCCTGCGCGACACCCTCGACGGCAGCCATGTGGGCGGGCCGGGCGCCCAGCAGATGGACCTGGACACGGCCAGCGCGCGCGATCTGCGGAGCGTCGTCCCGCTCGTCCTGCTGTCCGTGCTCGTGATCCTCGTCGTCCTGCTCCGCGGACTGGTCGCCCCGCTGCTGCTCGTCGCGGCCGTCGTCGCGGTCTGGGGCGCCTCCCTCGGCATCGGCGGCCTCCTCTTCGAACCGCTCCTCGGGCTCAAGGGCACCGACCCCGGGCTGCCGCTGCTCTCCTTCGTCTTCCTCGTCGCCCTCGGCGTCGACTACGGCATCTTCCTGATGCACCGGGTCCGCGAGGAGGCCAGGGCGGGCGCCGGACCCACCGAGGCGGCGCTCACCGGACTGCGCGCCACCGGAGGGGTCATCGCCTCGGCGGGACTCGTGCTCGCGGCCACCTTCGCGGTCCTGACGAACATGCCGATGACCGGCCTGGTCGAACTGGGCTTCGTCATCGCCGTCGGCGTCCTGCTCGACACCTTCCTCGTCCGCACCTATCTGGTCACCGCGGCGAGCGTGGCCCTCGGACGCCGGATCTGGTGGCCGGGAGCGCTCGGCCGCACCCCGGCCGCCCCGGCCCCGCGCGAACCCGAACTCGTCGGGGCCCCCTGACAGTGCCCCGTCCCGTAGCGGAGGATGACCCCGTGTCCGCTCCCGCAGGCCGTCGCGAACGCGTCATGGCCGTCATCAACCGCGACCCGATGAGCGCGCCGCACCGGACGCGCACCGACGCCCTCCTCGCGGTGGGCGCCGGTGCGCTCTCCGCCGGCCTCGCCCTGGGCTCGGCCGACCGCCCCGACGCGCTCGGCTGGTGCCTGCTGCTCGCCACCGCCGTCCCGCTCGCCCTGCGGCGCCGGGGCCCCGTCCTCGCCCTGCTCGCCATGACCCCGCTGCTGGCGCTCTACCACGGACTGGACTACGTCCACTCGGCCCCGATCCCGCAGACCTGGATCATGCTCTACACGGTCGCCGTCACCGGCCGGCCGCTGCGCACCCTGCTCGTCGGCATCGGGGTCACTTCGGTGATGGTGACGGTGGTCCTCGGCATCGACGCCCACCGGGGCCTCGAACTCCTGCGGATCTCCGGCTGGATCGTCGCCATCCTGTTCTGCGGGGTCGACGTGCGCATCTACCGCCAGTACGTCGCCTCCATGGTGGAGCGCGCCGAACGGGCCGAGCGGACCCGGGAGGAGGAGGCCCGCCGCCGGGTCGCCGAGGAGCGGCTGCGCATCGCCCGGGACCTGCACGATCTGCTGGCCCACAGCATCACGCTCATCGGCGTGCAGACCTCGGTCGCCTCGCACATCCTGACCGTGGACCCCGGGCGTCTGGACCGTACGGCGATCGCCGCCTCCCTGGACGACATCGCCGAGACCTGCCGGGAGGCCAGGGCGGAGCTGCGCACCACCCTCCAGGTGCTGCGCGACACCGGCCGCGACGACGGCTCCGCGCAGGGGCCGCTGCCGGACCTGGCGGCCCTGCCGGGGCTGGTCCGGGCGGCGGAGACCGCCGGGGCCCGCGTCGGACTGGAGGTCCGGGTCCCCGACGGCCGCCTCGCCCCGGTGACCGCGGCCGCCGCCTACCGGATCGTGCAGGAGTCCCTGACCAACGCCGTACGCCACGCGGGCCCCGGCGTCCGCGTCACCGTCTCCGTCGAACCGGCCGGCGCGGCCGGACTGCGGGTCACGGTCACCGACGACGGCACCGGTCCGGTGGACGACGGCACCCCGCCCGGGTTCGGCATCGCCGGGATGCGGGAGCGGGCCCGCAGCACCGGCGGCACCCTGCGGGCGGGCCCCCGCCCCGGCGGCGGCTTCGAGGTCACGGCCCTGCTCTCCCCGGGCGCCGACGCCGGACCCGGACCCGCACCCGCGACGAAAGCCCCCGCCGCCGGACCCGCACCCGGACCCGCGACGAAAGCCCCCACCGACGGACCGGCACCCGGACCCGTGGCGCCCGCCCCGGCCCCCGTCGCCGTACCGCCCGTCCCCGCCCCGGAGGCCGCCCCGTGATCCGCGTCCTGCTCGCCGACGACCAGACCCTCGTGCGGGCCGCCTTCGCGATGCTCGTCGGGTCCGATCCGGAGATGGAGGTGGTCGGTGAGGCGGCCACCGGGCTCGAAGCCGTCGCGCTCGCCCGGGAGGCCCGCGCGGACCTCGTCGTGATGGACATCCGGATGCCGGAGCTCGACGGCATCGAGGCGACCCGCCGGATCGCCGCGGACGAGGACCTGGCCGGGGTGAAGGTCCTCGTCCTCACCACGTACGACACCGACGACCACATCCTCGACGCCCTGCGCGCCGGGGCCTCGGGCTTCCTGGTCAAGGACACCCGGCCCGCCGAGCTGCTGGCCGCGATCCGCACGGTGGCGGCCGGCGAGTCGCTGCTCTCGCCCGGTCCCACCGCCCGGCTGATCGCCCGGGTGCTCAGCGCCCCGCAGCCCCCGGCCCGCACCGCGCCCGGCGGCCCCGGGAACCTCTCCGACCGGGAGCGCCAGGTCCTCGCCCTCGTCGCACGCGGGCTGAACAACACGGAGATCGCCGAGACCCTCGGCCTCAGCCCGCTCACCGCCAAGACGCACGTCAGCCGGATCATGGGCAGACTCGGCGCCCGCGACCGGGCCCAGCTGGTGATCGCCGCCTACGAATCGGGGCTGGTCGTCCCGGCGGGCGGCGCGGCGGAACGGGACTGAACGGACCGGGTCGCGGGGGCGGCCCCGCCGGAGCGGCCGCGTACCGGACAATGGAGCCATGAGCTTGTTCCGGGACGACGGTGTGGTGCTCCGCACGCAGAAGCTGGGCGAGGCCGACCGGATCATCACGATCCTCACCCGCGGCCACGGCCGGGTGCGGGCCGTCGCGCGCGGGGTGCGGCGCACGAAGTCGAAGTTCGGGGCCCGGCTGGAGCCGTTCTCCCACGTCGACGTGCAGTTCTTCGCCCGGGGCAGCGAGCTGGTCGGACGCGGGCTGCCGCTCTGCACCCAGAGCGAGACGATCGCCCCGTACGGCGGCGGCATCGTCACCGACTACGCCCGCTACACCGCCGGCACCGCGATGCTGGAGACCGCCGAACGCTTCACCGACCACGAGGGCGAGCCCGCCGTCCAGCAGTACCTCCTGCTGGTGGGCGGACTGCGCACCCTGGCGCGCGGCGAGCACGAACCGCACCTCGTCCTCGACGCCTTCCTGCTGCGCTCCCTCGCGGTCAACGGCTACGCCCCGAGCTTCGACGACTGCGCCCGCTGCGGACTGCCCGGCCCCAACCGGTTCTTCTCCGTCGCGGCGGGCGGCGTCATATGCGGCGACTGCCGGGTGCCCGGCAGCGTCGTACCCTCGGCGGAGGCCGTCACCCTGCTGAGCGCACTGCTCACCGGCGACTGGGCGACGGCGGACGCGTGCGAGGCGCGTCATGTCAGGGAGGGGAGCGGACTGGTGTCCGCGTATCTGCACTGGCATCTGGAGCGCGGGCTGCGTTCGCTGCGGTACGTAGAGAAGTGACACAGGGAGACAGAGAAGCTCATGGCAGTACGCGGAATCCTCGGTGGACGGAACCGGCACGAGTACAAGATCCCCGAGCCGCACCCCTCCGGTGCCGTGCCCCCGAAGATCCCCGGTGAACTGGTGCCCAAGCACGTCGCCATCGTGATGGACGGCAACGGCCGCTGGGCCAAGGAGCGCGGACTGCCGCGCACCGAGGGCCACAAGGTCGGCGAGGGCGTCGTCATGGACGTCCTCAAGGGCTGTATCGAGATGGGCGTCAAGAACCTCTCGCTGTACGCCTTCTCCACGGAGAACTGGAAGCGTTCCCCGGAAGAGGTGAAGTTCCTGATGAACTTCAACCGGGACGTCATCCGCCGCCGCCGCGACGAGATGGACGAGCTGGGCATCCGGATCCGCTGGGTGGGCCGTATGCCCAAGCTGTGGAAGTCCGTCGTCCAGGAGCTCCAGGTCGCCCAGGAGCAGACCAAGGACAACGACAGGATGACGCTGTACTTCTGCGTCAACTACGGCGGCCGGGCCGAGATCGCGGACGCGGCGCAGCGGATCGCGCAGGACGTGGCGGCCGGGAGGCTCGACCCGTCGAAGGTCAACGAGAAGACCTTCGCGAAGTACATCTACTACCCGGACATGCCCGACGTGGACCTGTTCGTGCGCCCCAGCGGCGAGCAGCGCACCTCCAACTACCTGATCTGGCAGAGCGCGTACGCCGAGATGGTCTTCCAGGACGTGCTGTGGCCGGACTTCGACCGCCGGGACCTGTGGCGGGCCTGTCTGGAGTTCGCCCAGCGCGACCGCCGCTTCGGCGGTGCCGAGGAGGTGGCTCCCTCCGGGAGCTGAGCACGGGAGCCGGGCGCGGGGAAGCCCCGGGGGACCCACCGCCCCCGGGGCGCGGCCGCTTTCAGTCCTGCGCGTTCGCGCAGTCGGCGCAGGTGCCGAAGATCTCGACCGTGTGCGCCACGTTCACGAATCCGTGCTGGGCGGCGATGGTCTCGGACCACTGCTCGACGGCCGGGCCCTCGACCTCGACGGCCTTGCCGCAGACCCGGCACACCAGATGGTGGTGGTGGTCGCCGGTCGAGCACCGCCGGTAGACGGACTCGCCCTCGGTGGTGCGCAGCACATCGACCTCGCCGGCGTCCGCGAGGGACTGGAGCGTGCGGTAGACGGTGGTCAGCCCGACCGAGTCGCCCCGGTGCTTGAGGACGTCGTGCAGCTCCTGCGCGCTGCGGAACTCGTCCACCTCGTCGAGCGCGGCCGCCACCGCGGCCCGCTGCCGGGTCGACCGGCCGCGGACCGGGGCCGCGTTCGTTCCACTGATCGGCGCTGTCGCCACAGCAGCCTCCTCGTGTCGCCCGTACGTGTGTCGGGCCATTGTGCCAGTCCGCCCCGGGGGTGCGGTCAGACCCGCACGTCGTCCGGTGCCGGGCGGCCGGCCGGTACCTCCAGGGTGCACCGGCTGTCGGCCGTTTCGCGCCGCCTGGCCCGGCTTCTGGCCAGCGGGGCGGCGAGCAGGGTCATGCCGACGAAGACCGCGATGGCCATCAGCACGATCGTCGCGCCGGGCGGGACGTCCTGGTAGTACGAGGTGACCGTGCCGGCCAGGGTGACCACGACCCCGGTGACGACCGCGAGCACGAACGTCAGCCGGAAGGAGCGGGCGAGCTGCTGCGCCGCCGCGACCGGGACCACCATCAGGGCGCTGACCAGCAGCAGCCCGACGACCCGCATGGCGACGGTGACGGTGACCGCGGCGGTGACCGCGACCAGCAGGTTCAGGAAGCGCACCGGCAGCCCGGTGACCCGGGCGAACTCCTCGTCCTGGCTGACGGCGAACAGCTGCCTGCGCAGCCCCACCGTCACCAGCAGCACGAACGCCGCCAGGATCGCGATCGCGGTGATGTCCTCGGGGGCGACCGTGGACAGCGAGCCGAAGAGGTACGAGGTGAGGTTGGCGTTCGATCCGGTGTCGGAGAGGTTGATCAGCAGGACACCGCCGGCCATGCCGCCGTAGAAGAGCATCGCCAGCGCGATGTCGCCCCGGGTGCGGCCGTACCAGCGGATCAGCTCCATGGTGACCGCGCCCGCGACGGCGACGGCCGTGGCCATCCAGACGGGGCTGGTGGAGAGCAGGAAGCCGAGGCCGACGCCGGTCATCGCGATATGGCCGATGCCGTCGCCCATCAGGGCCTGCCGGCGCTGCACCAGGTAGACGCCGACGGCGGGGGCGATCACGCCGACCAGGACGGCGGCGATCAGCGCCCGCTGCATGAAGGGAGGGGTGAGGAATTCCATGGTCAGCTCAGCAGTCCCGTCCGGACGGGCTCGGAGGCCGCGTGGGGGTGTACGTGGTCGTGGCCGGGCAGGGCGTGCTGCCCCACGGCCTTCGGGGGCGGTCCGTCGTGCAGCACACAGCCGTCGCGCAGCACCACCGCCCGGTCGATCAGGGGCTCCAGCGGGCCCAGCTCGTGCAGCACGAGCAGCACGGTGGTGCCGGCCGCGACCTGTTCGCGCAGGGTGTCGGCGAGGATCTCCTGGCTGGCCAGGTCGACGCCTGCCATCGGCTCGTCCATGATCAGCAGCTCGGGCTCGGCGGCGAGCGCGCGGGCGATCAGGACGCGCTGGTGCTGTCCGCCGGAGAGCGCGTCGACGGAGTCGCGGGCGCGGTCGGCGAGGCCGACGAGGGCGATGGCGCGGTCGACGGCGGCCCGGTCGGCCCTGCGGAGCAGCCCGAGCCGGGTGCGGGAGAGCCGGCCGGAGGAGACGACCTCGCGGATCGTGGCGGGGACACCGCCGGCCGCGGTGGTGCGCTGCGGTACGTAGCCGACGCGCGCCCAGTCGCGGAAGCGGCGCAGCGGGGTGCCGAAGAGTTCGACGGTGCCGCCGGTCAGCGGGACCTGGCCGATGACGGAGCGGACGGCGGTGGACTTGCCGGAGCCGTTGGCGCCGAGCAGGGCGACGACCTCGCCGCGGCGCACGGTCAGGTCGATGCCGCGCAGCACGGGGCGCGCCCCGAGGGTGGCGGTGGCGTCGCGTACGGCGATCACGGGGTCGGGTGCGGCGGGGCGGGGCTCGGACACGGGCGTCTCCGGTGCTGCTTCGGGCTGCGGGTGGTGGGTGCTCATGCGGGGCCGAGGGCCTTCTTGAGCGCGGCGAGGTTGGACTCCATGACCTCGATGTAGTCGGTGCCCCGGGACTTGCCGGTGATCCCCTCCAGGGGGTCCAGGACGTCGGTGCGCAGCCCGGTGTCCCGGGCGACGGTCTTCGCGGTTTTGTCGCTGGCCAGGGTCTCGAAGAACACGGTGGTGACCTTCTTCTCCCGGGCGATCGTGTGCAGCTCGCCGATCCGGGCGGGGCTGGGCTCGGCCTCGGGATCGATGCCGGCGATGCCCTCCTGGGTGAGCCCGTAGCGCTCGGCCAGGTAGCCGAAGGCGGAGTGGGTGGTGATGAAGGTCTTGGTGGCGGTCCCCGCCAGGCCCTGCTTGAAGGCGGTGTCCAGGGCGCCGAGCCGGGTGACCAGGGCGTCGGTGTTCCTGCGGTAGTCCGCGGCGTGCTCGGGGTCGGTCTTCTCCAGGGACTTGCCGACGCCCCGGGCGACCTCGGCGTATTTCACGGGGTCCAGCCAGACGTGGGGGTCGGCGCCGGCCTCGTCGCCGTGGTGCTCGTGGCCGTGCTCCTCGCCGCCGACCTCGGCGCCGTGGTCCTCCAGGGAGGTCAGCGTGGCGGCGTCCAGCGTGTGCTTGGACTCGGACAGCTTGATCGCGTCGTCCACGGCGGGCTGGAGGCCCTTGAGATAGAGGATGAAGTCCGCGCTGCTCAGGCGGCCCACCTCGCGCGGGCTCAGCTCCAGGTCGTGGGGTTCCACGCCCGGCTTGGTGAGCGTGGTGACCGAGACGTGGTCGCCGCCTATCCGCTCGGCCAGGAACTGCATCGGATAGAAGGACGCCACCACGTCCAGCCGGTCGCCGTTCTTCCGGTCGGCGGCGTCGGACGCGGAGCAGGCGGTGAGGGCGGTGAGACCGAGGACGACTGCCCCCGCGACGGCCGGTGCGGGTATGAGACGGCGTATGTTCATGACAGTCATTTTCAACAAAAGTGGAAACGATTGTCAACAAGGGGTCCGGTCCGGTCCCCGGGCGGTCCGTGCCGATACCGATTTGATCGAAGGGGCGGGCCCGCCGGTAACCTGAGTGCTTCTCCGTTCGTCGCCGTCGTAATGAAGAGAGCACCGTGGCCGCCGACAAGATCGACTCCATCGTCAGCCTGAGCAAGCGCCGTGGCTTCGTTTTCCCCTGCAGTGAGATCTACGGTGGTCAGAAGGCCGCCTGGGACTACGGGCCGCTGGGCGTTGAGCTCAAGGAGAACCTCAAGCGCCAGTGGTGGCGTTACATGGTCACTTCGCGCGAGGACGTGGTCGGACTCGACTCGTCGGTCATCCTGGCCCCCGAGGTGTGGGTGGCCTCCGGCCACGTCGCCACGTTCTCGGACCCGCTGACCGAGTGCACCTCCTGCCACAAGCGCTTCCGCGCGGACCACCTGGAGGAGCAGTACGAGGAGAAGCACGGCAAGCCGCCGGTCAACGGCCTCGCCGACCTCAACTGCCCGAACTGCGGCAACAAGGGCACCTTCACCGAGCCCAAGCAGTTCTCCGGCCTGCTCTCCACGCACCTCGGCCCCACCCAGGACACCGGCTCGGTCGCCTATCTGCGCCCCGAGACCGCCCAGGGCATCTTCACCAACTTCTCCCTGGTGCAGACCGCCGCGCGCAAGAAGCCGCCGTTCGGCATCGCCCAGATGGGCAAGTCCTTCCGGAACGAGATCACTCCGGGCAACTTCATCTTCCGCACCCGCGAGTTCGAGCAGATGGAGATGGAGTTCTTCGTCAAGCCGGGCGAGGACGAGCAGTGGCACGAGTACTGGATGGAGCAGCGCTGGAACTGGTACACCGGCCTCGGCCTGCGCGAGGAGAACATGCGGTGGTACGAGCACCCGAAGGAGAAGCTCTCCCACTACTCCAAGCGCACCGCTGACATCGAGTACCGCTTCCGCTTCGGCGGCAGCGAGTGGGGCGAGCTGGAGGGCGTCGCCAACCGCACGGACTACGACCTCAAGGCGCACTCCCAGGCCTCGGGCACCGACCTCCAGTTCTACGACCAGGAGGCCAACGAGCGCTGGACCCCCTACGTCATCGAGCCGGCGGCCGGTGTCGGCCGTTCGATGCTGGCCTTCCTGATGGACGCCTACATCGAGGACGAGGCGCCCAACGCCAAGGGCGTCATGGAGAAGCGCACCGTGATGCGCCTCGACCCGCGCCTGGCGCCGGTCAAGGTCGCGGTGCTGCCGCTCTCCCGCAACGCGCAGCTCTCGCCGAAGGCCAAGGGCCTCGCGGCCGACCTGCGGCAGAACTGGAACATCGAGTTCGACGACGCGGGCGCCATCGGCCGCCGCTACCGTCGCCAGGACGAGATCGGCACCCCGTTCTGCGTCACCGTCGACTTCGACACCCTCGACGACAACGCGGTGACCGTGCGCGAGCGCGACACCATGAAGCAGGAGCGCGTCTCCCTGGACCAGATCCAGGCCTACCTCGGCGCCCGTCTCCTCGGCTGCTGACCCCGCGCGCACCCCGAGCCCCCGGCCCCGTACGCCGTACGGAGCCGGGGGCTCCGGGCGTCCGGGGGCGAAAATCCGGTGCCCCGCCCGGCCGGGGCGGGTACGGTGCCCTCATGTCTTCGTTCTTCCAGATCTACGAGTGAGAGCGCGGCGGGTCCGCGCACCCGCCGCCCACCGGATCGATCCAGGGTCTGCCGAGACCTCACTTCACCATGCATGGGAGAACCCGTGGCCAAGAGCCGTAACAACCTTCTCGGCGTCGGCGGACAGCGCAAGAAGCTGTCCCGCGCCGACCAGCAGGGCGCCGGCCCCGCACGCGACGCCGACCGCAGGACGGCCGCCGAGCAGAAGCAGGACCTGCTGCGCCGCATGCGCGAGCGCGCCGGGGCCCCGCAGCCCGACGCCCCCGCCGCCGAGGAGCCGGCCGCCGCGCCGGAGACCCCGGAGCAGGAGCCGTCCGCCCAGGACTGACCGCATGACGGTGGGCCCGGAACGCCGCGAGGCGCTCCGGGCCCACCGTCGTGTCCGGCCGCGTCAGACGGCGACGCCCCCGGCGGGACCGACCGGGAACCAGCCCGTGGGACCGACGGGGAACCAGCCGGCGGGGTCGACCGGGAACCAGCCGTTCGGGTCGACCGGGAACCAGCCCGCCGGGGTCGCGGTGGCGTGCGAGGCGGAGGCGGAGGCGGGTGCCGTGGACGGGGAGGCGGCCGTCGCGGCGGGGGCGACGGCGCCGGCCGCCACGAGGAGCGCCGCCGTGGCGGCCAGTCCGGTAAGGGCGTGCTTGATCTTCATCGGGTTCCCCTGTTCGTGTCGGGCTCAGATGTGTCCGTGCCGGTGGTGATCCCGGTTCGCGGCCCCCCCCGTTGCTCCGGTGACTCCCGCGAACCGGGTGGTTCCAGCATCGGGCCGCGGTCCCGGGGCTGTCCTTGACCGTCGGTGACCGATGGCTTGACCACCGGTCACCTCCTGGCCGGTGGGCCGGAAGGGCTCCGTTAGGGTCGTGGGGTGGAGATCCCCCGCCTGCTCGACGGCCGGCTCAAGATGCGGCACCTGCTGCTGGTGGACGCGCTGTCCCGGCAGGGTTCGGTCGTGGCGGCGGCGGCCGAGCTGCACACCACGCAGCCGGCGGCCACCCGGAGCCTGCACGAGGTGGAGGACATCCTCGGCGTCGCGCTGTTCGAGCGCGGCCCGCGCGGTGTGCGCGCGACCGTGTTCGGCGAGGCGTTCACCCAGCACGCGCGCGCCGTCCTCGCCCAGCTCGCCCAGGCCGGGCGGCACGTCGTGGAGCTGGCCGACGCGGACCGGGGAACCGTCGTCGTGGGCACCCATCTCGCCGGGTCCAACATCCTGCTGCCGAGGGCCGTGGCCGAGCTGAAGCGCGACCACCCCTTCCTCACCGTGGTGGTGCGCGAGGCGTCCCCCGAGGACCTGCTGCTGGACCTCGAAGCCGGGCGGGTCGACCTCGTCGTGGGCCGGCTGACCGCCTCCTCCGGCGAGGGCCTGATCCGGCGCCCGCTGTACGACGAGTCCGTCGGGCTGGTCGTGCGCGCCGGCCACGCGCTGACCGCGTCACCGGCCGTCGCACTGGCCGACACCCTCGACTTCCCCTGGATCCTGCCCGGCACGCAGACCGTGCTCCGCCGCGAGGTGGAGGAGCTGTTCGCGCTCCACGGCCTCGGACTGCCCAGGAACCGGGTGGAGGCCACCTCCTTCCTGACCGTGCGCCACCTGCTGCTGGAGACGGACGTGGTCGCCGTCCTGCCCAGCTCCCTGATCCGGGACGACGGCCGGCTCGCCGAGGTGCCGGTGCCGATGGACCGGATCGGGCACCGGGTGGGCCTGACCCTGTCGGCGGACCGCACGCTCAGCCCGTCGGCACACGCGCTGCTGCGGAGTCTGGAGGAGGCGGCCAGGGGACTGACGACAAGGCCCCCGGACCCGCACGGGAGCGGACCGGGGGCCTGAGGGCGAGCAGGGGCCTGTACAGAGTTCCCTTCAGCGCCGGACTGGTGGCGGGCTCAGAGCCCCAGGTAGCGCTCCGCGTTCCCGTGGGTGATCTTGTGCCGTGCCGTCTCGGTGAGCGAGGGGCTCGTGCGGACCACCCCGCCCGCCGGACGCTCGCCCAGCGGGTACGGGTAGTCGCTGCCGACCATCACATGGTCCTCGCCGACCGTGTCCACCAGCAGCCGCAGCGCGCGGTCGTCGAAGACGACGGAGTCCACGGAGAACCGGCCCAGATAGTGCGAGGGCGGGTACTGCGAGGTACCGATCACGTCGTTGCGCCCGTGCCAGGCGTTCTCCATCCGGCCCAGCCAGAAGGCGAACGAGCCGCCGCCGTGCGCGAAGCAGATCTTCAGGCGCTCGTCGATACGGTCGAACGCGCCGCCCAGGATCAGCGCGAGGATCGACAGATGGGTCTCGGCCGGCATCGCCGTCAGCCAGCGGGCCATCCACCGGTCGAGCCGGGGCGAGGAGTCCATGTCCCAGGGGTGGACGAACACCGGCACGTCGAGCGAGGCGCAGTGCTGGAGGAAGGTGACGACCCCCTCGCTGTCCAGGTCCCGGTCACCGACGTGGTTGCCGATCTCCACGCCCCGGTGGCCGGCGGCGACCGCCCGCTCCAGCTCGCGGCACGCGGCGTCCGGGTCCTGGAGGGGCACCTGGCAGAACGGGATCAGCCGGTCCGGGGCCGGGGCGGTGATCTCCAGGGCCAGATCGTTGAAGATCGTGGCGATCTTCGCGGCCTCGGCGCCGCTGCGGCCGTAGGAGAAGAAGGCCGGGGTGGGGGAGACCACCTGGGCGCGTACGCCGTCCGCGTCCATGTCCCGCAGCCGGGTCGCGGCGTCCCAGCAGTCCGCCTGGATGCGGCGGAACTCCGAGGAGCCGGTCATGATCATGGCCTCGGACTCGGACTCGATCCGCAGCCAGGGCGCGTCCGGCCCGCCGAGGGCCGTCAGATCGGGCCAGCCCTTCGGCACGTAGTGGGTGTGGACGTCGATCAGATCCGCCACGGTCAGCCCTTCCCGGGGTGCAGGGCCCCGCACCGGGAGCAGCTCCGGGCCCGCTCGTCGCCGTAGAACTCCTCGAAGACCGGCGGCAGATCGGCGACGATGTCGCGGACCTGGAGCTCCACCTCGTGCACGGGAGCGGAGCAGGAGGGGCAGAACCACAGGAACTTCTCCAGGGTGCCCTCCTCGCGGACCCGCTCGATCACCAGGCCGATGGAGTCGGGGTCGGGGCGCTGCGGGGAGTGCGGGACGTCGCCCGGCAGCAGCCACGCCTGCCCTTCCTTGATGTGCACGGTCCGCGGGCCGTCGTCGGTCATGAGGTTGACGTGCATGTCCCCCTTGACCTGGTAGAACCACTCCTCGTACGGGTCCAGGTGGAAGTCGGTGCGCTGGTTGGGGCCGCCGACGATCTGCACGATGAAGTCGTTCCCGAGGGACATGGTGCGGTTGTTCACCGGGGGCTTCAGCAGATGAGCGTGGGCGTCGATCCAGCCCTGGAAGTCGATGACCTCGGGGATGTCCGTCACGATGTCTCCTTCGCGGTGGCGGCGGCGGGCAGATACGCCACGGCCTGGATCTCGATGAGCAGATGGGGATGGGGAAGCTGGTGCACGGCGACGGTGGTCCTGGCCGGACCGCTCTCGTCGAAGTACCGGCCGTAGACCTCGTTGTAGCCGCCGAAGTCGTTCATGTTGACCAGATAGGCCGTGACCTGGACGACGTCGGAGAGCGAGCCCCCGGCCTCGGCGAGGATGCCGCCGATGTTCTCGATGACGGCGCCGGTCTGCGCGCGGATGTCGAGGTCGGTGGTGCCCAGCTCGTCCGTCGCCACGCCGACGAAGGTGTTGTCGGGCCGGCGGGAGCTGGTGCCGGAGACGAAGACGAGGTCCCCGGCGCGGCGGTAGTGCGGGAACCGGCCGCGCGGGCGCGCCTTGCCGGGGATGACACGTGCCTGGTCCATCAGACGCCCCTCACGCCGACCCGGCCGAGGCCGTCGACCTCGCAGGTGATCGTTCCGGGTGTCAGGGGCACCGCCGCGGTGGCCGCCCCCGCGAGCACGACCTCGCCCGCGCGCAGCGGGACGCGCCGCCGCCGGGCCATGTCGAGCAGGGCGCGCAGGGCGTTGACCGGGGCGCCGAGGATGGCCGCGGTCGTCCCCCGTACGTCGTGGTCCCCGCCGTGCAGCCGTACGGCCCGGTCGGAGACGTCCTGGACCGGGCGCCACGGGCCGATGGCGTAGCCCGCCGCCGAGGTGTTGTCCGCGACGACGTCCTCGTAGGTGAAACGGAAGTCGCGGTAGCGGGAGTCGATGATCTCCAGGGCGGGGGCGACGGCGTCCACGCAGGCGACGATGTCGGTGTCCGGATCGTCCGCGTCCACGTCGCGCCCCAGCCGGAACGCGACCTCGGGTTCCACCTTCGGGTGGATGAACCGGGACAGGTCGACCGTGCCGCCGTCCGCCACGCACATGGCGTCGGTCAGCCGGCCGACGATGATCTCGGAGACCCCCATCTGCTCCATCTTGGCCCTGCTGGTGAACCCCAGCTTGACGCCGGTGACGCGCTCGCCGCGTCCCTGCCGCAGGGCGAGGAGCGCCGCCTGCACGGCGTAGGCGTCCTCGACGGACAGGGTGTGCGTGTCGGCGAGGCTGAGGGTGTCCGTCACGGTGCTCTGGGCGGTGTCGAGCCGTTCGGCCAGGGCCCGGACCGTCTCTTCGGGGATCATCGGCTGCCTCCTTCGCCGGGGTGCGCGGGGGGTGCGCAGGGGGTCGGATGCGCGCCGGGCACGGGGGCCCGGCCGCGGCACGGGGCGTGGTCGCCCATGGTCACGTCCTTCCGGCCGCCCGAGGGAGGGGCGGCCTTCGCTCGGTCGGGGAAGCCGGGGAGCACCGGCCGCCAGGGGGCGGGAGCCGTCACAGCCGCACGCACACATTGGTCGGCTCGGTGTAGAAGTGCAGGGAGGACGCACCGCCCTCCCGGCCCAGACCGGAGAGGCCGACGCCGCCGAAGGGCGAGCGCAGATCGCGCAGGAACCAGGTGTTGACCCAGGACATCCCGACGTTCATGGCCTGGGCCACGCGGTGGCCGCGCCGCAGGTCGCGGGTCCACACGGAGGCGGCGAGACCGTAGTCGGTGTCATTGGCCAGCGCGACGGCCTCGTCCTCCGTGTCGAAGGGGATCAGGGCCGCGACGGGGCCGAAGATCTCCTCGCGCACCGGGCGGTCGGCGTGCGTCAGCCCCGTCCACAGCGTCGGTTCGATCCACGATCCGCCGTCCAGCTCCGCGCCGAGCGCGGGGGTGCCGCCGCCGGTGAGGACCTTCGCGCCGGACTCCCGGGCGAGGTCCAGATAGCCGCGCACCTTCTCCCGGTGGGCCTGCGAGATGAGCGGCCCCGTGGTGGTCGCCGGGTCCTGCGGGCTGCCCAGGCGCAGCGAGCGCGCCCGCTCGACGAGGCCGTCGGCGATGTCGGCGAAGACCGACCGGTGGACGTAGACCCGCTCGGTGCACAGGCAGACCTGGCCGGTGTTGGTGAACACCGACCGGGTCAGGCCGTCCAGCGTCTCGTCGAGGTCGGCGTCGGGGAAGACGAGCGCGGCGTTCTTGCCGCCCAGTTCGAAGGAGACGGGGCGCACGCGCGGTGCGACGGTCCTCATGACCTGGGCGCCGGTCGCCGAGGATCCGGTGAAGGTGACGCCGTCGATGCCGGGGTGCGTGGTGACGAACTCCCCGGCCGATCCGCCGCCGAAGCCGTGCACGACGTTGTACGCCCCGGCCGGGAGCCCCGCGTCGGCCAGCACCTCGGCGAGCAGGGTGGCCGTGCCCGGCGTCTCCTCGCTGGGCTTGACCACGACGGTGTTGCCGCAGGCGAGCGCGGGGGCGACCTTCCAGGTGAGCAGCAGCAGCGGGAGGTTCCACGGCACGATGACCGCGACCACCCCGAGGGGCTTGCGCACCGCGTAGTTGAGGGCGTGGGCGCCGCCCGGCAGATCGGTCAGGAAGGACTCCTGGCCGGCGGCCGCGACGACGTCGGCGAACGTGCGGAAGTTGGCGACGGCCCGGGAGACGTCCAGGTCACGGGCGAGCGCCACGGGCTTGCCGGTGTCGGCGACCTCGGCGGCCACGAACGCGTCGAACCGCTCCTCGATCAGGTCGGCCGCCCGGCGCAGGACCTCGGTCCGCTCCCGTACGGGCGTTGCCGACCAGGGCCCGAGCGCCCTGCGCGCCGCTGTGACGGCGCGGTCGACCAGAGGCGCGTCGGCCTCGTGGACGCGGGCGTGGACGAGGCCCGTGGCCGGGTCCGTCGCGTCGAAGCTCCTGCCGCCGTCGTCGGGGTCGATGAAGCGTCCATCGACGAAATTGCGGATCCACCGCGATGTCTGTGCCGTCATGGTCTCCACCCTGGGAGCGGGGGGCCATGACCACAAATGACGTTTTGCGCAGCAGGTATGCCGACTTCGGTATGGCAGGGCCGGTGGTCTTCCCCGTGGCCCGGATTCCACGCGGGGCGGCCGGCGGCCGGCGCTCCCCGGTCCGACGGATTCGGTCCTCCGGTATACCCGCACCGCTATACCTCCGGGGCGAACCGGCATTTGTCCGCTTCCGCCGGGGGGCCCAGGATCCACCGAAAGCGGGGGCTCCCCCGCGTCCCCGGCAGACGAGGTGATCCATGAGCGACGCGGACCGTTCCACGGGCGCGAGCAGAACCGCGCTGGCCACGCTTCTCGGAACGACATTGGAGTGGTACGACTTCTTCCTGTACGGCACGGCCGCCGCCCTCATCTTCGACAAGCAGTTCTTCCCCGACCTGAGCCCGGCGGCGGGCACCCTGGCGGCCTTCTCCACCCTCGCGGTCGGCTTCGTCGCCCGGCCGCTCGGCGGTCTGGTCTTCGGACACTTCGGCGACCGGCTGGGACGCCGGTCGACGCTGGTGGTGTCCCTGGTGATGATGGGGATCGGCTCGACCCTCATCGGCGCGGTGCCCAGCTACGACACCATCGGCATCTGGGCCCCGGTCCTCCTGGTCCTCCTGCGCGTCGTCCAGGGCATCGGCCTCGGCGGCGAGGGCGCCGGTGCCACCCTGATGTCCATGGAGCACGCGCCCGAGGGGCGGCGGAACCTGTACGCGGGCTTCCCGCAGATGGGCACCCCGGCCGGACTGGTCCTGGCGAACATGATCTTCCTGGCGACCAGCTCGCTCGCCGGACACGCCGCGTTCACCGCCTGGGCCTGGCGCATCCCGTTCCTGCTGAGCTTCGTCCTGGTGGGTGTGGGACTGGTCGTCCGGCTGCGCGTCACCGAATCGCCGTCCTTCGACCGGGCCCGGCAGGAGGACGAGGTGGTCCGCTTCCCGCTGGCGGAGGCGGTGCGCACGGGACTGCCGAGGCTGGCCGTCACCCTGCTCGCCGTGGTGGCCAACTCCGCGGTCGCCTACGTCTTCATGGTCTTCACGCTGTCCTACGGCACCAAGCACCTCGGCTTCGACCAGCGGTTCCTGGTCCTCGGGGTGAGCGCCGCCGCCGTGCTCTGGTTCGTCTCGATCCCCCTGTGGACCGCGGTCGCCGACCGCAGGGGGCGCCGCACGCTCTTCATCGGCGGATCGGTCGCCATCCTGCTGTGGTGCGCGGTGTTCTTCCCGCTGCTCGACACGGGGGACCGGCTGCCGGCGCTGCTCGCGCTCGCCGGCATGGGCCTGATCATCCCGGTGACCCACTGCGTCCAGGGCGCGATCATCGCCGACACCTTCCCCGTGCGCGTGCGCTACTCGGGCACCTCCCTGATCCTCCAGATCGGCGCGGTGCTCGGCGGCGGACTGGCCCCCATGATCTCCAGCGCGCTTCTGGACGCGAGCGGGTCGTCGACCGGTGTGACCTGGTATCTGGTGGGCATGTGCGCCCTCAGCCTCGTCGGGGCGGTGGCGCTGTTCCGTATGGTTCCCGAGCGTCCCGCCGCCCCGGCCCGACGCCTCGTCCCCGAACCCGCAGGTGAGGCATGAACACTCCGCGTACGGTCCGCAGCGGCCCCTTCCGGTACGCCACGGCCGCACGATTCGCCCGGCCCCGGCCCGTGCCGTACGGGGACACCGCGTCCTCGTCCGGCGCGGTCTGCCCCCAGCCGGACTCCCGCCTCGAAGCACTGATGGGCCCGCCCCCGGGCCGGCACCCGCACGACGAGGACTGCCTCCACCTCACGGTCACCCGCCCCGCCGCCCCCGCGGCGGGGCGGCGGCCCGTCCTCGTGTGGTTCCACGGCGGCGGGTTCAGCAGCGGGGCCGGGATCCTCGACTGGTACGACGGAGGGTCCCTCGCCGCCGAGCAGGACGTCGTCGTGGTCGCCGCCAACTACCGGCTCGGCGCGCTCGGCTATCTCGTCCACGACGGGGTCAGCGAGGGCAACCTCGGCCTGTACGACCAGCTGGAGGCGCTCCGCTGGGTCCGCGACCACATCGCGGACCACGGCGGCGACCCCGACAACGTCACGGTCTTCGGCCAGTCGGCCGGTGCCCTGTCCGCCCTGCTGCTCCTGGAGACGCCCGGGGCCCGCACCCTGCTGCGCCGGGTGATCCTCCAGAGCCCGCCGCTGTCGCTGCTCACCCGCACCCCGGACGAGGCACGCGCGACCGGACGGATCTTCGCCGCCCACCTCGGCACCGACCCCCGCACCGCCCCGGCGGACGCACTGCTCGCCGCCCAGGCGCGCACCGCGGCCGACCACCGGCAGCGGACCGGGAACTTCCTGGAACCGCCGTTCGGACCGGTGGCCGGCACCGCGCCGCTGCCCGCGGGACCCGGCCCCGCGCCCTTCGGCGACCGGGCCCCGGACGTGCTGTACGGCTGGAACGCCGACGACATGTCCGCCTTCCCCGAGGGCCCGTCCGACAGCGGCGGTGTCGCCGCACGCACCCGGCGCGTCTACGAGGAGCCGCTGCGGGAGCTGCGCGCGCGGCTGGAGCACCGGGGCGCCCGCGTCCACGGATACCGGCTGGACTGGTGGCCGGCCGGCTCGCCCCACGGCGCCACCCACTGCGTCGAGATCCCGCTGCTCCTCGGCTCGGCCGACGCCTGGCGGCACGCGCCGATGCTGGGCAGCCTCTCCTGGGCGGAGGTGGACGCCGTGGGCCGGGGCGTCCGCGCGGCCTGGGCCTCCTTCGCCCGTACCGGCGACCCGGGACCGCTGCCCGCACCGCTCGTACCGCTGACCCCCTGACCCGCCAACCCGCTGACGTCACCCGGCTCCCGGCTCCCGCCGGACGTTCGCGGGGAGCCGACGCGCGTGTGCGCCTCAGCCGGTCCCGGCTCCGGCTCCGGCGGCGGCCCCGGCCCCTGCCTCTGCCCCGGCCTCAGACCCGCCCACGGGCCGGAGCATGCCCCGGATCTCGGCCGCCACGTCCCGCAGATGCTGGAGCAGGGCCTGGGTGCTCGGGCTGGGCGCGCGGTCGTGCGGCAGCGTGACCCCGACGAGGCGGGAGACCGAGGGCAGGGGCGTCGGCAGCACGGCCAGCCGGTCGTCACGCTGCGGGATCAGCACCGGCAGCGTGGCCACGGTGTCCGACTCCTCCAGCAGGGTGCGCAGGGTCAGGATGGACGTGCACTCCACCCGGTCCTCGGGCAGCGGCAGTTCCGCCTCGAAGAAGACCCGCTCCACCTCCCTGCGCAGGGAGGTGTTGGCCACCGGCAGGCTCCACGGGAAGTGCATCAGGTCCGCCAGCCGCGGGGCGGCGAGGGACTGCGCCGGGTGGCCGGCCCGGGTGACCAGCTTGACCGGTTCGCTGTACAGCTGGATCTGCCGGGTGCGGCCCCCGGGGTCCGGGGCGTTGAGCCGGCCCACGGTCAGATCCACCTGACCGGCCATGAGGTCGGCCAGGAGCACGTCCGGCGGGGCCTCCTTCACGACGACGGTCACCCGGGGGCGCTCCCGCTTGAGCCGGGTGATGGCCTTCGGCAGCAGCAGACCGGCCCCGGCCAGATGCGTGCCCACGGTGACCGTGCCCACCTGCCCGCTGTTCAGCTCGGCCACGTGCTGGCCCGCCTTGCGGATATGGGCCAGCACCACCTGCGCGTGCCCGATGAACGCCTCTCCGCAGACGGTGGGCGTCACCCCGCGCGGACCGCGCTCGAAGACCTCGGCGCCGAGGATCGCCTCCAGTTCGCGCAGCCCGCGCGTCACCACCGGCTGGGTCACCCGCAGATGCTCCGCGGCCCGCATCACGGAGCCGTGCTCCGCGATGGTCGTGAGGAGCACCAGATGGCGCAGCTTCAGACGGCCGTCCAGCAGCTTCTCGGGATCCATCGGCCCAGGGTATGCCCCGGCGGCTATGACGCAAGGGGTTCAGCAGCCGGAACGGGCAAGGCAGGGCGGCGGTCCCGGCCGGGGAACGGCCCCGCCCGACCCATGCCCGTACGGCTATGCCGGAGGCGGCAAGAGGTATTGGACACGCATGACGTCCCGCGCCGAGACTCACCAGCAACGAACGCGGCCGGAACGACCGGGACCCACCCGCGTCACCCCGGCGGACTGGGAGAACGACGTGACGGCGCACCACATACCGGCTTCACCGGGCCCGAGGGTCGCGGCCCGCGGCGTACGGCTCCGGGTGCGCGGCCTGCGTGCGGCGCTCCCCCTCGACGGCGCGGTGCGCACGGTGCTCGACGACGTGAACTTCGATCTGCGCCGGGGCGAACGGCTCGGCGTGCTGGGGGAGGACGACGCCGCCCTCCCGCTGCTCGCCCGGACACTGACCGGCCGCCCCGCCCCGGGCGACCGGGTCCTCGCGGGGACGGTCACCCTCGCGGACGGTCCGGGGCGCGCCCCGGCGGAGGCCGGGAAACCGGCGTCCGGCATCGCCCTCCTCGATCCGGCGGCGCCCGTCCTCCCGCACACCGGCCCCGCACCGGCCGGGACACGGGTGCTCGTCACCGTCCTCACCGGCTTCTCCGCCGATGAGGCCGGGGCCCGGACCGACCGGCTGAGGGCCCTCGCCCCGGCCCTCGAAGCGGACGGCACCGCGCTGATCGTGATCGGCGGCCCGTTCGGAGCGGTCGCCGGACTCTGCGACACGCTCCAGGTCGTCGCGGGCGGGCGGATCGTCGAGCGAGGGCCCGCCGCCGAACTCCGCGCCCGCCCCCGGCACGGGCTCACCACGGCCCTGCGGACCGGGGACGGCGCACCCCCGTACGGCTCCGGGACCGGGCGCGGCTGCTTCTTCGCGGCGCACTGCCCCCAGGGCCGGGGTCACGACCGGTGCCTCCACGAGGTCCCCGGCCCGACGCCCTTCGGCTCGCCGTACGGCTCGGTCACCGTGAAGTGCCACCGCCCGGCACCGGCCGCCGTCCTGTCATGAACCGCAACGGAACAGCGCAAGGAGACATACGCATGAAGGTGGGAGTGGACGGCCGCAAGCTTCCCGGGGCGGCGACGCGCCCGGCGGTCGAGAGCCTGGAGAAGGCCGCAGAACTGGGCCTGGACGGGGTCTTCTTCAGGACCGTCCTCGACATCACGCCGACGCTGGACCGGCACGTCCTCGAGGAACTGCGCCGGCGCGCCGACGAACTCGGCCTGTACCTCGACATGGGGCTGGCCAAGGTCAACCCCTACGCCAACGCGGAGGCGCCCGAGGTCCGCGAGCTGGGCAACGGCGACTACACCGCCGGCATGATCCGCATGATGCGGGCCTGCGCGGAGATCGACTGCCGGGAACTCTGGGTCGGCACCGCCAACTACAAGCCCCGGCTGCCCGGTTACCACGTCTTCGACCGGTTCCGCACCGACGCCCCCTGGAGCGACCAGCTCGCCGGGATCGAGAAGTTCCTGCGCGTCCTGCGCCCCGCCGCCCTCGACCTGGGCATCCACCTCAACGTCGAGACCCACGAGGAGATCACCTCCTTCGAGGTGGTCCGCCTGGTGGAGGCCGTCGGACCGGACGCCGTCGGGATCACGTACGACTCCGCCAACGTCGTCGCCCGCGCCGAGGACCCCGTCGAGGCCGCCCGCCGGGTGGCACCCTACGTGCGGATGAGCCATGTCCGGGACGTCGCGCTGTTCCGTACCGACTACGGCATCGGACGCATGCTGGCGCCCTGCGGCGAGGGCGTCATGGACTGGCAGGCCATCCTCCGGGCCCTGGGCGCGCACCGGCCCGACCTCCGGCTGTCCATCGAGAACTCCCGCGACCGCACGGTCATGCCCATGCACGTGTACGACCCCGACTGGCTGGCCGCGCACCCCGACCTCACCACCACCGAACTCGCCGAGATCTTCCGCCTCACCCACACCTACGAGGACCTGGCCGCGGCCGGGCACCGGCCGGACATGGGCCACCTCACCGGCACCCCGTGCGACGGCCCCGAACAGCTCCGCTTCATCACCCGCACCGCCGAGCACCTGCGCGGGATCCTCGCCGCGGACGGCGCACCCGGCAGCGCGCCCGACGGGCCGGCCCGATGAGGACCCGTATCTCGGCGCGGTTCGTCGTCGGGTACGACGGGACCGGCCACGTCGTGTACGAGAACGGCGCGGTCGTCTACGAGGACGACACGGTCGTCCACGTCGGCCACGGCTTCGAGGGGCGGGTCGACGTCGAGCGCGACGAGGGACTCGCCCTGGTCGGGCCCGGCTTCGTCGACCTCAACGCCCTCGGCGACATCGACCACGCGGTTTTCGACACCTACCAGGACGACGCCCTCGCCACCGGACAACGGTGGTCCGAGAGCTATCTGGAGCGGCGCCACGAGGTCTTCGGCCGCGAGGAGGAGGCGTTCAAACGCCGCTACGCCTTCGGCCAGCTCCTCCTCAACGGCATCACCACCGCCCTGCCCATCGCCTCGGAGATCTCCAAGGAGTGGGCGGAGACGTACGAGGAGACGGCCGACGCGGCCGAGGCCGCCGCGGACCTCGGACTGCGCGTCTACCTCGGCCCCAGCTACCGCTCGGCCGTGCCCGTGGTCGACGGCCGGGGCCGCACCCGGCTGCACCGTGAACCGCGGCTCGGCGAGGCCGGACTGGACGCCGCCGCCCGGTTCGTGGCCGACATCGAGCGGGCCGGCCACGGCCTGGTCCGCGGCATGCTCGCCCCCTCCCGCGTCGAGACGGTCGACCCCGCGCTGCTGCGCCGCACCCGCGCCCTCTCCGACGAACTGCGCTGCCCGGTCCGGCTGCACGCCGGACAGACCCTGTTCGAGGTCGGCCTGCTGCGCGAGGCGCACGGCCGCCGCCCCATGGAACTCCTCCACGACCTGGGCTTCCTGGGACCGCGCACCCTGATCCCGCACGCCTGGGCGGTCGCCGGGCACAGTGAACTCCCGGTCCCCGGCGACGATCTCGACCTGCTGCGCGACAGCGGCACCACCGTGATCTTCTGCCCCATGGCGGTGGCCCGCTACGCCGTCGTCCTGGAGTCCTTCGACCGCTACCTCGCCCACGGCATCCGCATGGCCATGGGCACCGACACCGCCCCGCCCGACATGATCCGCGCGATGGACACCGGAATGGTCCTCACCAAGGCGGTCGAACGGCGCCGCTCCGCCGGCTCCTGCCGCGACCTCTACGACGCGGCGACCCTCGGGGGAGCCGACGCGCTCGGCCGCCCCGACCTCGGACGGCTGGCCGAGGGCACCCGGGCCGACCTCACCGTGATCGACCTGTCGGGCCCCCGGACCGGCCCCGTCGACGACCCGATCCGCACCCTCGTGCTGGCCGGCGACGGCCGGGACGTGCGCACCGTCGTCGTCGACGGGCGGACCGTCGTGGACGGCGGCGTCCTCCTCGGCGCACGCCCCGACGACCGCGCACGCGCCCAGGCGTACCTGGACCGCTACCGGGCCGCCTACCCCGAACGCGACCACCTCGGCCGTACGGAACAGGAACTCTTCCCGCCGACCTACCCGATCAGAAGGGCCGCACCATGACCGGCCACGGCGACCCCGGCCGGCGCACCGCCGACCTCCTGCTCACCGGCGGCTGCGTGATCACCATGGACCCGGCCCGGCGGGTGCTCACCGACGGCGCGGTCGCCGTCACCGACGGCCGCGTCACCGCCGTCGGCCCCACCGAGGACGTCCGGGCCCGCTGGAGCGCCGCCGACACCCTCGACTGCACGGGACAGGTGGTCCTCCCGGGGCTCATCGACGCCCACGGCCACGGCGGGCACGCCCTGCTGAAGACGATCGGCGTCGACACCCTGTCCTGGTGGATGCGGATCGCCACCCGGACCTACTTCGAGCACACGGACACCGGCTACTGGTACGCGGACGGACGCCTCGCCGCCCTGGAGCGGCTGCGGTTCGGCGTGACCTGCGGGGTGAGCGTCCTCGGCTCCCAGCCCCGCTCCGACCGGCCGGAGTTCGGCGACGCCCACGCCCGCGCCTACGCCGGGACGGGCACGCGCCTGGTGCTCGGGGTCGGCCCGAGCGGTCTGCCCTGGCCGCGCGAGAACGGCCACTGGACGGACGAGGGCACCCACCGCCGCACCCGCGTGGACCTCGACCGGATGATGGCGGGGGCGGAGGAGACCGTCGCCGCCTGGCACAACGGCGCCGACGGGCGGATCAAGGTGGCCGTCACCCCGTACACCATGGTCCCCTCCCTCGATCCGAGCGGCCCGGCCACGCCCGACCGCGCCACCCGGCTGACCGCACAGGACCGGGAGCAGTCCGCACGCGTACGCGACCTCGCGGCCCGCTACGGCACCCGCGTCCACACGGACGCCTTCGGCGGCATGGTCGAACTCGCCCACCGGCTCGACCCGCAGGCGCTGCTCGGCCCCGACGTCCACTTCCAGCACGGCTTCGGTCTCAGCGCCCGCGAGGTGGCGATCCTGGCCGAGACGGGGACGAGCGTGACGCACGGTCCCGGCGTGGTGGTCGGCGCGCTGCGCGGACGCTGCCCGGTCCCCGAACTGCTGGACGCGGGGGTCACGGTGGCCGTCACCACCGACGGCTGCGCGCCGATGTCGAGCTTCGACCTGTTCACCGCCGTACGCCAGGCCCAGACGCTCACCCAGCTGCAACAGCGCGACACCTATCTGCTGCCCCCCGGCAAGCTGCTGGAGATGGTCACCATCGACGCGGCCCGCGCGATCGGCCAGGACGCCGAGATCGGCTCGCTGGAGGAGGGCAAGGCGGCCGACATCACCGTCGTGGACACCCGTCGGCCCCATCTCCAGCCCCTGCACATGCCGGTCCACGCCCTGGTCTACAAGGCGGGCGGCCAGGACGTCAGCCATGTCGTCGTGGCGGGCCGGGTGCTGCTGCGCGACGGACGCCCGACCCGTACCGACGAGGCCGAGGTGATCGACGCGGCGGGCGAGGAGGCCCGTCGGGTCATCGCCCGGGGCCGGCTCGGCCGCTTCGTCACCGCCCCGCAGTGGGGCGCCTCGCGGCAGTCCTTCCCCGACCCCGTCCCCTTCGAGGAACGAGCCACGCCATGACGGTCACGCACCCCCGCACCCGCGTCTTAGGCCCCCGCCCCCGTCCGCAGTGACCCCGATCGACCCGAAAGTCCGGCCCGCACCGTGGTACGCGGCGGACGGACCGCTGAATCCCCTTCCCGCCGACCTGACAGGGCCACGGTATGAAGAACAGCCGCAGTACCGGAAGCAGCACTCCAAGAACCGCCAACACCCCCAGCACCCACGACAGCCGGGCCACCCGCAGGGTCGCCCTGGCGACCCTCAGCGGCACCGTGCTGGAGGGCTACGACTTCTTCGTCTACGGGACGACGTCCGCCCTCGTCTTCAACTCGCAGTTCTTTCCCTCGCTGAGCCCCACGGCCGGCACGCTGGCCGCGTTCAGCACCTTCGCCGTGGGCTTCGCCGCCCGCCCCGTCGGCGGCCTGGTGTTCGGCCACTTCGGCGACCGCGTCGGCCGCAAGGGAACCCTGGTCGTCTCCCTCCTGATGATGGGGATCGCCACCACCCTCATCGGCCTCGTCCCCACCTTCGCGGTGATCGGGGTCTGGGCCCCGGTCCTGCTGGTGCTGCTGCGCTTCGTGCAGGGCATCGCCCTCGGCGGCGAGATGGCCGGCGCCACGCTGTTGTCCATGGAGCACGCGCCGGACGGCAGGAAGAACCT
Source organism: Streptomyces sp. NPDC057682 (assembly GCF_042799575.1). Classification (NCBI taxonomy): domain Bacteria; kingdom Bacillati; phylum Actinomycetota; class Actinomycetes; order Kitasatosporales; family Streptomycetaceae; genus Streptomyces; species Streptomyces sp. NPDC057682. The sequence goes on along the minus strand of NZ_JBHVIN010000002.1, from coordinate 400,155 downwards.
GTTCGCGGGGTTCCCGCAGATGGGCACGCCGGCCGGCCTCGTCCTGGCGAACCTGGTCATCCTCACCACCGGCGCCGTGATGCCGGACGCGGCCTTCACCGCCTGGGGCTGGCGGATCCCGTTCCTGCTCAGCGGGATCCTGGTCGTCCTCGGCCTGTTCGTACGGCTCCGCGTGGCCGAGTCGCCGTCGTTCGCCGCCGCGGTCTCCGCCGACCGCGTGGTCGCCAACCCGCTGCGGGAATCCCTCAAGGTCGGCTTCCCGAGGCTCGCGGCCACCCTGTTCGCGGCCGTGGCCAGCGGGGCGGTGGGCTATGTGTTCATGGTCTACAGCCTCTCCTACGGCACCTCGACCGTCGGTTTCGACCGGCAGTACCTGGTGCTGTGCGTCACCGCTGCCGCCGCCGTCTGGTGCTGCCTCATCCCGGTGTGGACGATGGTCGCGGACCGCTTCGGCCGGCGCCGGATGTTCCTGGCGGGATCGGGCGCGCTGCTGGTGGCGGGCTCCGTCTTCCTGCCGCTCGTCGACACGGGCTCCCGGGGCGTCACGCTCGCCGCGTTCCTGATGATGGGACTGGTCATGCCCATCACGCACAGCGTGCAGGGCGCGATCATCGCCGACACCTTCCCGGTCCACGTCCGCTACTCCGGCTCGTCCCTCGTCATGCAGACCGGAGCGATCATCGGAGGCGGTCTCGCCCCCATGATCGCGGTGGCCCTCCAGGACGCCACCGGTTCCTCCGCCGGTGTCACCCTCTACGCCGGCGGGATCAGCCTGATCAGCCTCGTCGCGGCGGTCCTCATGTTCCGGATGCCGCCCCTCGCCACCGGGGAACCGGCCCCCGCCCCCGCACGCGAGCGCCAGAGCGAAGCGGTCTGAGACCACGGGAGTCCGGGAGCACCGGTCCGCGCCGCCCCGGCCCGGACCGGTGTGCCGGGCCGTCAGCCCGGCGTCGGCAGGACACCTCCCGGACCCGGCGGGACGTGGCGGTAGTCCCGGGGCGACATCCCGTACGCCGTGCGGAAGCTGCGGGTGAAGGTCGAGTGGTCCCTGAAGCCCCAGCGCGTCGCGATCTGGTGCACGGTCACCTCGCGCAGCGCGGGATCGCGCAGGTCCCGGCCCGCGTACGTCAGGCGCAGACCCCGGATCCAGGCCGCGGGCGTGGTGCCGCGGGTGTGGAACAGCCGGTGCAGATGGCCGACCGAGAGATGGTGGGCGCCGGCGATGACCCGGGGCGACAGCTCCGGATCGTGCAGCCGCTGCCGGACGAACGCCTCGATGCTCAGCAGCAGGGCGCCCCGCCCCGAGGGGTCCTCCGGATCCGTCCGCTCGTCGAGGTGGTGGGTGACCAGGGCCGTGAGGAGGTCGCCGCTGATCTCGGACAGCCGGGGCAGGTCATGCGATCCGTACGCGTGGGCCTCGCCGGCCAGGCTGTTCATCAGGTGGACGACCATGCCCGCGAAGCCGTCCCGGCCCGGTAACGGCCGGGCGAGCAGCGGGCGCAGCCGCGCGGGGGACCGGCCCAGCAGCGTCCGGGGGATGTGGGCCCGCAGGAGCGTCGCCGTCCCGCCGTCGCCGTCGAGCCGGATCTCGTAGGGGTACGAACTGTCGTACAGGGCGAGCGTGGTGGGGTCCAGGACCGCGTCCCGCCCGGCCTGGCTCAGCACCACGGACCCGGACGCGGCCACGACCACGGAGACCAGCTCCGGATCGGCCTGCCGCACCATCCTCTCGGAGCGCACCACCTTCCCCGGGGACATGGTCAGCTCCGCCATGTGCACCGAGGCCAGCTCCACGCCGCGCAGCGAGGCGGCGAAGCCGTCCGCCTCGTCGCCCACGACGCCCATGGGGTGCTTGCTCGTCAGGAACATCTCGTTGAGCGCCGTCAGCCGGTCCCTCGGCGGCAGACCGTCGAGGTCGAGCAGAGCCGTCATCATGAGCCGCCCCCCGGGCATGTCACGGTGGCCGATGTCTCCCTGGGCCGTGCGCGGCCCCCAGGACCAACGTGCCCGGACGGCCCGGTGTTCCCGTGCGCGGGAGGGCCGTCGCCGGGACCGCGAACGCCGCCGTCCCTCAGCCCCGGGCGCGCGCCGAGGACGGCCGTTCCCGCGCGCCTCCGGGCGGGGCCGGGGCCGCCGCGTCCCCCTCCAGCCGTTCGGCGGTCCGGCGGGCCGTCGCCAGGGCCCAGCGCCCGCTGCTCACCAGGCCGACCAGCAGGACGCAGACCCCGCAGCCGGTGATGATCCACCAGGCGGGCCGGCTCGCCGCCACGAAGCCGGCCGCCGGAATCCCTCCGTCCGAGGTGTGCGCCGCGCTCGTCCCGGCCGCCAGGACCGCCCCGATCACGGCGACCCCCAGGGTCTGCCCGATCTGCCGGCTGGTCGAGGCGACGGCCGCGGCCACGCCCGCCTGGGCGCGGGGCATCCCGGAGACGGCGGTGTTGGTGATCGGCGCGTTCACCGCGCCGAAGCCCACGCCGAAGACGACGTACGCGGTGAACATCGTCGCCGTGCCGGTCTCCGCGTCGAAGGCCGCGAACATCAGCCCGCCCACCGCCATGCCGATCCCCGCCACCAGCAGCGGCATACGCGGTCCCCGGGTGGCGACGATCCGCCCGGAGAGCGGCGGCAGCACGCAGACCATGACGGCCATCGGCAGCATGTGGAGCCCGGCGTCCAGGGCGCTCAGGCCCCGTACGTCCTGGAGGTAGAGGGTGGTGACGAAGAGGAAGCCGCCGAGGGCCGCGAAGGCGCTGACCGCGATGACGGTGGCCCCGCTGAAGGGGGCGCTGTGGAAGAAGCGCACATCGATCAGCGGGTCGGTACGCCGCGGTTCGTACAGCACCAGACCGGCCAGGGCGCCCGCCGCGACGGCGGCGAAGAGCAGGATCTCCGGCGAGGTCCAGCCCTTCTGGGGCGCCTCGATGATCGCGTACGTGAGCGCGCCCAGCAGCGCGACGACGAGCAGCTGGCCCACCGGGTCCGGGCGGCGGGCCCGGGGCGCGCGGGACTCGGGGACGAAACGCCAGGTGAGCAGGAGGGCGGCGAGGCCGACCGGCAGATTGATCCAGAAGATCGACCGCCAGCCGACCGAGTCGACCAGCACACCGCCCACCAGCGGGCCCGCCGCCATCGAGACACCGACGACACCGCCCCACACCCCGATCGCGCGGGCCCGCTCACGGGGGTCGGTGAAGGTGTTGGTGATGATCGACATCGCCACCGGGTTGAGCATGGAGCCGCCGACCGCCTGCACCATGCGGAAGACGATGAGCGCGTCCAGGCTGGACGCGAGCGAGCAGAGCGCCGATCCGGCGGTGAACAGGACCAGGCCCGCCATGAAGACCTTGCGGCGGCCGATCCGGTCGGCGGTGGATCCGGCGAGCATCAGGAGGGAGGCGAGGACGAGCGTGTACGCGTCGATCGTCCACTGCATGCCCGAGACACTGGCGTCCAGGTCCTGGCGCATGGCGGGCAGGGCGACGTTCAGGACGGTGACATCGAGGCTGACGATCAGCAGGCTCATGCAGCAGATCGCGAGTACGAGCATCCGTCCCCGATGGGTGAGCTCGGGCATGCATGGATAGTACGCCTAACTAACGACTTCCGCCGCCAGGACGCCGGAGACCGCCGCCACCAGGGGATGGTCTCCCGCCGCGTCCGCGTCGGGCTTGGTCGTCAGCACCACCAGCACCACCGGAACCCCCTCGGGCGTCCAGGCGACGCCCGCGTCGTTGCAACTGCCGTACGCACCGCCACCCGTCTTGTCCGCGACCGTCCACTCCGGGGGCAGCCCGGCCCGGAACCGCGTGCCGCTGGTCCGGCAGTTCAGCAGCCAGCCGGTCAGCCGCTCCCGGTCGCGCGGTTCCAGGACGTCCCCGAGGACGAGCCGGGCGTAGTCGCGGGCGAGGGCGGCCGGGGTGGTGGTGTCCGTGCGCCGTCCGGGCTCGGCCGAGTTGAGGTCCGGCTCCCAGCGGTCGAGCCGGGTCACCGGATCCCCGATGGAGCGGGCGAAGCGGGTGACCGCGCGCGGCCCGCCGAGTTCGCGCAGCAGCAGATTGGCGGCCGTGTTGTCGCTGTCGCAGATCGCCGCGTCGCACAGCTCGGCGATCGTCATCCCGCTCGCCAGATGCTCCGGGGTGCGGGTGACAGGGGAATCCGCGACGCAGTCCGCGTCCGTGTACCGCACGAGCCGGTCCAGCACCTCGCCGTCCCGGTCCAGGTCCCGCAGCACCGCCGCCGCCGCGAGCGTCTTGAACGTGGACAGCACCGGGAACCGCTCGTCGGCCCGGTGGCGCACGGACACCCCGGTCGCCAGGTTGTACGCGAAAGCGCCGACGCGGGCGCCGTGGACCCGCTCCAGCTCCCGCAGCCGGGCCGTCGCGGACGCGGGGCCGGGGGCGGCGGCGTGCGCGGGCCCCGCGAGGAGCAGCGCACCGGCCGCGGAGGCGCCGCCGAGCGCGAGCAGCCCGCGCCGGGTGGGAGCCGCGCCGCCGGTACGGCGCGGAAGGGCTGTCGGGTCCAAGCGCGTCCGAGAGGTCATGGATCTCCTTCGTGGGCCGGCGTCCCTCGCCGTCCCCGCCACGCTACGGCGAGGGTCCGACAACAGCGGGTCACCGCCGTGCCCCGGCGGGCCTCCGTCACCGGAGCAGTTCCGCCGGTACGCGACAATGGGGGGCATGACCACGCTCGCCCCTTCCTCCCCGCTGCTCCGCGTCGGCCCGCACACCGTGCGGCCGCCGGTGGTGCTGGCCCCCATGGCCGGGATCACCAACGCGCCCTTCCGCACCCTGTGCCGGGAGTTCTCGGGCGGCAAGGGGCTGTTCGTCAGCGAGATGATCACCACCCGGGCGCTGGTCGAGCGCAACGAGAAGACCATGCAGCTCATCCACTTCGACGCGAGCGAGACCCCGCGCTCGATCCAGCTCTACGGAGTGGACCCGGTCACGGTCGGCAAGGCCGTCCGCATGATCGTCGACGAGGACCTCGCCGACCACATCGACCTGAACTTCGGCTGCCCCGTCCCCAAGGTCACCCGCAAGGGCGGCGGCTCGGCCCTCCCGTACAAGCGGCCGCTGCTGCGCGCGATCCTCCGCGAAGCCGTCTCCGAGGCCGGGGACCTCCCCGTCACCATCAAGATGCGCAAGGGCATCGACGACGACCACCTCACCTTCCTGGACGCCGGCCGGATCGCCGTCGAGGAGGGCGTCACCGCCGTCGCCCTGCACGGCAGGACCACCGCCCAGCACTACGGCGGCACCGCCGACTGGGACGCCATCGCCCGTCTCAAGGAACACGTCCCCGAGATCCCCGTCCTCGGCAACGGCGACATCTGGTGCGCGGACGACGCGCTGCGGATGATGCGCGAGACCGGCTGCGACGGCGTGGTCGTGGGCCGGGGCTGCCTGGGCCGCCCCTGGCTCTTCGGCGACCTGGTCGCCGCCTTCGAGGGCACGGCGGCCCGGCAGGCACCGTCCCTGCGCACGGTCGCCGACGTGATGCTGCGCCACGCGACACTGCTGGGGGAGTGGATCGGCGACGAGGCGCGCGGCGTGATCGACTTCCGCAAGCACGTCGCCTGGTATCTGAAGGGCTTCGCCGTCGGCTCCGAGATGCGCAAGAAGCTGGCGATCACCTCCTCCCTGGAGGAGCTGGGCTCCCAGCTCCAGGAACTGGACCTGGACCAGCCCTGGCCCGACGGCGCCGACGGCCCCCGCGGCCGCACCTCGGGCAACAACCGCGTGGCACTCCCGGACGGCTGGCTGAAGGACCCGTACGACTGCGCGGGCGTGAGCGCCGACGCCGAACTGGACACCTCCGGCGGCTGACCCGCTTGCCCCAACCACTGTCACCGACCCCGGGATTGACGGCCCGTCCGTTCGTTAGAATGCGTCACTCGGCCACAGTGGGGGATCGCGTGACGAGCGTTGTCTTTGTGCACGGAACGGGCGTACGGGAGGACTCGTACCGGAAGTCCTACCAGCGGGTCGCCCGCGGACTCGCGCGGGTACGGCCCGAGGTGAGGCTCGCGCCCTGCTACTGGGGCGACACCTACGGGGCCCATCTCGCGCTGGGCGGTGCCAGCTTCCCGGAACGGGAGCAGGACCGGGCCGTGCCCGGGGCCGACGGCGCGGACGATCCGCTCGCCGTGTGGGCGCTGCTCGAACAGGACCCGTTCGCGGAGATCGAACTGCTCGCGGACAGCGCCCGGGAGGACGAGGGCGGCGGCTTCGCGCCCGGCCGCACCGACCCGTGGGACGCCCTCGCCGACCGGGTGCGCGCCCTCGCCGGGGCAGGCCCGGTGACGGACACGACGGACACGACGGGCGACGGCGACGCCGCCGCGCTCGCCGAGGAGCTGGGCCCCCGGCTGTACGACGCCGCCCTGCGCGTCGCCGAGGAACTGTCGCTGCGGCTCTCCGGCACCGCCCCGGGCCGCGACACCGAGGCGATGGCCGCCCGCGCGGTCGTCGCCCTCGCGACCCGGCTGACCGAGCACACCGAGGACGCCGAGGAACCGCTGCCGGTGGACGGCGCGGACCGCGACGCCCTGGTCCGGGTGCTCACCGACCGCCTCGGCGGCACCGACCGCGGCCTCAAGGGCGCCGCGTCCTGGGTCGGCGGCCGGCTGCTCGGCGACCCGCTCCTGTGGGCCTCCTCGCCCGTCGTCCAGAGGGGCCGCCGCCCGATGACCGGCAAGATCCTCCCCGGAAGCGGCGACATCCTGCGCTACCAGGGCCGGGGCACCGGACTGCGCACCCGGATCGCCGACACCGTCGCACTGGCCAGGGAGCGCGAGGGCGGCCCGGTCGTCCTGCTCGCCCACAGCCTCGGCGGCATCGCCTCCTTCGACCTGCTGGCCATGGAGCCCGCCCACGGCGTCGACCTGCTGATCACGGTCGGCTCGCAGGCGCCGTTCCTCTACGAGATCGACGCGCTGACCGGGCTGCGGCGCGGCGACGACCTGCCCGCCACGTTCCCGCGCTGGATCAACGTGTACGACCGCAGGGACCTGCTCGGGTTCGTCGGGGAGCGGGTGTTCCCCGGCCGCGTCACCGATGTGCGGGTCAACCTGCGCCAGCCCTTCCCCCGCTCCCACACCGGCTATTTCGCGCATCAGGGCCTCTACGAGCGCATAGCGGCCGAGCTGCCGTGAGGCCCGCCGGGCACGACTGGCGGCGCACCCACGCGGTCGTCGTCGCGGTCGAGCAGTATGCGACCCGGGGGGAGGGCTGGGACCTGGACGGGCCGGCGAACGACGCCGCCCGCATGATGCGCTGGCTGCGCGGCCGGGGCGTCCCCGAGGACCACATGCACCTGCTGGCCTCGCCCCTGGAGCGCAACGAGGGGCTGCTCGCCGAGTTCACCGGGGTCCGGCGCAGCACGGCGGACCGGATGCACGTCCGCCGCGTCTTCCAGGACGAGCTGCGCGCCCTCGACGTCGACTGGCTCTGGGTGTACTGGGCGGGCCACGGGATCCAGGCCGCGCACAACCGCTGGAGCCTGCTCTATCCGGAGTCCCGCGACGGCGACCCGCAGGGGGCGGACGCCGAGAACCTGATCTCCCTGCTGCGTACGGACCGGCTGCCCGCCCGTGCGGCACAGCGCGCCGTCGTCGTCCTGGACGCGTGCCGCACGACCCTGAGGCCGGGCGAGCAGGCCCACGCCGCCGACCCCGACACCCTCACCAACCGGACGGAGGCCAACGTCGAGCGCCCGCTGTTCGTCATGCGGGCGTCGAGGCCGGGGCAGGCCGCCAAGTCCGTCCACGGGGTGGGTCTCTTCACCTCGAAGCTGATGGACGAACTGGAGGCGGGATCCCGGCGGGACCCGGCCGCCGCCCCCGATCTCGACCAGGTGTGGCAGGGGATCCGGAGCCACTTCGACGAGCTGGCGGAACGCGACGGTGCCGGCCAGGTGCCGACGGCGCTGTGCCGCAACTGGACGAGCGACGAGGACTACGCGCCCCGAAGGCTTCCCGCCGCGGCGAAGCCGCCCGCCGAACGGAACCCCGCGCGCGACGGGCTGGCCCTGCTGGTCCGCGCCGCGCTGGCCGACGACGGCCCCGCCCTGGCCCGGGTGGCCCGGAAGCTCGGCACGCACCTGGCCGCACCGCTGCCCTGCGAGCCGGCGGAGATCGATGCCGTGACCCTGGTCGACTGGGCCCGGACCCGCCCGCACGGCATCGCCACCCTGATCCACCTGCTGGCCGCCGCGCCGTGCGGCCTGGAGCCGGCCGACCTGGTGTCCATGAAGGCCGACGGGCGCCGACTGGCCCCCGACCGCTGGCTGCTCTGCGCCGAGTACGACACCCTGATGGCCCTGCTCGAAGCCCAACCCGAAGAGGTGGCACGGGAGTTCACGGAAGCCGCCCGCAAGGAGGCGGTGGGCACCGACCTCACGGCGACCGCGCCGAGGGAGGTGGTCGACGCCCTGGAGGCCCTGCTCCCCGACCTGCCCCGGCTGCCCCGGCTGCTGGGCACGGTCGAACGCGCCGCCGCCGCGGCCGGGGACGGCCCGTACGCCGAGGAGCTGCGGCAGTGGTCGGACGCCTGCGCGCGCCGGCTGGACGCCGCCCTGCCGGCGGTCCTGGCCGACCGGCGCGCCACGCTCGCCGAACAGGCCGCGTCCGCGGGGACGGCGGACGAACGGGTGCAGATCCGGCTGTCCGCGCCGTCCGGACCCGCCGGGCACCGCACGTACCAGGTGTGGACGCACGGCGCCTCGGGCGCGGAGTCCGTCGAGGTCCGGGACACGCCCGTGGCCCCGGCCGCGATCGAGCGCGCGGTGGACACGCTCCTGGCCCGGCACGGGCGGGTCAACAGCACCCCGGTGGAATTCTTCCTGGACGCCCGCGATCTCGAACTGGACGTCCACCGCTGGCAGATCGGGTCCGACGGCCCCTTCGAACGCTCGCTGGGGGCCGAGTTCCCGGTCGCCGTCCGCTGCACGGAGCACCGCCGCCCCCAGCAGGAACACCTCTGGCGCGGCCGCTGGGAGCAGGTGGCGCACGCCCGGACCGGGGACCTGCACTGGCTCCCCGGCGACCTGCCCACGATGAAGGCGGCGCACGGTCTCGTGAGCGCCCGCGAGGACGCGCCGGGCGTCGTCGTGACCGCCGACGGGTCCGCCGCAGGGTCCGCCGCCCCGCGCACGGACGTCTTCACCGCCTGCGTCTTCGGCGGCGTCCCCGTGATGGTCTGGTGCGGCCACGGCGAACCGGACCGCGCCGCAGAGGAGTTGAAGAACCTCCTGACGGACTGTCCGCTGCCGGAACTGCCCGCCCGGTTGCGTAGGCTGCGAGCGGACTGCGACGGCGACGACACGCACCCGCGTGGCGGGCTGGCCCTCCTCTGGGACGACCCGGAACGGCAACTGCCCCCGCGCCTCGATCTGTCCGCACCATGAGAAGCACGAGACGAGGGAACCGATGAGCACCGACTGGCGGCTCTTCCACGGAGGCGACATCGAGCCGCATCCCGTCACCGCGTGGCCCGCGCCGCCGCCGTGGCGGACCTTCGGCGGCGGCGAGGCCCCGGCGGAGGGCGAGGAGACGGCGCCCGAGCGGCCCCGGCGCCGGTACGTGATCTCCGAGACCGACCGCGACATCGTGAACACCGCCCTCCACCTCCACCGCCCGCTGCTCGTCACCGGCCCTCCCGGCACCGGCAAGTCCACGCTCGCCCGAGCCGTCGCGCGCGAACTCTGCCTGGGCGAGGTCCTGCACTGGGCGGTCAACAGCCGCTCCACCCTCGCCGAGGGGCTGTACCGCTACGACGCGGTCGGCCGGCTCAGGGACGCCTCGCTGCGCGGCGGCGCCGCCGACGAGGACACCGCCGAGCCCGATATCGGCGACTACCTCCGGCTCGGCCCGCTCGGCACCGCCCTCCTGCCGCGCGCCGCACCGCGGGTGCTGCTCATCGACGAGCTGGACAAGGGCGATGTCGACCTGCCCAACGACCTGCTCACCGTGTTCGAGGAGGGGACCTACGAGATCCCCGAACTGGCCCGGCTGAAGGGCGATTCGGCGCAGGTCCGGGTCACCGGCCCGGACGACGGCCGGGTCACCGTCACCGGCGGCCGGGTCACCTGCCGCACCTTCCCCGTCGTGGTCATCACCAGCAACGGCGAACGCGAGTTCCCGCCCGCCTTCCTGCGCCGCTGCGTCCGCCTGGACCTCAAGCAGCCGGACGCCGAACAGCTCCGCTCCATCGTCGGCATGCACCTCGGCACGGACGCCGCCGCACAGGCCGAGCGGCTGATCGAGGAATTCCTGCGGCTGCGCGACAACCAGGCGCACGACCTGGCGACCGACCAGCTGCTCAACGCCGTCCATCTGCGCGTCTCGGGCGCGGCGATGGACTTCGACAAGCTGCGCGACACGGTGTTCCGCTCGCTCGGGGACCTGGACGCCTGATGTTCGACCGGCTCACCTCCCTGCTCGGCCGCGCCGGGGTGGACCTGTCCACCGAGGAGCTGCTCGACGTCCTGTGGATCGCCGAGGTGCGGCGGCGGGGCGGGCCGGGGGACGAGCCGCCACCCGGTCCGGAGCCGGACGCCCGCCCGGTCCGCCCCCTCGAACCGGAGGAGGCGGCCCGCGACCACGACACGCGCCGGTCCGGCCACGACCTGCCGGTGCTGCCCGAACCCGAACCGGAACGCGCCGAGCCCCAGGGCCTGTACGCCCCCGCCGCCGACGGCACCGCGGCGGGCCGCACCTCGCGCCCGGTCGGCGTGACCGGGGTGCGGTCCCTGGAGTCCCAGCGCGCCCTGAACCGGGCGATGCGCCCGCTGCGCCGCACGGTCGCCTCCCGTACCGACCTGGTGCTCGACGAGGCGGCGACCGTCGAGCGGATGGCCGAGTCCGCCCTGCCCGAACCCGTCCTGCGGCCCCGGCCCGAACGCTGGCTGAGCGCCGTCCTCGTGGTCGACGACGGCCCCTCCATGGTGCTCTGGCAGCGGTACGCCGCCGAGGTCCGCGCCCTGCTGGAGAGCCAGGGCACCTTCCACGACCTCCGCGTCCACGGCCTCGACAGCTCCGGCGGCCCCGGCCCGCTGCTGCACGCCCACCCCTTCGCCCCCGGCCCGCACCCGCCGGCCGTCCTGCGGACCGACCCGGTGCGCCCCACCGTGGTCCTGGTGGTCTCCGACACGGTGGGACCCGCCTGGCGCTCCGGCGCCGTCCCCGCCCTGCTGCGGGGCTGGGCGCGGAAGGGCCCCGTCGCGATCCTCCAGCCGCTGCCCGAACGGATGTGGCCCGCCCCCGGCGGCCACCCCGCCGAACGCCTCCGGGTCCGCTCCCGCCACCCCGCCGCCCCCGGCCGCACCCTGCGCGTCAGCCACCCGGTGCTCCCGCCCGAGCTGATGACCTACGAGGGCACGCCCGTCCCGGTCCTGGAGGCGACCGAAGGGCAGCTCGCCCCCTGGGTCTCGCTCCTCGCCGACGGCGACAGCCGCGCCGCGCTGCCGGTGCTGATGATCCCCGACACCGACCCGGCCCCCCGCCCCGAGCCCCCGGCGCCCGCCCCGGCGCCCCCGCCCACCCCCGAGGAGCGGTTCCGCCGCTTCCGGGAGGCGGCCTCCCCGGAGGGCCGGCGGCTGGCCGGAGCCCTGGCCTCGGTCACCCCGCTCACCCTGCCCGTCATGCGCGTCGTCCACGAGGCCCACCGCGCCGCCGGGGGCACCTTCCACCGCGCCCAGCTCGCGGAGGTCTTCCTCGGCGGTCTGCTGCGCCGCTCGGACCGGAGCACGACCGGCGAAGGCGCCGAGTACGCCTTCCTCCCCGGCGTCGCCGACCTGCTCCTCGACACCGTCCGCACCTCCGTGGCCCTGGACACCGCCGACCGCGTCGCCAGGTACCTCCTGGAACGCAGCGGCCCCGGACCCGAGTTCCGTGCCCGGCTCTCCGGCGACGGCCCCGACGCCACGACGAGCCTCCCCGACCACGCCGGCCCGTTCGCCGCGGCCTCCCCGGAACTCCTGCGCCGCCTCGGCCTCACCGACGCGCGACGCACCGACCCGCCCCCGGACACCCCCGACCCGGCCCCCGACGGGGAACCGGAGCCCGACGGACCGGTGGGCCCGGCCGAGCTGTACGTGATGGAGGAGATGGCGCCGGCGCTGGTGGCGTTCGCGCAGCGGTTGCTGGACGACCCGTCGACTCCCGGGGTCGTGGTGCTGGAGGCCGACCACATCGTGGACCTCGCGGAGAGCTGGCAGCCGGGGTTCGGCTGGAGCCCGGTGACCCAGGTCCCCGCCCTCGGCCGACGGCTCGTCGAATGCGGGCTGACCGGCTACCGGGACGAGTTGGTGGGGCTGATCCGCGAACACGTGGCGGTCCTGCGGACGCGGACCGATCTCGTCACCCGGAACACCTGGGGCCACCTCGCGATCGCGCTGAGCGGTCTGGGGGAGACCGCCGAGGCGACGGGCGAGCTGCGGGCGATCATCGCCCTCGCCGCCGAGGTCCACGGCCCCGACCACGGCTACACCCTCAACGCCCGCCAGTTCCTCCTGGAGATGCTCTACGACGACGACTGCTACGCGGAGGCGGTCGAGGAGGGCGAGGCCCTGCTGGCGACGTACCAGCGGTTGGACGGCGAACGGTACGGGTGGGAGTACACCCAGGCCCTGAAGTACCAGGCGTACGCCCTCCACCGGCTGGAACGGTCGCAGGAGGCGGAGGAACTGCTGTCCAGGGTGCTCGCGTGGCAGGAGGGGGACGCGGTCACGCTCAGCACGAGACTCCACACCCGCTCCTGGTACGCGGCCACGCTCTCCGAGCAGGGCCGGTACGCCGAGGCGGAGGCCGAACTGCGCGCCGGTCTCGCGGAAGTGGAGGCAGCCGACGAGGACGTCGAGGGCGCGGGTCCGATCCGGATCACGGACAGTCTGGCGGACCTCCTCGACGACCTCGGACGGTACGAGGAGGCGGAGCCGTTCCGCCGGGCCACCGTCGAGGCCAGTGAGCGGTACTACGGACCCGACCGGAGGACCACGTTCCAGGCGCGGCGGGACCTGATCGCGACGCTGCGCGGCCTGGAGCGCTTCCCGGAGGCGCGTGACGAGGCCGACGCGCTGGAGCCGCACGTCGTGCAGGCGCTGGGCGAGTACCACCGGGAGACCCTGCTCGTGCGCGAGCTGCAGGCGCTCGTCCGCGCGGACCTGGCCGAGTACGACGACGCGGTGGAGCGGATGCACCGGCTGATCGGGCAGACGGAGAGCCTCGGCGCACGGGAACGGCGGACCCTGCTCAGCTTCCGCCACGACCTCGGGACCGTGCTGCACGCGGCGGAGCGCTCCGAGGAGGCGGCGGACCTGCTGCGAGCCCTCTTGCCGGACATGAGCGAGGAGCGGGGCCCGGAGGACACCTTCACCGGGCTGACCCGCTACCACCTGGCCCATGTGCTGACGTCCCTGGACCGTGACGAGGAGGCGCTCGCCCTCTTCCAGGAGCTGCTGGTCATCGAGGAGCGCACCCTGCCCGAGTGGAGCCTGTCCCTGGCGAAGACCCGGCACCGGACGGCGACGGTTCTCACGGACCTCGAACGCCACGGGGAAGCGGCCGCACTCATGGATCTCGTGTGGAACGCGCATACACGCGCGATGGGCCCGGACGCCCTGCCCACGCTCTCCGTCGGACACCGCTACGGCGTCGCCCTGACCGCCGCGGGCCGCCCCCAGGAGGCTGTCGACCTCCTCACGTCCGTCGTCGAGGGACGCCGCGCCCGGCGCGGTGAGGCCCACCCCGACACCCTCCGCTCCCGCCAGCGGCTGGGCGACGCGCTGGCCGCCCTGGGGTCGACGGACCGGGCCCGCGCCGAGTGGACGGCGGTGCGGGACATCGCGTCCCGGGAGCTGGGCGAGGACCATGCGATCGTGCGTACGGCGACGGAGGCTCTGGCGGCACCGGGTGCCCCACCCACCTCTCCGCTCAAATGAGCGCCTAGGGAGGGGTGAATCGCGCGCGATTCACCCCCCGCCTCCCCATTCGTGGTGCATCAAGGGGCAGAGGATCGCCATACGTGACCGGGTCGGCACCATCCGCTGCCCTTCAGGTGTCCGGATGGTGACATCTGAGCGGCCCCTCCGGCGTGATCCTCGCCACGCCTGATGCCTTGATCGCTCACATGAGCGCTCTTTCGGGGGATGCACTTCTCAAATGACGGCACTGCGTGCCAGCGGCTCACACTTTGATCGATCGACGCTTCCCTTACGCACTGTCGCGAAAGTGACGAAAAATGATCGCGGTGCGTAGTTATGCGTTTAAGAAATGAACGAATGAATCCGGCGGGACTCCGACTCGCTCCACTTTCGATCTGCTGGCGGACGGGTGGTTGCGGCCGTACGACGCGCAAGTGGACGTACCCACGCACCTTCGATCTGGGTATGTTCCTCGCCGTCAGGGCAGCCACCGCGTCTTCGAGGAGTCGAGACCGTGTCGGAAAACAGTGATGTGCAGAAGTTCGTCTACGACTTCACCGAGGGCAATAAAGATCTGAAGGACCTCCTCGGCGGGAAGGGGGCCAACCTCGCCGAGATGACCAACCTCGGTCTTCCCGTCCCTCCCGGGTTCACCATCACGACCGAGGCGTGCAAGGTCTACCTCGACAGCGGTGAGGAGCCGGCCGCCCTGCGCGACGAGGTGAGTGCGCACCTCGACGCCCTGGAGACCCGGATGGGCAAGAAGCTCGGCCAGGCGGACGACCCGCTGCTGGTCTCCGTACGCTCCGGCGCCAAGTTCTCCATGCCCGGCATGATGGACACGGTCCTCAACATCGGGCTCTCCGACGCCTCCGTGACCGGTCTCGTCGCCCAGTCCGGCGACGAGCGGTTCGCCTGGGACTCCTACCGCCGGCTCATCCAGATGTTCGGCAAGACCGTCCTCGGGGTCGAGGGCGACCTCTTCGAGGAGGCGCTTGAGGAGGCGAAGGCGGCCAAGGGCGTCACCGTCGACGTGGACCTGGACGCGGCCGATCTGAAGAAGCTGGTCAAGCAGTTCAAGAAGATCGTCGCCCGGGACGCCGGACGCGACTTCCCGCAGGACCCGCGCGAGCAGATGGACCTGGCCATAAAGGCCGTCTTCGAATCGTGGAACACCGACCGGGCCAAGCTCTACCGCCGCCAGGAGCGCATCCCCGGCGACCTCGGCACCGCCGTCAACATCTGCTCCATGGTCTTCGGCAACCTCGGCCCCGACTCCGGCACCGGCGTCGCCTTCACCCGGGACCCGGCCAGCGGCCACCAGGGCGTGTACGGCGACTACCTGCAGAACGCGCAGGGCGAGGACGTCGTCGCCGGGATCCGCAACACCATGCCGCTCGCCGAGCTGGAGTCCATCGACAAGAAGTCGTACGACGAGCTCATGGGCATCATGGAGACGCTGGAGACCCACTACAAGGACCTCTGCGACATCGAGTTCACCATCGAGCGCGGCCGGCTGTGGATGCTCCAGACCCGGGTCGGCAAGCGCACCGCCGGGGCCGCCTTCCGGATCGCCACCCAGCTCGTGGACCAGGGGCTCATCGACGAGGCCGAGGCCCTCCAGCGGGTCAACGGCGCGCAGCTCGCGCAGCTGATGTTCCCGCGGTTCGACGACGACGCGAAGACGGAGCTGCTGGGCCGGGGCATCGCCGCCTCGCCGGGCGCCGCCGTGGGCAAGGCCGTCTTCGACTCGTACACCGCGATCAAGTGGTCCCGCTCCGGCGAGAAGGTCATCCTGATCCGCCGCGAGACCAACCCCGACGACCTCGAAGGCATGATCGCCGCCGAGGGCATCCTGACCTCGCGCGGCGGCAAGACCTCGCACGCGGCGGTCGTGGCGCGCGGCATGGGCAAGACCTGTGTCTGCGGTGCCGAGGAGCTGGAGGTCGACACCAAGCGCCGCCGGATGACGGTCGGCGGCACGGTGATCGAGGAGGGCGACCTCGTCTCCATCGACGGCTCCACCGGCAAGGTGTACCTCGGTGAGGTACCCGTCGTACCGTCCCCGGTCGTCGAGTACTTCGAGGGCCGGATGCACGCGGGCGCCGACGACGCTGACGAACTGGTCGCCGCCGTGCACCGCATCATGGCGTACGCGGACCGGGTGCGCCGGCTGCGGGTGCGGGCCAACGCGGACAACGCCGAGGACGCCCTGCGGGCCCGGCGGTTCGGCGCCCAGGGCATCGGCCTGTGCCGCACCGAGCACATGTTCCTCGGCGAGCGCCGCGAGATGGTCGAGAAGCTGATCCTGGCCGACACCGACCAGGAGCGCGAGACGGCCCTGGAGGAGCTGCTGCCGCTCCAGAAGGCCGACTTCATCGAGCTGTTCGAGGCGATGGACGGACTGCCCGTCACCGTACGGCTGCTGGACCCGCCGCTGCACGAGTTCCTGCCCGACATCACCGAGCTCTCCGTACGCGTGGCGCTCGCGGAGTCCCGCAAGGACGCCAACGAGAACGATCTGCGCCTCCTCCAGGCCGTGCACAAGCTGCACGAGCAGAACCCGATGCTGGGTCTGCGCGGGGTCCGGCTCGGCCTGGTCATCCCCGGACTCTTCGCCATGCAGGTCCGGGCGATCGCCGAGGCCGCCGCCGAGCGCAAGAACGCCAAGGGCGACCCGCGCGCCGAGATCATGATCCCGCTCGTCGGCACGGTCCAGGAGCTGGAGATCGTCCGCGAGGAGGCCGACCGGGTCATCGCCGAGGTCCAGGCCGCCACCGGCACGAACCTCAAGCTGAAGATCGGCACCATGATCGAGCTGCCGCGCGCCGCGCTGACCGCCGGTCAGATCGCCGAGGCGGCGGAGTTCTTCTCCTTCGGCACCAACGACCTGACCCAGACCGTGTGGGGCTTCTCCCGCGACGACGTGGAGGCCTCGTTCTTCACCGCGTACCTGGAGAAGGGCATCTTCGGGGTGTCGCCGTTCGAGACGATCGACAAGGACGGCGTCGGCTCGCTGGTGCGCAGCGCGGTCGCGGCCGGCCGGGCCACCCGCCCCGATCTGAAGCTCGGCATCTGCGGCGAGCACGGCGGCGACCCCGAGTCGGTGCACTTCTTCCACGAGGTGGGCCTGGACTACGTCTCCTGCTCCCCGTTCCGCATTCCGGTGGCGCGCCTCGAAGCGGGCCGGGCGGCGGCGGAGGCGAAGGGCAGCGACAGCCGCTGACCCCCGAGCGACCGATTCCGGAGGCCGGTGCCGGACCGGGAGACCCTCGGCGGTCCCGGCGGCGGCCACGGAATTCCCCCTGAGCGGCGGCACCCTGTGCGGGGGTGCCGCCGCTCCGCCATTCCCCTTTTCGTTTAATGCGCAAAGAGATCGGCCCATGCCCGCGGGCGGGCCCGGAACGGACCGGGGTGCGGTCCATGGATCCCCACCCATGGACCGCACCCCTCTTACCCCCGTCGCGTGCGGAGCCGCACCGTCACCAACCGCCGCCGAACGAGCAAAACCCCCCACGGCCTTCACCCGCTCTTCCGGTGGTTCCGGAATCGCACCCGACGCCGTACAGCCTTTCGGTTGGCGACGGGTCCGGGCGAGACGTTTCAGCTCTGGCCGAAACCCCGTGGTGACGGGTAGTTACGCTTCGCATACTCTTGGGCAGGGGTAATTGCACGTGCAAGGGGTGGGGGTTCGGTGCTGCGTATCCATGTGTCCGGATGGGACCTTTCCACGGTGCGGATGGCCACCCGGCCGGACGCATTATGGGAGACCATTCTCAGCTTTCACCGGCTCAGGGACCGCCGGGCTTCCACGGTCTTCGGGAAATGGCGTACGGAAACCCGGACCCGGTTGAATAGTGAAGTACGCCTGCTGTCCTCCGTCGTGCCATCCCGCGGCTATTTCCCCGACTTTCTGACGCCTTCCGGCGGTGGTCCCGAGCCGCTGGACTTCGCGGGCGGAATCGAGGTCCTGCGCGACACCCCGCCCGAGCGGCTGCGCGCCGAGCTGGCGGTGCTGGGCACCCAGGCCGCGGCCTGCGGCAGGGGCGCCGCCCGGCGCGCGCTCCGGCCGCTGGAGCCCGACGCGCTGGGGGAGGGGCGCACGGAGCCCCTGGGGCGGCTCATCGGCGCGCTGCGCGCCTACCACCGCGCCGCCGTCGAGCCCTACTGGCCGCACATCCAGGCGAGCATCGAGGCCGACCGGACCGTCCGCGGCCGGGCCCTGCTGGACGGCGGCCCCGAGGAGCTGCTCGCCTCGCTCCCGCCGGTCATCCGCTGGCGCGCCCCGGTCCTGGAGGCGGACTACCCCTTCGACCGGGAACTGCACTTGGACGGCCGCGGGCTGCTCCTCCAGCCGTCCTTCTTCTGCCGGGGCACCCCGGTCGTCTTCCGGGACCCGCTGCTCCCGCCGGTGCTCGTCTACCCGGTCACCCACGCCGCGGCCCCCGCCTTCGCCGAACCGGGCCCCTGGCTCGGCCGGCTCCTCGGCTCCACGCGGTCCACGGTCCTGAGGGTGATCGGCGACGGCTGCACGACCAGCGAGCTGGCCCGCAGGGCCGGGGTCTCCCTCGCCTCGGCCAGCCAGCACGCCTGTGTGCTCCGGGAGGCCGGCCTCGTGCACACCCTGCGCCACGGCAGCGCGGTCCTCCACACGCTCACCCCGCTCGGCGGGGCGCTGCTGCGCGGGGGTGCGCCGCTGGCCGTGCCCTGATCCCGGCCGCCGTCCCGCCGTTTGAGGAAAGGTTTTCTCTCCGGCGCCGCACGGAAGGGATTTCCTCGTCCGGGGCCGATGAGTTCCCGGCGGTCCGGGCGTCTACCCGGTGTGAGCGCGTTCGAGCGACGCACCGACCCACCACCGAGAGAGCGTGACGGCCATGCCCCAGATGATCTTCGTGAACCTGCCCGTCAAGAACCTGGCGACGACCAAGGACTTCTTCGGCAAGCTGGGCTACTCCTTCAACCCCCAGTTCAGCGACGAGCACACCGCCTGCATGGTGATCAGCGACGCGATCTTCGCGATGCTCCTGGAGGAGCCGCGCTTCAAGGACTTCACCAAGAAGGAGGTCGCCGACGCCTCCGCGACCACCGAGGTGATCCTCGCGCTGAGCGCCGACAGCCGCGAGAAGGTGGACGAGCTGGTCGACGCCGCCCTCGCCCACGGCGGTTCGCCCGCCAACGACACCCAGGACCTCGGCTTCATGTACGGCCGGTCCTTCCAGGACCCCGACCACCACATGTGGGAGGTCGTGTGGATGGACCCGGCGGCCGTCGAGAGCGGCGGCGAGCCCGCCTGATGGCGGGAGAGGCAGCCGCGCGGCGCCGCTACGGACGCCGCGCGGCCGGGGTCCGGGCGCTCAGCCGCGGAACGGCCCCGTGACCTCGTAGGTGATGCCGCCGGACGAGCTGCCGCTCGTTCCGCGCTGCGAGGAGAAGTAGAGCCGGCTGCCGTCCGGGGAGAAGGCCGGGCCGGTGATCTCCGAGCCCGACTGGCCGCTGATCCGCAGGAACGGGGCGACCGTGTCGTCCGGGGTGATCAGGCAGATCTCCATGTTCCCGCCGTCCTCGGCGACGTACAGATCGCCCGAGGCGGACCGGGTGACGTTGTCGACGCCCGTCAGCGGGGCGCTGCCGCCCGTGACGAGCGAGTCGTCGTAGGCGAGCGAGATGCTGGACGCGTCCGCGTCGTACGCCCACACCCGGTTGTCGCCCTTCGTGGTGAACCAGCAGGTGCCCGCCGCGTAGAAGCAGCCCTCACCGCCGTTGAACACCTTGGCGCCCGCGACCTGGTAGCGGGTCTGGGTGGGCGAGCCGTCCGGGTCGGGGACCGTCGACCAGGTCACCGGGCCCGAGGTGCCGGTCCCCGCCACCAGCACCTGAAGCGTGCCGGCGGACAGGTCGCCCCAGGTGGTGGGGCGGAAGCGGTAGAAGCGGCCGTCCGTCTCGTCCTCGGTGAGGTAGACGTACCCGTGGTCCGGATCGGCCGCCGCGGCCTCGTGCTTGAAGAGGCCCAGCGCCGGGCGCCGCACGGCCGCCTTCACACCCCACGGGTCGGTCTCGTGGACGGCGCCGCGGCTGACCTCCTCGCAGGACAGCCAGGTGTTCCACGGGGTGCGGCCACCCGCGCAGTTGTTGTTCGTTCCGGACAGGATCCGGTAGGCGGACGTGACGGTGCCGGAGGCGTCGAAACGCACCGCGCTCGCCCCGCCGCCGCTGCCGGAGGAGACCTCGGCGTTGGAGACGTAGATCCAGCCGCTGCCGTCGGCGAACGTGGCGCCCCCGTCGGGCGCGCTGTGCCAGGCGTACGAGGTGCCGGGGACGGTCTGCCCCGAACGGGCGACGATCCTGCTGGTGAAGCCGGCCGGCAGCAGGATCCCGTTGCCGTTGGCCGCCTGGAGCGCGCCGTACGGGCCGGTGGCCGGCTGGGCGGGGCCGGCGAAGGCGGCACCCCGCCACAGGGTGCCGCCGAAGGCCGCGGCCGAGCCGCCGACAACGGCGGTGCGAAGGAAGGTCCGACGTTCCACGATCACTCCACGGGTGAGTGAGGGCCCGCCGGTCCGGTCGGCCGGCGGGTCGAACGTCAGGACAGTAGAGGGACGCAGTTGACGGAGCGTCAACACGCGGTGAACGGACCGTGCTCAGTCCGCCCGGACCTCGAAGACCGGGACGGACACCTCGTCGTCGTCCAGACAGGCCCCCGTCGCCAGGTCGAAGCGCTGCTTCAGCAGCGGCGAGGCGACGAACGGCTGCCCGTCCGCCGAGCCGACCAGTCCGCGCGAGAGGACGTACGCCCCGGTGAACGGATCGCGGTTGTCGATCGCGTACGCCCGCCCCGCCCGGTCCAGGAACAGCGCCACCTGCCGGCCGTCCGGCAGCAGGGCCGCGACGCCCCGGCCGGGCGTCAGCACCGAGCGGTCGCACACCGTGAGCCAGCCGTCCCCGGCCGCGAGCCGCACGGCACCGGCCGCCGCCCGCTCCGGCCGCGGAGCCGTCGTCCGCGGGGTCATCGTCTCTGTCGTCATCAGGAGGGGGTCCCTTCAAGCGTGCGGATGGCGAGTACGGGGCCGGCGAGGATGTCCAGGTCGGGCTTGACCTGGTCGCGCTCGGGCACGAACCTCACCGACGGATCGGGCGCGTCGGGCGCGTTGACGAAGGTGACGAAGCGGCGCAGCCGCTCCGGGTCGTTGATGGTCTCGGCCCACTCGTCGCGGTAGCCGCGGACGTGGTCGGCCATCATCCGCTCCAGCTCGTCGCAGAGCCCGAGCGAGTCGTGCACGACGACGTCCCGGACGTGCTCCAGGCCGCCCTCGATGCGCTCCAGCCAGGCGGAGGTGCGCTCCAGCCGGTCCGCGGTGCGGATGTAGAACATCAGGAAGCGGTCGATCAGCCGCACCAGTTCGGCGTCGGACAGGTCCTGGGCGAGCAGATCGGCGTGGCGCGGGGTCGCGCCGCCGTTGCCGCCCACGTACAGGTTCCAGCCCCCGGCGGTGGCGATGATCCCGAAGTCCTTGCCCCGGGCCTCCGCGCACTCCCGGGCGCACCCCGAGACCGCCGACTTCAGCTTGTGCGGGGAGCGCAGGCCCCGGTAGCGCAGCTCCAGGTCGATCGCCATCTTCACGGAGTCCTGGACGCCGTAGCGGCACCAGGTCTGCCCCACGCAGGACTTGACCGTCCGCAGCGACTTCCCGTACGCGTGCCCCGATTCGAAGCCCGCGTCGACGAGCCGGGTCCAGATCAGCGGCAGCTGGTCCACCCGGGCTCCGAACAGGTCGATCCGCTGACCCCCGGTGATCTTCGTGTAGAGGCCGAAGTCGCGGGCCACCTCACCGATCACGATCAGCTTCTCCGGGGTGATCTCGCCGCCGGGGATGCGCGGCACGATCGAGTACGAGCCGTTGCGCTGGAGGTTGGCGAGGAAGTGGTCGTTGGTGTCCTGGAGCGCGGCCTGCTCGCCGTCCAGGACGTAGCCGCTGGCGCCGACCGTGGGGGCCAGCGAGGCGATGACCGAACCGACCGCGGGCTTGCAGATCTCGCAGCCGTCACCGCCGCGCGCCTCCTCCCGTCCGTGCGAGTCGAGCAGTCCGGCGTAGGAGGTGATCCCCAGGGTGCGGACGATCTCGTACAGCTCGCTCCTGGTGTACGCGAAGCAGCCGCACAGCCCCTGGTCCGCGCTCTGCGGGAGCAGTTGGCCGATCACCTTGACGCAACTGCCGCAACCGGTGCCCGCCTTGGTGCACTTCTTCACCTCGGGGAGCGTGGTGTGTTCGCAGATCGCGCCCTTGGTGACGTTGTGGCAGGAGCAGATCACCGCCTCGTCGGGCAGCGCGGACGGACCGAGGGCGACCGGCGCGCCGGCCCCGGCGGGCAGGACCAGGTGTTCCGGGGCGACCGGCAGCACCGTGCCGGTCAGCGGGCGCAGCATG
Organism: Streptomyces sp. NPDC057682; assembly: GCF_042799575.1. Taxonomy (NCBI): domain Bacteria; kingdom Bacillati; phylum Actinomycetota; class Actinomycetes; order Kitasatosporales; family Streptomycetaceae; genus Streptomyces; species Streptomyces sp. NPDC057682. Next base: position 377,815 of record NZ_JBHVIN010000002.1, on the reverse strand, counting down.
CCGTACTGCTCGGCGTCCCCGACCAGCACCCCGCCCAGCAGCGTGCCGTCCCGGCCGACGACGAGCTTCTTGTAGACGCCGGAGCGGGCGTCGGCGTACACCACGTCGAGGCAGTCCTCGGCGGTGCCGTGCGCGTCGCCGAAGGACGCCACGTCCACCCCGAGCAGCTTCAGCTTCGTCGACAGATCGGCGCCGGTGAACGCGGCCTCCTCGCCCGCGATCACCTCGGCGGCCGTCCGCGCCATCTCGTAGCCCGGCGCCACCAGCCCGTACACCCGGCCGTCGGAGGCGAGCGCGCACTCGCCGATCGCGAAGACCGCCGGGTCGGAGGTGCGGCACGCCTCGTCGACGACGATCCCGCCGCGCTCCCCGACCTCCAGCCCGCACTCCCGGGCCAGTTGGTCGCGGGGGCGCACCCCGGCCGAGAACACCACCAGGTCCGTGGCGAGCACGGAGCCGTCCGAGAGCGCCATCCCGGTCACCGCGCCGTCCCCGCCGGTCAGGACCTCCTGGGTGCCGACCCCCGTGTGGACGCCCAGCCCCATCTCCTCGATGGTGCGCAGCAGCGCCGCGCCGCCGCCCTCGTCGACCTGGACGGGCATCAGCCGGGGCGCGAACTCCACCACATGGGTCTCCAGCCCCAGGCCCTTCAGCGCGCCCGCGGCCTCCAGCCCGAGCAGACCGCCGCCGACCACCGCGCCGGTCGTCGCGTTCTTCGCGTACGCCTCGATCGCGAGCAGGTCCTCGATCGTCCGGTAGACGAAGCAGCCCGTGCCGTCCCTGCCGGGGACCGGCGGGACGAACGGGTACGAGCCGGTGGCCAGCACGAGCGTGTCGTACGCGAGGACCTCCCCGGACCGCGCGGTGACCGTGCGCGCCGCCCGGTCCACGGACACCGCCGGATCGCCGGTGCGCAGCTCGAAGCCGTGCCGCTCCATGAAGCCGTCCTCGACCAGCGACAGCTCCTCGGGGGTCCGCCCCGCGAAGTACGAGGTCAGCTGCACCCGGTCGTAGGCGGGGCGGGGCTCCTCGCAGAGCACGACGACCCGGGCGGTGCCCGCGGCGGCCGTCAGCCCGCGCTCGGCGAGGGACTCCAGGAAACGCTGGCCGACCATGCCGTGTCCGACGACCACGATCGTCGGCACGGGCGTCGCGGTGGAGGTGCGGTCGGTCGGGGAAGGGGACTCCGGCATCTCAAGGGCCTCCGTCGTCGCTCGGCGGACACCACGTCCGTGTCCTCATGCCAGGAAGCGTGCCGGGAGGGTGTTACCCGGCCGGATCCCCGCTGTTTCCCGGGAGGAACCGTGCGCTCAGCGCTCCGGACCGCCGTCTGTGAGGGCCGGGGAGGGGCCTTCGACCTGCGCGGGACGCCCCCGGCTCAGATGTAGCTCAAGCTTTCGATCACGGTTGGACGCGATACATGCCCCTTCCATACAGTCGCGGACATGCCTGACATCACCCTGACCACCCTGGTCGTGCTGTGCCTCGCCGCGGCCGCGGCGGGCTGGATCGACGCCGTGGTCGGGGGCGGCGGACTGCTCCTGCTGCCCGCGCTGCTGCTCGGCCTGCCGCACCTGCCGGCCGCCCAGGTCCTCGGCACCAACAAGGCCGTCGCCATCGTCGGCACCTCGGGCGCGGCCGTCACCTACGCGCGCAGGGCGCCGGTCCGCGTCGGCACCGCCGTCCGGATCGGTCTGGCCGCCCTGGCCGGTTCGATGACCGGGGCCTTCTTCGCCGCCGGGATCAGCAGCGAGGTGCTGCGCCCGGTGATCATGGTGGTGCTGCTGGCGGTCGCCGCGTTCGTGATGCTGCGGCCCCAGTTCGGCCGGGCCTCCGGGGACGGTACGGCTCCGAAGGTCACCCGGGCCCGCACCGTCACCGCGATCGTCCTGGTCGGCGGCGGGATCGGCCTGTACGACGGGCTCTTCGGGCCGGGCACCGGGACCTTTCTGGTGCTGGCGCTGACCGCGGTGCTCCACCTCGATCTGGTGACGGCCTCCGCCACCGCCAAGATCGTGAACGTCTGCACCAACGCCGGAGCCCTCGCGATGTTCGCCCACCAGGGCAATGTGCTGTGGCAGCTGGCCGCCCTGATGGCCGTGTTCAACCTGGCGGGCGGGCTGCTCGGGGCGCGGATGGCGCTCAGCCGGGGCAGCGAGTTCGTGCGCGGCGTGCTGCTGGTGGTCGTCTTCTCCCTGGTCGCGAAGCTCGCCTTCGACCAGTGGCACGCCTGAGCGGCACGGACCCGGGCGGGCCGGTCAGCGCACCCCGGTGAGATGGGCGTACGCCACCACGTTCCCCCGGTAGCCGGTCGCGGGGGAGAAGCCGCCGCCGCAGGTGATCAGCCGCAGCGAGGCGTGCTCCGAGGCCCCGTAGACCCGCCGGTCGGGGAAGTCCTCGTTCTCGTACACCTCGATCGCGTCGAGCGCGAAGACGGCCGTGCGGCCGTCCTGGCGCAGCACCTCGATGGTGCTGCCCTTCTTCATCGCCCCCAGGTCGTAGAAGACCGAGGGCCCGTCGGCGTTGTCGACGTGGCCGGCGACGATCGCGGTGCCCTTGGCGCCGGGCGGGGTGCCGTCCTTGTACCAGCCGACGATGTCGGTGTTCCCGGCCGGAGGGACGTCGAGACTGCCGTCCGGGCCGAGTCCCAGCCGCATCATCGGGGCGTCCACCCGGATGGCGGGGATTCTGATGCGCACCGGCGCGGAGGGCTTCAGCGGCGCGGCGACCGGGGAGCCGGGCAGCAGCCCGGGGCCGGCGGCGAACGCGTCGGCGGCGGCCGGGGCGGGCGGCGTCAGCTGGGTGCCGGCCCCGTTGCGGATCAGCCAGAGACCGGCCAGCGCCGCGACGACGAGCAGCCAGCCCTTGGCCTTCTGGGACACGGTCGTCCTCCGGGAGACGAGTGCCGGACGGGGGAAAGGGGTCCCGTCCCGGTGGCGCGGGGCCACCGGGACGGAGACCGGGCGGTCACGGAGAGGTGGAAGTCTCCGTCAGCCGTCCCGCGTGCCGCTCGCCCGGCGACGCAGGAGCCAGGCTCCGCCGACGGCGGTCGCGGCGAGAACGCCGGCTCCCGCCGCGATCTGGGTGGTGTCCGGGCCGACGCTGCCGCCGACACCGGTCTTCACGTGCCCCGTGGGGGCGGTGGGCTCGGCCGAGGGGTGGCGGCCGGCCGGGGTCTCGTGGCCGGAGGACGTGTCGTCCCGGCCGGGGGAGGAGCTCGCACGACCGGGTGCGCTCGGGCGCTGCGACGGGCTCGCCCAGTCGCCGGACGAGGACAGGCCGGCGGCGTCCGGGGCGTCCGGCACCAGGGCCGAACCCTCCGCCTCCGCCTCGTCGAGCCCGGCCGAACCGTACGGCTCGGTGCCGTACGCGTCCGAGGGCAGGCCGCTCCCGGTGTCGTCCGAGGGCAGACCGCTCCCGGAGGCGTCGTCCGCCGGCGCGTCGGACTCGGGGGCGCGGTCCGAGGTGTCCTGGCCGGCCGTGTTTCCGCCGGGCCGGTCACCGGCGGACTGCCCGGTGTCCTTGGACGCGGCACCGGCCGCCCGCACCTCGATCTCGCCCGTGGCCCGCTTGCCGTTCGCGCAGTCCACACCGATGCGGTACGGCCCCGGCTCGGCGTTGCCCGGCACGGTGAACGTCCCGGCCAGCACCTCCTGGAGCGTGGCCGGGGCCAGCCGGAACTCCGGCGCGTCCAGGGACTTCGCGTCCCCGGTGGCGGCCGTGTCGCCGCCGCACGCGGTGGTGTTCACGGTGACCACGGCACCCGGGGCCGCGCTCGCCGGAGTGATCTCCAGGGACGCCGCCGGCTCCCCGTACGCGGACGGGGCGGCGGCGCCCAGGCCGAGCGCGGCGGCGGTGAGGGCAGCGGCGGCGGTGCCGGTCACGAGGCGGGCAGGACGGCGCATGAGGAGTTCCTCCGAGCGGGAAGGCGCGGGCTGGTGTGTCCTGCCCCGAGCCAACCGCCGCACCGCCGCCGACGCGCGCTGACATCGGGTCAGCTTTCACCCGACCGGACCGGTGCCGCCTCCTTGCCAACCGGCATGACCGCAGGTCACAGCGGTGAAAGCGGGCAAAGGCGTGGCCGGTCCGGTGCCGGGTGCCGATCGGGTGACTCCGCCGCGCGGAAAATCTCGTACGCCCCGCGCATGAGCCGGCCGACGGCGGGCACATGAAGCACACCCCCCACGGGACGGTGCGACACCGCCGCCCCCGGCCACCGCCCCCACCGGACCCGCCCCCCCCTGGGCCCGGTGGGGGCGGACCGTCGGAACGGGCCGGTCGGCCCCTGCCGCGGAGCGGGTTGTCCCCGGGCGGCCCCTCGGGGCGCGGCCCTCAGATCTCGTCCGCCGGGACCGCCTCGTACACCGCGGCCAGCCGGCCCATCAGCTCCTCGTCGACGGCGAACCGGACCTCCCCGATCCGGGCGACCGGTGCCATGCCCTGCGAGTTGGTGACGAACGCCGCGCGGTAGGCGGCCAGCCCGTCCACGGTCACGGACCGGCGCACCGAGGGAACGCCCGCGTCCGGCAGCCCCCGCTCCAGCAGCGCCATCGTGACGCCCAGCAGCGCGGGGGCCTGCGGCCACACGACCGACGCGCCGTCCCAGAACCCGATGTTGGTGATCGCGCCCTCGGTCACCTCGCCGTCCGGCAGGGTCAGCAGCGCGTCGTCGAACCCGGCCCGGCGGGCCAGATTCCCGTGGTGGACCGGTCCGAAATCGCCGGGCCGCTTGAGGTGCGGCACGGTGCGCGCGTGCGCGACGGGCAACAGGCTCGTGGGCGTCGGCGCCATCCGGGCCGGCGCGCGCACCGTGACCACCGGCAGGGCCCCGGCCCCGTCCGGCGCCCGCATCCCGTGCACCCGCACCGAGGCGTCCACCGCCCCCGCCCGCTTCAACGCCCCCCGGACCAGTTCCCGGACCCGGTCCCCCTCCAGCGGCAGCCCGAACAGCTCCCGGTGCGCGGAGTCCAGCCGTGCCAGATGCAGCTCCAGACCCCGTACCCGACCGTTCCTGACCTGCATGGCCGTGAAGTGCCCGAATCCGGCGAAGGCCATCGCCCGCAGGTCGTCCTCGGTGGCGGGGTGTCCGTCGAACTCGGCGTACGGGAGCGGGGTGGTGGGAGTCGTCATGGCGCCCACCGTAGGCGGCGTACGCACACCCGGGAAAGGCGGTGGGGCGCCGCGCGTCGACGTGCCGCGAGCCGCCGCTTGACCTCAACCAAACTTGATGTACGAACCTCTCGCCATGGACCTCACCACAGCCGGAAACCCGGCCACCGACGCATCCCCGACCGCCCCGCTGAAGGTCGCGGTCATCCTCGCCAGCAACCGCGAGGGGCGCTTCGCCCCCGTCGTCGCCGACTGGTTCCTCTCCCGGACCGGGGAGCACCCCGGCATCACGACCGACCTGGTCGACGTCGCCGAGCTGAATCTGCCGACCGCCCTCTCCTACGGCCCCGGGCCCGAGGACCGGGCGCTGCTCGCCGAGGTCTCGGCGCGGCTGGCGGCGGCCGACGCCTTCGTCGTCGTCACCCCCGAGTACAACCACTCCTACCCGGCCCCGCTCAAGAACCTCATCGACTGGCACCGTGCCGAATGGCAGGCGAAACCGGTCGCGTTCGTCTCCTACGGCGGGATCTCCGGCGGTCTGCGCGCGGTCGAGCACCTGCGCCAGGTCTTCGCCGAACTGCACAGCGTCTCCATCCGCGACACCGTCTCCTTCCACAACGCGGGCGCCCTCTTCGACGACGAGGGCCGCCACCGCGACCCGGCCGGCCCCGAGGCCGCAGCCAAGGCGCTCCTGGACCAACTGGTGTGGTGGGGCAGGGCGCTGAGGGAGGCCAGGGCCGCCCATCCGTACGCCGCCTGAGCCGCGGATCCGGGCGGCGGGCCCGACAATGGAGAAGACCCGCCGCCCGCACCGAGGAGAGACGACCGTGACCCGGACACCGCCCGCCTGGCTGACCGTGCTCACCACCACGGACAGCGAGGAGAAGGCCCGGACGCTCGCGCGGGGAGTGGTGGAGGCCCGGCTCGCCGCCTGCGTCCAGATCTCCGGGCCCGTCACCTCCGTCTACCGCTGGCAGAACGGCATCGAGACGGCCGAGGAGTGGCACCTGTTCCTCAAGACGTCGGCCGAACGGTACGAGGAGCTGGAGGCCCACATCGAGCGCGAGCACGACTACGACACCCCGGAGATCATCGCGCTCCCCGTGGTCCGGGGCAGCGCCCGCTATCTGGGCTGGATCTCCGCCGAGACGGCACCGGTCACCTCGCTCTGACCCGGGCCCAGGGCGTGCCCGGGTGCCGTCACCGCCCGGCGGCCGCCGCCAGCGCCTCGTGGACCCCCGGTTCCTTCGGCCCCAGGAAACGGGGGTCGGGTGCGAACAGCGCGTCCAGCGCCGCCTTCCCCGCGGCGAACACCTCGCGCGTCCCGCCGTAGTACCAGGTCACATCGTGGACGTCGTCGACCCCGACGCCGTACGCGTCGATCCCCGCCGCCCGGCACAGCGCCGTCGCCCGCCGGATGTGGAAGCGCTGGCTCACCAGGACCGCCCGGTCGACGCCGAAGATCTTCTTGGCCCGGACGCAGGAGTCCCAGGTGTCGAAGCCCGCGAAATCGCTGACCACGCGGTCGTCCGGCACGCCCCGGGCGACCAGATAGGCGCGCATCGCGTCCGGCTCGTCGTACTCCGTCCGGCTGTTGTCGCCCGTCACCAGCACGACCCGCACCTTTCCCTCCCGGTACAGCCCGGCCGCCGCCGAGAGCCGCCTCGCCAGATACGGGGACGGCTTCCCGTCCCACAGCCCCGCGCCGAACACCACGGCCACGTCCCGGGCGGGCGCGTCCGCCGCCGTCCCGGTCCGCCCCTCGGCCGCCAGATACAGCCAGGTGGCCGGGGCCAGCGCCAGCACACACGCGGCCATCACCCCCTGTACGGCCCGCCGCCGCCCGCGCCGGGTCCGCGGCACGCACCGCACGGCGGCCCCGCGCACCCGCGCCGCCGCCCTCCGCAGCCGACCCCGCACCGCCCGGCCGCCCCGTGGCCTCCACCGCATCCGGCACCCCGTCCCTTCGTCACCGGGGCGGTGGTCCAGCGCACCACCCCTCAGTGACGGACGAACTGACGGCCGAAAGGGTTCTCCGGACCCGGCCGCCGGTAGCATCGGCCGATGGTGTTCCCACGGCTGATCGCCTCAGATCTCGACGGCACGCTCCTGCGCAACGACGGCACCGTGTCGCCCCGCACGCTGCGCGCCCTGCGCAGGGCGGAGGAGGCCGGTACGGAGATCGTCATCGTCACCGCCAGGCCGCCCCGCTTCGTCGACCGGCTCGCCGAGGCCGCCGGCCTCACCGGCACGGCCGTGTGCAGCAACGGCGCCCTCGTCTACGACATCGCCACCCGCACCGTCGTCACCTCCCGCGTCCTGCCCCTGCCCACCGCCCGCCGGGTGGCCGACGTGCTCGCCGCCGCACTGCCCGAGGTGGGCTTCGCCCTGGAGACCGGCAACCAGGTCCTGTACGAACCCGCCTACCGGCTGCGGCTGTCCGAGGACGCCGGCGCCGAACTCCCCGTCCCCTCCTTCGCCGACCTCTGGCTGACCGAGGCCCCCGTCACGAAACTGCTCGCCTGGTCCGACCGGCTCGACGCCGACACCCTGCTCGCCGCGGCCCGGAGCGGCACCGGCGACGAGGTGCAGGTGACCCACTCGGGCGGCCACGGGCTCCTGGAGATCAGCGCCCCCGGCGTCACCAAGGCCGGCACCCTGGACCTGCTCTGCGCGGCCCGGGGCATCACCGCCGCCGAGGTCATCGCCTTCGGCGACATGCCCAACGACCTCACCGTGCTCACCTGGGCGGGCACCGGCTACGCCATGGCCAACGCCCACCCGTCGGTCCTCGCCGCCGTCCCCGTCCACACCGCCAGCAACGAGGCGGACGGCGTCGCCGAAGTCATCGAACGCCTCTTCACGGACTGACGACCCGGACCGGTTCCCCGTCGGGCGTACGGCAGGACTTCCCGGACCTGCCCCGCCCCGGCGCAGCGCCCTCCTGGCTGACGGTGGTCCGGGGCGCCCCGTGAGGCGGTCCGAAAGCTCCCGTGACCGGCACGCAACGCGACGGCAACCCGCACCCGGCACCCTCGGTCCATGAACCCGTCGGCATCCCAGGAGCCCCCGCCCCTCGACAGCACGGCGCACCTGCTCACGCGCATCGGCGCCGAGCTCGGTGCCGGGCTCGGCCGCGTCGCGCCGGAGGGCCCGCGCCCCGCCCACCGCACCCGGCCGCACCCCGTACCGTCCCGGGCCCCCGCCCTCGTCGCCGTCGCCCACGGCAGCCGCGACCCCCGGGCCCTGCACACCGTGACCCGGCTGCTGGACCGCGTACGGGAACTGCGCCCCGGACTCGACGTCCGGCTCGGCCACATCGAGCTGAACGCACCGCTGCTGTCCGACACCCTGGCCGGGCTCCGGGGCGGCGACGCCGTCCTCGTCCCGCTGCTGCTGGGCCGGGGCCACCACGTCACGCACGACATCCCGCGCGCCGCCGAGGCCGCACCCGCCGTGCGCACCCGCCGCGCCGCCCCGCTCGGACCGCATCCGCTGCTGGTCGAGGCGCTGCACGGGCGGCTCACCGAGGCGGGCTGGCGGACCTCGGACGACGGCAACCGCAACAGCGCCGTGGTGCTGGCCGCCGCCGGCTCCCGCGCCCCCGAGTCCGCGGCCGACACCCGCCGCACCGCGCACCTGCTGTCCGAACGGCTCGGCTCAGTGCCCGTCGTGCCCGCGTACGCCTCCGCCGCCGCCCCCACCGTCCCGGCCGCCCTGCGCGCGCTCGCCGCCCGGGGCCACCGCCGGATCGCCGTCGCCTCGTACTTCACCGCACCCGGACGCTTCGCCTCCGCCGCGGCCGACGCGGCGCCCTGGATCGCCGCCGAACCGCTGGGCGCGCATCCGGCGATGGCCCGGCTGCTGCTCCACCGCTACGACCGCGCCCTGACGGAACCGGGCCCCCGGGAGGCCGGCCCCGGCCGGGACCACGGCGTGCCGGTGCCCACCCGCTTCCCGGCCCCCGCCTGAGCCGTACGGCCGCCGTCGCGGCCCGTTCGTCAGAGGCGCGGATTACTGTCGATGCCATGGACGGCACCCAGCCCACGCACCCCACGGCCGGCGGACAGGACCACGGCACCGCGCCCTACGGCCCGGCCGACGCCGAGCGCTGGGACCCCGAGCCGGACAAGCGGCCCGGCCGCACCGCGTTCCAGCGCGACCGCGCCCGGGTGCTGCACTCCGCCGCGCTGCGCCGGCTCGCCGGGAAGACCCAGGTCGTCGCCCCCGGCACCCGCAGCCACGTCTGGGACGCCAGCCCCCGCACCCGGCTCACCCACTCCCTGGAATGCGCCCAGGTCGGCCGGGAACTCGGTGCCGCGCTCGGCTGCGACCCCGACCTCGTCGAGGCCGCCTGCCTCTCCCACGACATGGGACACCCGCCCTTCGGCCACAACGGCGAACAGGCGCTGAACGACTTCGCCTCCGACTGCGGCGGCTTCGAGGGCAACGCCCAGTCGCTGCGGCTGCTCACCCGCCTGGAGCCCAAGCGTTTCGTGCCCGACACCCGCACCGGCGACCTCGTCAGCGTCGGCCTCAACCTCACCCGCGCCGCGCTCGACGCCGCGACCAAGTACCCCTGGCCCCGGGGCGCCCACCCCACCGCCCCCGGCTCACCGAAATTCGGCGTCTACGAGGACGACCTGCCCGTCTTCCGCTGGTTCCGCGAGGGCGCCCCCGAGGGCCGCACCTGCTTCGAGGCCCAGGTCATGGACTGGTCCGACGACGTCGCCTACTCCGTCCACGACTTCGAGGACGGGCTGCACGCCGGACACATCGACCCCAACTGCCTGGACGCCGAACCCGAACGCCGCGCGATCTGGGACGTCGCCGTCGGACGGTACGTCCCCGCCGGCACCGACCCGGAGGAACTGGCCGAGGCCCTGGACCGGCTCATGGACCAGGAGTGGTGGCCGCACGGCTACGACGGATCGGCCGTCGCCCAGGCCCGGCTGAAGGACGCCACCAGCCAGCTCATCGGCCGCTTCTGCCTGGCCGCCGAGAGCGCCACCCGGCAGACGTACGGCGGCGGCCGGCTCACCCGCTACGGGGCCGCGCTCGTCGTCCCCCGCGAGACCCGCAACGAATGCGCCGTTCTCAAGGCGGTCGCCGACCGCTATGTGATGCAGCGCGCCGAACAGGAGACGATCCGCGCCGAACAGCGCGTCGTCATCGCCGAACTGGCCGCGGCGCTGACCGCTCGCGCCCCCGAGGGCCTCGAACCGCAGCTCCGCGCCCTCTACGAGTCCGCCCCGGACGACCGGGCCCGCAAGCGCGTCCTGGTCGACCAGATCGCCGCGCTCACCGACGCCTCGGCCCGCACCCTGCACCACACCCTCACCACACCCCCCCGCTGACCCGCCCGGCGGGCACCGCCGCCCGCGCCTCCCGCCGGTGCGCCCCGCCAGCAGGCGCAGAGCACGCCCGCGCGGGCGGCGCCGGGTACGCCCCGTTCATCAGCGCGTCGCCCAGCGCCGTGCGCCGGTGCACCACCGAGGGCCCGCACCGCTCCGACACGACCAGCCCCGCCTCCCGCAGCACCGAGGCGTGCCGGCTCGCCGTCGACAGCGCCAGCCGCAGCACCGAGCCCAGCTGCGTCGTGCTCAGCGGCCGCTCCAGCACCTCCAGCACCGCCGCCCGGGTGTGACCGACCAACTGCGCCACCGCCGGCCGGACCGCCTCCCCCCGCTCGCCCCGGTCCGCCCCGGCCCGCTCCAGCCAGCCCGGCCGCGGGGTCAGCGGATGGACGAGGACCTGGTCCAGCCCCGGATCGGCCAGCGCCACCGGATGACGGACGCAGAAGAACGCCGGGATCAGCGTCAGCGCCCGCCCGTCCAGCCACTTCTCGCTCGCCACCGGATACGGCGCCTCCAGCACCCGGTTCTCGTCCCGCCAGGTCAGATCCGGCTGATAGGTCGCGAGCAGCCCGTCGCTGCCCCGGTCCAGCGCCGCCTGCGCCCGCACCGGCCGGTCGGCGGCCACCGCCGCCCCGATCTCCGCGGCGTACGGCGCGACCGCCACCGCGTAGTAGCGGCGCAGCGCGTCCCCGAGCCGGCCCAGTGCCACGCGGTCGCCCCCGGCCAGCCGCCGCGCCCCCGCGGGCATCCGGCCCGGACCGTACAGCTGGGACACCTCGGCGGACAGCCGGGGCACCGGGGTGGACAGCACCCGGTCGATCCCGGTCTCCAGCTCCGTGACGCCCTGCCCCGGCGTCAGGAAGTCCGGGAAGTACGTGGCGAACGGGCAGAGCCGGGCCAGGTCCGCCACCGTGTCCGTCAGCCCGGCCCGCGCGAGCCCCGCGCGGACCTCCCGGCGCCACGGGTCGAAGACCAGCGCCGCCTGCCGGTTCTGGAGCAGGTGCAACGACAGCACGAGCTCCCACATGGGATCGGGACCCGTGGCCACGCGCAGCCTGGTCAGGTCCTCGCTGGTGAAGTGGATACGTAACATGCGTCCCCCGAGCGCTCCACGTACACACCGCCCGGCGCGCGCGAGTCAGGTGCGCACCGGCCGGACCTTCACGGTAACCGGATCCCGGTCCCCTCCGCCCGCCCTCCGGACACCTTTGCGTTCTCGTCGAAAGGTGCGGCGCGGCGGCCGGCGAAGGGGGCCGGCGGATCCGCGGCGACCACTGGGCGTGACCTGATCGGGCCACACCCCCTTTCGCCCTTACGCTGCGTGCGGGACGCTCGCAGTTGGCGCCGCGCAGCAAGCACCGAGGAGGCATCAAGTGGTCGACGCACATCGGACGTTCGTGATCGTGGGCGGAGGGCTGGCCGGGGCGAAGGCCGCCGAGACGCTCCGGGCGGAGGGATTCAGCGGCCGGGTCATCCTGATCGGCGACGAGCGGGACCACCCCTACGAACGCCCGCCGCTGTCCAAGGGCTACCTCGCCGGGAAGGAGGACCGCGACAGCGTCTTCGTCCACGAGACCGGCTGGTACGCGGGGGCCGAGGTCGAACTGCACCTCGGCCAGCCGGTCACCGCACTGAACCGGGAGGCCCGCTCCGTGGAGCTGGGCGACGGCACCGTCGTCCGCTACGACAAGCTGCTCCTGGCCACCGGCGCGGAACCGCGCCGCCTCGACATCCCCGGCACGGATCTGGCCGGCGTCCACCATCTGCGCCGCCTCGCCCACGCCGACCGGCTGCGCCACGTGCTGGCCGCCCTCGGCCGCGACAACGGGCACCTGGTGATCGCCGGGGCCGGCTGGATCGGCCTGGAGGTCGCGGCGGCCGCCCGGGGCTACGGCGCCGAGGTCACCGTCGTCGAACCGGAACCGACCCCGCTGCACCGCGTCATCGGACCCGAACTCGGCCAGATCTTCACCGAGCTCCACAGCGACCACGGCGTCCGCTTCCACTTCGGCGGCCGGCTCACCGAGATCGTCGGCCAGGACGGCATGGTCCTCGCGGTCCGCACCGACGACGGCGAGGAGCACCCCGCCCACGACGTCCTCGCCGCGATCGGCGCCGCCCCGCGCGCCGCGCTCGCCGAGGCCGCGGGCCTGGCCGTCGCCCCGCGCGAACAGGGCGGCGGCATCGCCGTGGACGCCTCGCTGCGCACCAGCGACCCGCACATCTACGCCGCCGGCGACGTCGCCAACGTGGCCCATCCGCTGCTCGGCTCCCGGCTCCGGGTCGAGCACTGGGCCAACGCGCTGAACAGCGGCCCGGCGGCGGCCCGCGCCATGCTCGGCCAGGAGGTCTCCTACGACCGGGTGCCGTACTTCTTCTCCGACCAGTACGACCTCGGCCTGGAGTACTCCGGCTGGGCCCCGCCCGGCTCCTACGACCAGGTGGTGATCCGGGGCGACGCCGGAAAGCGCGAGTTCATCGCGTTCTGGCTGAAGGACCGCAAGGTGCTCGCCGGGATGAACGTGAACGTGTGGGACGTCACCGAGCCGGTCCAGCAGCTGATCAGGGCGGGCAACCCGGTCGACCCGGACGCCCTGGCCGCCCCCTCGGTGCCCCTGGAATCACTGGTCTGAGCCGGTCCCGCCCCGGTCCCGCGCCCCGCCCGCGCCCCGGCCGGCGGGGGCGGGGCCCGGACCGGATCGCACCCGGCCGCGGCCGGACTGTCCGCCCCCACCCGTAGACTTCACTCGTGGCAGGCAGGATCAATGACGACGATGTGAAGGCGGTGCGGGACGCGGTCCCGATCGACGCCGTCGTGTCCGAGTACCTCCAGCTGCGCAACGCGGGCGGGGGCAACCTCAAGGGGCTGTGCCCCTTCCACGACGAGAAGTCCCCCTCCTTCCAGGTCAGTCCGAGCAAGGGTCTCTTCCACTGCTTCGGCTGCCAGGAGGGCGGCGACACGATCGCCTTCGTCCAGAAGATCGACCACCTCACGTTCGCCGAGGTCGTCGAGCGGCTGGCCGCCAAGGCCGGCATCACCCTGCGGTACGAGGAGGGCGGGTACAACCCCTCCCACCAGCGCGGCGAGCGGATCCGCCTGGTCGAGGCGCACAAGGCGGCCGCCGCGTTCTACGTGCAGCAGCTGGAGAGCCCCGAGGCCGAGATCGGCCGGAAGTTCCTCGCCGAGCGCGGCTTCGACCAGACCGCCGCCGCCCATTTCGGCATCGGCTACAGCCCGGCCGGCTGGGACCACCTCACCCGCTTCCTGCGCGGCAAGGGCTTCACCGACCGCGAGCTGATCACCTCCGGCCTCTCCCAGGACGGCCGGCGCGGCCCCATCGACCGCTTCCGCGGCCGCCTGATGTGGCCCATCAGCGACACCTCCGGCGACATCGTCGGCTTCGGCGCCCGCAAGCTGCGCGACGACGACAACGGACCGAAGTACCTCAACACCCCCGAGACCCCGATCTACAAGAAGTCCCAGGTGCTCTACGGCATCGACCTGGCCAAGAAGGACATCGCCAAGTCCAGCCGGGCCGTCGTCGTCGAGGGCTACACCGACGTGATGGCCTGCCACCTCGCCGGGATCACCACCGCCATCGCCACCTGCGGCACCGCCTTCGGCGGCGACCACATCAAGATCCTGCGCCGGCTCCTCATGGACAACGGCAGCGCCCGCGTGATCTTCACCTTCGACGGGGACGCGGCCGGCCAGAAGGCCGCCCTGCGCGCCTTCGAGGACGACCAGAAGTTCGCCGCCGAGACCTACATCGCGATCGCCCCGGACAACATGGACCCGTGCGACCTGCGCCTGGTCAAGGGCGACGACGCCGTCCGCGACCTGGTCGAGCCGCGCACCCCGCTCTTCGAGTTCGCCCTGCGCCAGATCGTCGCCCGCTACGACCTGGAGACCCCGGCCGGCCGCGCCGCCGCGCTGGACGAGGCCGCCCCCGTCGTCGCCAAGATCAAGACGGGCAGCATGCAGCGCGAGGTCGCCGTCCAGCTGGCCGGCCTCGTCGGCATCCTGGACCAGGAGTACGTGGTCCACCGGGTCAACCAGCTCGCCCAGTGGGCCCGGGGCCGCGGCGGCGACCGGCGCGGCCCCGGCCCGTCCGGCGGCCGCGGCACCCCGCGCCACCAGGAGGCACCCGCCCCGGTGGCCCACTCCGGCCCCGCGCTCAACCTCCGCAGCCCCGCCCACCGCACCGAGCGCGAGCTGCTCAAGCTCGCCCTGCAGAAGCCCGAGCTGGTCTCGCCCGCCTTCGACGCCTACGGGGCCGACGAGTTCACCGCCCCGCCCTACGCCTCCGTGCGCCAGTGCGTCGCGGAGGCCGGCGGCGCCGAGACGGGCCTCGCCGACAACCGCGAATACCTGGTCCGGGTGCTCGACGCGACCCCCAACGAATCGGTCCGCAAGCTGATCACGGAGCTGGCCGTCGAGGTCTTCCACGGCAAGTCCATCGACGAGGCCTACGCGGGCGAGCACCTGGTCAAGGTCCGGCTGCGCGCCGTCGACCGCCGCATCGCCGACGTCCAGGGCAGCCTGGCCCGCCTCGGCAGCAACGTCGCCCCGGACCACCTGGCCGCCGCGCAGAACGAGGTCTGGGTCCTCCAGCAGTACGCCCAGTCGCTGCGCAGCCACGGCGCCGACGCGCTCTGACGGCCCGCCCCGCCCCCAGAAAGTGCCCGCACGCCCCTCGTGGTGGCTGTGTGTCGTACCCCACACTGGGGAGCGGTGCAGGAGTCATCGGAACGCGGCCGGCCCACCGAGCGGTGGCCCCCGTCCCGCGGGCCGGCAGCGATCACCTGGAGGTCGCCCCCGTGCAGACCCGGACCGTGACCGAAACCGGGCATGTCCCGGCCGTCCCCGCGCAGAACCGGGCCGCGCGTCACCCCGAGGCCGCGGTGGACCCGCCGCCGGTCCCGCCCGCCCGGCCGGACCCGGCCGCGCCGCAGGCCGCCGAGCCGCCCGACCCGGGCCCTCAGGAGGCCGCCGAACCGCCCGAGGCCGCCATGGAGGACTCCCGGCTCCCCGAACCGCCGGAGCCCCGCGCCCGCCCGGACACCGGCGGACCCACCTCCGACCTGTTCCGCCAGTACCTGCGCGAGATCGGCCGCATCCCGCTGCTCACCGCCGCCGACGAGGTGGAACTGGCCCGCCGTGTCGAGGCCGGCCTCTTCGCCGAGGAACGCCTGGCCCGCACCCCGGACCCCGACACCCGCCTCGCGGTCGACCTGGACCGGCTCGTCGTCATGGGCCGGATGGCCAAGCGCCGCCTCATCGAGGCCAATCTCCGCCTCGTCGTCTCCGTCGCCAAACGCTACGTCGGACGCGGGCTGACCATGCTCGACCTGGTCCAGGAGGGCAATCTCGGTCTGATCCGGGCGGTCGAGAAGTTCGACTACGCCCGCGGCTACAAGTTCTCCACGTACGCCACCTGGTGGATCCGCCAGGCCATGTCCCGCGCCCTCGCCGACCAGGCCCGGACCATACGGGTCCCCGTCCACGTCGTCGAACTCATCAACCGCGTCGTCCGCGTCCAGCGCCGGATGCTCCAGGAACACGGCTGCGAACCGACGGCCGAGGAGGTCGCCGCCCAGCTCGACCTCACCCCGGAACGCGTCGGCGAGGTACTGCGGCTGGCCCAGGAACCCATCTCCCTGCACGCACCGGTGGGGGAGGAGGACGATGTCTCCCTGGGCGATCTGATCGAGGACGGCGACGCCGCCTCCCCGGTGGAGTCCGCGGCCTTCCTGCTGCTGCGGGAGCACCTGGAGGCGGTGCTCTCCACCCTGGGCGAGCGCGAGCGCAAGGTCGTCCAGCTGCGCTACGGGCTGGCCGACGGCCGCCCGCGCACCCTGGAGGAGATCGGCCGCATCTTCGGCGTGACCCGCGAGCGCATCCGCCAGATCGAGTCCAAGACCCTCTCCAGACTCCGCGACCACGCCTTCGCGGACCAGCTCCGCGGCTACCTGGACTGACGCGCCGTCCCCGACGCGCGAACCCCGGCAGCCGCGGAGGAGGCCCGGACCACTGCCGGACCACACGCCCTACTCGACCTCGACGACCGCCTGGGCGAACTGCGCCGCGTACAGCCGCGCGTAGGCCCCCCGCGCCTCCAGCAGCTCGTCGTGCGTTCCCTGCTCGACGATCGAGCCGTTCTCCATCACCAGGATGACGTCGGCGTCCCGGATCGTGGAGAGGCGGTGGGCGATCACGAAGCTGGTGCGGCCGTGCGCGAGCCGCGCCATCGCCTTCTGGATCAGCACCTCGGTCCGGGTGTCGACCGAGCTGGTCGCCTCGTCGAGGACGAGTATCACCGGGTCGGACAGGAACGCCCGCGCGATGGTGATGAGCTGCTTCTCGCCCGCGCTGACGCCCGAGCCCTCGTCGTCGATCACCGTGTCGTAGCCCAGCGGCAGGGTCCGGACGAAACGGTCGGCGTGGGCCGCCCGCGCCGCCTCCTCGATCCGCTCCCGGCCGACGTCGCCCGGCGCCCCGTAGGCGATGTTCTCCGCGATGGTCCCGCCGAACAGCCAGGTGTCCTGGAGGACCATGCCGATCCCGGCCCGCAGGTCGTCGCGGGACATCGACGCGATGTCGACCCCGTCGAGCGTGATGCGCCCGCCGGTCACCTCGTAGAACCGCATCAGCAGATTGACCAGCGTTGTCTTGCCGGCCCCGGTCGGGCCGACGATCGCCACCGTGTGGCCCGGCTCGACGCTCAGCGACAGGTCCTCGATGAGCGGCTTCTCCGGGTCGTAGCGGAACGACACCTTCTCCAGCGAGACATGGCCGCGCAGCTCCTCCGGGTGGGCGGCGTCCGCCTTCGCGGGGTCGGGGCTCTGCTCCTCGGCGTCCAGCAGCTCGAAGATCCGCTCGGCCGACGCCACCCCGGACTGCACCAGGTTCGCCATCGAGGCCACCTGGGTCAGCGGCATGGAGAACTGCCGGGAGTACTGGATGAACGCCTGCACATCACCGATCGACAGCGCGCCGGAGGCGACCCGCAGCCCGCCGACCACGGCGATCAGCACATAGTTCAGGTTCGACACGAACATCATCAGCGGCTGCATGATCCCGCTGTTGAACTGCGCCTTGAACCCGGCCTCGTACAGCGCCTCGTTCTGCTCGGCGAAGTCCCGCGCGGACTCCGCCTGGCGCCCGAAGACCTTCACCAGGGTGTGGCCGGTGTACATCTCCTCGATGTGGGCGTTGAGCTTGCCCGTCACCTTCCACTGCTGGACGAACTGCGGCTGCGAGCGCTTGCCGACCTTCGTCGCGACGACCACCGACAGCGGCACCGTCACCAGGGCGACCAGCGCCAGCAGCGGCGAGATCCAGAACATCATCACGAGCACGCCGACGATGGTCAGCAGCGAGTTGATGAGCTGGCCCATCGTCTGCTGCATCGTCTGCGAGATGTTGTCGATGTCGTTGGTCGCACGGCTCAGCACCTCGCCGCGCTTCTGCCGGTCGAAGTACGACAGCGGCAGCCGCGCCAGCTTGGTCTGGATGTCCTCGCGCAGTTGGAAGACGACCCGGTTGATCACCCGGATCGACAGCCGCGTCGCCACCAGCATCAGCAGCCCCGCGCCGACGTACACGGCCAGCGCCATCAGCAGCACCCGGCCGATGGCGTCGAAGTCCATGCCCTGGCCGGGGACGAAGTCCACCGAGGACAGCATGTCCGCCAGACCGCTGTTGGTCCGGCGGATGCCCTCGACGGCCTGCTCCTTGGTCGCCCCCGGGTCCATCCGCCCGCCGACGATCCCGGCGAACACCAGGTCGGTGGCCCTGCCGAGGATCTTCGGGCCGACCACGGAGAGCGCCACGCTCACCGCGACGGCCGCCAGCATCAGATACAGGGTCGACTTCTCCGCCGCGAAGCGCTTCAGCAGCCGCTTCGAGGACCCCTTGAAGTCCATGGACCGCTGGGTCGGCGCCCCGCCCGCCATCATGCGTCCGCCAGGCCCGGCCATTACGCGGCCTCCGCTTCCGTCAGCTGGGAGAGGACGATCTCCCGGTAGGTCTCATTGCCTTCCATCAGCTCGTGGTGGCTGCCGGTGCCGACGACGCGGCCCTCGTCCAGCA
The DNA here is from genome assembly GCF_042799575.1 of Streptomyces sp. NPDC057682. Classification (NCBI taxonomy): domain Bacteria; kingdom Bacillati; phylum Actinomycetota; class Actinomycetes; order Kitasatosporales; family Streptomycetaceae; genus Streptomyces; species Streptomyces sp. NPDC057682. The sequence goes on along the minus strand of NZ_JBHVIN010000002.1, from coordinate 359,254 downwards.
CCACGATCCGGTCGGCGTCGCGGATGGTGGACACCCGCTGCGCGACGATCACCACCGTCGCCCCCGCCGTCTCCCGCTGGAGCGCCGCGCGCAGCGCCGCGTCCGTGGCGTAGTCCAGCGCCGAGAACGAGTCGTCGAACAGATAGATCTCCGGCCGCTGCACCAGCGTCCGGGCGATCGAGAGCCGCTGGCGCTGTCCGCCGGAGACGTTCGTGCCGCCCTGCGCGATCGGGGCGTCGAGACCGTGCTCCAGGCCCTCGACGAACTCCTTGGCCTGCGCGATCTCCAGCGCGCGCCACAGTTCCTCGTCGGTGGCGTCCGGATTCCCGTACCGCAGGTTCGTGGCGACCGTCCCGGAGAAGAGGTACGGCTTCTGCGGGACCAGGCTCACGGTCTTCGCCAGCAGCGCCGGGTCCAGGGTCCGTACGTCCGTGCCGTCGACCAGCACCTGGCCGTCCGTCACGTCGAAGAGCCGGGGGACCAGTCCGAGCAGCGTGGACTTGCCGCTGCCGGTCGACCCGATGATCGCGGTCGTCTCACCGGCCCGCGCGACGACGTCGATCGAGCGCAGCACCGGCTCCTCGGCGCCCGGGTAGCGGAAGTCCGCCCCGCGCAGCTCCAGATGCCCCCGGGCGCGCAGCTCCGTCACCGGGTCCACCGGCGGCACCACGCTGGACTCGGTCTCCAGGACCTCCTGGATGCGCTCGGCGCAGACCTCGGCGCGCGGCACCATCATGAACATGAAGGTGGCCATCATCACCGACATCACGATCTGCATGAGGTACGAGAGGAACGCGGTGAGCGCCCCGATCTCCATCCCGCCGCTCTCGATGCGGTGCGCGCCGAACCAGACGACGGCGATCGACGACACGTTCACGACCGTCATCACGGTCGGGAACATCAGTGCCATCAGCCGGCCCGTGGACAGCGCCACGTCCGTCAGCTCGGTGTTGGCCCCCCGGAAGCGCTCCTCCTCGTAGCCGTCGCGGACGAAGGCGCGGATGACGCGGTTGCCGGTGATCTGCTCGCGCAGCACCCGGTTGACCGTGTCGAGCCGCTCCTGCATCAGACGGAACAGCGGGCGCATCTTCCGCACGATGAGGCTCACCGCGATGCCGAGCACCGGCACCACGGCGAGGAGCACGGCGGAGAGCGGGACGTCCTGGCCGAGCGCCATGACGACGCCGCCGACGCACATGATCGGCGCCGACACCATCAGCGTGAACGTCATCAGGGCCAGCATCTGGATCTGCTGGACGTCGTTGGTGGTCCGGGTGATCAGCGAAGGGGCCCCGAACCGGCCGACCTCGCGGGCCGAGAAGGACTGCACCCGGTCGAAGACCCCCGCCCGGATGTCACGGCCGAGCGCCGACGCCGTACGGGCACCGATGTAGACGGCTCCGATGTTGCAGACGACCTGGGCGATGCTGACGACGATCATCACGCCGCCGTAGCTCAGGATGTAGCCCGTGTCGCCCTGGACGACACCGTTGTCGATGATGTCGGCGTTGAGTGTCGGCAGATAGAGCGTGGCGCAGGTCTGCAGCAACTGGAAGACGACCAGCAGCGCGATCGGTTTCTGGTACGGACCGAGATGGGCCCGCAGGATTTTTATGAGCACGCGTGTCTCTCGGAGTCGGCGTAGGTCGGGAGTCGACCCATCTTCGAGCACCGGACACCGGGACAGCGAACGTTTTTATTCAAGTCCAGGTCAAAATACGGACCGGGTCCACAATTTTCGCGGCCAGGCTCACCGGGGGTCCCGCGCACGTCACCATGCGTAGGACCCCACCCCTCAGCCCGCCGGGTCGAACGCCCCCGGGTGGATCTGGTCCCGCGTCGCCGCGTACTGCTGGCGCACCGCCTGCCCCACCGGCAGCTCGTCACCCGGCTCCAGCACCTGCGCCGCCGCCTCCCGCCACACCGGAGGCGTCCGCGCGTCCAGCGCGCCCTGCGAGACGCCCAGCGCCCAGGCCGCCTGCCGGGCCGCACCCAGCGCCGCGTACTGGGCCGGCTGCGGTACGACGATCTGCGTGCCGAGCAGCGCGGGGGCCAAGGCCCGGACGGCGGGCAGCTCGGCCGCGGCACCCAGCAGGAAGACCCGGCGCACCTCGACGCCCCGGTCGCGCAGCACGCCCAGGGCGTCGGCCAGCGAACAGAGCATGCCCTCGAAGGCGGCCCGCGCCAGGTGCTCCGGCTTCATGGACTCGCGCCGCAGCCCGCACAGCGTGCCGGCGGTGTGCGGCAGATCCGGGGTGCGCTCGCCCTCCAGATACGGCAGGAGCACCAGCCCCGAGGAGCCGGGCGTCGACTTCAGGGCCAGCTCCGACAACTCGTCGAGCCCGGCGAGCCCCAGCATCTCGGCCGTGCCGCGCAGCGCCCGCACCGCGTTCGAGGTGTGGACGACCGGAAGGTGCATACCGGTGGCGTCGGCGAAGGAGGTGATCATCCCGGTCGGATCGGCGAGCGCCTCGTGGTGCACGGCCATCACCGAGCCCGAGGCCCCCAGCGACACCACCGCGTCACCGACCCCGACCCCGAGCCCGAACGCGGCGGCCATCGTCTCGCCGGTCCCCGCCGAGATCAGCAGCCCCTCGGGCGTCGTCCCGGCCGCGTCGGCCGGGCCGAGCACCTCGGGGAGCGCCGCCAGCCGCCCCAGCGCCAGCTCCACCAGATCGGGCCGGTAGGCCGCCTCGCGCGCCGACCAGTACCCCGTACCGGAGGCGGCCCCCCGGTCGGTGGTCCGCCGGGCCGGCCGCCCCAGCAACTGCCACACCAGCCAGTCGTGGGGCTGGAGCACCGCGGCGACCCGCTGCGCCAGCTCCGGCTCGGTCCGGGCCAGCCAGCGCAGCTTCGCCACCGGCTGCGCGGCCTGCGGCACCGCCCCGACCGCCTCGGCCCAGGCCTGCCGCCCGCCCAGCCCGTCGACCAGGTCCGCGGCGGCCACCTGGGCGCGCTTGTCGTTGCCGAGCAGCGCCGGACGCACCAGATTGCCCTGGTGGTCCAGCGGCACGAGCCCGTGCTGCTGTGCGGCGACCCCGATGGCCTGCACCCCTTCGAGGAGCCCGCCGGTGGCGGCCTCACCGAGGGAGAGCAGCCAGGCCTGCGGGTCGACCTCGGCGGCCTTCGGATCGACGGGATGCGCGGCGTACCCCTCGCGCAGCACGGCGCCCGTGTCCGTATCGCAGACCACGATGTGAGTGAAGGCGGATGAACTGTCCAAGCCGGCGACTATCCCCATGCACAGAATTCTGCCGCACCAGCGGCGGTTTCCCGTACCGATGGTGCGGCAGACGTGGCGCCGCGGCTCAGGTGTTCGTCGTCCCCCAGTCGTCCTCCAGGTCCCCGCCCCGCCCGCGCAGCGACCGCACCCGGTCCGCCACCGACGCCGGAACCTTCTCCCCGACCTTCTCGCCCACCGCGTGGTACGCCTTCCCCGCGAACTCGCGACCGCTCTGGGCCGCCGTCTCGCAGGTGTTGCGCACGGCCGGGTTCTGGGCGAACTGGCGCGCGGACTTCTTCAGCTGCTCGTAACGCTCGCGCCCGGCCCGCGTGCCGAGCACGTAACCGAGCGCCACTCCGGCGATGAACGTGAGCCGGTACCGCATGGCTGCCACCCTTCCTTCGCTCCGTCTTCGCTCCGTGCGACGTGTGCTGCTCCGCCTACCCGCGGGCGCCCGAGATCACCCCGGGCGATACCGATTGGCAAAGCACCCCCCTGCTTGCGCTAATGTATGTGTCGCAGCGAACGCGCGCCGCCCGGCAGCAGCCAGGCAGGTACGTTCGAGGCAACGCAGCAATCCCCTGTAGCTCAATTGGCAGAGCAGCCGGCTGTTAACCGGCAGGTTACTGGTTCGAGTCCAGTCGGGGGAGCGCGATCCCCTGTAGCTCAATTGGCAGAGCATTCGGCTGTTAACCGGAGGGTTACTGGTTCGAGTCCAGTCGGGGGAGCGGATCGGAAGAGGACCCTCCGGGGTCCTTTTTCGTATGCCCGGAACCGGGCGTCGAGCAGCGCCGTCTTCAAGGTCACGAGTACCCGGGCACCCGGAGCGAGAGATCGTATGACCGGCTATGCTGCGGCAGACGGAGCGCACACATGTACGCGCCACGCCGAAACGGGGCGGTAGCTCAGCCGGTTAGAGCAGCGGACTCATAATCCGTCGGCCGTGGGTTCGAGTCCCACCCGCCCCACCCAGCTTCCCCAGGCAGAATCGTTCTGACCTGGGGTATCGCATTTTCCGGAGATGTTTCCGGGTGCGGCGATCGCCTCCGGGGTGTGGTGAACGCGGGCCCTCGTAGGCCGAAGATGTTCTCTGGATGGCTGTGGCCTGGCGTTTTGTGGCGACGCCCCCGTGGGGCCGTCGTGGAACGGCCCCGCGACCGTTGAGGGGGTGTCGCGCTCCGTTCGACCCGCCCCGCATCGGTGTGACAGCACCCCCTCCGCACCCCCTCCGCACTCCCTCTGTGCCGTGCGTCGGCGCCCGCGAATGTTGGTGACGTATCATGTTTATGTACATCGTGGACTTGTAGAGGTGGAGGGGTGGTCGGTATGTCTGTGACCCAGGTCGATCTCGATGACGACGCTCTGGCCGAGGCGATGCGGCTCATGGGTGCGTCGACGAAGAAGGAGACGGTCAACGGAGCTCTGCGGGACTATGTGGCACGCGTCAAGCGGCTGGAGGCCGCCGAGAAGCTTGCGGCGCGAGGTGAGCGGGGCGAGTTCGAGGCTGCGGCTGCGGCGCATGCGGCGGCCAAGCGTGCACGGCAGGCAGCCTTCGAGTGATCACGTACCTCCTCGATACGTCCGCCCTGTGGTACCTCTTCCGGACCCCGGGCGCGTTGCGGCTCTGGGAAGGCCACATCGCCGCCGGCGTGTTCCATGTCTGTGAACCCACGAAGACGGAGTTCCTCTATTCGGCCACTGGCCCGGCGCATCGGGACGACTTGGTCGAAGAGCTGGATGATCTCTGTCATCTCTCGCCGGTCCCCAAGAACGCCTGGCGCTGGGTCGACACCGCTCAGTACAAGCTCACCCAGCGGGCGCAGCACCGCGCCGCCGGAGCCATCGACCTCGTGGTGTGCGCGACAGCGGTCCATCACGGGCACACGGTGCTCCACGTGGACGACGACTTCGCCACGGTGGCGGCGGTCCTCAAGGAACTGCAGCAGCGAGACGTACGCGGCTGATTCGTCGCACCCAGTCCACCGGAACCGGCCACGTCCCGTCCGTTCGGCATCACGACGAGCAGCCACGTGGACGTTGCTGGAGACGTGGGCAGATCCGGTTCGCCTTACCGGCCCGGCACTTCGACGACGCCCCCGCTCCGGCGGGGGTCTCCTCGTTCCGGAGGCTTCGTGGCCGGTCGATACCATCCGCTGTGACCGAATCCCTGACCGAACCCGCGGAAGCGGCCGGCGAGCCGGCTCCGCGGCGTCGGATATTTGCCGATCTGACGCCCCTGCGGATCTCGCCGGACTACCGGCGGCTGTGGTTCGGGAACACGGTGTCGTGGGTGGGGCAGGGGATGACCTCGCTGGCGGTGTCGTTGCAGGTGTACGACCTGACGGGGTCGGCGTTCTCGGTGGGGCTGATCGGGTTCTGTTCGCTGGTGCCGCTGGTGGTGTTCGGGCTGTACGGCGGGGCGATCGCGGACACGGTGGACCGGCGGAAGCTGGGGCTGGTGAGCGCGGCCGGGTCGTTCCTGCTGTCGGTGGGGCTGTTCGGGGTCACCGTGGCCGGGGTGGAGGCGGTGGGGCTGCTGTACGGGGTCGTGGCGCTCCAGGCGGTCTGCTTCGCGCTGAACTCACCGGCCCGCAGCTCGATGATCGCGCGGCTGCTGCCGGCCGAGCAGCTGCCCGCGGCGAACGCGCTGTCCTCGATGACCAGTACGACGGGGATGCTGCTGGGGCCGATGCTCGGCGGGCTGGTCGTCGGCTGGTGGGGGTACCGGGCCGCGTACGGGGTCGACGCCGTCACCTTCACGGCCTCGCTGTACGCGATGTGGCGGCTGCCCGCGATGCTGCCCGAGCGGGGCGCGGGGGAGACGGGGGCGGTCAAGCGCGCCTCGGTCCTGGACGGGCTGCGCTTTCTGGGCACGCGGCCCAATCTGCGGATGACGTTCTTCACCGACCTGTGCGCGATGGTGCTCGCCCACCCCCGCGCCCTGTTCCCCGTCGTCGCCGGACTCTGGTACGGGGGCGACGCGAAGACCACCGGGCTGCTGGTCGCGGCCCCGGCGCTCGGGGCGCTCCTGGGCGGGGTGTTCTCCGGCTGGCTCGGGCGGATCCGGCGGCACGGGCGGGCGGTGCTCTTCGCCGTGGCGAGCTGGGGCGCCGCCGTCGCCGCCTTCGGGCTGACCCGGCAGCTCTGGCTCGGGCTCGTCTTCCTGGCGCTCGCGGGTGCCTCGGACACCACCTCGATGGTCTTCCGGAACACCATGCTCCAGGCCGCCGTGCCGGACGAGATGCGCGGCCGGCTCCAGGGCGTGTTCATCGTCGTGGTGGCGGGCGGCCCGAGGCTCGGCGACTTCATCGCCGGGTCCGTCGCGGACCTGGCCTCCCCGGGCTGGGCCGTCACCGGAGGCGGGATCGCGTGCGTCCTCGCCGTGGGGCTGCTGGCGCTGCGATGGCCCGGGTTCGCGCGCTACGACGCGCGCGCCCCCGAGGCCTGAGCCGCGGCCGGGGGCGCGGTCCCGCGCCTGTCCGGGAGCGGGGAACGGAAAGCGTCAGGACACGTCCGTGAGCGTCGGCATGTCGCCGCCCGTCGTCGTACCGTCGATCAGCGAGAACGGGGCGCCCTGAGGGTCGGTCAGGGCGGCGAACCGGCCGAACGGGATGGTGAGCGGGCCGAAGCGGAGCGTCGCCCCTAGGGACTGCGCCTTCGCCACCGCCGCGTCGCAGTCGTCCACAGTGAAGTACACGTTCAGATACGGCGGCACCTCCGGCGGGAAGTCCTCCGTCATCTTCATCCGGCCGAGGACCGGGTCGGCGCCCAGGTCGTACAGGGTGAAGTCGACGGCGTCGTCCTCCATGCGCTTGACGCCGTACCCGAAGACGGCCGGGAAGAAGGCGTCGGCCTTCTCCGGCTCCCGGGTGAAGATCTCGGCCCAGCTGTACGCGCCGGGGACGTTGCGGGCCTCGAAGCCCTGGTGGCTGCCGGGCTGCCAGACGCCGAAGACGGCGCCGCCGGGGTCGCTCGCCACCACCATCGTGCCGAACTCCCCGACCTGCATCGGTTCCACCAGGACCGTGCCGCCGTGCTCGCGGATCCTCGCGGCGGTGGCCGCGGCGTCCGGCGAGGCGAGGTACAGGCACCACGCCGACGGAACGTCGTGGCCCGGAGGCGGCGGCATCAGCGCGGCGACCGCCTTGCCGTCCGCGAACGCCTGCGTGTAGTTGCCGTACTCGGGCGACGATTCGCCGTACGTCCAGCCCAGCAGCTCACCGTAGAAGTGCTTGGCGGCGTCGAGGTCGGCGAACGTCGCGTCGGCCCAGCACGGTGTGCCCTCCGGCTCTGCGGCCATGACCGGTCATCTCCTCAGTCGGTGGATGGCCCCCTCGCCACGCTAGTCACCCCGGCCCGCCCTCGCGCGGCGGCACGCCTCCGTCCTCCGCGGGAGCCGCCCCGACGACCGAGCGGGCCACCCCCAGCTCCACCAGGTCCTGCGGGCGCAGCCGCAGCTGGTCGGCGGTGGCCCGGACCCGGTCGGGGGAGCGTTTGAGGATCGCCGCGGCCAGTTCCGGGGCGATGACCGAGAAGTAGCTGTCGGCCGTCACGTGGGTGCGGTCCGGGGACGCCAGGGCCAGCGCCCCGCCCGAACCGCCCTCGCCGATGACCAGGGTGGTGACCGGCACCCGGGCCGCCGCGATCGCCGCGAAGGCGTCCGCGATGGCCGGTCCCGCCCCGCTCCGCTCGGCCTCCGCGTCGTTGGCCGCGCCCGGGGTGTCGACCAGGGTGAGGACCGGGACGCCCAGCCGGTCGGCCAGCCGGATCACCCGGGCCGCCGTCCGGTAGCCCGCCGGGCGCGTCGCCGTCCCGCATTGCGCGACGTACGCCACGGGCGCGCCGTCCCGCAGCCCGAAGCCGCACAGCAGCCCCGGGTCCCGGCCGCCGCAGCGGTCCCCGCTCAACGGCATCCGCAGGGCGAAGTAGGCGTCCAGATAGGCGTGCGCGCGCGGCCGGTCCGCGCTCCGGGCCCGCAGCACCGCGTCCCAGCCGGTCCGGGGCAGCTCCGTCGCGACGGGTGCGGAGGGGACCGGGGCGGGGGGCGGGAGCGGCACGGCGGTCGGTGCCGGGGCCAGTGTGGTGTCCGAGGCCGAGGTGGCGTCCGGTGACGGCGTGGCACCCGGTACCTGCGCGACGTCCGGCCCCTGCGTGGCACCCAGCACCGAGGTGGCGTCCGACACCGATGTGCCGGACACCGAAACGGACGCGGACGGATCCGTGCGGCGGGTCAGCAGCCGCAGCCAGTGGCCCACCGTCTCCCGCAGGTCCTCGGGCGCGACGATCGCGTCGACCTGGCCGGCGGCGAACTGGCCCTCCGCGGTGTAGGCGGACGGGTCGGCGTCGGGCGGCCGGACGCGGGATCCGGCGAAGCCGACCTGGGCGCCGGGCAGGGCGAGGATCACATCGGCGCCCGCGCCCAGGGTCGCCCAGCCGCCGCCGGTCGTGGGGTCGCGGACCACCGCGATCTGGGCCGGCCCGGCCGCCCGGAGGCGGGCCGAGGCGCGGGCCACCCGGTGCAGCTGGGTGAGGGCGATCATGCCCTCCTGCATGCGGCTGCCGCCCGTCGCGATCAGGGAGACGAGGGGGAGGCCGCGCCGGGCGGCCTCCTCGTACGCGGCCTCCAGCCGGTCACCGGTGCGCTGCCCGAGCGAGCCGCCGAGGAAGCCGAACTCGAAGGAGATCAGCACACAGCGCTGCCCGCCGACGGTGGCCAGGCCGTGCACGACGGACTCCTGCTCGCCGGTGCGTGCGGTGGCCCGGACGCGGGAGTCGGCGTACCCCTCCCAGCCGAGCGGTCCGTCGCCCGCGGTGTCCCCGACCGGGGCGGTCGACTCGGTGAAGTCGTCGGTGAGCGCGGCGACGGCCGCACGGGCCGTCCCGCCCGCCGCCCGCTCAGCCATGGAGGGACCGCTTCATGATCTTGCCCAGGTCGTTGCGCGGGAGGGCGTCGAGATAGCGGACCGTGCGGGGGCGCTTGTGGGGGGAGAGCTGGGCGGCGACATGGGCGGCCAGTTCGTCCGCCGGGGGCGGGGCGGCGGGGTCGGCCGGGACCACCCAGGCGACGACGCGCTCGCCGAGGTCGGGGTCCGGTTCGCCGGTGACGGCGGCCTCCCGGACGCCCGGGTGGTCCAGCAGGGCGTTCTCGATCTCCCCGGCCCCGATCTTGTAGCCGCCGCTCTTGATCAGGTCCGTGGCCTTGCGGCCGACGATGCGTACGTAGCCGTCGGGGTCGAGCGTGGCCATGTCGCCGGTCCGGAACCAGCCGTCGGCGGTGAGCGCGGCGGCGGTGGCGTCGGGGCGGTTGAGATAGCCGGTGAACAGGTTCGGCCCGCGCACCTGGATCTCCCCGATGGCCGACGGGTCGTCCAGCGGGGTGCCGTCCTCCTCGACCAGCCGCAGTTCCACGCCGCGCAGCGGGGCGCCGACCGTGCCGGGGCGGGGCGCGCCGTCGGCCCGTACGCCCGTGTTCATCAGGGTCTCCGTCATCCCGTACCGCTCGATGACCCGGCGGCCGGTCGCGTCGGCGATCCGCTCGTGGTCGTGGACGGGGAGCGCGGCCGAGCCGGAGACCAGCAGCCGGGCGCCCGCGAGCGCCTTCGTCAGACCCTCCGGGCCCGCCGGGTCCGCAAGCGCTTCCGCGAGCCGGTGGTACATCGTCGGGACGCCGAACAGCATCGTGCCGCCGTCGTTCAGCTCCCGGGCCACGCCCTCGGTGGAGAACCGGACGAGATGGCGCACCGAACCGCCCCGGCGCAGCGGGCCGAGGATGCCGAGGATCAGCCCGTGGACGTGGAAGAGGGGCAGCGCGTGCACGAGGACGTCGTCGCCGGTCCACTGCCAGGCGTCCTCCAGCGCGTCCAGCGACGCGGCGATCGCCCGGCGCGGCAGCACCGCGCCCTTCGGCGGGCCGGTGGTTCCGGAGGTGTAGACGACGAGGGCGGGGGACTCGGGGGAGGGCTCGGGCGGAGCGGGGCGGACGGCGTCCCCGGCGGTCGTGGACACGTTGATCCGCGGCAGGCCGGCCAGTGCCGGGGGCAGCGTCTCGCCGGCGGCGGCCAGCACGGCGGCGGGCGCGCTGTCGGCGACGATGTGGGCCAGTTCGCGTGCGCCCGTCTTCGGGTTGAGCGGGACGGCGGGGACGCCCGCGCGCAGCGCGGCCACCACCGCGACCACGGTGTGCGCGGTGGGCAGCGCCCACACGGCGACCGGTCCCGGCGCGGGGAGTTCGGCGGCCAGCGCGTCCGCCGCGGCGGCCAACCGCGCGTAGGACAGGGAGGTTTCGTCGAAGCGGACGGCCTCGCGGGCCCCCGCGGATCCGGTCGGGTCCTGGAGTGCAGGCAGAAGTGGCATCACTCTGCGCACCCTAGATCGGTGAAGCGCTTCCGGCCCTCGAATGTGCCTCGAAGCACGCCCCGACAGGGGTCGGATCCGGGGGCCGATGGCTGTACGGGGCATCCTGCGTGAATTTGGATACAGGGTTGACTTATTAATTTTGCGTTGCCAGCATGCAAAAAGTTCACTCCGGGCGGAGCATCGGCGCGACAGACAAGAAAAAACCTGTTCGCGCCGACGCGTCCGCCGTCCGCCCGGCCGCTCACGCACGTCGCAAAGCGCGACAGCGCCTTGCCTGACAACCCCACGCACCGTCAGGAAGGAACAGCGTCCATGTCCTTGTCACCCCCACGGTGGTGGAGAGCGCTCACCGCTCTCACCCTGGTGGCCGCCGGAGGACTCGCCTCCGGCACCGCGACGGCCGTCCCCACGGCGGACCGCGCCGCGGCGGAGATCCCGGCCGCCGACTACCAGCAGGTCCCCCTCGCCCTCGGCCCCGCCGAACTCGGCGAGGCGATGTCCCTCGCGGTCCTCCCCGACCGCTCCGTCGTCCACACCGCCCGCGACGGCACGGTCCGGCTCACCGACGCCTCCGGAGCCACCAGGACCGCCGGGAAGCTCAACGTGTACACGCACGACGAGGAAGGGCTCCAAGGCGTCGCCGCCGACCCGGACTTCGCCGTCAACCGCCACCTCTACCTGTACTACTCGCCCGCCCTGGACACCCCGCCCGGCGACGCCCCGGTGACCGGCACCGCCGCCGACTTCGAGGCCTGGAAGGGCCACCTCAACCTCTCCCGCTTCACCCTGAGGGCGGACGGGACGCTGGACACCGCCAGCGAGAAGGTGATCCTCGAAGTCCCCAACGACCGCGGCCAGTGCTGCCACGTCGGCGGCGACATCGACTTCGACGCGGCCGGGAACCTCTATCTGACCACCGGCGACGACACCAACCCCTTCGACTCCGCCGGCTACGCGCCGATCGACGAACGCACCGAGCGCAACCCGCAGTTCGACGCCCAGCGCTCCTCCGGCAACACCAACGACCTGCGCGGCAAGCTGCTGCGGATCACCCCCGCGGCCGACGGCGGCTACACGGTCCCGGCCGGCAACCTCTTCGCCCCCGGCACCCCCCGGACCCGCCCCGAGATCTACGCGATGGGCTTCCGCAACCCGTTCCGGATGTCCGTCGACCGGCCCACCGGCACCGTCTACATCGGCGACTACGGCCCCGACGCCGGGGTCACCGACCCGGACCGCGGCCCCAGCGGCCAGGTCGAGTTCGACCGCGTCACCGGCCCCGGCAACTTCGGCTGGCCGTACTGCACCGGCACGAACACCGCCTCGGAGACGTACCACGCGTACACCTTCCCTTCCGGCCCCTCCGGAGCGAAGTACGACTGCGCGGGCGGCCCGGCCAACGACTCCTTCCGCAACACCGGTCTGCCGACGCTCCCGGCCGCGCAGCCGGCCTGGATCCGGTACGCGGGCGACGCCGGCTCCCCGCCCGAGTTCGGCGGCGGCTCCGAATCGCCGATGGCCGGCCCGGTCTACCACTACGACGCGGACCTCGACTCCTCGGTGAAGTTCCCCGCCTCGCTGGACGGCCGCTTCTTCGCCACCGAGTACGGCCGCAAGTGGATCAAGCCCGTGGAAGTGCGGGCCGACGGCTCCCCGGGGGCCATCGACACCTTCCCCTGGACCGGCACCCAGGTCATGGACTCCGCCTTCGGCCCGGACGGAGCGCTCTACGTCCTGGACTACGGCACCGGCTCGGGCAACCAGGCCCTCTACCGCGTCGAGTACCTGGCCGGCAGCAACCGCTCGCCCGTCGCCAGGGCCGCCGCCGACCGCACCTCCGGATCCACCCCGCTCGCCGTCGCCTTCTCCTCGGCCGGCAGCGAGGACCCCGAGGGCGGGGCGCTGCGCCACTCCTGGGACTTCGGGGACGGGACCACCTCCACCGAGGCCGACCCCCACCACACGTACACCACCGCCGGGACCTACCGCCCGACGCTCACCGTCACCGATCCCGAAGGGCTCACCGGCACCGCCAGCCTCGTGGTCACCGCCGGCAACACCGCCCCGTCCGTCACCCTGACCACCCCCGTGGACGGCGGACTCTTCTCCTTCGGCGACTCCGTGCCCTTCACGGTCACCGTCACCGACCCGGAGGACGGCACCGTCGACTGCGCGAAGGTCAAGGTCACCTATCTGCTCGGCCACGACAGCCACCGCCACCAGATCACCTCGAAGAACGGCTGCACCGGCACCATCGACGTCCCGGTCGACGGCGAGCACGACAGCGCCGCCGACATCTACGGGGTCTTCGACGCCGAGTACACCGACTCCGGCGGACTGACCACCCACAGCGACAGCGTCCTCCAGCCGCGCCACCGCCAGGCCGAGCACTGCACGGACTCCTCCGGCATCGAGATCGCCGGACACGGGCCCGCCGAGGGCGGCGCCACCGTCGGCTTCACCGACGACGGCGACTGGATCTCCTTCACCCCGTACGCGGTCGGCGACGCCTCCCGGATCACGGCCCGGGTCTCCTCGGCCGGACCCGGCGGCACCATCGAGGTCCGCACCGGCTCCGTCGGCGGGCCCCTGATCGCCACGCTGGACGTCGCCCCGACCGGCGGCTGGGAGACCTTCACCGAGGTGAGCGCCGCCGTGCACGACGCCCCGGCCGTCCCCACCACGCTCTTCCTCGTCCTCAGGGGGCCGACCGGACAGGGCAACCTGTTCGACATCGACTCCTTCACCTTCGAGACGGCGGGGTGAGCGGCGCATGAGCCACCGTCCGCTCCGCCGCGCCCGTCACGCCGTGTGCGCCGCCGTCCTCGCCCTCGGCGCCGCGCTCCTGGCCCCCGCCCCCACGGCGGGCGCCGCGCCCGCCGCCGAGCCGTACGACGTCCTCGTCTTCTCCCGGACCGCCGGATTCCGGCACGACTCCATCCCCGCCGGGATCACCGCGATCCAGCAGCTCGGTGCCGAGGGGGGCTTCACCGTCACCGCCACCGAGGACCCCGCCGCCTTCACTCCGCAGAACCTCGCCGGCTACGAGGCCGTCGTCTTCCTCAGCACCACCGGCGACGTCCTGGACACCGCGCAGCAGGACGCGCTGCTGGCGTACGTCGACGGGGGCGGCGGATTCGTCGGCGTTCACGCGGCCGCCGACACCGAGTACGACTGGCCGGACTACGAACACCTCGTCGGCGCCTGGTTCAAGAGCCATCCGGCGATCCAGCAGGCCCGGGTCGTCACCGAGGACCGCACCCACCCGGCCACCGCCCATCTCGGCGAGAGCTGGACCCGCACCGACGAGTGGTACAACTACCGCACCGATCCCCGCGACGGCGTCCATGTGCTCCAGAGCCTCGACGAGAGCAGCTACACGGGCGGCGAGATGGGCGGCGACCACCCCATCACCTGGTGCCATCCGCAGGGTTCCGGCCGGTCGTTCTACACCGGCCTCGGCCACACCGCCGAGTCCTACGCCGACGCGGACTTCCGCCGGCTCCTCCTGGGCGGCGTGCAGTACGCCGCCGGCGCGGTGACCGCCGACTGCGGCGCGGGCGGCCAGGAACCGAAGGCGGCGCTCTCCCGGGACGTCCACCTCTTCTACTACCCGTGGTACGGGAACCCGGGCACCCACGGCAGCTGGCGCCACTGGGAACAGGGCGGCCACACCCCGCCGGACGACATCGGGGCGGACCTCTACCCGAAGCTCGGTCCCTACGACTCCGGCGACGTGGCCGGCGCCGTCGAGCAGCACATGAAGTGGATCGAGCGGTCCGGTGCCGGGGTCATCGTCTACAGCTGGTGGGGGCGCGGCGGCTACGAGGACGCGCTCGCCGGGCGGGTGCTGGACGCCGCCGCCCGGCACGGCATCCAGGTCGCCTGGCACATCGAGCCGTACAGCGGCCGGACCGCGGCCTCCGTCGTCGACGACATCGCGTATCTGGACGCGACGTACGGCGGCCACCCCGCCTACTACCGGGACGCGGAGCACGGCAACCGCCCCGCGTTCTACGTCTTCGAGAGCCTGCGGATCCAGGACTGGTCCGCCCTGGACGTCGTACGGGACACCGCCGTCGTCCTCGCCCAGACCACCGACACCACCAAGGTGGCGCACTTCGGCGGGCTCTACACCTACGACGGCATCGCCGGGGCGACCGCCCCGGGCTGGCGGCAGGCCGGGGAGTACGCGAAGGCCAACGGACTGGTCTGGGCGCCCTCGGTGGCCCCCGGCTACCTCGACGACCGGGCCGTGCCGGGCAACACCACCCCGACCCTGGACCGGGACGACGGCGCCGCGTACGACCTGGAGTGGAGCAACGCCCTGGACCCGGCCGTCGGCGGATCACCCACCTGGGTCTCCGTCACCTCGTTCAACGAGTGGCACGAGGGCAGCCCGATCGAACCGGCGTCGAGCACCCCGCCGGCCGGACACGGCTACCGGACCTACGAGGGGGCGTACGGAAAGACCGGTGAGGCCGCCGAAACGGCCTACCTCGACCGGACGGCGTACTGGGCCGGGCGGTTCGAGGCCGGACAGCGGGCCGCGGCCCGCTGAACCGGCACCCACGGCGAACGGCAGCGTTCCGGCGGGAACGCTGCCGTTCTCGTACGCGGCGGGGAGGCCGCTCAGGCGTCCCGCCGGATGTTCCGCATGCGCCCGTACGCGTACACACAGCCCGCCAGCGCCAGATCGGACAACAGCATGAAACCGATCGAGTAGGAGCCCTTCGCGCTGTAGATCGCGCCCATCACCAGCGGGGGCACGAAGCCGCCGAGACCGCCCATGGCACCGACGATGCCGGTCACACTGCCCACCTTGGCCTGCGGGGTGACCTGCGAGACCAGGGCGAAGACACTGCCGCTGGAGGTGCCGAGGCCGGCCGCCATGCAGAGCAGCGCGATCGTGCCGCCGGGCGACAGCTCGGGGTCGAAGGCCTGCACGATCGCGGTCACGGCGGCGAGGCCCAGCGCGGCCGAGGTCACGATCGCCGGGTGCATCCGGTCCGAGAGCCAGCCGCCGATCGGCCGGAAGATGACCGTGACCAGGGCGAACCCGGCCGCTTTGGTGCCGGCGTCGGTCGGCGTCAGTTCGTACCAGGTCTTCAGGTACGTCGGCAGATAGACGCCGAAGGCCACGATGCCGCCGAAGCCGATCGCGTACAGCGCGGACAGCTCCCAGGTCACCCGCAGCCGGCCCGCCGAGCCCAGCCGCTCGGCCAGCGAGTCCGTGGGCACCTTGCGGTCCGGATGGTCGCTGACCAGCACCGCCGCGAGCGCCGCGTACACGACCAGGGCCCCGGCCACCACGAGGAACGGCAGGTTGTCGCCGTGCTTGGCGATGCGCGGGGTGAAGTAGCCGGACAGCGCGACGCCGCCCATGCCCATGCCGAAGACACCGAGCGCCAGACCCCGGTCGGAGGGCGGGAACCAGGAGTTGACCAGCGGGATCCCGATGGCGAACGTGGTCCCGCCCAGGCCCAGGAGGAAGCCCACGGCCAGCATCGCCCCGTAGGAGTCCTTCGCCGGGATCAGCAGCACCACCGGCACGATGGTCAGCGCCGAGACCAGCGGGAACATCAGCCGGGCGCCGTACTTGTCGGTGAGCGCGCCCACCGGGATGCGGCCCACCGAACCGACCAGCACCGGTACCGCCACCAGCAGCGACTGCTGGAAGGAGCTGAGACCCAGCCGGTCCTTGTAGTCCGCGGACATCGGCGCGATCAGATTCCACGCCCAGAAGGTGAGCGCGAAGCCGATCGTGGCCATCACGAGGTTGCGGTAGGCGCCGGAGGGCGGGGCGTCGGCCGGTGCGGGGGACTGCTTGGCGGCTGTTTCCACAGCACCAGTCAAGAGCGGGCGCCGGTCACCGGCCCGCCGGACTGGGCCGAACGAGGAGGCCGGACGGCGGCCGGGACCGGGCCTCCACCCTCCCCGCAGTCGCAATCCAGAAGAAACTGGGACAATCGCGGTATGGATCGTCTGGACAGGGAAATCCTCGGCGCCCTCCAGGAGGACGCACGGATCTCGTACCGCGACCTCGGCGCGCAGGTCGGACTGAGCGCCAACGCGGCCGCCGACCGGGTGCGCCGGCTGCGCCGCGACGGCGTCATCCGGGGCTTCACCGTGATCATCGACCCGGCCGCCGACACCCGGACCGGCCTCGTCGTCTTCATCGACGTCAGCCTGCGGTCGGACACCACCCACGAGGTCTTCGAACGCGCCGTGCTCACCCTCCCCGGGATCACCGAGGTGATCCATGTGACAGGCCCCCACGACTACCTCGTCCGGGCCACGGCCGCCGACACCGCGGCGCTGGACACGCTGCTGCGCCGGCTCAAGCGCGAGGCGGGCGTCGCCCACTCCACCACCCGGATCGCCCTCAGGGCCGGCGCCGGTTCGTGACCGGGGCGGGGACGGGCGATCCCGGACCGGGCACGTCCGTCCGCCGCGCAGGCCCTACAGCGGCGCCTGCCAGGTGACCGGCGGGACCCGCGCGCCGTCCGGCCCGCGCCCGTCGTCCGCGACCGAGAGCCGGACCGCCGCCCGGCCGTCCGGGAGCACCGTCGTCGCGTCCACCTCCACCTCGATCGCCGACACCCCGCTGTGCCGGTGCGCGGCGGCCAGCGCCCCGCGCAGCGCCGCCAGCAGCCGGTCCGCCACATCCCCGCCCACCAGGGCGTCCACCGGCCCCTCGAAGTGCACCGAGGGCGGGAAGCCGAGCAGCGCGGCCGCCCCGCCGGTCTCCCGCAGCACCTGGCCCCGGAAGGTCGTCGGGGCCTCGGCGGGCGGCTGCTGGAGGGCGAAGATCGCGGTCCGCACCTCCTGGATCGTGGAGTCCAGCTCGTCCACGGCCCGGCCGAGCAGCTCGTCCGTCTCCGCGGCGGCGGTCCGGCGGCGGGTGGACTCCAGCATCATCTCGGTGGCGAACAGCCGCTGGACGACCAGATCGTGCAGATCGCGGGCGATCCGGTCCCGGTCCTCGTAGACCGCCAGCTGCTCGCGGTCGTGCTGGGAGTCGGCCAGCACCAGGGCGAGCGCGGCCTGCGAGGCGAACTGGGCGGCCAGCAGCCGTTCCACATCGGTGTACGGCCGGGCACCGCGCCCGCGCGGCAGGGCCAGCGTGCCGATCAGCCGCCCGCCGCTCTGCAGCGGCAGCATCATGCTCGGGCCGAAGCGCGACCGGACCGGGGTGGTCATCCGGGGGTCGGTCGCCGAGTCGTCGACGAAGACGGCCTCGCCGCCCAGCAGCTGTTCCAGGACCGGGGAGCCGGGCGCGATCGTCGTGCCCACCAGACCGGCCGGGTCCTCCCGGGTGGACGCGGCGACGATCTCCATGCCGCCCTCCTCGGTCGGCTGGAGGATCACCCCGGCCGCCGCGTCGCTCAGCAGCCGGGCCCGCTCGGCCACCGTCATCAGCGCGTCGGAGACGTTCTCCCCGGTCAGCAGGGTGGTGGTGACCGCGGCCGCGCCCTCGATCCAGCGCTCGCGCTGCCGGGCGCTCTCGTACAGACGGGCGTTGCCGATCGCGATGCCCGCCTGGTCGGCGAGGACCCGCAGCAGGGTCGTGTCCGTGTCGGTGAAGGTCCCGGTCCGTTTGTCGGCGAGGTAGATGTTCCCGAAGACCCTGCGGTGGACCCGGACCGGGGCGCCGAGGAAGGAGTGCACCGGGGGATGGCCGGGAGGCACCCCCGAGGAGCGCGGGTCGGCCGCCAGATCGTCCGAGCGCAGCGGCCGGCACTCCTCGATGAGGGCGCCGAGCAGACCCGTGTGCCCGTTGGGCAGCGCGCCGACCGCCTCCTTCTCGGCCGGACTCAGCCCGGTCACGTACAGCTCGCTGATCGTGGTGCGGCCGGGGCCGAGGACGCCGAGCGCCCCGTAGCGGGCGCCGGTCAGCGCGGTGGCGGTGTCGATGATCTGCTGGAGGGTGGCCCGCAGCTCCAGTTCGGTGCCGACGGCGAGCACCGCCTCCAGCAGTCTCGGCAGCAGCGGCGACCTGGGGACGCCGGGCGCGGGCGCCGCCTCCTCCGGGGGACCGTTCATCGGCGCCCGCGGCTCAGCCGGCGAGCGGGTCGAGGACCATCGGGCTGATCTTGCCGTCCAGCATGGCGCCGAGCCCGAGGACGGAGCAGGTGTCCGGGCGTTCGGCGATGTGCACGGGCACGCCCGTGGCGTTCCGGAGCATCTGGTCGAGCCCGGGGAGCAGCGCGCTGCCACCGACCATCATGATCCCGGAGTCGGCGAGATCGGCCACCAGATCGGGCGGGCAGTCCCGCAGCACCTTGCCGAGGCCGTCGAGGACGGCGGTCAGCGGGGTGTGGATGGCCTGGCGCACGGCGGCGGTGTCGACCTCCACGGAGCGGGCCAGGCCGGTGGCCACGTCCCGGCCGTGGATCTCGGTCACGGTGGGGCCCTGCGCGGTCAGGCCGTTGCCGCTGAGGGCCAGCTGGAGCGGGCGCACGGACTGGCTCGGCAGCATCAGCTCGTGGTGCTGGCGCAGATGCTGGATCACGGCGGCGTCGATCGCCTCGCCGCCGACCGGGATGCGCACGGCGGTCACGATCGAGCCGAGCGAGAGCACCGCGATCTGGGTGGTGGCCGCCCCGCACACCATGATCATGGTGGCGGTCGGCTGCTCGACCGGGAGCCCGCAGCCGACGGCCGCCGCGATCAGCGTGTCGACCAGCTCGACCCGGCGGGCGCCGAGACCGACCAGGGTCTCGACCGCGGCGCGCTGGGCCAGCGGGTCGCTCTCGTGCGGAATGCAGGCGGCGGCCCGCAGCCGCGGCTTGCGCCGCAGCTGGCGGCGGAGCTTCTCGCCCAGCAGATGGCGCAGCATGCGCTGGGCCATCTCGATGTCGACGACGGTGCCGCCGGAGACCGGACGGACCACCCGGATGTAGTGGGGCGTACGTCCCGTCATCTGGTCGGCGAGCGCGCCGACCGCGATGAGCGAGCCCGTACGGGTGTTGACGGCGGCGACGCTCGGTTCGTCCACGACGAGCCCGAGCCCCTTGACGTACACCCGGGTGCGGGCGGCCCCGAGGTCGACGGCGACATGGCAACGGCGCAACTGCTCAAGGCTGACGGTCACGGCAGGTTCTCCCGAGAGCGCTGAGGGGGGACCGACGGGCAGCCGGTTCTCTTCGCATCGTGCGCCGTTCGTGGGCGTGGTGCGCGCTGGGGTACGCCGGAGGAGGGACGGAGCTGACGGCGTGTCGGACGCGGACCGGCCGACCGCGGGGGCGGCCCGGGGCCCGGCCCCGGGCCGGGGGTTCGTACGGTTGTGGGGCGGCCCGGGAACGGGCCCCGCCTCAGCCGTCCGCGCGGCCGGGCAGCAGCCGCTGGAACAGCCCCCAGGTGAACTCCGCGACGTACGGGGTGCCGGTGGCGCCGTCGGTGAACGCGAGCGCCCAGCGGGTCGGTGCGCTGCCCTCCATCGGACGGGCGGGCGCGAAGGCGCGGGCCACCTCGGCGACCGTGCACGACCACGGGAGCAGCGTGGCGGCCGGGCCGAGCACGGGGGAGGGCGCGTTCAGCGCCCGGACCAGCCACGCGTTCCACACCGCGCCGCCGGGCCCGGCCATCACCTCGAACCGCAGCTCCGGCCAGAGCGGCAGCGGCCACAGCAGCGCGTCGCACTCCAGATCGCCGATCACGCGCCGCTCGGACACCTCGGGCTCGCCCAGCACCGAGCGGTAGCGGCGCAGGGCGCCCGGCCCCCGGGGCGCCCGGCTCATCGCCTGCCAGCGGCGGTTGGCCTCGCGCATCTCGGAGAGCGGGGCGCCCAGCGCGCGACGGGCGTCCTCGACGAGTCCGGGCTGGTGGTCGGCCATCCGGCGCAGCAGGACGAGCTGGAACGCACGGGGGCCGAAGGGGGCGGCGGCGGTCATGGGTGCCACGCTTCCACATCCGGGCGGGCGCCCGGGGCGCCGGCGGCCGGTGCGGGCCCGGACCGGGGGAGTCAGCGCGGGGCGGCCGGGTCCAGTCCGAGCATTCGCCGCAGCAGATCGCGCAGGGTGGCCCGGTCGGCCTCGGAGAGTCCGGCCAGCGGTTCGCCCGCGAAGTCCAGCGAGTCGCGCAGTTCTCGGGAGGTGCGGGCGCCCAGCTCCGTGGGGGCGGCCAGCTTGACCCGCCGGTCGGCCGGATCGGGGCGCCGCTCGACGAGGCCGCGCGCCTCCAGCCGGTCGATGATGCCGGTCACGTTGGACGGCTCGCACTTCAGCTTCTGGGCGATGCGGCGCATCGGCAGCGGGTCGAGGGCGAGGAGCCCGAGCACCCGGGCCTGGGCGCCGGTGAGCCCGTGCGCGGACGCGGCCTGCTCGTACTCCTCGTAGTACCGCGCGACGACGGTGCCGATCAGCTCGACGACTTCGAGGGTCAGCGGGTCTGTTCGGGGGGACGCCATACCGGTCAGGATACCCGGTTACTTGACAACATGAAATATCTGGGCGCATGGTTGTTTCACCTCATGAAGCTTTTGCGCCCCCACGGCGCGGCTTCCACCCCCGCACTCCGAGGAGACCCCCGGCGATGACTTTCACCCTTCCCGCGTCCGGCCGCGCTTGGCACCTGGTCGCCCGTCCGCACGGCTGGCCGAAGGCCGAGGACTTCGCGCTGCGCGAGGAGCCCGTCACCGCCCCCGCCGAGGGCCGGGTCCTCGTGCGCAATCTGCACTTCTCGGTCGACCCGTACATGCGCGGCCGGATGAACGACGTGAAGTCCTACGTCCCGCCGTTCAAGCTCGACCACCCCATGGACGGCGGCGCGGTCGGCGAGGTCGTCGCCTCGAACGCCGAGGGCTTCCAGGTCGGCGACCACGTCCTGCACGGCCTCGGCTGGCGCGAGTACGCCTCGGTGCCCGCGGAGCACGCGGTGAAGGTCGACGCCTCGCTCGCCCCGCTCTCCGCCTACCTCGGCGTGCTCGGCATGACCGGTCTCACCGCCTACGCCGGACTGTTCGACGTGGCCTCCTTCAAGGAGGGCGACGCGGTCTTCGTCTCCGGCGCGGCCGGCGCGGTCGGCAGCCAGGTCGGCCAGATGGCCCGGATCAAGGGCGCCTCGCGGGTCATCGGCTCGGCCGGCTCCGACGAGAAGGTCAAGCTCCTCACCGAGGAGTACGGCTTCGACGCGGCCTTCAACTACAAGAACGGCCCCGTGGCGGAGCAGCTGCGCCAGGCCGCCCCGGACGGCATCGACGTCTACTTCGACAACGTCGGCGGCGAGCACCTGGAGGCCGCGATCTCCTCGTTCAACGTGCACGGCCGGGCCACCATCTGCGGCATGATCGCCCAGTACAACGCCACCGAGCCGACCCCCGCCCCGCGCAACCTCGCCCTCGTCATCGGCAAGCGCCTGCGCCTCCAGGGCATGCTCGTCGGCGACCACTACGGCCTCCAGGACCAGTTCGTCCGCGAGGTGGCCGGCTGGCTGTCGTCCGGTGAGCTGAAGTACCGCGAGACCGTCGTCGAGGGCATCGAGAACGGCTTCGAGGCCTTCGACGGACTGCTCCGCGGCGAGAACACCGGGAAGATGATCGTCACCCTCGGCTGATCCGCGCCCGCCCGCGAAGGGGGCCGCACTCCCCACGGGGTGCGGCCCCCTTCGTATGCCCCGGACTCCAGGGCGGAATTCCGGTGCGGGCCATTGACGCGCAAGCGCTTCGATTCTACGGTCCGTTCGAAGTTACGGTCACCATTCGAAATCTCGAACATGTCGTACGCGCGCCGCCCGGTGCGCCGGACCCCGAAGGACGTCATGACCCGCACCGCCCGCTTCACGCTCGACCCCGCGTTCACCGTCGGAGACGTCGACCCCCGCCTCTACGGCTCGTTCGTCGAGCACCTCGGCCGCTGCGTCTACGACGGCCTCTACGAACCCGGCCACCCCGCGGCCGACGACGCGGGCCTGCGCACCGACGTCCTCGCACTCGTCCGCGAACTCGGCGTCACCGCCATCCGCTACCCCGGCGGCAACTTCGTCTCCGGCTACCGCTGGGAGGACGGCACCGGCCCCGTCGACGAACGCCCCCGCCGGCTCGACCTCGCCTGGCGCTCCACCGAGACCAACCGCTTCGGGCTCTCCGAGTTCATGGACTTCCTCCGGAAGACCGGCCCGCAGGCCGAGCCGATGCTGGCCGTCAACCTCGGCACCCGGGGCGTCGAGGACGCCCTCGCCCTCCAGGAGTACGCCAACCACCCGTCCGGCACCGAACGCTCCGACCGCCGCGTCGCCCACGGCGACAAGGACCCCTTCGGCATCCGGCTGTGGTGCCTGGGCAACGAGATGGACGGCCCCTGGCAGACCGGCCACAAGACCGCCGAGGAGTACGGCAGGACCGCCGCCGAGACGGCCCGCGCCATGCGCCAGATCGACCCCTCCGTCGAACTCGTCGCCTGCGGCTCCTCCAGCCGCGCCATGCCCACGTTCGCCGCCTGGGAGGCGACCGTCCTCGCCGAGACCTACGACCTCGTCGACTACGTCTCGCTGCACGCCTACTACGAGGAGACCGGCGGCGACCGCGACTCGTTCCTGGCCTCCGCCGTCGACATGGAGTCCTTCATCGAGGCCGTCGTCGCCACCTGCGACCACGTCGGCGCCCGGCTGAAGTCGGAGAAGAGGATCAACCTCTCCTTCGACGAGTGGAACGTCTGGTACATGACCCGCAGCCTCCAGGAGGCCGAGGCCCACCCGCTCGACTGGCCCGAGGCACCCCGGCTGCTGGAGGACAACTACTCCGTCACCGACGCCGTCGTCGTCGGCAGCCTCCTCATCGCCCTGCTGCGCCACGCCGACCGGGTGTCCGTCGCCTGCCTGGCCCAACTGGTCAACGTCATCGCCCCGATCATGACCGAGCCCGGCGGCCCGGCCTGGCGCCAGACCACCTTCTTCCCCTTCGCCCTGACGGCCCGCCACGGACGCGGCCGGGTCCTCGACGTCCGCGTCGACTCGCCCACGTACGACACCGCCAAGTACGGCGAGACGGACCTGCTGCACGCCACCGCGGTCCACGACCCGGAGACCGGCGCGGTCACCGTCTTCGCGGTCAACCGGGGCCGGGACACCGCCCTGCCCCTCGACATCGCCCTGCACGGACTGGAACTGACGGAGGTCACCGAGCACCAGGTCCTCGCCGACACCGACCCCGAGGCCCGCAACACCCTCGACGAGCCCGAGCGCGTCGCCCCCCACCCGGCCGAGGGCACGACCCTGGAGGCGGGCGTGCTCCACGCGGTGCTGGAACCGATGTCCTGGAACATGATCCGGCTGGCCTGACGGGCGGCGGACGGGGCCCTCCGGGGCCCCGTTACGCTGACGCCCATGCGTGATCTCGGGGCGGGCTTCGGATATCTGGTCAAGGGGCAGCGCTGGGTCGCCGGCCACGGCCGCTGGTTCGGCTTCGGGCTGCTCCCCGGCCTCATCACCCTCGTCCTGTACGCGGGCGCCCTGATCGGCCTCGCCTACGGGGCCGACGACCTCGTGGACCGGGCGACACCGTTCGCCGACGACTGGTCCTCACCCTGGAACGGGCTGCTGCGCACCACGCTGACCGTGCTCGTCTTCGCCCTCGGCCTCTTCCTCGCCGTCATCACGTTCACCGCTGTGACGCTCCTGGTCGGACAGCCCTTCTACGAGGCGCTGTCCGAGGAGGTCGAACGGGCCGAGGGAGGCGAGGTCCCCGAGTCCGGGCTGCCGCTCTGGCGGGAGCTGTGGATCTCGGCGCGGGACAGCGTGCGCGTGCTGGCCCGGGTCGCGCTCTACTCCGTCCTGCTTTTCGCGTTCGGCTTCGTGCCGGTCGCCGGGCAGACCGTCGTCCCGGTCATCGGCTTCTGCGTCACCGGCTACTTCCTCGCCGAGGAACTCACCGCCGTCGCCCTCCAGCGCCGGGGCCTGGTCCTCAAGGACCGGCTCGTGCTGCTGCGCGGCCGCCGGCTGCTGACCCTCGGCTTCGGCGTCCCCCTCGGCCTCGCCTTCCTCGTCCCCTTCGTCGCCGTCCTCCTGATGCCCGGAGCCGTCGCCGGAGCGACCCTGCTGGCCCGCGACCTGGTGGGCGAGGGCACGGCCGGGGACGGCTCGGGCGACGGCAAGGACGACGACTGACCGTCAGCTCGCGTGGACCTCCAGGGCCGCGCGCACCGCCGACTCCAGCGCGCCCTCGATCCAGGCCGGCTTGACGGAGGTGTGGCAGCCCGCGAAGTGCAGCGGGCCCTCCACCGACCGGATGTCGGCGAGGAGTTCGGTGTGCTGTCCGGGGAGCAGCACGGACGCCTCGCCGTACGCGTACGGGTCGCGCATCCACGACTGGGTGGCGCCGACGCCCGTGTAGAAGACCTCGATCCGCTGCCCGTACACGTCCTGCACCCCGCCCAGGGCGTGCGGATAGCGCTCGTCGTCGTCCAGGGAGTCCCACTTCAGGGCGTCGTCGGCCCAGCTGTAGGACGCCAGGAGGACACCGCCCCGGCTGCCGGGGACCGGGTGGGAGGGCTGGTACATGAAGCGGTTGGCGTTGTCCGTGACCGAGCCGCCGCCGATGACGTGGGCGGCCTCGGGCTGGTTGCGCGCGGTCGCCCGGTACGCGGCGTAGTGCACGCGCTGGTTGGGCGGGATGTGACCGGCCGGCACCGAGGGGTGCGCGCCCAGCAGCGAACCGTCCGCCGGGGCCCTGCCGAGGCGGTAGTCGTCGTACAGACCGGGCCGGACCGCGTCCAGTTCCTTCTTCCAGTCCTTCTCCTCGAACTCCCACCAGCGGCGGCTGAATTCGAGCAGCACCTTGGTGGCCGAGTCGTAGTGGACCTCGGTGATCGCGCGCCGCTTGCCGTACGAGAGCGCGGGCGTGACCGGGACGTGGCGCAGTCCGGAGAACGGCACGGTGACGATCGCCCGGTCCCCGGTGAAGGTCTCCCGCACGACCGTGCCGTCGCGGCCCTCGGACACCGTCTCGACCCGCACCCCGTCCTCGCCGTGGGTGATCCGGGCCGCCCGGCGGTCCAGGTGCACCAGCTTCCTCACCGGCGCGTACATCGCGTCGGCCAGCGTCGCCGTGCCCTCGGGCAGTTCGTAGAAGGCGGTGTCGGGGCTGATCAGGGCGGCGCCGATGAAGCTGTGCACGAAGGCCAGCGGGAGCCGGGAGGTGAGGTTCTCGACGGTGCCGATCAGGTCGATGGTGCGCTCGTCGAGCTTGGCGGCCTCGGTGAGGAAGCGGAACATCGACCAGTGCCCGTAGCGCTGGATGACCCGGGCCCAGCCCTCCACGAGCTCCGATCCCTCCTTGCCCTCGAACTCCGCGCGCACCGGGGCGAAGGCCTCGCGCACGATGGTGGCCGCGGGCTTGTCCTCGAAGGCGGCGGGGACTCCGAAGGAACGGTTGACCGCCTGCGGCTTCCGCGCGTAGTCGGCCTTGCGGACCCGGATGCCGTTGACGTGGATCCAGGTGTGGTTGACGGGCTTCCCGGTCGGGTCCACGTCCACCAGGTAGAAGCGGCGGCGCTTGAGACCGAGGCTGTCCATCAGCCCGGTGACGAGCGGGTGGCTGTCCGGAATGCGCATCGCCCCCGCCTCGGCGTACTGCTTCGGATCGGCGAACGGCGCCTTCGCGTGCTCGTGGCCGCCGGTGCGGAAGGTCTTGATCCGGCCGCCGACCCGGTTGCCGTTGGCCTCGATGACGGTCACCTCGTGGCCGGCCTCGTGGAGCAGCCGGGCGGCGGCCAGTCCGGCCGGGCCGGCGCCGACGACCAGGACCTTCTTGGGCGCCTTGCGGCTGCGCGGCAGCCCCTTGGTCAGCAGGACGTCGCGGTAGTGCGGGACGAGCGAGCGGTCCTGCTCGTCCCGGACGAGGATCGCGCGCGCGACCTCCAGGCAGGCGTTCCAGTCGGAGCCGGGGGCCGCGACCGGGGCGGTGGGAGCCGCGGGGACGGCGGCGCCCGCCGGGGCGGCGGCGGTGGTGGCGAGGGCGGCGGCACCGGCCGCGGCCCCCGCGGCGGCCCCCGCGATCAGGGAACGGCGGGAGGGCAGGGCGGACGTGGGCCCGGAGGGTTCGGTAGTCATGCCGACACCCTGGGGGGCGTGGAACGGGGCGCATTGCGCGAACGCGCGTAGATCCGTCCGGAATCACCCGCAGGTGCCGCAAGCGATCTTGTCGTACTGCCGCCCGTACGACGTCACCGCAGGTGGAACCGTTCCTGCCGACGTCTCGTCAGCGCACCCCGAAGCCGTACACCGTGGTCGACACGTACGCCTCGCCCGGCCGCAGCACCGTGCTCGGGAACTCCGGCCGGTTCGGCGAGTCCGGGAAGTGCTGGGTCTCCAGCGCGATCCCGGCGCACGGCCCGAACGGCCGCCCGTCGAAGTGGTCCGCCGTGTACAACTGCATGCCCGGCTCCGTCGTCGTGACGGTCAGGACGCGCCCCGACACCTCGTCGTACAGCTCGGCTACCGGGCCCTCCACCGCCTCGTCCAGCACGAAGTTGTGGTCGAACTCCTTGGAGACCGGACGCGGCTCCCGGAAGTCGAAGCGGGTCCCCGCCACCGGCAGGAACTCGCCCGTCGGCAGCGACTCCCCGTCGGCCGGCGTGATCCGCCCCGCGGCGATCCGCAGCCGCTGGCCCAGCGCGCTGCCGGAGTCCGCGCCAGCCAGGTTCCAGTACGTGTGGTTCGTCAGATTGACCACGGTCGGCGCGTCCGTCGTCGCCCGGTAGCCGATCCGCAGCGCCCCGTCCTCGTCCAGGGTGTACGCCACCGTCACCTCCAGCCGCCCGGGGAAGCCCTCCTCGCCGTCCGCGGAGACCAGCGACATCTCCACCCCGCCCGGGACCTCGCGGGTGTCCCACACCCGCTTGTCGAAGCCGGTCGCCCCGCCGTGCACATGGTTGCGGCCCTCGTTGCGGGTGAGGTGGTGGGTCCGCCCGTCGAGCGCGAAAGCCGCCCCGCCGATCCGGTTGGCGTACCGCCCGACCAGCGCGCCGAAGTACGGCCCGGTGTACCGGAGGTACGAGGCCAGGTCCGGCAGCCCCAGCGCCACCGGGGCGACGGCGCCGTCCCGGTCCGGCACCTCGACGGACTGCACGATCGCGCCGTACGTCAGCACCCGCACCCGCGTACCGCCCCGTTCCAGCGTCCAGCGGTGCACGGCGGTGCCGTCCCCGAGGGTGCCGAAGTGTTCCGTGCGCGTGACCGTGGTCGAACTCGTGTCCATGATCGGAAACTCTACGCGGGAGGGCGCGTCGCCGTGACCGTGCGATAGGCGATCTCGGCGAGCCTGGCCTGCCCGTCGCGCCCCGGATGGAACCAGTCCCACTGGCTGAGCTGCTTGCCGGTGAACCGGTAGTCGAACACCGCCCCGCCGTCGTCCCGGCAGCGCGCGTCCTTCGCGCACACCTCGTGCAGCACCCGGTTGTACGCCACGACCCGGTCCCGCACCGCCGCGCGCCGGGCCACCGCGGCCGGGCCCACGTCGTCCGCGTCGGCCAGCATCGACTTGCAGATGCCCAGCTTCCAGATCTGCTTGCCCAGCGGATTGCCCCGCCCGGTCGACCAGAGCCGCTTCAGGTCCGGCACGCTCGACACGTACACCTGCGCCTTCGGCGCCTTCTTGCGCAGGGCGCGCATCGAGGTCTCGAAGGACCTACGGAAATCGGCCACCGGGGTCATCGCCCGCACGGAGTCCCGGCAGGCGTCGTTGGCGCCGATCATCACCGTCACCAGCGCCGGGCCCTCCTCCGCCGCCCGCGCTATCTGCTCCGGCAGCTCGGCGATCCTGGCCCCGGTCCTGGCATGGTTCCAGCTGTGCGCCTGCGCGCCCGAGGCGCCGAGCAGCCGCACCGCGAGACTGCGCACCTCCCGGTCCGTACCGGTCGCCCAGGAGGCCTCGGGACAGTCCGCCAGCACCGAGCAGGCGTCGAAGCCGCGTGTGATGGAGTCACCCACGGCGGCGACCGAATCCGGACTGCGGTTCCAGACCGGAGGCGCGGGCGCGGGCCGCCTGGCCTCACCGGCCGCGGCCCCCTTCGTCGTCTCCCCGGGCCCGGAGTCGCACCCCGTCAGCACCGCGCCGCCGAGGAGCGACATGGCGGCCAGCGCGGCCAGTGCGGTGCGCGGGCGGAGCCGTGCGGTGCGCGGGTGGAGCCGTGCGGAGCCATCCGGCATGTCCTCGTCCCCTCCTGTCCCATGCCCCCGGCACACCTGTCCGGCACCGGTCGGCGGGCCCGCGCGCCCCGTCGGGTGAATGGAGCGCGAATCATGGGCCCAGGACCGACGGTACGTCACACCTCGGACGGCGCGGCACGGTAGCTTTTCCCCGTCGAACCAGTGGCTCGTTCGGCCGTCCGGCTCCACTCGGGTGGCTTCCGTACATCACGTCACGTCAGCTCCTGTCCCTTTCCGGATATTAACTCCCGATGCTGTTAAATGATGACAGCCTCGGGGCCCGTCCGGTGAGAGGTGGTACGGGCACGAGGCCGCTGGGGAAGGCGAACCTCGTCCCACACTGGAGGTCCCGGTGACGACACGTGGAGTCCTGTACGTTCACTCCGCCCCGCGCGCGCTCTGCCCCCACGTCGAATGGGCGGTGGCGGGCGTACTCGGTGTGCGGGTCCAGCTCGACTGGATCAGACAGCCCGCGGCGCCCGGCACCTGGCGCGCGGAATTCTCCTGGGAGGCCAGGACCGGCACGGCGTCCAAACTCGCCTCCGCGCTGCGCGGCTGGGACCTGCTGCGCTTCGAGGTGACGGCCGAACCCTCCCCGGCGGCGGAGGGCGAACGCTACAGCTCCACGCCCGGACTGGGCATCTTCCACGCCGTCACCGGCATGCACGGCGACATCCTGGTCCCCGAGGACCGGCTGCGCGCCGCCCTGGCCCGTGCCCAGCGCGGCGAGAGCGACCTCGCGGAAGAGGTCGCCAAACTCCTCGGCAAGCCTTGGGACGACGAGCTGGAGTCCTTCCGCCATGCGGGCGAGGGCGCCCCGGTGCGCTGGCTCCACCAGGTGGTCTGAGCCGCCCGCGCGACGCGGACCGGAGACGACGCGAGCCCGCCTCCCCACACGGGGGAGGCGGGCTCGCACGCGTACGGCCGGGGGATCACACGGTGCGGAAGGCCAGCACCACGTTGTGTCCGCCGAAGCCGAACGAGTTGTTCACGGCCGCGATCGGGCCCTCGGGCAGCGGACGCGGCTTGTCGCGCACGATGTCCGCCTCCACCGCCTCGTCGAGGTGCTCGATGTTGATGGTCGGCGGGGCCATGCGGTGGTGCAGCGCCAGGACCGTCGCCACCGTCTCGATGCCGCCGGCGCCGCCGAGCAGATGACCCGTCATCGACTTCGTGGCGGAGATCGCGACATGGTTCAGATCGTCGCCGAGGACCTTGCTCAGCGCCTTCAGCTCCGCCAGGTCGCCCTGCGGGGTGGAGGTCGCGTGCGCGTTGAGGTGCACCAGCTCGGACGGCTTGAGGTCCGTCTGGTCCAGCAGGTTCTGCATCGCCGCGGCGATACCGCGCCCGGTGGGCTCGGGCTGGGCGATGTGGTGGGCGTCCGCGGACAGGCCCTGGCCCAGCACCTCGCAGTAGACGCGGGCACCGCGCGCGGCGGCGTGCTCGGCGGACTCCAGGACGACGACGCCCGCGCCCTCGCCGAGGACGAAGCCGTCACGGTCCGTGTCGTACGGACGCGAGGCCTTCTCGGGCTCGTCGTTGTTCTTGGACATCGCCATCATGTTGGCGAACGCGGCGATCGGCAGCGGGTGGATCGCCGCCTCGGTGCCACCGGCGAGGACCACGTCGGCACGGCCGCTGCGGATCATCTCGACGGCGTAGCCGATGGCCTCGGCACCCGACGCACAGGCGGAGACCGGGGTGTGCACGCCCGCCTGGGCGTTCACCTCGATGCCGACGTTGGCGGCCGGGCCGTTGGGCATGAGCATGGGAACGGTGTGCGGGGAGACGCGGCGTACGCCCTTCTCCTTCAGCACGTCGTACTGGTCGAGCAGGGTGATCACACCGCCGATGCCGGAGGCGATGACCGAACCCAGCCGCTCGGGGCGGATGTTCTCGTCCTCACCGGCCTTGGCGGTGAAGCCCGCGTCCGCCCAGGCCTCGCGCGCGGCGATCAGCGCGAACTGCGCCGAGCGGTCGAGCTTGCGGGCCAGCGGGCGGGGCAGGACGTCCGCCGGGTCGACGGCCGCGAGGGCCGCGATCCGGACGGGCAGCTCGGCGAAACGTTCGCCCTCAAGAGGCTTGACGCCGGAACGGCCGGCCATCAGACCTTCCCAGGTCGATGCGGAATCGCCACCCAGCGGAGTGGTTGCGCCGATACCGGTGACGACCACGGTGCGATTGGTCGGGCTCACTGGAAAATCTTCTCCACGTGTAGAGGGTCGTGAATCAGCGGCGCCACCGCCGGGTGGCGACACACGAACCGACTGGATCAGTCCTGGTGCTTGAGGATGTAGTCGGCAGCGTCGCCGACGGTCTTGAGGTTCTTGACGTCGTCGTCGGGGATCTTGACGTCGAAGCGCTCCTCGGCGGCGACGACGACCTCGACCATGGACAGCGAGTCGACGTCCAGGTCGTCCGTGAAGGACTTGTCCAGCTGGACGTCCTCGGCCGGGATGCCGGCGATCTCGTTGACGATGTCGGCGAGACCCTTGAGGATCTCTTCCTGCGTGGCGGCCATGTCGGCGCTCCTATCGGTATGTATCTGCTGGGTTCGGACGGCCGGGCGAAAAGACCCGGTGTGCCTAGGGGAGGGTAACGACCGTCGCGGCGTAGACGAGACCCGCCCCGAAGCCGATGACGAGCGCGGTGTCGCCGCTCTTCGCCTGACCGGTCGCCAGGAGCCGCTCCATCGCGAGCGGGATCGAGGCGGCGGAGGTGTTGCCGGTGGTCTCCACGTCACGGGCGACCGTGACGTGCTCCGGCAGCTTCAGGGTCTTCACCATCGAGTCGATGATCCGCATGTTGGCCTGGTGCGGAATGAAGACGTCCAGGTCCTCCGGAGCGATCCCGGCCGCGTCCAGCGCCTGCTGGGCGACCTTCGCCATCTCGAAGACGGCC
This sequence comes from Streptomyces sp. NPDC057682, assembly GCF_042799575.1. Classification (NCBI taxonomy): domain Bacteria; kingdom Bacillati; phylum Actinomycetota; class Actinomycetes; order Kitasatosporales; family Streptomycetaceae; genus Streptomyces; species Streptomyces sp. NPDC057682. Next base: position 327,630 of record NZ_JBHVIN010000002.1, on the reverse strand, counting down.
CAGCGGAAGACCGCCTGGCCCTCCTGCGTGATGGCGGGGAACTTCTCCGGACGGTCGGCGTGGAAGGTGTCCCACGCCACGGTCTGCTTGATCGTCTCGGACTTGTCGCCCTCGGAACCCCAGACCGTCGGACCGATGGCCGGGACGTCCGAGGGACCGACGATCACGGCACCGGCACCGTCGCCGAACAGGAACGCCGTCGCGCGGTCGCTCAGGTCGGTGAGGTCGCTCAGCCGCTCCACGCCGATCACAAGTACGTACTCTGCCGAGCCCTCGACGATCATGCCCTTGGCGAGCGTCAGCCCGTAGCCGAAGCCCGCGCAGCCGGCCGAGATGTCGAAGGCGGCGGGCTTGCCCGCACCGACCCTGTGGGCGATCTCGGTCGCGATGGCCGGGGTCTGCTTGAAGTGCGAGACGGTCGAGACGATGACCGCGCCGATCTGCTCCGGGGCGATCCCGGCGTCGGCGACGGCCTTGCCCGCCGCCTCCACGGACATCGCGGAGACGGTCTCCTGGTCGGAGGCCCAGTGACGGGTGGCGATACCGGACCGGGAGCGGATCCACTCGTCGGACGAGTCGATCGTTTCGAGGATCACCTCGTTGGGCACGACCCGGGTCGGCCGGTAACCGCCGACGCCCATGATCCGCGCGTACGGGGCGCCCTTGGCGGGCTTGATCTTCGACATGCTCTCGGGCTCCTTAGGCGCTCGCGTGCTCAGCGATGAGCGCGCGGGCCGCGTCGAGGTCGTCGGGGGTCTTGAGCGCGAGGGTCTTCACACCGGGCAGCGCGCGCTTGGCCAGGCCGGTCAGCGTGCCGCCGGGGCAGGCCTCGATGAGCGCGGTGACGCCCAGCTCCTGGAACGTCTCCATGCACAGGTCCCAGCGGACCGGGTTGGCGACCTGGCCGACCAGCCGGGAGATGACCTCCGCACCGGTGGCGACGGTCTTCCCGTCCGCGTTCGAGACGTACGTCACGGTCGGGTCGGAGACCTCCAGGGCCGTCGCGGCCTCCCGGAGCCGCTCCACCGCGGGCGCCATGTGGTGCGTGTGGAACGCTCCGGCGACCTTCAGCGGGACGACCCGGCGCACGCCCTCGGGCTTGTCCTCGGTCAGCGCGGCGATCTGCTCGGCGGTGCCGGCGGCCACGATCTGCCCGCCGCCGTTCACGTTCGCCGGCGTCAGGCCGAGCTTCTCCAGATGCGGCACGGTGACCTCGGGGTCACCGCCGAGCAGCGCCGCCATGCCGGTCTCGGTGACCGCGGCGGCCTCCGCCATGCCGAGCCCGCGGGTGCGGACGAACCGCAGCGCCGCCTCGTCGCCGATGACTCCGGCGAGAGCGGCAGCGGTGATCTCACCCACGCTGTGACCGGCCACGACACCCGGCGACGCGTCCAGCGCGGCGGCGGAGAGCAGTCCGGCGGCGACCAGCAGCGGCTGGGCCACCGCGGTGTCGCGGATCTCCTCCGCGTCGGCCTTCGTGCCGTAGTGGGCGAGGTCGAGCCCGATGGCGTCCGACCACGCCGCGATGCGGTCGGTGGCACCGGGGAGTTCGAGCCAGGGAGTCAGGAAGCCGGGCGTCTGAGCGCCTTGGCCGGGAGCGACGAGTACGAGCACCCTCACACTCTCTCTTGTGAACGGTCCGGAAGACCCGTGGGGACAGGGACGAAGAACCGTGGGGGGAATTGTTGAAGTCCGACAAAAGTCTAGGACTGGGGATCCCTGTCGGCCAGACGCCCCAGAATCAGGGCGATCCGCAGCGTGAACGCCGAGCGGACGTCGGAAGGCGACCAGCCGGTGACGTCTGTCACACGTCGGAGCCGGTAGCGCACGGTGTTGGGGTGGACGAACAACATCCGGGCCGCGCCCTCCAGGCTGCTCGCCTGTTCCAGATACACGCTCAGCGTCTCCAGGAGCGCCGAACCCGCCTCTTCGAGCGGTCTGTAGATCTCCTCCACCAACTGATCCCGGGCGGCCGGGTCGCCCGCGATCGCGCGCTCCGGCAGAAGATCATCGGCGAGTACGGGCCTCGGCGCGTCCTGCCACGCCCCGCTGGCCCGGAGCCCGGCCGCCGCCGCCTGCGCGGACCGGGTGGCCGCCAGCAGGTCCGGCACCACGGGACCGGCCACGACGGGTCCCGCCGCGTACGGGCCGATCAGCGCCTTGGCGACCTGGAGCGGGTTGTCGCTGCCGCCGGCGATGACGACCAGCCGGTTGCCGAGCACCCCGGTGAGCACCTGGAGCTTGGCGTGCCGGGCGGCCCGGCGGATCGCCTCCACGGTCAGCTCGCTGTCCCCGTCCGGGGCGGTGCCCAGCAGGACGCAGACGTGCTCGGGCGAGTTCCAGCCGAGCGCGGCGGCCCGGGACACGGCGCCCTCGTCGGCCTCCCCGGACAGCACCGCGTTGACCACCAGCGATTCCAGCCGGGCGTCCCACGCCCCGCGTGCCTCGGCGGCCTGCGCGTACACCTGCGCGGTGGCGAACGCGATCTCCCGCGCGTAGACGAGCAGCGCCTCGCGCAGCACCGACTCGTCGCCGGGTGCGGCGACCTCGTCGATCGCCGCCTCCATGACCTCGATCGTGGTGCGCACCATCTCGACGGTCTGCCGCAGCGTGATCGCCCGGGTCAGCTCGCGCGGAGCGGTGCCGAACACATCGGTCGAGATCGCCTGCGGGGTCTCCGGATGCCGGAACCACTCGGTGAACGCGGCGATACCGGCCTGGGCCACCAGGCCGATCCAGGACCGGTTCTCCGGCGGCATCGCCCGGTACCAGGGCAGCGACTCGTCCATGCGGGCGATCGCGTTCGCGGCCAGCCGGCCGGAGGACTGCTCCAGCCGCTTCAGGGTCGCGGCATGGAGATGGGCGTCGTTCGCAGCGGGCTGCTCAGGATCGGGTCGGGGCACGGGGACAAGACTGCCCTATCCGGACGGGTGCCCGAAGGGGCGGGGCCGCCGGGGAGGGCCCGGCGGGTCGTACGGTCCGGTGGCGCGGGTCCTCGGCGACCCCGGCCACGGGCCGTACCGTCCGGTAGCGGGGAGCTCCTTCCCGCCGCCGGCGGATCGTACCGGCCGCCTCGCGAGGGGGCTTCCTCCCGGCCCCGGCGGGCTTGTACCGTCCGGTAGCGGGGGAGTCCTTCCCGGCCCCGGCGGGCTACCGTGGACGGGTGATATCCGTACACCGCGCGGGCGACCGGTTCCGGGGCGGGGACGGGGCGGCCGGCATCGAGTCCCGGCACTCCTTCTCCTTCGGCTCCTTCTACGACCCCGACAACCTCCGCTTCGGCCCGATCCTGGCCTGCAACGAGGAGCGGCTGGCGCCCGGCGCCGGTTTCGAGGAGCACCCGCACAGCCACACCGAGATCGTGACCTGGGTGGTGGAGGGCGAACTGACCCATCGCGACTCCGCCGGTCACGCCACCGTCGTCCGCCCCGGAGACGTCCAGCACCTCAGCGCGGCCTCCGGCGTGCGCCACGTCGAACGCAACGACGGCGAAACCCCGCTGACCTTCCTCCAGATGTGGCTGGCCCCCCTCGAACCGGGCGGCGACCCGTCGTACACGACGGTCCCCGGCATCGCGGACTCCACCCCGTACGCCCTGCCCGAAGCGGGCGCGATGCTCCAGGTGCGCCGGCTGGCCGAGGGCGAGCGCACGGCGGTGCCGGACGCGCCGAAGGTGTACGTCCACGTGGTGCGCGGCACGGTGGCTCTCGGCGACGAGCGGCTGACGCCCGGCGACGCGGCCCGGATCACGGGCGGGACCGGGCTGGAACTGGTCGCGGCGGAGGCGGCGGAGGCGCTGATGTGGGAGCTGCCGGACTGAACGGGGCCGCCGGGCCGGGCAGGCGGTCTCAGCCGAGTCCGGCGTTGCGTACCGTGCAGGTGTCGGTGTTCGCCGGGCACCAGTGCGTCCGTCCGCCCACCAGGTGCAGTTCGAGGTTGGCGTCGGCCATGCCGCCGCGGTCCAGTGCCTCGCGGAGTGCGGTGGGCGCGGGCTGCGGAGGGAGTCCCAGGACGCCGATGACGACGACGCCGTTGCGGGCCTCGACCGAGGCGATCTGCCACTTCCCGTTCGCGGCCCACTTCTCGGCCACCGGCCGGGCGTCGGCCGCGAGTGCGCGGTCGCGGGCGACGGCCACGGTGCCGGCGGTCAGGGGCACCGCGATCAGCAGGACCACGGCGGCGACGGCGACCAGGGTCCAGCCGTGGAACCGCCCCACACGCCGCCCCGAGCGCTGGGCCGCCGCCCGGATCCCGTAGGCGAGGAAGACGACGGTCCCGGTCGCCACGATGGCGGCGACGTTGGTGCCGAACAGCAGCGCGGACTCGCTCGCGTCGTGGTAACGGCCGACGGTGAGGAGCAGCCCCGTCACCGCGAGCGGCGGCACCAGGGAGATGGCGATGGCCACGCCCGGCAGGGTGTCGGAGATGTCGGAGCGTACGAGGGCGAACGCACCGACCGTGCCGGTGGCCAGGGCGGCCAGCAGATCGATCAGACGCGGGCTGATCCGGGAGGACACCTGGCTGTTGGAGCCGAACGCGTCCGGCGGCGAAACGATCCAGCCGAGCAGCATGCCGATGGCGACGACGGCCAGCGCACCGCCCAGCACGAGCAGCGCGCACCGGACGACCTGCGGCCGGTCGGCGAGGACGAGGGCCAGCGCGCTGCCGAGGATGGGCGTCATCAGCGGGGCGACGATCATCGCGCCGATGACGGTCGCCGTGGAATCGCCCACCACGCCGGCGCTCGCGATGACGGAGGCGAGCACCAGGAGCCCCCAGAACCGGGTGGAGCTCGGGCTGCGCGGCGAACGCTCGATGAAGAGGGCGTCCGCCATCCGCTGGACGGTTCCCGTGTCGACCGACGGCATGTCCGTTCTCCCTCAGCGCCGAAGTGCACACCACCGCCCGGATCCTATGCCGATATAAACCTTTTCGGACCTATTTGTCGTGCCGCCACATCGACCACATCGGGGGCCCCGAGCGGAAGGTCATCTCCTCCTGGAGCGTGAACCCGTGCCGCTCGTAGAAGGTCAGATTGCGGCGGTTGCTCGACTCCAGGAACACCGGCCGACCGTCCGCGTCCGCCCGTTCCAGCAGCGCGCCCAGGACCCGCGACCCGCGCCCGGTGCCGCGCGCGTCGGCGTGGGTGCCGATGTACTCGACGTACCAGTGCTCCGGACCGGCCGGGTGGCGGTGCTCCATGGCGAGCAACCGCATCCCCGTACGCGGTAGTTGGGCCCGCCCCGCGCGCAGCAGCGTCCCCGCGTTCCGCAGCAGGTAGCTCACCGGCAGCTTCCACCGCCCCGGCTCCGCCCAGATCGCGGCCACCGTCCGTTCCGGATCGGTCCACACCCGGCCCGCCGGGACCTGCTGGGCGAGATGCGCGGTGAACAGCAACCGCAGCCTGCGGTCCCGGTCGTGCGGCATCAGCCAGGACCAGACGGGGTCCTCGGCGTAGGCGCTGGCGAGCACACCGGCGAGCACGGGGACGTCGGAGGCGGTGGCGCGGACGATGTCGGTCATGGGCGGGGAGGGTAGCGGCAGCCGGGGACCGGACACCACCGTCGTGGCAAGACCGGCCCACCGGCCAACGGGGCGCGAGTTTCGGCTATCACCGTGCGGCGGCTCGACCTCCGGGCGGGTGCGTGGAAATCTTCCGGTGCCTCAGGAATACGCGCACGGTTCGCCTCCCGTTCGTGACGGCGCCCTAGTTTGCGCAGGCACGCCCCGACGTTCCTTCCCTGATCGCTCTCCCCCCAGAGGTGCCCCGATGACTCTCCAGATCACCGAACAGTCGTTCTCCGCACCGGAGACCGACGCTCCCGCCGACGCGTCGGCCGGCGTACGGCCCGAGACCGTCACCAACGAGTTCCGGATCAGCCGCCGCCGCATGCTCCGGACGGCCGCCGTCTCCCTCGGGGCGATCGCGGCGGGCCCGGTGGCCGACGCGGTCGGCGGTGCGCGGGCCGGGGCGGCCGAGTACCACCTGCCCAAGGGCTACAAGGGGGACATCTCGGATCTGAAGCACGTGGTGATCCTCATGCAGGAGAACCGGTCCTTCGACCACTACCTCGGTCAGTTGAAGGGGGTGCGCGGCCACGACGACAAGCAGGTCCTGACCTTCCAGGACGGGACCAGCGTCTTCCAGCAGCGCGACGCGGACGGCACGATCGTGACGCCCGCCGTCTCGACGGCGACCTGGAGCGACAAGCACAACTTCTACGGGGCGAACGAGGGGCGGTGGGACACCTGGGTGAAGGACAAGGGCGACCACTGCATGTGGTACTACACGCCCGACTACATGCCCTGGATGTACTCGCTGGCCTCCCAGTACACCGTCTGCGACATGAACTTCTGCTCGCTGCACGGACCCACCATCCCCAACCGCTACTACCTGATGAGCGGCGCGGCGGGCGGCGAGACGACCAACGCGGGCCAGAACAACTACACCCGCCGCTGGACCACGGTCCCCGAGCAGCTCCAGCAGGCCGGCATCAACTGGCGGGTCTACTCCGACAACAGCGGAAACGGCGTCGGCAAGAGCCTCCAGAGCGGTTACGTCGGCGAGTACGGCTGCAACGTCACCAACAGCTTCGCCGCCTTCGACCCGCGCACCGCGAACGAGGCCGACCTGGCTCCCGGCACCGGCAGGATCTGGAAGGCCAACTCCTTCGTCTACGCGGGCGCCACGACCCCCAACGACGACTCCGAGGCCAACCTCGACGCGGTGCTCCGCGACCTCATCGCCGCCTGCGAACCGGGCGCCGAGCACCCGCTGCCCGAGGTCTCCTGGGTGGTCATGCCGGCCGCGTGGAGCGAGCACCCGGGCTTCGACACGGTGCACGGCGAGCGGTACATGAACAAGGTCCTCAAGACCCTCCAGAGCAACGAGGACATCTGGAACCACACCCTGGTGATCATCACCTACGACGAGAACGACGGGAAGTTCGACCACGTCCTGCCGCCGCGCCCCGAGTCCGGCACCCCCGGCGAGTACTCCGGCACCACCCCGTACGGCTTCGGTCCCCGGGTGCCGATGCTGCTCGTCTCACCGTGGACCCGGGGCGGATACGTCGCCTCGGAGGTCTTCGACCACACCTCGACCGTGAAGTTCCTGGAGACCTGGGCCGCCCACCTCGGCAAGCCGTTCACCTGCCCGAACATCACCCCGTGGCGCCGCTCGATCGCCGGTGACCTCACCAGCGCCATCGACTTCGCCCACCCGCGCCCCGGCCCGGTCGTCATCGCCGACCCGGTCACCGGCACCCCGCCGAAGCCGCCGCGCGACCGCATGGAGCCCCGCGGCCTCTCCTTCCACCCCCACGCCACGCTCACCGAGGACCGCGCGACCGGGACCGTCACCGCCGCCATGACCCTCACCGGCGGCCCCGAGGGCAAGGCCGTCAGCCTCCAGGTCTTCCCCGACCGCCACCTTCCCTTCACCAACACCCCCCACACGGTCAGCGCCCGGACCCCCCGCACGTACACCTGGGACACCTCACTCACCGACGGTGCCTACGCCTTCTCCGTCTACGGCCCCGACGGCTTCCTGCGCACCTTCGCCGGCCGCGTCCTCCCCGAACACGCCGACACCCGCCACCTGGCCGTCCCCCGCGTCGAGGCCCGCCTCGTCCGAGGCCGCCGCCCCGTCGTCCGCCTCCACCTCCACAACGACGGCCGCCACCCCGTCCGCTACACCCTCAAGGCCCACGACTACACCGGCGGCACCCGCAAGCTCACCGTCCCCGGCCGCTCCTCCGCCGTCGTCGACTGGCCCACCGAACACGGCTACTACGACGTCGTCCTCACCACGGACACCGGCACGGAGTGGACCCAGCGCTACGCGGGCCGCATCGCGACGGCCTGACGGCCGTCCCGGGGCGCCCCGTGCCCCGCAGCGCGACGGACACCGGCCAGGGTCCTCAGGCCGGTGTCCGTCGCGCACGGGTTCAGTACTCGATGACCGAGTCGATGTAGACCTTCGGGTCGTCCGGCGACGCACCGCCGTAGGAGTCGTCCGCGACGGTCGTGGTGACCTTCCCCGTCCGGCCGGCCGCGACCTTCGGAAGGTCGCATTCGGTGGTCCGCACCCATTCCTCGCCGTCGCCCACGCTGACCGTGACGGTGAAATTGAGGGTCCGGTCCCAGGTGTTGGTCACGTTGCAGGCGAGGCTGAAGCCGAGCGGGCCATGAGTGACCCGCACCTCGGTGTTCCCCAGCGTGACGATCTTCGTCCTGCCCTCGCGGCTGATGACCGGCGAGGGCTCCGGGCTCGCTTCGTCGACCGGGGCGTCCGCGGCACCGTCCGGCGTCTCGGACGGAGCTGCCGAAGCGGAAGCGGTGCGGGAGGGGGACGGGGCGGCGGCCGGATGCGAACCCGAACACCCGGTGGCCAGCGCGAGGGCGAGCAGGGCCGCACCCCAGTGTGCGGGGCGCGGGGCGTGGTGGTGGCGTCGTATCGGCGTCACAGGGCGGCGGTGAGGGTCATGGAGTAGGTGATCCCGGTGTCGTGGGGTGGGCCCGCGTCGGAGGCCGAAGGCCCGGCGAACCCCCGTGTCGGACGGGGAGGTTGGAGATCCCCCAGCCCTTCCCGATGGTGCGCCGCGGGGAGAACCCGTTGCCCGGGGCGCCGGTCCCGCGGTGGAGCCACAGCGTACCGGCGGGGTCGGTGGCGAGGAGGCCGTTGCGCAGATCGTCGTGGAGATCGCCGGTGAGGGCGAGGCGGGGGTACGCGTTCCGGCCACCGATGCGGATGCGGGTGCAGGGGGGCGAAGGAACGGCCGGGGGAGCGTGCGCGGAATCGCCGCTCTCGGGTCGCCGGCGTCGAATATGCCCGCCGACTTTTCTTGTCCGGTGCTTGCCGGGGCAAATCGATCTCGCCATCCCTGGCAACATTTGGCCATTCTCGGGAAACGGCGTTCTCCGTTACGCGGCCGGGCGGGCAACCGCTCCCGGGGACGACCGAGCGGGCCCGCACCCATCGGCGTACCCGTTTCCGCACGTCGGGTCGGCGCACCGTCCGACATCCGGGAAAGGAAACCCGAGGGCCGTCCGCCGCACAGGGCGCGCAGTCGGAGAACGCGGTCTTGCTCCGGCCGGGCGATTCACCCAGGCTGGAGCGTCGCGTTTCCGGACGGAACACGGCGACGGCCGGATATTCCGATCTCGCTTCCCCGGTACGAGCCGCCGCGGCTCCGGGTCGGGCCACCATGGAAGGGCAGTTGTGGAATTCTCGCACCCCGCATGGACCATCGATTCACCTGCACACCTCGTGTCCGTCGTGGCAAAAACAGTGCAGGAGTGCCAGAACGGATTACCCGAAAGGCATATCCGCGTGGCGAGCGACCTCGCATGGCCTGCTCTCCGGGACTGCCTGCACACGTACGCCACGCTGACCGGCGCCGCCGTGGACACCTGGCACGACGGGCTGGAACTGCGAGTCCCCCGGGCCTCCTTGCGGGTGCAGAAGCAGGAGTCGTCCCTCACGGTCAGCGGCCGTCGGGCCGCGTGGCTGCCGCCCACGCCCCGGGTCCCGCTGCCGGTGCCGGAGAAGGCCGAGGAGGTCTGGCGGACCGCGGCGGCCCTGACCGGTCTGATGGAGGCCGGCCTGCCCCTCCCGGGGCCCGCCCTGGAGACCCTCCTGGCGGCCCTGGAGCACGAGAGCTGGCTGATCGCGACCCTCGCCTGCGACCTGCTGAACCGCACCGGGGTGCCCGGGGTGCCGGAGTTCGTGCGCGCGCACGGCCTGACCCCCGCGGTCCCGGGCAGCGGGAGCACGGGCGGCAACGGGACGTTCACCGAAGTGTGGGAGGCGCGCATCAGCGTCGACGAGTACGCGCTCTTCGAAGCCACCCATCCGGGATACGCGGTGCAGATGGTGGAGCTGGGGCACATGATTCTCGCCCATGCCCCATTCCTGCCGGACGCGGTGCTGGATGTGGGCAGTGGGCCGGGGCTCCCGACGGTGATGCTCGCCGAAATGTTCCCGGACGCGCACATCGACGCCGTGGAACCGAGCCCGGCCGCCTTTCCTCATCTGCTGAGAAATACGTCCGGCCATGCGGTCACCGCCCACCGGACGGGAATTACCGATTTCAGCGGCCGGCGCGACTATCCGGTGACCGTTTCCGTGGGCGCTTCTCACCATATGGACACGCGGATGTTTTTGCGTGGCCTGAAAGAGCACACCGCGCCCGGGGGCCTCGTCATCGTGGCGGACGAGATGATTGCGCCCTTCTCCTCGGACGCCGAACGGGCGCAAGCGGTGATCGACCACCATTTCGCCTACATCGACGAAGCGCTCGCCCATGTGCCGGTGGCGGAGCTGCCCCCGGTGGAGCAGCGCCGGCTCCTGGCCCTGCTCGACAAGGACCGCCGGACGCCCGCGCTCCTTCCGGCCCTGCTCGAAGAGACCCGACGGGACCGGGAGTTCCCCACGACGGCGCACGGCGGCCCCTGGCAGCGGGTGCGCTTCTGCGTCCTGGAACTGGAGGCGCTCGTGGCGGGGGTGGACTACGACGTCGAGCGCAAGACGTGGGTGGAGAACTTCCTGACGCTGGCGCGTGACGAGGGGCTGGAGCCCGTCGCGCACCGCCGCGTCCATGCCACCGTGGGCGGCCGTGACCTCGACGCGGGTACCCATGTTGTTGCCTTACGTAATCCCATCCCGGCACCCGAGACGTCGAGGACGCTGTGACCGAACCGCACCGCCGCCCCATGGCCCGTATCCACATCGAGAGCCGGGAATGCTCCCCCGAACTGCTGGAGCGGCTCACCGGCGCCACGTACTTCCCCGAGCGGCTGCTGGGCCCCGCCCTCGTCGGCACGGTCGGCCGCGCGGGAGGACATCTGATGTACGTGACGGCCCCGAGCATGATCGACGTGACGGAACAGGTGGACTACTACCTCGGTCTCCTGGGCGGCGGAGTACGGGCGACCGGTGCGGAGAGCATGCGGCGGATGCGCGGGCTCGTCACCATCACCCCCATCGACGACGACTCCACCCGGTGGCTCAGCACGAAGGTCCTCGACCCCGTGAACCCCCAGGCCGCCGAAGTGCGGCGCCGGTTGCGGGACTTCACCGCGCTGCACCGGGCGGCCGGGTCCGATGTGCGGCTCAGCTACTTCGAACCGTCCGAGCCGCTGGAGAACCTGGCACGCGAACTGGGGATCCCCGGCAACCAGCCCGCGGCCGCCCACATCCCCCTGGGCACCAAGCACTCCAGCCGGGAGATCTTCGCCGCCGCGGGCGTCCCGGTGCCGAGGGGCACCGGGGTCTGCTACGACCTCCACACGCTCGCGGAGGCGATCGCCCGGCTCGCCGCGGACGGGGTGCGGGAACTGGTCCTCAAGCTCGACTCCTCGGCGTTCGGCGGCGGGCTCGGCAACGCCCTGCTCACGCTGGATCCGCACATCGCCGCACCGGACGGCGAGGGCACCGCCGAGCGCGTCGTACGGGCGTTGCCGGGGGCGGCGCTCATGGACCCCAAGCTCAGCTGGCACGAGTACGTCACCCTGATGAAGGAGACCGGGGTGATCGCGGAGGAGATGATCGCCGGGGAGCCCCTGCTCAGCCCGAGCTTCCAGGGCCGACTCACCGAGCACGGCACCGTCCGGGCGGTCTCCACGCACGACCAGGTACTCGCCGGGAACGCCCAGAGCTACCAGGGCTGTGCCTTCCCCGCCGACGCCGCCTACCGGAGCCAGCTCGTGGCCCACGGGCTCCGCGTGGGCGAGGTCCTGCGCGAACGCGGTCTGGGCAGGGGCGGCTTCGGGGTCGACTTCCTGGCCACCCGGGCCGGGGCCGGCTGGCGCCTGCTGGGGTGCGAGATCAACCTCCGGGAGACCGCCACCAAGCACCCCTTCACCATGGCGGCGGCCCTGCTCGGCACCGCACCGACGGACGACGGGCGCTTCGTGGTGGACGGTACGGAGTACGTCTACGAGGCATCGGACGTGCTCATGGACCCCCGCTACAAGGGACTGCGGCCGTCCCAGCTCATCGCGGCGGTGACCGGTTCGCCGATCGGCTACGACCCCGTCCGGAGGACCGGTGTGGTCCTGCACATGATGAGCGCGGTCACCGAGTACGGGAAGTTCGGCGCCGTGAGCATCGCCCGCGACCGCGCGGAGGCGTCGTCGCTGATGGCGGAACTCCGGGACCGTGTCGCCCAGTTGGCCCCTCTGGGCTGACCCGGGCGGGGGGAGAAGGGTTCTGCGTACGCGCGTCTGTCCCTGGTAGAGGCGTCGTGGGCAGGGCTCCAGGATGGACGGAAGAGGCGGATTCCGGTCAGGCTCGGGTGGAGTGCTGTCCTCCGGGATGGGCGGCGCCTACCTTTGTCCCCCCAGTGCGCGGGCGGGAGAGGCTGAGGCGATGTCAGGTCCGTGGCCCTATACGGGAATGGGCCCGCCCTTTCCTCCGCCCCCTCCGCCTCTTCGGCCGCTCCCGCCTCCGTTCCCGAGCGCGGGGACGGTCTTCGGCGATGCCTTCCGGGTGCTGTTCCGGTCGCTGGGGCAGCTTCTGGCAGCACTGTTGCTTGCGGAGCTGACGATCTTCCTGCTGACCGTCGCCACCGTCGTCGGTATGTACGTGCTTCGGGGAGAGCCCGACGCGACCGGCGTGGAACCGGACTTCTTCCTGGATATGGTTCTGGTCGTCCTCCTGCCGTTCGTCGTCGCCTTCTACGGGACCCAGGGGACCGTGGCGGCTCTGGCCGCCGCCCTGGCGCAGTTGAACGGGACCGGGACGCGGGTCACGGTGCGCGGGCTCGTGGGTGCGAGCGTGCGCCGGATTCCCGGCGCGACCGGTGGCTATGTGCTGTCCCTCTTCCTGCTGCCCCTCATGCTGACCCCGCTCGCGCCGGTGGTGGTCTGGTTCTGGGTGCTGTATGCGCTCGCTCCGTCGGTCATGGGCCATGACGGTGTGGGCATGCTCCGGGCCCTGGGCCGGGCGCAGCAGTTGACCAGGGGGGCATGGTGGCGGACGTTCTGGCCCCTGGCACTCGCGGCGCTGCTGGTGGTCGGCATGGACATGGTGATTGGCTTCCTTCCTTTCGAGCCGTTGCTGGACTTCGTGGACGGGAACGACTCCGGGGAGGGGGATCTCGCCGATCAACTCGGGCTCTTCGGTCTCGTCGTCGGTCTCATCGCGGCCTTCGTGGCCGTGCTGATGATTCAGGTCGCCTTCATCCATCTGGTCGGTGACCGGCTCTGCCAGGCGTTGCGGGAGCGCCAGGCAGCCCTCGCGCGGCCGTACGTGTACATCCCACCGCCACCACCGCCCTGGTGATCGAAACGGCACCGGCCCCGGTGTCGGTGCCGGTGGTGTCCGCCCACGGCGGAACCGGGCACGGAACGGCGCGCCACTCCCTGGCGTCGCTGGCGTGATCTTGGCCGATCATTCAGACTGCATTCGGCCGGAAACTGACCCTTTCCGGCAACGACCGGCCGTGATGGGGGAGTTGTGACGGTGTGGCAGACGATGACGGCTGCGGAGGCGGCGCCGGGGAACCGGTTCGAGTGGTTCGAGCAGGTGGTGTCCGACGTCCTGCTGCCGACGGCGTTCCGGGCGGAGGACCCGAGCGGGTTCGACGCTCGGGGCGGAATGCTCGATCTGGGAGGGGCTCGACTGGCACGGTTCAGCTACGGGCCGCTGCGCTCGCGGAGGACTCCGGCGCTGATACGCAAGGGGGATCCGGAGCAGTATCAGCTTGCGCTGGTGGCCGGGGGGACGGCCTGGTTCGGGCAGGAGGATGGCAGGGCCGAACTCGGGCCCGGAGGAATGACGTTGTGGGACACCTCCCGCCCGTACGAGTCCGGCTCGGGGACGGACGGCCGGGACGTCGACGTCCTCGTGCTCCAGATCCCGAAGGCGCGGCTGCCGCTCCCGTCGCAGCGGGTCGAACGGCTCCTGGCCCGCCCCATCCGCAGCGGCACGGGCCTCGCCGCCATCCTCGCCGGGTTCCTGACGGACCTGGCCGACAGTGGACCGGACTGCACTTCCGACCAGTTGAACGGGCTCGGCGAGATGGCCGTGGACATCGCCGCCACCACGCTGGCCGGACAACTCGGCTCTCCGGTGGAGCCGACCGCCGAACTGCGCGCCCAGGCCCTGCTCCGGCAGATCAGGGCCTTCATCGATCACCACCTCGGTGATCCCGACCTGACCCCCAGGACGGTGGCCGCCCGCCATCACCTGTCGCTCAGGTCCCTGCACGCGCTGTTCCACGACGAGCCGGAGGGCGTCGCGGCGACCATCCGCCGCCGTCGGCTGGAGGGCTGCCGCGCCGATCTCGCCCGCCCCGATCTCCGCCGGCAGCCCATCCAGTCCATCGCCGCCCGCTGGGGCTTCACCAGCGCGACCGCCTTCAGCCGGACGTTCCGCCACGCGTACGGCACCACGCCCCGCGACTACCGCCTCGCGGCCCTGCGCGGTGCCGTGGCATGACGAGGGCCGACGGGGACCCGGGTCCCCAGCGATGTCCCGCCCGGTCCGGGGCTCGGCCCCGGACCGCCCCGCCTCACTCCCCGCGCAGCCCGCTCACGAACCCGCGCCAGGCGTCCGCCCCGACCACGATCACCGGGCTGTCCGGAAGCTTGCTGTCGCGGACCGGGACGGTGGCGCAGGCGCCGGGGGCGGCTTCGACGCATTCGCCGCCGGTGCTGCCGCTGTACGAGGACGTACGCCACGTGGCGCCGCCGGTGACGGTGCATTCGACGCAGTCGCCACCAGTGTTTCCGCTGTAGCTGGATTTACGCCACTGCGCGCTTGTCAGGTAGGGACGGATCTCCATAACGCTCCTTCATCACGCGGGCGATCAGAGCCGCCGACTCCTCCACGGAGAGGGCCGCTGCCTGCAGTTGAGCGTATCGGAGCGCGCCCTCCCTGATCGTGTCTGGGTTGGCGGTCATATGACCCGCGATGAGGTCTTCGGTGTACACGAGGTCCGGATCGTCGTCAAAGCGGAGCATGTTGAACGATCCCGCCAGGCTCGCGTGTTGGCCTGCCGCAAAGGGAAGAATCTGAATTCGCATCCACCGCTTCGCGCCCTCGTCCAACAGTCGCTGGAGTTGGGCTCGCATGACCTTGTGGCCACCGATCGGCCGGTACAGTACGGCCTCGTCCAGGATGACCCAGATCAACGGCGGCCGGTCGCGCTCCAGAATGCGCTGGCGCTCCATACGAGCGGCTACCAGAGCGTCCAGATCGTCGGGCAGCCCCGTGGCCAGTACAGCTCTTGCGTACTCCTCGGTCTGGAGCAGCCCGTAGATCAACTGCGCCTGATACGTGGAGATGTAGGTCGCCTTGGCCTCAAGATCCGCGTACGCCAGGAACCACGTGGGCAACTGGCTCCGCAGAACCAACCCCACCAACCGTGAGAAGTGCCCGTCCGTCCCCAGTGCCGCGTCAACGCGTTCCGAGAAGTCGCGGGTGGGGACCTTCTTCGTCGTCTCGACCTGGCCGATGAGGGAGCCGGAACAGAAGATCACCTGGCCCAGCTGGGTCTGGTTGAGGTGGTGGGCCTCGCGGATACGGCGTAATTCCGAGCCGTAGTAGTCCAGGGGAGAGGCGAAGGGATCGAGCGTCTGGATGTTGGCCACGGCGGACCTCCGGTGTGCAACGCCTTGCGGCGTTCGGTTCCGTACGTAGCCGAGCGTAGTCATCCGCTCGCAGGATGGTGACATGAATCACGTAACTGACCCGGACGTTGAGTCCGAGGGCCACGAAGAACCCGTCTACCGCGCCGAGTTCGCCATGGGAGCGCACTCCGCCCGCCATCTGCGCCGCATCCTGTGGCTCTACCTCAAGGGCTGGGGGATGCCGGAACTGGTCGACGCGGCCGGGCTCGCGCTGACCGAGTTGATCGCCAACGTGGTGCGGCACGTGCCGGGGCGGCGGTGCCAGACCTTCGTCTTCCGGCTGCCCGGCGGCGCCGGTATCCGTGTCGAAGTGGCGGACGCGTGCCCGCGGTTGCCGGTGATCGTGGAGGCGGACGAACTGGCCGAGGACGGGCGCGGGCTGCTGCTCCTGGACGCCGTCGCCGACAAGTGGGGCGTGGAGCCGCGCCCGGACGGCGGCGGGAAGACCGTGTGGTTCGAGTGCCTGACCGCCGCCGGACCGGCCGGAGGAGTTACGAGGACGCCAGCTCCGCCAGCACCGCGTCCGTGAACGGGGTCCACACCTCGGCCGCCCACGGGCCGAAGGCCCGGTCCGTGAGGGCGACGCAGGCCGCGTCGGCGGTGGGGTCGATCCAGAGGAAGGTGCCGGACTGGCCGAAGTGGCCGAAGGTGGCGGGGGAGGAGCGGGTGCCGGTCCAGTGGGGGGACTTGTGGGCGCGGATCTCGAAGCCGAGGCCCCAGTCGTTGGGGTTCTGGTGGCCGTAGCCGGGGAGGACGCCCTTGAGGCCGGGGTGGACGACGGTCTGGGCCTCCAGGACCGTGCGCGGGTCGAGGAGCCTCGGGGCCTGGATCTCCGCGGCGAAGCGGACCAGGTCGTCCACGGTGGAGACGCCGTCGCGGGCGGGGGAGCCGTCGAGCGTCGTGGCGGTCATGCCGAGGGGTTCGAGGACGGCCTGGCGCAGGTATTCGGCGAAGGGGATGTCCGTCGCCTTGGCGATGTGGTCGCCCAGAACCTCGAAGCCGGCGTTCGAGTACAGCCGCCGGGTGCCGGGCGGGGCCGTCACCCGGTGCTCGTCGAAGGCGAGGCCGCTGGTGTGGGCGAGGAGGTGGCGGACCGTGGAGCCCTCGGGACCCGCCGGTTCGTCCAGCTCGACCGCGCCCTCCTCGTACGCGACCAGCGCGGCGTACGCGGCCAGCGGCTTGGTCACGGAGGCCAGCGGGAAGCGGTGCGCGGTCGGGCCGTGCGTACCGACGACCGTCCCGTCCGCTCGGACGACGGCCGCCGCCGCGGTGGGGACGGGCCAGTTCTCGATCAGTGCCAGACTCTGCATGCCTACGAGGGTAGGGCCTGAATGCAGTTCCCTGCCGATGGCCGAAAGCCGCCTCCGAATCCGCTTGCTTCGAGTGCACTCGAAGGATTTAGCGTGGTGGTCATGACGGTGATGGAGACGGAGACGGAGACGAGGGCCGGGACGGCTTCGACGAGGACGGACCTGTGCGCGGCGCCGCCCAGGGCGCACCCCCGGCCCGAGGGCCAGGACCGCTACACCATCAGCGAGGTGGCCGCCTTCACCGGGCTGACCGCCCACACCCTGCGCTGGTACGAGCGGATCGGGCTGATGTCCACCGTCGACCGCTCGCACACCGGGCAGCGCCGCTTCACCAACCGCGATCTGGACTGGCTGTCCTTCGTCGGCAAACTGCGGCTGACCGGGATGCCGGTCGCCGACATGGTCCGGTACGCGGAACTGATCCGCGAGGGCGAGCACACCTTCGAGGAGCGGCAGGAGCTGCTGGAGGCGACCCGTCGCGACGTCCGCACGCGGATCGCGGAGCTCCAGGACACCCTCGCCGTCCTCGACCACAAGATCGAGTTCTACGCAGGCGCCCGACGGGCGCCGGAAAGGCCCTGTGCCTGATGACCGACCAGAAGATCGCGACCACGCAGCTCGGCACGGACGGTCCGCAGGTGGGCGTCCAGGGGCTCGGCTGCATGGGCATGAGCGAGTTCTACGGGGACACCGACGAGGCGGCCGCCCGCGAGACGCTGGAGACGGCCCTCGCCGCGGGCGTCACGCTCTTCGACACCGCCGACATCTACGGCAGCGGCGCCAACGAGACCTTCCTCGCGCCGTTCGTCGCGGCGCACCGCGACGAGATCGTCCTCGCCACCAAGTTCGCCATCGAGCGCCGCGACGACGACCCGGCCTACCGGGGCGTGCGCAACGACCGCGCGTACCTCCGCCGGGCCGTCGAGAACAGCCTCCGCCGGCTGAACACCGACGTCATCGACCTCTACTACATGCACCGGCGTGATCCGGCCGTCCCCTTCGCCGAGTCCGTCGGCGCCATGGCCGAGCTGGTCCGCGAGGGCAAGGTCCGGCAGCTCGGGCTCAGCGAGGTCACCGGTGCCGAACTGCGCGAGGCCCACGCCGTCCACCCCATCGCCGCCCTCCAGTCCGAGTGGTCGCTCTTCACCCGGGACGCCGAACGCAGCGCCGTACCCGCCGCCGTCGAACTGGGCGTCACCGTCGTGCCGTACTCGCCCCTCGGGCGCGGCTTCCTGACCGGCTCCTTCACCGATGCCGGCAAGGAGCTGGGCGCGGGCGACTTCCGCCGCTCCCAGCCGCGCTTCAACGGCGACAACGCGCGCACCAACGCCGCGCTCCTGGAGCCCGTCCGCACCATCGCCGCCGCCCACGGGGCGAGCCCCGCACAGGTGGCCCTCGCCTGGGTGCAGCAGCGGGCGCAGGTCCACGGACTGTCCGTCGTCCCGATCCCCGGCACGCGGAAGAGCTCCCGGCTCCTGGAGAACACCGCCGCGACGAGGCTGACGCTCACCGACGGGGAACTGGCCCTGCTGGAACCCCTCGCGGACAAGGTGGCGGGCGACCGCTACCCGGACATGAGCAACACGTCCTCCGCGCGCGAGTAGGGCGGTCAACGCCCGGTTCCGGAAGGCGTACGAGGAGCACACGTCCTCCGCGCGCGGAGGGCTCGGCCCGAGCCCTCCGCGCGTGTCCCTTCCTGCTGGTACGCCCCTGCCGGTAGCCCCGTTACGCCCGTGCGCCCCTATCCGTACGTCCCCTCCGCGATCTCCGCGAAGGCCGTCAGCGACTCGGTCCCGGGCGCGAAGTACCCGGTGTGGCCCCGGGCGTCCCCGGCCGGGACCCGGCGGGCGCCGAATCCGTCGGACGTCGGGTCCGGGCCGTGGCCGAGACCGGCGAACTCGATGTTCGGCACGTGGTCGATCCAGTCGGTGGGGTCCTTCGCCGCCCACACCCGCGCCCCCGTGTGCAGCGCGGCGACGTTCTTCGCGCGCATCCCGGGCGAGCCGAGGACCACCAGGTCCGTGGCGTGCAGCCGGGAGGCGGCCAGACCGCAGACGACCGAGCCGTAGCTGTGGCAGAACACCACCGGCTCGGGCAGTCCGGCGGCCGTCAGCCCGTCCGTGAAGCGGGTCAGCCGGTCGGCTCCCGCCTCGGCCAGCGAACCGGTCGCCGCGTCCAGCCCCAGGCCCACCGGGGTGGTGTAGCCGGCCCAGGCGATCACCGCACTGCCCGGACCGGTCCGGGCGTACAGCGACCGGGCCATCCCGGCCGGGGTCCCGTACACATCGTCCGTACGGTCGAAGGTCCCCGCGTCGATGTCCGAACCGGGCACCACGACCGACACCCGGTCCGCCGTCTCCAGATCACCGAAGACCTCGGCGACCTGGCCGCGCCCCCTCGGGTCGAAGGCGAGGATCTGCCGCCCGGGGCCGGCGGCCAGTCCGGCGTACCGGGGATCGTCGCTCTCCCGCAGGGCCAGCGCGTTGGCCCGGTAGCGCAGGGCGACCGGGGCGCCGTCGAGATTGCCGACGACGAGCGGATGCCGCACGGCCAGGGTCTCCCGTTCCTCCTCGCTCAACCCCGCGAAAAACCGCGCCACTTGGGCGGGCGTGTCCCGCTCCGGGTCGGGCAGCCGCTGCCCCAGCACCTGATCGGTCCGCCAGGAGGCGGTGCCCGGCGGGGGGCCGGTCAGCGGGCTCTGGCTGTTCCCCGACGCCCATCCGGCGGTTCCGGTCACCACGGTCGTCGCCAGGGCGACCGCCACCAGGGTCCTCGCGTAACGGCGCATCCGTCTTCCCTCCGTCCCCGGCCCGGCCGGCTCCCGCACGCCGTCCGGCGTGACGGGAAGGAAGGTAGGAAGAGGACGGGTGCGAGGGCGTCACACCGGGGCGCCAACCCGGACGTGATACCTGGGTAGGGGGTGTACGGGGGGAAATCCCCCGGGCGCGGGCGCGCGAACGGTACGAGCCCGGCGCACGGGAACGCGCGGGGGGCCCGCTCACGCCTCGCCCGGCACCACGAGCCCCGCCTCGTACGCGAAGATCACCGCCTGCGCGCGGTCGCGCAGGTCCAGCTTGGCCAGCACCCGGCCGATATGGGTCTTCACGGTCTGCTCGGCCAGCACCAGCCGGCCCGCGATCTCCTGGTTCGACAGCCCGCGCGCGATCAGTTCGAGGACCTCCGTCTCGCGCGGGGTCAGCCCGTTCAGCCGCAGCGCGGCGCCGCCGCCGGTCGCCCCGGACGGGCGCTGCTTCGCGAAGTCCGCGATCAGCCGGCGGGTCACCGACGGGGCCAGGAGCGCGTCGCCGGAGGCCACCACGCGGACCGCCGAGATCAGGTCGGCCGGGGGCGCGTCCTTCAGGAGGAAGCCGGACGCGCCGGCGCGCAGCGCCTCGTACACGTAGTCGTCCACGTCGAAGGTGGTCAGCATCAGCACCCTCGGCGTGTGCTCCACGCCCACCGGCGGGTTCAGCAGCTCGCGCGCCGCCGCCAGGCCGTCCATCTCCGGCATCCGCACGTCCATCAGGACCACGTCGGGGTGGGTGCGGCGGCTGACCTCGACGCCCTGGCGCCCGTCCGGGGCCTCACCGACCACGTCGATGTCCGCCTGCGC
This sequence comes from Streptomyces sp. NPDC057682, assembly GCF_042799575.1. Classification (NCBI taxonomy): domain Bacteria; kingdom Bacillati; phylum Actinomycetota; class Actinomycetes; order Kitasatosporales; family Streptomycetaceae; genus Streptomyces; species Streptomyces sp. NPDC057682. The sequence goes on along the minus strand of NZ_JBHVIN010000002.1, from coordinate 307,068 downwards.
CGCCAGCAGCGCCGCGAACCCCGCGCGGACCATGGCCTGGTCGTCGACGATGATCACGCGGATGGTCACGGGGGGTCCTCCGGAAGGGCGGGCGGCACGGGCGGGGCGGGTGATGCGGGTGATGCGGGCGGAGCAGACGGTGCGGACGCGGGTGCGGTCGCCGGGGGCAGCGGCAGCCGGGCGGCCACCCGGAAGCCGCCGTCCGGCAGTGGGCCGGTGTCCAGCGTGCCGCCGGTCAACCGTACGCGTTCGCGCATGCCGACCAGCCCGTGCCCGGTGCCGCTCGTCTCCACCGGGGCGCGCGTCGAACCGGTGCGCTCCGGCGGCCCGTTGACCACCAGCACCGTCAGATGCGCCCCGTCCGAACTCACCGCGACCCGGGTCCGGGCGCCCGGCGCGTGCCGCACCACGTTCGCCAGCCCCTCCTGCACGATGCGGTACGCGGACAGGTCCACGGTCTGCGGGACGTTCCCGAGCCCGGCGGGCAGCGACAGCTCCACCGGAAGCCCGGACCGCACCGTCGCCTCCACCAGCTGCTGCAAGCGGTCCAGCCCCGGCTGCGGCGCCCGCTCGCCCTCCGTACCGTCACTGCGCAGCACCACCAGCAGCCGCCGCATCTCCGCGAGGGATTCCCGCGCGCTCGCGGCGATCGACGCGAACTCCTCCCGGACCTCGTCCCCGACCCCGCTCAGCCGGTACGGCGCCGAGTCGGCCTGCACCGTGATCACGGACATGTGGTGGGCGACGACGTCGTGCAGTTCCCGAGCGATCCTCGTCCGCTCCTCCAGCAGCGTGCGCCGGGCGCGCTCCCCCTCGCTGATCGTCTCCTGCTCGGCCAGCAGCCGCTGCGCGTCCCCGCGTTCGCGGATCGCCGCGCCTATCACCAGCACGATGGCGCTCAGCACGAGGACCAGGATCGAGTTGTCGCTGCCGTGGGTGGAGGCGGTCAGATAGAGGCCGAACCCCGCCGCCGCCGTCGCCAGCCACACCGCGATCAGCGCCCGCCGCTGCTCGCGCAGGCCCAGCGCCAGCAGCACGAAGAGGTACGTGATGACGCCCGGCGGCGTCCACGGCCAGGCCGCGCCCTGCCCCTCCTCCCGGCCGAGCACCAGCAGCGCGCCCACGATCTGCGCCGGGAAGACGATCCACCAGGCCTGGAGCGGCCGGTGCGCCAGCATCAGCAGCGGGCCGGCCTGCGCGAGCGTGAGCAGGGCCACGAGGCCCCCGTTCAGCGCGTACTGGTTCGCGAGGTCGACGCTCGTGATCGGGATGAGCACCGCCCCGAGCGCCACCACCACGACGTACGGAACGGCCCGCTTCCACCGTTGCCGGGCACCGGCCAGCGGAGGCGTCGGCGGATGGGAGGGACGGGCCAGCGCCCTGCCGAGCGCGGTCAGATTGCGGCGCGCGGCGCTGAACAGGCCGTCGGCGGGCGGGTGCGGAGGCGGCGGGGGCGCGGAGGGAGTCGGCATGGCCCGCCCAGGGTAGGCAGCACGGCCGTCCCCCGGCGTCATACCGGGGTAGCGGGTTCCGCCTCGTACCCGGGTCTCACAGCGCCGCGGGCAACCGCGTCCCGCACGGAGCGCACGGACCGCGAGCAGCCGCGCCGTACCCGGGGTCTCACAGCTCCGCGAGCAGCTGCGCCGTACCCGGGGTCTCACAGCTCCGCGAGCAGCTGCGCCGTACCCGGGGTCTCACAGCTCCGCGAGCAGCTGCGCCGTACCCGGGTCTCACAGCTCCGCGAGCAACTGCGCCTTCTTCGCGCTGAACTCGTCGTCCGTCACCAGCCCCGCCTCGTGCAGTTCCCCGAGGTGGCGGATGCGTTCCGCGATGTCCGCGGGATCGCGGCGGCCCGCGGCGGACAGCGCGGCCGGGGACGCCACCGGCGCGGGCTGCCTGCGGCGGACGGACTCCAGCACGGCCGCGGCGAACGGCAGCGACTCGTGCACCGGCCCGTAGCCGAGGCCGAAGATCACCGCCGCCGGGTCCTGGTCGGCACGGGCGGCGTGCCCCGGTCCGGGCAGCGCGCGAGGCAGGGACCCCGGGGCCGTCTCCGCCCCCGGAGCGGGCTCCGCGGCACGCGGCAGCAGCCGCAGATAGCCCTCGAAGGCCTCGGGCGAACGCCATTCGACGCCGCTCAGTTCGGCGACCGGAAACGTCTGGTCGCCGGCCTTCCACTTCTCCGAGGACGCCCCCGTCCAGAACCAGCGGAACGAGATCCGGTCCCCGTCGAAACTGGCCCGTCCGTCGTACGCCTTGAACTGCATCGGGGCCGGGGGCGCGGCCACCAGGAAGCGGTCCGCCGGTTCGTCCGCCTCGGCGCAGAGCCGGGACCGCAGCTCGTCCGCGTAGTACTCGGCGAGGGTCTCGCGCTCCGCGGGGAGCACCAGACGGTAGGGGTCGCAGCCGTCCTTCAGCTGGCCGGCCGCGGCCTCCAGCAGTGGGTCGGCGCCGGGTCTCGGGACGGCGCGCAGCACCACCGTGCCCCGCTTGCCCGGGGTCAGCGTCACCGACGACAGCGCCGTGTGCGGGACACGGCGCTCCCGGAGGCTCTGGAAGAGCCTCGGCGTGCGGATTCCCCGTTCGAAGCGGATGAGCACGGAGTCGGCGTCGAACTCCCAGGTGGCATGAATTCCGGCCAGCACATCACCCATGTGCCTCATCGTATGCGGCACGTGCCCGTCCCGTCCCCCCTCGGAGTGCACCGTCCTCGGCGCGCGTGTGCGGACGTTCGCGCGTCAGACCGGTGCGGCGCCGGAAATCTGTTCGTGGCAGGGACCGTCGGCCGCCGCGCAGGTCACGGACGCGTAGGCGCCCGCGCCGATCGCGGCGAAGTTGCCGAGGCTCTCCGTGCCCGGTTCGAAGTAGCCGCTGTGACCGACCGCGCCGCCCGCCGAGGCCACCCGTGCGCCGAAGTCCGGGTCCACCGGATCCGCGCCATGTCCGAGACCGCCGAACTCCAGGTTCGGCACGTCCTCGATCCAGTCGCCCCGGTCCCGCATCGCCCACACATGGGCGCGGGTGTGCAGTTCCCCGGCGTTGTCGACGCGCATGCCGGGGCTGCCGGCGACCGCGATGTCCGTCACCCGGCCCGGCAGTTCGTCGGCGGCGACCCCGCAGAGCACGGAGCCGTAGCTGTGGCAGAACAGCGAGACGGGGCCCGCCCCGGGCAGGGCGTCCACGAGCGCTTCCAGCCGGACCGCGCCGCGTTCGGCGAGATTGCCCAGGGCCGCGTCCACGCCGATCCCGGCCGGGGTCGTGTAGTCGGCCCAGGCGATCACCGCGGTGCGCACCCCGGGGTGGCCGGAACGCTCCGCCGCGTACAGCGACCGTGCCATGCCGACGGGGGCCGCGTTGGTCTTGGCGCCGGTGCGCTCCAGGGTCAGCAGGTTGGTGTCGACGCCGGGGACGATCACCGAGACCCGGTCGGCCCGTTCGAGATCGCCGAGCACCTCGGCGGCGTGCCCGCGGCCCGAGGGGTCGAAGGCCAGGAAGTGCCGGCCCGTGCCGAGCATGGAGCGGAAGCGGTCCGCGCGGCGCGAGGCGTCGGCGCGGCCGTCGGGCGAGAGCCGCGGATCGTGCACGCGCTTGCGCTCGACGGTGCGGGCCTGGGCGATCGCCAGCCGGTTCGCCCGGTAACGCAAGGTCACCGGGGCGCCGTTCAGATTTCCCACCACCAAGGGATAGGCGCGGGCCAGATCGGCGCGCTGGGCCTCGGTGAGCGTGGCGAAGAAATGGGCCAGCTTGTACGCGGGCGCGTCGGGCGAGGGCAGCGGGCGCCCCGCTATCGACCCCTTGGCCCAGGAAGCGAGGGCGGCGGCGCGTGGCTCGGACGTGGGGTGGTGGCGTACGGCGGTCCAGCCGGTCGTCGCCAGCATCACGAACACGACCGCGACGGCGAGCAGGGCGCGCCAGGCGGTGAGCGTGGGGGAGGAGTCGAAGGAAGTCACTCAGGCCCACATTAGGAGACGCGTACACGGGCCCGGGGACGGGGGTGACGCACATCACCCGACTGTGGTGAGCGGCACTCCGCTCCCCTCACGCTGTGTGCGGGGAGGCGGCACGCTCCGCCGTATACGGGGCAGTTGCGGGATCGGCCGCGGGGCGGCGGGGGCACTCGGCACCGGCCGGACGGGAGCGCCAGCCGCCGGCGAGGGCCGGTCCCAGCTGGTCCAGATAGCGCTCGGTCAGATCGCGCAGCGACTCCATCGTGCCGTCGCAACCGTGCCCCCAGAGCTGGCCGGTGACCCGCATCACCCCGCAGAAGGCGGCGACGGCGACCCGGGGGCGCGGATCGCGGCCGACGTCCAGCCCCTCGCGCTCGGCGATCAGGTGCGCGATCTGCTCCTCCAGAGCCACGCCCCGGCGCATGTGGGCGGCCAGCAGCACGGGCGTGGATTCGATCATGTGGTAGGTCCGCATGTGGAGTTCGACCGGGACGATGGCCTCGATCGCCTCTCCGATACTGTTCCAGGAGCACACCACGGCGCGGCGCATGGCTTCGAAGGGGGCCTCGGGGGCGGGGCGTTGACGCAGTTCCAGGAGGAAGCGCGACTCGATCATCTCCTGGACGGCGAAGGCGGCCGACTCCTTGCCCGCGAAGTAGCGGAAGAAGGTGCGCTGGGAGACCTCGACGGCGTCCGCGATCTCGTCGACGGTCGTCTCCTCGTACCCCTGGGTGGTGAAGAGATCGAGGGCGGCACGGAGCAGCGCGTCCCTGGTGCGTTGCTTCTTGCGTTCGCGCAACCCGGCCGGACGGCCGGTGGCTCGCTGCCCGTCGCTCACTGAACTGGTCCTCTTTTCCCTGCTTTGTCCAGCTCAGCCTACCTGTGAGCTACGTGACAGTTACCGACTTGTGAATTGGTTTGTCAACTGTCAGTGACTGACACTAATCTCCCGCGTATGACTAGTCAGACCACCGTCGAAAAGGCGTCGCGGGACCCCCAGGACCCCGTCGGCCCCGCACCTGCCAAGGGGCTGCGCGGCCACCCCTGGCTGACGCTCTTCTCCGTGGCCATCGGCGTGATGATGGTCGCGCTCGACGGCACGATCGTCGCGATCGCCAACCCCGCCATCCAGCAGGACCTCGGCGCCTCGCTCGCCGACGTCCAGTGGATCACCAACGGCTACATGCTCGCCCTCGCGGTCTCCCTGATCACCGCGGGCAAGCTCGGTGACCGGTTCGGCCACCGCCAGACCTTCCTCATAGGTGTCGTCGGCTTCGCCGCCGCGTCGGGGGCCATCGGCTTCTCCAGCAGCGTCGTCCTGGTGATCACGTTCCGCGTGCTCCAGGGTCTGTTCGGCGCCCTGCTGATGCCGGCCGCGCTCGGCCTGCTGCGCGCCACCTTCCCGGCCGAGAAGCTGAACATGGCGATCGGCATCTGGGGCATGGTCATCGGCGCCTCCACCGCCGGCGGTCCGATCCTCGGCGGTGTCCTCGTCGAGCACGTCAACTGGCAGTCGGTCTTCTTCATCAACGTGCCGGTCGGGGTGATCGCCCTCGTCCTGGGCGTGCTGATCCTCAAGGACCACCGCGCCGAGAACGCGCCGCGCTCCTTCGACATCGCCGGCATCGTGCTGCTGTCCGGCGCGATGTTCTGCCTGATCTGGGCGCTGATCAAGGGCGCCGAGTGGGGCTGGGGCGACACCAAGACGGTCGGCTTCCTGGTCGGCGCGGTCGTGCTCTTCGCCGCCTTCGCCCTGGTCCAGCAGCGCGTACGCGAACCCCTGATCCCGCTCGCCATGTTCCGCTCCGTCCCGCTCTCCGCGGGCACGGTCCTGATGGTGCTGATGGCCTTCGCCTTCATGGGCGGGCTCTTCTTCGTCACCTTCTACCTGCAGAACGTGCACGGTCTGAGCCCGGTCGACAGCGGTCTGCACCTGCTGCCGCTGACCGGGATGATGATCGTGGCCTCGCCGCTGGCCGGCGCCATGATCACCAAGTTCGGCCCCCGGGTCCCGCTCGTCGGCGGCATGGTGTGCACCGCGGTCGCCATGTTCGGCATGTCCCAGCTGTCCGTCGGCACGGGCACGCTGACCATGTCCATCTGGTTCGGTCTGCTCGGCCTCGGCCTCGCCCCCGTCATGGTCGGTGCCACCGAGGTCATCGTCGGCAACGCCCCGATGGAGCTCTCCGGTGTCGCCGGCGGTCTCCAGCAGGCCGCCATGCAGGTCGGCGGCAGCCTCGGCACGGCCGTGCTCGGCGCGGTCATGGCCGCCCGGGTCGACTCCGAGCTCTCCGGGAACTGGAAGGAGGCCCAGCTCCCGCCGTTGCCCCCGGCCCAGCTGGAGCAGGCCGCCTCCGCGATCAAGGTCGGCATGCCGCCGGTCGCCGAGGACACCCCGCCGGAGGTCGCCGGCAAGATCGTCGGCGTCGCCCACGACACCTTCGTCTCCGGCATGAGCACCGCGTTCATGGTCGCCGGCATCGTCGCCGTCGTCGCCGCCCTGGTCGCCACCCTGACCAAGCGCGGGGAGAACGCCGAGGCCGGAGCCGGCGCCGGACACATCTGACCGATCCCGCCCGACGCCCCACGGCGTCAACACAGCGCGTCCCACAGCCCCGCCGGAACGTTCCGGCGGGGCTGTCGCCTATCAGGGTGGTCCGGCCCCGAACCCCCTTCCCGTACGGCATCCGCCCCGCTCAGGGTGGGCGTGGAAGATCCACATCAGTCACGGGGGTTTCTTGATGCGTACGACCGTCCTCGCGGCCGCCCTGGCCGCGACCGCCCTGATCCCGACCGCGCCCGCACCGGCGGGCGCCGCGCCCGGAAAGCTCGGCGACTGCGCGAGCGGACAGCTGTGCCTCTGGGCGAAACCCGACTTCACCGGAGGCCGGCAGGTCCATGAACTGTCCGGCACCGACATCGAGAGCTGTGTCCCGCTGAAGCCGGGCACCACCGTCCAGTCGCTCGCCAACCGCACCGGCCGGCCCGTCACCACCTACCAGTCCGCCGAATGCGGAGAGACCGGAGAGTTCGAGACCTACCCCGGCGGCGGCACCTGGCTGCCCCGCTCCCCGTACCAGGTACGGGCCTTCAAGGTCTGGGAGAACTGACCGCCCTCCCGGAACGCCGCGGGGCGGCGGGACCGTCCGGTCCCGCCGCCCCGCATCCGTCGTACGCGTGAGGCTACGCGTCGCCGCCCGCCGCTCCCGGGTGGGCCGCCGCCACGTCCAGCAGGTCGTAGCGGTCCAGCGCCTGCTTCAGCGCCGAACGGTCGATCTTCCCGTCCCGCGCCAGCTCCGTGAGCACCGCGAGCACGATCGACTGCGCGTCGATGTGGAAGAACCGCCGGGCCGCCCCGCGGGTGTCCGCGAAACCGAAGCCGTCCGCGCCCAGCGACTGGTACGTCCCCGGCACCCAGCGCGCGATCTGGTCCGGCACCGACCGCATCCAGTCCGACACCGCCACGAACGGACCCTGCGCCCCCGACAGCTTGCGCGTCACGTACGGGACGCGCTGCTCCTCGTCCGGGTGCAGCAGGTTGTACCGCTCCACGTCCACGGCCTCGCGCCGCAGCTCGTTCCAGGAGGTCGCCGACCAGACGTCCGCCTTCACGTTCCACTCGTCGGCGAGGATCCGCTGCGCCTCGACGGCCCAGGGGACCGCCACGCCGGACGCCATGATCTGGGCCGGGATCTCGCCCCGTTCGCCCGCGCGGTAGCGGTGGACGCCCTTCAGGATGCCCTCGACGTCCACGTCCTCCGGCTCGGCCGGGTGCTGGATCGGCTCGTTGTAGACGGTGAGGTAGTAGAAGACGTCCTCGCTGTCCTCCCCGTACATCCGGCGCAGACCGTCCTTCACGATGTGCGCGATCTCGTAGCCGAACGCCGGGTCGTAGGCGACACAGGCCGGGTTCGTCGAGGCCAGCAGCTGGGAGTGGCCGTCCGCGTGCTGGAGCCCCTCACCGGTCAGCGTCGTCCGCCCGGCGGTCGCGCCCAGCACGAAGCCGCGCGCGAGCTGGTCGGCCATCTGCCAGAACTGGTCACCGGTCCGCTGGAACCCGAACATCGAGTAGAAGACGTACACCGGGATCAGCGGCTCGCCGTGCGTCGCGTACGCCGAACCGGCCGCGATCAGCGAGGCCGTGCACCCCGCCTCCGAGATGCCGTCGTGCAGCATCTGCCCGGTCGGCGACTCCTTGTACGCGAGCAGCAGATCGCGGTCCACCGACTCGTACTGCTGACCCAGCGGGTTGTAGATCTTCGCGCTCGGGAAGAACGCGTCCATACCGAAGGTGCGGTACTCGTCGGGCGCGATCAGTACGAAACGCTTGCCGATCTCCTTGTCCCGCATGAGGTCCTTCAGGATGCGGACGAACGCCATCGTCGTGGCGATCGACTGCTGACCCGAACCCTTCTTCGCGGTCGCGTAGGTCTTGTCCTCCGGCAGCACCAGCGGCTTCGCCCGCACGATCCGGGTCGGGACGTACCCGCCCAGACTCTTGCGGCGGTCGTGCATGTACTGGATCTCCTCCGAGTCGCGGCCCGGGTGGTAGTACGGCGGATTGCCGTCCTCCAGCTCCTTGTCCGCGATCGGGATGTGCAGCCGGTCCCGGAAGCGCTTCAGGTCCTCGGCGGTGAGCTTCTTCATCTGGTGGGTCGCGTTGCGGCCCTCGAAGTTCGGCCCGAGCGTCCAGCCCTTGACCGTCTGCGCCAGGATCACCGTCGGCTGGCCCTTGTGCTCCTTGGCCGCCGCGTACGCCGCGTACACCTTGCGGTGGTCGTGACCGCCGCGTCCCAGGTGCAGGATCTGCTGGTCGGACATGTCCTTGACCATCTCGCGCAGCCGCGGGTCGTCCCCGAAGAAGTGCTCGCGGATGTACGCGCCCGTCTCGGTCGCGTAGGTCTGGAACTGGCCGTCCGGCGTCGTGTTCAGCTTGTTGACGAGAATGCCCGTGCGGTCCTGCGCCAGCAGCGGGTCCCAGGAGCGGTCCCAGACCAGCTTGATCACGTTCCACCCGGCGCCGCGGAACTGCGACTCCAGCTCCTGGATGACCTTGCCGTTGCCGCGCACCGGGCCGTCGAGCCGCTGGAGGTTGCAGTTGACGACGAAGGTCAGGTTGTCCAGGCCCTCGCGGGCGGCGATGGAGAGCTGGCCCAGCGACTCCGGCTCGTCCATCTCGCCGTCGCCGAGATAGGCCCAGACGTGCGAATTCGACGTGTCGGCCAGACCGCGCGCGTGCATGTAGCGGTTCATCCGCGCCTGGTAGATCGCGCCGAGCGGGCCCAGGCCCATCGACACCGTCGGGAACTCCCAGAAGTCCGGCATCAGCCGCGGGTGCGGATAGCTGGACAGCCCGTTCGGCGCCTTCGACTTCTCCTGGCGGAAGGCGTCCAGCTGCGCCTCGCTCAGCCGGTCCAGCAGGAAGGCGCGGGCGTAGATCCCGGGCGAGGCATGGCCCTGGAAGAAGATCTGGTCACCGCCCAGACCGTCGTCCTTGCCCCGGAAGAAGTGGTTGAAGCCCACGTCGTACAGCGAGGCCGACGAGGCGAAGGTGGCGATGTGGCCGCCCACCCCGATCCCCGGGCGCTGCGCGCGCGACACCATCACGGCGGCGTTCCAGCGGGTCGCGTTGAGGACCTTGCGCTCGATCTCCTCGTCGCCGGGGAAGAACGGCTCGTCCTTCGTGGCGATCGTGTTCACGTAGTCCGTGCTGCGCATCTCCGGCACGGCGACACGCTTCTCGCGCGCGCGTTCGATGAGCCGGAGCATGAGGTAGCGGGCCCGCTCACGGCCGCGCTCGTCGACGGCGGCGTCGAGGGAGTCGAGCCATTCCTGGGTCTCCTCGGGATCGAAATCCGGGACCTGGCTCGGAAGGCCGCCAATGATGATCGGGTTGCGATCGGATCCGGAAGCCACGCTGTTCCTTCGCTGTTCGGTGCTGCACCTACGGGGCCTGGGCCCGGGAGTCGCCCCCCGGTGTGTCTGCGTACGCCATCCCATCGTGTACCGCGGATACGCAAACGTCATCTCTACCGCGAGGTAACCGCCGGCGATCCCGCCACGGGCTCCCGGACGGCGACCGAGCCGCGCCGGAGCGGCTGCCGGGCCGGACGCCGCGCGTCCGGCAGGATGGCCGGGGAGGGACGAGTGGGGCCGAACCGCAACCATACGCCCAAGGGGTCCATACGTTCCCAAAGGCCGTTCGACTCCGTTTGCCGGGCCGAAACCGCATAAGCTGTTCAAGGACGTAACGTCACCGTTTAGGCGGTCTCGTACGCGGGGTACTTGCGCGATCCGCCGCTCCCGTGTGGACTACGGCCAGCGCCACGCGCACGCGCGGGGCGGAAGCATTTTCCGAAACATGATCAGGAGGCAACCCGTGAGCGCGACCGCGGACCACGCGGAGGAGCGGACCAACCCGGCAGTACGCCTGGGGTTCGAGCCCGGACAGGTGGTCCAGGAGATCGGCTACGACGACGACGTCGAGCTGGAGCTCCGTGAGGGCATTGAGGACATCATCGGCCAAGACATCGTGGACGAGGAGTACGACGACGTCGCCGACGTCGTGCTGCTCTGGTTCCGCGATGAGGACGGCGACCTTACGGACGCGCTGGTGGATGCCATTGGTCTGCTTGAGGAGGGCGGCTCGGTCTGGCTGATGACGCCGAAGACGGGCCGCGACGGCTACGTCGAGCCGAGCGACATCAACGAGGCCGCCCAGACGGCCGGTCTGACCCAGACCAAGAGCATCAGCGCGGGCAAGGACTGGACGGGCAGCCGTCTCGCCACCCCGAAGGCGGCCAAGGCCAAGCGCTGAACCGCATTCCCCGGAAGGCCCCCGCCGGCACCGCGCCGGCCGGGGCCTTCCTGCGTTCCTCCGCGTTCCGGCCCCGTTCCGGCCCCGTTCACCGGTCCGTCCGCGCGAACCTTCCCCGGGTGCCGCGCGGCGTCCCCGCGGCTCTGCGTAGGGTGGGTGTCACCCGGACAGCCCAGCCCGGTGACGTAGCGAAGGGACGCGTTTTCATGGCGATCGAGGTCGGCACCCAGGCCCCGGATTTCGAGCTGAAGGACAACCACGGCCGGACCGTGAAGCTCAGCGACTTCCGCGGCGAGAAGAACGTGGTGCTGCTGTTCTACCCGTTCGCCTTCACCGGCGTCTGCACGGGTGAGCTCTGCGCGCTCCGCGACGAACTGCCCACGTTCGAGAACGACGACACCCAGCTGATCGCCGTCTCCAACGACTCCATCCACACCCTGCGCGTCTTCGCCGAGCAGGAGGGCCTGGAGTACCCGCTGGTGTCGGACTTCTGGCCGCACGGCGCGACCTCGCGCGCGTACGGCGTCTTCGACGAGGAGAAGGGCTGCGCGGTGCGCGGCACCTTCATCATCGACAAGGAGGGCGTGGTGCGCTGGACGGTCGTCAACGGCCTGCCCGACGCGCGCGACCTCAACGACTACATCAAGGCGCTCGGCGCCCTCTGATCGCGGATCGGGTGGATCCGGACGCCGGTCCGCGTCAAAAGCCTGAGGGGGCGGGAACCGGTCACTAGGATCCACTCGTTGATCCGATGCCAACAGACGTGGAGGCGCCGGCCCCGGCCGGCCCCCAAGCAAACCAATGGGAGGACTCGTGGGAGTCAGCCTCAGCAAGGGCGGCAACGTCTCGCTGACCAAGGCCGCGCCCAACCTGACCGCGGTCATCGTGGGTCTGGGATGGGACGCCCGCACCACCACCGGTGGTGACTTCGACCTGGACGCCAGCGCGCTGCTGACCAACGCCTCCGGCAAGGTCGCCAGCGACGGCAACTTCGTCTTCTTCAACAACCTCAAGAGCCCCGACGGCTCCGTCGAGCACACCGGTGACAACCTCACCGGTGAGGGCGAGGGCGACGACGAGGTCATCAACGTCAACCTGGCCACCGTCCCGGCCGACGTCGACAAGATCGTCTTCCCGGTCTCGATCTACGAGGCCGAGTCCCGCCAGCAGAGCTTCGGCCAGGTCCGCAACGCGTACATCCGCGTGGTCAACCAGGCCGACAACAGCGAGCTGGCGCGCTACGACCTCAGCGAGGACGCCTCGACGGAGACCGCCATGGTCTTCGGCGAGCTGTACCGCAACGGTGCCGAGTGGAAGTTCCGGGCCATCGGCCAGGGCTACGCCTCGGGTCTGCGGGGCATCGCCCAGGACTTCGGCGTCAACGTGTAGCCGACGGTCCGGGGACGCCTCCGCGCCCCCGGACCGCAGCAGTTCGTCCGTCCGGCGCCGCACCTCGTGCGGCGCCGGACGCGCTCGGCGGGCGGTGTGTTCCCACCGGTCCCGCCCGGGTTTTCAGCGCACGGAACAACAGACGGTTCATCGACTCGGGGAGGACACACACCATGGGCGTCACGCTCGCCAAGGGAGGCAATGTCTCCCTCTCCAAGGCCGCACCCAATCTCACCCAGGTGCTGGTCGGGCTCGGCTGGGACGCACGATCCACGACGGGGGCGGACTTCGACCTCGACGCCAGCGCACTGCTGTGCCAGTCGGGCCGGGTGCTCGGCGACGAGTGGTTCGTGTTCTACAACAACCTCACGAGCCCCGACGGCTCCGTGGAGCACACCGGTGACAACCTCACCGGTGAGGGCGAGGGCGACGACGAGTCGATCATCGTGAATCTCGCCCAGGTCCCGGCCCACTGCGACAAGATCGTCTTTCCGGTCTCCATTCACGAGGCCGATAATCGCGGGCAGACGTTCGGCCAGGTCAGCAATGCGTTCATTCGCGTGGTCAATCAGAACGACGGTCAGGAACTGGCCCGTTACGACCTCAGCGAGGACGCGTCGACGGAGACCGCGATGATCTTCGGCGAGCTCTACCGGTACAACGGCGAGTGGAAGTTCCGTGCGGTGGGACAGGGGTACGCGTCGGGGCTGCGGGGCATCGCTCTAGACTTCGGGGTCAACGTTTCGTAAAGCCGCGCTCGGCGCGGGGGAGCCCCGGTCTTTTCGGGGGAGACCCGTTACTTACACGATGGGGTAGCCAGTGCTTCTGAAAACCTTCGGCTGGTCGTTCGCGATCACCGTGCTAGGCCTGATCGCGGCGTGGTTCTACGGGGGGTGGGAAGCCTTCGGTGTGGTGGCGATCCTGTCCGTTCTGGAGATCTCGCTGTCGTTCGACAACGCGGTGGTCAACGCCGGAATCCTGAAGAAGATGAGTGCCTTCTGGCAGAAGATCTTCCTCACGATCGGTGTGCTCATCGCAGTCTTCGGTATGCGACTGGTCTTCCCCGTCGTGATCGTGGCCATCAGCGCCAAGCTGGGACCGATCGAGGCCATCGATCTCTCCTTCAACGACCCGGACCGCTACAAGGAACTGGTCACCGACGCCCACCCGGCGATCGCCGCCTTCGGTGGCATGTTCCTGCTGATGATCTTCCTCGACTTCATCTTCGAGGACCGTGACATCCAGTGGCTGCGCTGGATCGAGCGCCCGCTCGCCAAGCTCGGCAAGGTCGACATGCTGTCGGTCTGCATTGCGCTGATCGTCCTGCTGATCTCGGCCCTCACGTTCGCCGGCAACGCGCACCAGCACGGCGGCGGACACGCCGACAAGGCCGAGACGGTCCTGCTCGCGGGCGTCGCGGGTCTGATCACGTACCTCATCGTCGGCGGACTCTCCGGCTACTTCGAGGACAAGCTCGAAGAGGAGGAGGAACGCGAGCACGAGGAGGAGGAAGAGGCCAAGCGGAGCGGCAAGAAGATCTCCGCGATCGCCCTCTCCGGCAAGGCCGCGTTCTTCATGTTCCTCTACCTCGAAGTCCTCGACGCCTCCTTCTCGTTCGACGGGGTCATCGGCGCCTTCGCCATCACCAACGAGATCGTGCTGATGGCCCTCGGCCTCGGCATCGGCGCCATGTACGTCCGTTCGCTCACGGTCTACCTGGTCCGCCAGGGCACCCTGGACGACTACGTCTACCTGGAGCACGGCGCGCACTACGCGATCGGCGCGCTGGCCGTCCTGCTGCTCATCACGATCCAGTACCAGATCAACGAGCTCATCACCGGTCTGGTGGGCGTCGTCCTGATCGCCTGGTCCTTCTGGTCCTCGGTCCGCCGCAACAAGGCGGAGGCCGAGGCCGGCGGTGACGGCGAGGACGCGCCGGAAGTCACCGCCGGGGTGTGACCCGGCGGTTATTGAGGAACGCTCTCTGCGGGGCGGCTCGTACGGCGACGGATCCGGGAACACCCGGACCGCGGGCCCGGAGCCGCCCCGCAGCGGCGTGTGCGTCGCATGTGCCGCGTGCGACGGGTGCGGGGCCGACATGTGTGGGGGTTGGGGATGGGGTTCTGGAACGATCTGTGGCCGCTGGGCCGGGAATCGCAGTTCGAGTCGGGCAACTCGGCGACCGGCTCCATCGTGCTCTCCCGGCGCCACTCGACCGTCTCCCTGACCAAGCAGGGCGCCCTCAGCGGCAATCTGCGGGTCAATCTCTCCTGGCGGATGCGCACCTCGGACATCGAGGGCCGCTCCCGCCAGAGCGGCCGGCTGCTGCGCCCGCTGAAGCTCTTTCAGCCGGACCCGGTCCAGGCGCACACCCAGGGCGTCGTCAACGTCGACCTGGACCTGGGGTGCATGTACGAACTGGCCGACGGCACCAAGGGCGTGGTGCAGCCGCTGGGCAATCTGCTCGGTGATCTGAACGCGCCGCCGTACATCAGGCTCAGCGGCGACGACCGCTTCGGCGCCCCGTCCGGCGAGACGGTCTACGTCAACCTCGACCAGCGCGAGCAGTTCAAGCGGCTGCTGTTCTTCGTCTACATCTACGACCAGACCCCGGCCTTCGACCGTACGCACGCCAAGGTGACGCTCTACCCGGGCAACGGCCCGCGCATCGAGATCGAGCTGGACGAACGGGCCCCGCAGGCCCGCTCCTGCGCGGTGTTCACCGTGGAGAACGTCAAGGGCGAGATGCTCGTGCGGCGCGAGGTGAAGTTCGTGTACGGCTTCCAGTCGGAGCTGGACCGGATGTACGGCTACGGCATGCAGTGGGGACGCGGCTACAAATCCCGTGCCTGAGCGGCGGCCCCGGGGATCAGGGGCGTATGAACTGGGGGCCCTGCGGCGGCAGGACGAAGTTCGGGTCGGGCGCGTGGGCGGCGGCCGCCGCGGGCTGCGGATAGCCGTAGGCGGGCTGTGCGGAGGCCGGCTGGGGGTAGCCGTAGGCGGGCTGCGGCGCGGGGGCCGCGGCGGGCTGCGGATAGCCGTAGGCGGGCTGCTGGTGCTGCACGGTCGCCTGGGCGTCCGGGGCGGGAGACGGCGGGAAGGCGGGCGGGGGCGGCGCGACGGGTGCGACGGGGGCCGGTGCGGGCTCGGGTTCGGGTTCGGCGGCGGCCTCCGCCTCGTCCACGGAGATGCCGAAGGCGGTGGCGAGACCGACGAGCCCGGTCGGATAGCCCTGGCCCACGGCCCGGAACTTCCAGCCGTCGCCGCGCCGGTAGAGCTCGCCGCAGATGATGGCGGTCTCCTCGCCCGTCTCGGGGCGCACGTCGAAGACGGCGAGCGGTTCGGCGCCGGCCGCCGCGGCGTCGTAGATCAGGATCCGCAGATCGTGCACGTGCGCGAAGGCGGCGCCGTCGGAGGAGGCGGCGATCACCACCTGCTCGACCGAGGGGTCCAGCGCGTTGAGATCGGCCTCGACGGTGTCGGTCAGCCCCTCGGGCAGGCTCCGCTTCGGCAGCCGCCGCACCAGGCCGGACGGGTGGCGGGGCTGGTTGTAGAAGACGAAGTCCTCGTCCGAGCGCACGCGGCCGCCGGAACCGAGCAGCAGGGCCGAGGCGTCCACGTCGGGAACCCCGGAGCCCGGGGTCCAGCGCAGCACGGCCCGTACGGCCATGGCGTCGAGAGGGACGTTCGAGCCTTTCACCATCGCGTGCGTCATGCCCGTCATCCTGCCTGCTGGCTGCCCGTCCGGACAACGCGGGGGGCGTGGAAGCGTGTCTCGCGCGGCCGGGGGAAGGAGCGTCTCCGGGGTCCGCCGAACCGTCGCGAAATGGACGAGTTACCCGGAATTCATGCAGTCGGGGAACCGTCGCCATCCGTCCGTACGTACTATTACCGGCCATGTGTTGTCCGGTCGATCAGGGAGTTACGGGGGAATCGAGTGCGTCATTTCGGGCATATTGCCGCAGCTGCGCGGGGTGAGCTGTTCTATCGGGAGCCCGTCGAGTTCGACGCCGGCTCGCCGGCCCCCGTCCTCGCCGCCGCCCTCGGCGCCACGCTCTACAGCCCCGCGACCCGGCCCAGACTCGCCGACGACATCCTCAAGCAGGCCGCCCGCGGAGTCGTCTCCATGGTCCTGTGCCTGGAGGATTCCATCGACGACGCCGAGGTGCCGGCCGCCGAGGAGAACCTGGTGCGGCAGTTCGCCGACCTCGACGGCCGCGGTGTCGAACCGCCCCTGCTGTTCATCCGGGTCCGCGAACCCGGCCAGATCACGGACCTGGTGCGGCGCCTCGGCCCCTCCGTCCGGCTGTTGTCCGGTTTTGTGCTTCCCAAATTCACGCGGGAGCGTGGCGTCCCCTTCATGGAGGCGCTCACCAAGGCGGAATCCCTGGCCGGCCGGCGGCTCTTCGCCATGCCCGTCCTGGAGTCCCCCGAGCTGCTGCACCTGGAGACCCGCCAAGAGGCCCTCCTCGGGGTCGCCCGAACCGTCGAAACCTACCGTGACCGGGTGCTCGCGCTGCGTCTCGGCGTCACCGACTTCTGCTCGGCCTACGGACTGCGCCGCGCCCCCGACATGACGGCGTACGACGTCCACATCGTCGCCGACATCATCGCCGCCGTGGTCAACGTACTGGGCCGCGCCGACGGCACGGGCTTCGTCGTCACCGGACCCGTCTGGGAGTACTTCCGGCGCCAGGAACGCATCTTCAAGCCGCAGCTGCGCCGCAGCCCCTTCCTGGAGGGGCGGGTGGACAAGCTCCGCACCGCGCTGATCGAGCACGACCTCGACGGACTGCTCCGCGAGATCGAGCTCGACCGGGCCAACGGCCTCCTCGGCAAGACCTGCATCCACCCCTCGCACGTGCCCCCCGTGCACGCGCTGTCGGTGGTCAGCCACGAGGAGTACAGCGACGCCCAGGACATCCTGCGGCCCGAACGCGGCGGGGGCGGGGTGCTGCGCTCCTCGTACACGAACAAGATGAACGAGGTGAAGCCGCACCGCGCCTGGGCCGAACGCACACTGCGGCGGGCCGAGGTGTTCGGCGTGGCGAACGAGGACATCGGCTTCGTCGACCTGCTGGCGGCGAGCGTCGCGGAATGAGCGGCGGTGCGGCACGGGTTCCCCCTGTGGGCCCCCGGGGCGGCACCGGAACGAGCGGTCCGCGCGTGCGGACACGTGCACGGCAGGCCAACAGAAGGAGAGACGGCGAACGTGGTGTGGTCGGGTAGCTGGGTCGCGGAGCGGCTGGGCGTCGAGCTGACGGGCGACGGGGAGCTCCACGAGCTCCTGGGCCTCGCTCTGCGGCGCAACCCCAAGCGGGCGCATCTGCTCGTGTCCAACGTGCTCGGCAAGCATGTGCCGCAGCGCCCCTCCGTCGTCTACGGGGCCGGGTACGCGCTCGGCCGCCGGGTGCACGCCCTGCTCGGCGAGGCCGGGTCGCGCCGCGCCGTCGTCCTCGGCTACGCGGAGACCGCCACCGGCCTCGGCCACGCGGTCGCCGACGGCCTGGGCACGGCGCCCTACCTCCACTCGACCCGCCGCCCCGTCGAGGGCGTCGCCACGGCCGGCGGCTTCGAGGAGTCCCACTCCCACGCCACTTCGCACCTGCTGCTCCCCGAGGACCCGGAGCTGCTGGCGAGCGGGGCGGACGACCCCGAGGCCGCGCTCGTCCTCGTGGACGACGAGTTCTCCACCGGCAACACCGTGCTCAACACCATCCGCGACCTGCACGCACGCCATCCGCGCAAGCGGTACGTGATCGTGGCCCTGGTCGACATGCGCGCCCCGGCCGACCGGGAGCGGTTCACCGCCTTCGCCCGGGAGATCGGCGCCCGGATCGACCTGGTCGCCCGCGGCACGGGCACGGTGGCCCTCCCGGACGGCGTCCTGGAGAAGGGCCGGGCCCTGGTGGCGGAGCGGGAGGCAGCGGCCCCGGACCCCTCGGCGGCCCCGGACCCCCTGGCGGCAGCCGGCCCCGCCTCCGCCCCGGCCCCCACGGCTGAGACGCACCACCCCGCACCGCCGGCCGCCACCCGCGTCGACCTCCGCTGGCCCGCCGGCGTCCCGGACGGCGGCCGGCACGGCTTCACCCCGGCCCACCGCGCCCTGCTGGAGCCCGCGCTCCCCGCCATGGCCGACCGCGTCGCACAGGCCCTCGGCGAGGGACCGTGCCGGGGCGGCCGGGTTCTGGTCCTCGGCTTCGAGGAGCTGATGTACGCGCCGCTGCGCCTGGGCACCGCCCTGGAGGAGCGCGTCACCGCCGAGGTCCGCTACTCGACCACGACCCGCTCCCCGGTCCTCGCCGTGGACGACCCCGGCTACGCGATACGCACCCGCCTGGTCTTCCCGGCCCACGACGACCCGGCGGACGGGCCCGGCGAGCGGTACGCGTACAACGTCGCGGGCGCCGGCTTCGACGCCGTGGTGCTCGTCGTCGACTCCACCGCCGACACCCCGGCCCTGCACGCCCCCGGCGGCCTGCTGCACCAGCTCGCCGCGCACACCCCGCACGTCCTGCTGGCGGTCGTCCCGTCCTACACGCCGTCCTCCGCCCGGACCACGCCCCCCACCCCCGAGGAGCCCTCCACGATGCTGCCCGAGCCCCTGCGCGGCCCCGCCTTCTCCTCCTACGCACCGGACGAGGTCGGCTGGCTGCTCCAGGACCTCTCGGACACCGAGCTGGAGGCGCCCACCGAGGAGCGCGAGGAGGCGATACAGAGCGGTGGCGCGCACTACGCCGAATCCCTGCCCGTGGAGTACCAGCCGTCCGCGCGGTACCAGGAACTCTTCGCCTCGGCCCTCGACCTCTCGGCGGCCCGCGTCGCCCGCGCCGTCGGCACGGTCACCGAGACCGTCCTCGCCGAACGAGGCCGTCGCCCCGTCCTCGTCTCGCTGGCGCGGGCCGGGACGCCCGTCGGCGTCCTGATGCGCCGCTGGGCCCTGCACCGGCACTCCCTCGACCTGCCGCACTACGCCGTGTCCATCGTGCGCGGCCGGGGCATCGACGCCAACGCCCTGCGCTGGCTGGCTGCCCACCACAACCCGGCCGACGTCGTCTTCGTCGACGGCTGGACCGGCAAGGGTGCCATTACCCGCGAACTGGCCGCGGCGATCGCGGAGTTCGAGGAGGCCGACGGCACCGAGGGCTTCGACCCGGAGATCGCGGTGCTCGCCGACCCGGGCGGCTGCGTGCGCACCTACGGCACCCGCGAGGACTTCCTGATCCCGTCCGCCTGCCTCAACTCCACGGTGTCCGGGCTCATTTCCCGTACGGTCCTGCGCGCCGACCTGGTGGGTCCGGACGACTTCCACGGCGCGAAGTTCTATCGCGAACTGGCCGGGTCCGATGTCTCCGGCCACTTCCTCGACACCGTCGCCGCCCGCTTCGACGAGGTCGCCGCCACCGTGGACGCGGACGTCAAGGAACTGCTGACCGCCGACCGCGCGCCCACCTGGGAGGGCTGGGCCGCGGTGGAACGCATCAGCGAGGAGTACGGCATCCACGATGTGAACCTGGTCAAGCCCGGCGTCGGCGAGACCACCCGCGTCCTGCTGCGCCGCGTCCCGTGGAAGATCCTCGCCAAGCGCGGCGCGGGGGCCGACCTGGAGCACATCCGGCTGCTGGCCGAGCAGCGCGGCGTCCCGGTCGAGGAGGTCGACGATCTGCCGTACACCTGCGTGGGGCTGATCCACCCCCGGTACACCCGGGGCGCGACCGGCGCCGACGGCAAGGCGGTGGAGTCCCGGTGACCGCCGCCACCGCGCCCACCCTGGTCGCCAGCGACCTCGACCGCACCCTGATCTACTCCTCCGCCGCCCTCCAGCTCCCCATGCCGGACGCCGAGGCCCCGCGCCTGCTGTGCGTCGAGGTGTACGGCGGCAAGCCGCTGTCGTACGTCACCGAGACGGCCGCCGGGCTGCTCACCGAGCTGTCCTCGGACCCGGCCACCGTCTTCGTCCCGACCACCACGCGCACCCGTGAGCAGTACGGACGCATCCACCTCCCCGGCCCGCCCGCCCGGTACGCGATCTGCGCGAACGGCGGCCACCTCCTGGTGGACGGCGTGCCGGACCGGGACTGGCAGCGGCGGGTCGCCGCCCGGCTGGCCGAGGAGTGCGCCCCGCTGGACGAGATCCGCGCCCGTCTGCTCGCCACCGCCGACCCGGCCTGGCTGCTCAAGGAACGGGTCGCCGAGGACCTGTTCGCCTACCTCGTCGTCGAACGGGAACGGCTGCCCGCGGACTGGACGAAGGAACTCGCGGCCTGGGCCGGGCCGCGCGGCTGGACCGTGTCCCTCCAGGGCCGCAAGATCTACGTCGTCCCGCGCCCGCTCACCAAGAGCGCCGCCGCGCGCGAGGTCGCCCGCCGCACCGGGGCCGCGCTCACCCTGGCCGCCGGTGACTCCCTCCTCGACGCCGACCTGCTGCTCGCCGCCGACCGCGGCTGGCGCCCCGGCCACGGCGAACTGGCCGACGCGGGCTGGAGCGCCCCCCATGTGGAGGCCACCGCCGAGCGCGGAGTGGCGGCGGGCGAGGAGATCCTGCGACGCTTTCTCGGGGCGTCGGGCGTGCACGGACCGGCGGCCGCGCAGCCGACCGACGAGGGAGTGGCGCCATGACCAAGGGCAACGAAACGAAGATCACGGACGAGCTGTACGCGTACATGCTGGCCCACAACCCGCCGCTGGACGCCGTCCAGCGCGAACTGGTGGAGACCACGTACGCCGAACTGCCCGGCCACGCGGGCATGCAGTCCGCCGAGGAGCAGGCCCCGCTGCTCGCCTTCCTCGTCCGGCTGACCGGGGCCCGGCACATCGTGGAGGTCGGCACGTTCACCGGCTTCTCGGCGCTCGCCATGGCCCAGGCGCTCCCCGCCGACGGACGGCTGATCGCCTGCGACATCTCGGAGGAGTGGACGGCGTACGGCCGTGCGGCCTGGGAGAAGGCCGGTGTGGCGGACCGTATCGAGCTGCGGATCGCCCCCGCCCTCGACACCCTCCGGGCGATGCCCGGGGACCCGCACATCGACCTCGCCTACCTGGACGCGGACAAGGGCAACTACATCGCGTACTGGGAGGAGTTGGTGCCCCGGATGCGGCCGGGCGGTCTGATCACCACGGACAACGTGCTCTTCCACGGCGGCGTGACGAACCCCGAGGCGACCGGTGCGGCCGCGGCCATCAGGGAGTTCAACGACCATGTGGCCGCCGACCCCCGGATGGACAGCGTGCTGCTCACGGTCGCGGACGGGCTGACGCTGTCACGCAAGCGCTAGGACCTGCCGTGCCCCGGCGGCCTCGGTGACGCCAACAGTGTCGCCTCGGCCGCCGGGGTACCGGCGCGGTTCAGCCGCAGCAGCCCCCGCCGCAGCAGCCGCCTCCGCCTCCGCCACCGGCCGAGGGGGCGGGCGCGGAACCGGTGGACGATCCGCCCACGGAGACCGTGGACAGCAGTTTCACGGTGTCCTCGTGCCCGGCGGGGCAGGAGGCGGGGTCCGAGGACTCGGCCATGGGCCGGCTCAGTTCGAAGGTGTCTCCGCAGGAGCGGCAGCGGTATTCGTAACGAGGCATGGCCCCAGGCTAAGGGCTGTTCCGTGATCCCCGGTGGGTCGGTGCGGTTCGTGGTGGGTCAGCGCGGTTCGTGGTGCGCGAGGACCCGGCCGAGAAGCTCGGTGAGGGTGCGGCGGTCCTCCGGGGAGAGCGGCGCGAGCAGATCGTCCTGCACCCGGTCGAGCAGCCCGTCCATGCGCTGGAGTTGGCGCAGTCCGCTCTCGGTGAGCGTCACCCGGTTGCGCCGCCCGTGGTCGGGGTCCGGTACCCGGTCGACGTAACCCTGTTCGGCGAGCTGCTTGACGGCCGTGACCATGTCCTTGCGGTCGATGCGCCCGCGGCGCCCCAGGTCCGCCTGGCTGGCCGGCCCGAACTCCCGCAGCGTGGACAGGATCCGGTAGTGGTACCCGCGCGCACCGGCGGCGGCGAAGCCCTCGGACGCCAGCCGGCGGGCGTGCACGGCCAGTTGTGTGATCAGCCAGCTGGGCTTCGTGGTCAGCCGCTCGGGGATGTCGTCCATGGCCGCATTCTATCGACAGAAGTGTTGGAGGCACCCACACTCATCCTTTAGTGTGGGTGTCGCCAACGTTGGTTACACCCACATCAAGGTGAAGGGAACCGGCATGACGGACCTGAGCGACACGGCACAGCGCGAGATCGTGGACCGGATGGAGGTGGGCGACCTGTTCGCCCGGCTGGGCGGCCTGCTGGACGAACGCCGGATCGAGGACGCCGGCACGGTCTACCACGAGTCCGTCGTCGTGCGTTCCCCCAAGGGGGAGCTGCACGGCCTCGACGAGGTGACCGCGCTCCTGAAGCGGAGCACCTCCGGCGACGAACGCTCGCAGCACACCTACACGAGCGTCCTCGTACAGGTCGACGGCGACCGCGCGCGGACCACCGCGAACGGAGTGACGTACTTCTACCGCGAGGGCAGCGCCCCGCACCGCTCGAGCGGGCTCCGCATGACCTGCGAGGCCGTGCGCACCCCGGCGGGCTGGCGCTTCGCCGACGCCCACATCGCCCTGGCCTGGCTGCGGGAGGAGTGAGGGGGGCACGTCCCGGTGGCGGCGGCGTTGCGCGGACCCGTTCCGGCGACGTTACGCGGGCCCGTCGCTCCGGCCGCCGGACGCACCGGGCGACGACCGCCGGACGACCGGCATCTCCTCGACCGTCCGCCGCCGCGCCCGCCGCCGCTCGTGCGCGGCCTCCTCGGGGTGGCGGGCGCGCCAGTACGGGTTGTCGTGGGGGAGCCCGCCGCTGACCCGCCCGTACATCCCGAACATCATCAGCAGCAGACCGACGACAAAGCTGAACAGCACGTTCTGCATCTCGAAGGCGAGGAAATTGAGCCCCGTGTCGAGCAGGGCGAGATTCACGAACCCGCTGAGGACGAAGGCGACGCCGAGCACCATGTTGAGCGTCGAGGCGAGATTGCCGCCGATCACCATCCCGAGGAACAGCAGCAGCCCCACCGCGATCGACAGCACGCTCAGCGCGCCGTTGGTGTTCAGCCCGGCCACGGTGTCACCGCCGGTGTCGAAGAAGCCGACCCGGTCGAAGAGCCCCAGGATCCCGAAGGCGAGCAGCACCAGACCCATCAGCCCCGCGCCGACGCGATAGACCCGGCTGAGCCGGTGGTCGACGGGCAACTGCTCGTCCAGCCGGGCGGTACGGCGACGGCCGGAGGACCTTCGGGCTCCTCGTACGGGATGCAGCACATGGCCGGCCATGGCGGGGGCCTCCTTCACGTACCTCCAGGATCACGCGGAGAGGCGGGGGGCGCATGCGGGCGAGGTGCGGGCTTTTCGCGCTGGTCGGCTGGTTCGCGGTCCCGGTCCGCCGTCAGCCGGCCCCCGCGCCGCGCTCCTCGCGGATCTCGGAGACGACGTGGGCGGCGGTCTGCCGGATGCCTTCGGTGACGGTCAGGAAGTGCCAGTAGTCGGGGTGGCGGTCTTCGAGGGCGGTGACGGCCCGGTCGAGGCGGGCGACGGCGTCGTCGAGCGGCCGGGCGTGGCGCGGCTCGGGGGTGTGGCGACCGGCCATGGCGAGGCGCTGGGCGTCACGGAGGGCGAAGCGGGTCCGCTGGATCTCCTGCTGCGGGTCCTTGGCGACGGCGTCCAGCCGCTGGAGCCGGTCACCGGCGGCGGAGACCGCCTCGTCGGTGGCGTTGAGCAGGGCGCGGACGGTGCTGAGCCGGGACGTGGCGTCGGCCCAGCGCTGCTCGTCGCGGGCCTTCGCGGCCTCCTTCAGCTTCTCCTCGGCCTGGCGCACGGTGACGACGGCCTGCTCGGGCACCGGCTGGAGATCCTGCCAGCAGGCCGCGGAGAACCGGCGGCGCAGCTCGCTGAGGACCGGCTCGACGGAGGCCGCGCGGGTGGTCAGCGCCTGGGCGCGGGTCCGCAGCGTGACCAGCCGCTTGTCGATCTCGGCGGCGCGCTCGGGCAGCTTCGCCGCCTCGGCCCGTACGGACTCCGCGTCGCGCACGACCCGGTCGGCGCGCTGGAGCGTCTCGGGGACGCCGTGCTTGCCGGCGCCCTGGTTGAGCTTGGTCAGCTCGGGGGCGAGGGCGGCGAGCCGCGCGGCGAGGTCGTCCGCGCGCAGCCCGGAGGCCCGCACCGCGTCGAGTGCGTTGCTCGCGGCGAGGAGCGCCTGACGCGCCCGCTCCACGGCGGGGGCGAGCCGGGCGAGCTGGGTCTCCGCCGTACCGAGCAGTGGCGCGAGCCCGGCGGCGAAACGGTCGAGCTCGCCCTTGACCCGTACCAGCTCGTCCTTGGCGGCGGACAGCTCGCTCCTGGCCCGGGAGGCTGCGGAGGGCTCCAGATCGTCCCGGTCCAGGTCGTGGGCGTCGACGGCGGTGATGTAGGAGTGGCTGACCTCGTCGATGCGCCGGCCGAGGGCCGCGAAGTCGTCTACGGCCTTGCGCGCGGCCGGAGAGCTGTCCACGGCGGTGATGGTCTCGATGGAGATCTCAAGATCGCGTTGGGCGGTGTCCAGTTGGTAGAAGGCCTCCGCGGCGGCGTCCCGCGCGGCCTGCGCCTCGGCCCGCTGGCTCTCCCCGCGCCCGCCGAACCAGCGGCGCGTCCCCCCGCCGGCGAAGGCGGCGGGCAGCGCCGCGGCGAGCAGCGGCACGGGCAGCAGCAGGAGCAGGAACGCGTCACGCACCCCGCGGGCCCGCGAGCCGGCCGGGACATCACTGACGGCGGAACTCGCACCCGCTCCGGCCTGCGGCTTCGCGTGTGTCGCCGTCACATCCCTCTCCCGTGCCGTTTCGCCCTGCCCGGTACATTCTCCCACCAGGTAAGGACGAACACACGGGCCGGTTAGTTCGCGGTTCGTACCGTGACTTGCCCGTTGTCGCTGTGCACCTTCACCGCGTGACGGCTGTCGTCACTGCGGGGAACCTTCACGGAGACGTGCCCGTTGTCGGCCGTGGCGGACACGGCGTACCGCTCCGGGCCCGACGGCAGATCGATGGTGATGCTCCCGTTGTCGCTCACGCCGTCCACCAGGTCCGGCACCCGGCTGAAGCCGAGCCGCACACCCCCGTTGTCCGACCGCACCACGACGGAGCCCGCCGAGACCCGCTCGCCCCGCACCGACCCGTTGTCGCTCTTCAGCTCCAGCGGCCCGCTCACGTCCCGCACCACCACCCCGCCGTTGTCCGAGGACAGCTTCAGCGACGTGCGGAACCCCGACGCGGTCACCTTCCCGTTCGCCGCGTCCACGGTCAGCGCGATCCCCCGGGGCACCTTCACCGTGTGCCGCGCCCCGCAGTCACTGATCAGCGCGTCGCACTTCACCCGCAGCGTCAGTTTGTCCCCCTCCAGCTTCCACACCGGATCCGGCCCGCTCCCGAACATGACCCATCCGTCCACCTTCCGGGTCACCTCGATCCCGTCCACATCCGCGGGCACCAGCTCCACCGTCGAGTTCCGCGCGTCGATCGTCAGCGCCTTCCCGCTGTACGCGAACGACCGGTGCTCCGCCTTCGCCCCGTCCACATCCGTACTCCCGCACCCGCTCAACCCCCACACCAGCACCCCCACCCCACCGGCGGCCACCGCCCCCCGCACCAGCCTCCGCCGCCCCGCGACGCGGCTGACCCTGCTGACGTTCCCGAGGCTGCGGTCAGAGCTACGCATGCGATCAAGTCCCCCTGTTTTGTACGACCGGCTGTAGACCCCCAAGCTATGCACCCCCCGTCCCCCGCACGATCCGGCCCGCTCCCGTCTCCGGGGTGGGGATATCCCCCCGTTCCCCCCCCACCGAACCGATTGTCGACAGGCCCCGCCCGCCATGTAACCTGTTCCTTCATCCACGGGTGCGTAGCTCAGGGGTAGAGCGCTGCTCTTACAAAGCAGATGTCGGCGGTTCGAAACCGTCCGCGCCCACCAGTAGGTAGCCCGACGAAGG
The DNA here is from genome assembly GCF_042799575.1 of Streptomyces sp. NPDC057682. Taxonomy (NCBI): domain Bacteria; kingdom Bacillati; phylum Actinomycetota; class Actinomycetes; order Kitasatosporales; family Streptomycetaceae; genus Streptomyces; species Streptomyces sp. NPDC057682. The sequence goes on along the minus strand of NZ_JBHVIN010000002.1, from coordinate 280,950 downwards.
CCCCCAACCGATCATGGTTGGGGGCCTTCGGCATCTACATCCAACATCAACGGAAGCGGTCGCCCGCGGTACGGGGGCGCCGGGGCTCCGGCAGACGAACCGGTGGTCAGTACTGGCCGTCGACCGGGATCCAGCCGGACCAGGACTGCGGTTGGTAGAACTTTCCGGTGTCGCCGTCGTAGCGGAGGATGCGGAGCCGGACGTTGCCGCCCTCGCGGTAGTCCTTCTTGCAGGTGGCCCAGGTGTGGGCGCCCTGGTTGTTGATGCAGACGAAGGAGGGGCGTCCGTAGTCGGTGTAGACGCCGACGGCGGCGGACATGCCGTCGGCGACGGTGTCGGCGACCCAGGTGGTGTCGCCGTTGTGCTGGAAGCAGCCCTGGGCGCCGTAGGTGGCGGTGTCGCCGAGGCAGGTGGCGGTGGTGGCGGAGGCGGCCTGGGCGGGGGTGGTGGGGAAAGGTTCCTTCGGGGTGACGGTGGGGACGTTCTCCACGGTGTCCGCGGTGATCAGATCGGTGGCGGAGACGGGGAAGAGGACTTCGCCGAGGGCGTCGAGGGGTTCCTCGGCCCGTGCCGGTGCGGAGATCAGCAGGGAGGTCGTGAGTGCGGTCACCCCGCCGAGAACGGCCCATCTTCCGCTCATGCGTGCGCGCATACTTCACTGCTCCCGTACCTGGCCGTCAACTGCGGCCGGATTACTCGTCCGTGTGAACAAGGTGTGATGGTAATGGACCTTACGCGCATGGATCGCGGGATGGCGACGGGGGAGTGGCGCCAATCTGCCGCGAGTTGTCGGTGGTAGAGGTCAATTCGGCTGGTCAGACGGCGAGTTCGGGCGTCAACACGCCTTCTCTGGCTCCTCTCCGGCGGGTGGCGTCCGGGGTGTTTCACCCGTTGGGTGCGTTTCATCTGCGGGTGTCCGTCGGGGCTTTATGTCCTCGATAGCGTGGAGAAGCCATCGTTCGGGCTGTCCAGGGGGTCTCATGCCCCTGTGCGGGAGTTCGTAGGGGAATGCCGATGGCCCAATTCGGAAGGACGGCCCGCGGGCCGTCCTTTATGTGAAAGGGAATGCGTGATCTCGAAAAGCAAGCGGATCGCTCGCGCCTTGACCGTGTCGCTCGCGGCCGCCACCGCCTTCACGTTCGGCATGAGCGGCAACGCGTCCGCGATCGACCACGTCGAATGCCGCGGCGGCGAGAACTTCCTGAAGATCTGGTCCCACAACGGGGGCACCCAGAGCGTCGACTGCTACGCCAACGCCGGGCGGACCGGCTTCGGCAACTGGTGGGTCGACAGGATCTCCACGGGGAACAACGACCTCATCTACTACGACGCCAACGGCGACTCCGTACGGATCGACCGGTGGCATGACATCACCTTCCCCAACAACCCGCCGAAGGTGAAGGACATCGAGATCCTGTGACGGGCTGACGCCCCGCCCCCGGGTGCGGTGACCGGTCACGTCTCTCCGGGGCGTGGCCGGGCCCGGGGAGGGGTGAGCGTGATTGTGTCGGTGATTTGTATATGTCGGTCACCGACCTATAGTGGTCCACGCGATCCCCGCCCCGGGGCCGGTCCACGCTGCGGCCGTGCCCCGCCCACGCCGTGCAGCGGAGACGGAACGGAGCAGACATGGCGTCCAAGAAGAACCTCGTCGCCAACCGGGAGACCCTCGCCCACAAGGTGCGGTACGCGGCGAGCCGGCCGGACCGGATAGCCCCGTACCTCAAGCGGGCCGCACGGGACCGCTGGCTGGCCTTCAAGCACCCGGACCACGTGAACTACTACCGGGCCGTCATGGCCTCCGACACCCGGCGCAACCCCGAGGCGGCCGTGGGCAGCCAGACGCACGAACGGTGGCTGGCGCTCGGGAAGATGCAGTTCGACTACCTGCTGGCGCACGGGCTCGCCCCCGGGGCCCGCATGCTCGACATCGGCTGCGGCAACCTGCGGGCCGGGTGGCACTTCATCGACCACCTCGAAGCCGGGAACTACTACGGCATCGACATCTCGCCCGACATCCTCATCGCCGCCAAGCGGACACTGACCGCCCAGGGCCTCCAGGACAAGGTCCCGCACCTGACCCTCACCAAGGACCTGACGCTGGACTTCCTCCCCGACGCCTACTTCGACGTCGTCCACGCGCACAGCGTCTTCTCGCACTCGCCGATCGAGATCATCGACGAATGCCTCGCCCACGTGGGGCGCGTGCTCGCGCCGGGCGGACACTTCGACTTCACCTTCGACCGCACCACCGGCACCGAGCACCAGGTCCTGCGCGAGGACTTCTACTACCGGACCGAGACCCTCGTGGACCTCGCCGCCGGGCACGGCCTGACCGCCCGCTTCATGGACGACTGGGAGAAGCTCGGGCACGGACAGTCGAAGATCCGCGTCACCGCCGGCTGAGCCGGATCAGCGCGGGCGGGCGGGGTCCGAGCGCCTTCCGTACGCCCGCCGCAGCCGCAGCGCCGCCGCAGCGCCCGCCAGGACGGCCACGGACGGGAGCAGTGTGTCCGCGTCGACCACGCCCGCGCAGAACCCGATCGCGAGGAACGGGGCCGCCGCCAGGGCGAACCGGCCGGTGGTGCGGATACGGGCCGGCGGCCGGCGGCCCGCCAGGAGCAGGGCGGCGGCCACCGGGACGCCCAGGCGCCAGTGCACCACGGAGCCGATGCCCCGGGCGTCCCACAGCGCCACGGCGACCACGCCCACCAGGGCCCAGACCGTCAGTGCCACCCGCCCCGCCCCGCTCCGGACCCGGCCCGGCGGGCGCAGGTCCGGCGGGCAGGCCAGGGGGAGTGCGGCCACCAGCGACGGGGCCGCGAGGAACAGTGCCGCCTGCCACGGCATCGACGCGTGGGCGGGCAGCGTCATCGCGTACAGGACCGCCGCGTACGTCACCGTGCCGGCGCACGCCCACCGCGCGCCCGCGGCGAACCGTCCGCCCAGCGCGAGGACGGCGCCGGTCAGCGTGACGAGGGCGCAGCCGCCCATCACATAGCTCAGCGGGACCAGGAAGTCCGGGCTCCCGCTGATGTACCGGTCCCCGACGAGCGACACCAGGGTGAACGCCGCGTAGGCGGCCGTGGCGGCCAGGGCGAACGGCGCGGCGGCGGCGAACAGCGGGCCGCCGCGCTGGGACGAACCGAGCCCCAGCCGCAGCCGCAGCGCGTGCGCCACGATGTCGCCGGCCTCCCGGGCGCGGGCCCACCGGCCCGCCCCCTCGACCGCCTCGTGGTACGACGCGGCGATCTCGTCCCCGAAGTCCCGGCGGAAGCCGGCCGGATACAGCCGCAGCAGCGGTGTGCTCACGCCGTGGCCGGCTTCCCCGCGACCCCCAGGCGCCGGGTCGCCTCGCGCGCGGTGGCGGCGATCCGCCGGGCCTCCGCGGCCAGGCTGTCGCGGCCCGCGGCCGTGAGCGTGTACGTACGGCGCAGCCGGCTGTCCACGACCTCCTCCGCGTGCACCTCGATCAGGCCCTCGTTGAGCAGCCGCTCCAGTCCGCCGTACAGCGTGCCCGTACGCATCCTGACCCGGCCGTCCGAGATCTTCTCGACCTCGCGGGCGATCGCGTAGCCGTGACGGGGCTCGTCCGCGAGGGCGGTGAGCAGCAGCAGCGTCGGTTCCTGCATCGCGCGATCACTCATGCCCGCATGATAAGTCACCCATCGGCATATGTCGGTCCGGGAAGCGCGAGGCCGGGGGCCGGGGCGGGGTGAGCCGGGACCCCGTGGCGGGGGGCGGGTGCGGGACGGCCCGGTGCCCTCTCCCCGTCACCCGGACGGACGCGTCCAAGTGGTCGCCCCGCGAGGTGCCGCGCAGGGTCGGTCAGACACACGGACCCACCGGCCCAGGAGGTTGGAGTTCTCATGGCACAGTCCGCGCCCACGCCCGGCGGCCCGTCCCCCGCAGGCCCCGCCGCACCGTCCTCCGCGCCCGCCGGACCCAATCCCTGGGCGGCCGGAGGGGTCATGTTCGCCGGCGTGCTGCTGATGGTCGACGGGGTGCTCGGAGCGATCAAGGGCATCGCCGGCATCGCGTCGAACGACGTCTACGCACGGATCAACGACTACGTCTTCAAGTTCAACACGACCACCTGGGGATGGATCCACCTCGTCCTCGGGGTGATCATTGCCGTCGTCGGCTGGGGCATCCTCAGGGGCTCGGGCTGGGCGCGCGGCATCGGTGTGGGGCTGGCGGCGCTCAATATGATCGCCAACTTCATGTGGCTGCCCTACCAGCCCATCTGGGCGGTCGTCTCCCTGGCGATCGACACCTTCGTGATCTGGGCCCTGTGCACGGACCGCTCCGAGCCGGTCCTCTGATGCACACAGGCCGAGGGGCGGGTCCGGCGGTGACGGGCGTGCGGACGCCCGCCGCCGGGCCGGCCCGACGGTCCGGGATGGCCGGACGGTCCGGGGTGGCCGGACGGTCCGGGGTGGCCGGTCATGGGTGATGCCGTCGGGCAGATGCTGGCGTCCGCCGTCGGTATCGCGATCAGTCCGCTGCCGCTGATCGCCGTGATCCTCATGCTCGCCACCCCGCGCGGCCGGTCCAACGGCATCGCCTTCACCGTGGGGTGGACGGTCTCGCTGGCCGTCCTGGTCGCGGTCGTCGTCCTCGCGGGATCGGGGGCCGACGCCGCCGGGGACGGCGGACCCGCCACCTGGACCCTGTGGCTGAAGCTGGCGCTGGGGGTGCTGTTCGTGCTGATGGCGGTCCGGCAGTGGCGGGGGCGCCCGAAGGAGGGGCAGGAGGCCGGGCAGCCCGGATGGATGCGGGCGATCGACGGCTTCACGCCGGTGAAGGCGGCCGGGCTGGCCGCCGCGCTGGCCGTGGCCAATCCGAAGAACCTCGTGCTGGCCGTCGGCGGGGCGGTCTCGATCGCCTCCAGCACCGCGGACGCCGGGGGGAAGGCCGTCGCGGGCGTCCTGATGGTCGTCGTCGCCTCGCTCTGCACCACGCTGCCCCTGGCCGTGTACCTCTTCGGCGGCGCGCGGTCCGCCCGGGTGCTCGGCGAGTGGAAGGAGTGGATGGGGCGGCACAACGCGGCGATCATGACGACCGTGCTGGTCGTCCTCGGCGCCAAGTACATCGGCGACTCCCTCAGCGGACTGGCCTGAGAGGGAGGGCCGTCCGGCAGCGGGCACGCGGGCGTGCGGGCGAGGAGAAAGGCGCCGGTGCCGTAGACGCACGTCCGGCAGCGGGCGCGGGCACGGGGGAGGCGCGGGACGTGAGCGGTCCCGGACCGCCCTGGCCCGCGTCCCGGCGCGTTGTCAGTGGTGCGGGTCACACTGGAGTCATGTGCCGCAGTATCAAGACTCTCCGCCCGCCCGCCCTCCCCGAGGAAGCCACCGAGGAGGACATCCGCGCCGCCGCCCTGCAGTTCGTCCGCAAGGTGTCCGGCTTCCGCGCCCCTGCCGCGCACAACAAGGAAGTGTTCGACCGCGCGGTCGACGAGATCGCCGAGGCGACCGCCCGGCTGCTGGACGGACTGGAAGTGCGGGGTGGTGTCAGGACGCCGTAGGGACGGACGCGGCCGCCGCGGCCGCGGCGGGCCGCTTCATCAGGAACGCGGCGAACGCCCCGGCGACGAACAGCGCCAGGACCGAGACGGCGGTGCCGAGCCAGCTAGCGCCCAGCCACTGCGCGCCGACGTAACCGAGGCCCACGCTGTACCCCGCCCAGGCCACACCGGCCACGGCGGACCACGGCAGGAACTCCTTGACGTCGCGGTGCGACGCCCCGGCGCCCAGTGAGACCACCGACCGGCCGGCCGGGGCGAAGCGCGCGATGACGACGAGGACACCGCCGCCGCGGCTCAGGGCGGCGCCGAGCCGTTCCTGCGCGGAGGTGAGGCGGCGGGAGCGTGCGATGGCGCGGTCCAGCCGTTCGCCGCCGCGCCAGGCGAGCTTGTACGCGACGAGGTCGCCGAGCACCGAGGCGGTGGCGGCGCACAGGACCAGGGCCAGGAGCGAGGGCACCTCGGCCACGTGACGGGCCGCGCCCGCGGCGTCGGCGGCGACGGTCGTGGTGCCCGCGGCGGCGGCCGTGGCGGCGGTGATCACGAGGACCCCGCTCGGCAGGACGGGGAGGAAGACGTCGAGCAGTACGGAGAGGGCGACCACGGCATAGATCCATGGACTGCCGATCAGCGCACCCACGCTCTCGAACACCTACGACTCCCCGATTCGTAACAACGCCGCGACGTCGCAGGGGAGCGGCAGGAGCGGCAGGGCCAGCTGTACAGCGTACGCCTGCCGTTCACCCGGTGATCCATATATATGAGCGATGTTGGGCATCTCACGTGGCCCCCGCGCCCCTCGCGCACCCGCGTCCCCGCCCGTGCGGATGCCTTGCGGCTTTTGCGGGCATCCGCGTCGTTCGGTGCGGGGTGCGGGGTGCGGGGTGCGGGGTGCGGCGGGGGTCGGGGTCGGGCGGACCCGGTCGGCGCGGGTCCGTGGACCGCTGACGGGGGGAGGCGTCAGGCGGCGACCGGGGACTTCGCCTCGGAGGCGCGGTCGGCGGTGCCCTGTGCGGCGGCGCGGGCGGTGAACAGCCGGTCCAGGGCGAACGCGCCGGGGCCGGTGAAGACGAGGAGCAGGAAGACCCAGCAGTACACGGCGGAAGGTTCACCACCGTTCTGGAGCGGGAAGAGTGCTTCGGGCTGGTGAACCTTGAAGTACGCGTACGCCATCGAGCCGGACGAGACGAGAGCGGCGATACGGGTGCCGAGGCCCAGGATCACGAGGCTGCCGCCGACGAGCTGGATGACGGCCGCGTACCAGCCGGGCCAGGTGCCGGCGGGTATGGTCCCGCCGCCCATGGCGCCGCCGAGCACACCGAAGAGCGATGCAGCGCCGTGGCAGGCGAACAGCAGGCCGACGACGATGCGGAAGAGCGCGAGGGCGTAGGGCTGGGCCTGGTTGAGGCGTGTGTACATGGGGGGAGCTCCTTCGGTCTGGTGGGGACGTGAACCGACTGAGCGCCACAGATTAGGTAGGCCTGACCAATGCTTGCAAGTTCAACATTTTGTCGACTGGCTGAAAATCGATGGACCGTCACCGGTCAGCGCATGGGCGGATACCCTCTCCAACAGGGGACCTGCGGCTCATGACTTGGCCTGAACCAATGTCAGCGCAGTTTTCCGGCCACTCGTGCCATGTGTCTTTGGTTGGACGCCGAACCGGAGACCGTTCGAGGTGGGTCACCGCGCCGGGTGACCGGCTCGCTCGGACGTGCCTCGTTGGAGGCAGCGGCGGGCCCCGGGTTCCGTGCCCGGCGCCGGTGCGGAGGCGGCGTCTGCCGCGCGTGCGGCGGCGGCCGTGCGGAGTGCCGTACGGGGCCGCGCGGAGCGTGCCGTCGTCCCGGGCCCTTCCTCGTACTCGGCCGAAAATGCGTCGGTGTCAGGAGCGCGCGGGCACGGCGAAGCCGCCGCACCGGACCCGGGTGGGCCGGCGCGGCGGCTTCCTCTCGCGACGCTCGGTCAGCAGCCGTTCAGTACGGACTGCAGGGCGCTCTTCTCGGCGGAGTCGACGCTCAGGTCGTAGTAGTGCTTCACGTGCACCCAGGCGCGTGCGTAGGTGCAGCGGTAGGCGGTGCGGGGCGGAAGCCAGTCGGCCGGGTCCTTGTCGCCCTTGGACTGGTTGACGTTGTCGGTGACGGCGATGAGCTGGGGGCGGGTCAGATCGTTGGCGTACGCCTGGCGCTGGGCCGTCGTCCAGCCGGAGGCGCCGGAGCGCCAGGCCTCGGCGAGCGGGACCATGTGGTCGATGTCGAGGTCGGACGCCGCGGTCCAGGTCGCGCCGTCGTACTGCGAGTACCAACTCCCGCTGACCGCGGCGCAGCTGGAGTCCTGTGTGACGTTCGTGCCGTCGCGCTCCAGGACGACCTCGCGCGTGTTGCAGGCGCCGGACTGGGTGATCCAGTGCGGGAACTTGTCGCGGCTGTAGCCCGTGGACGAGCCCTCCGCCTTCACGGTGAGCTGGCTCAGATAGGTGCGGGCCGTGGATGCCGAGACCGGAGTGGGCATCGCCGCCTGGGCCTGGGGGGCGGTGAGCAGGCCGGTGGTGGCGGCGAGCGCGGCGGATGCGGCGAGGACGGCTATGCGACGCGCGTAGACACCTGACATGCGAACTCCCTTGATGTGGGGGGAAGAAGACCCGGTCGCCGAAACGGCCCGGCCATCGTGGCGGCGCCGGGTTTCCGTGGGGTGGGCGCCAGGTAACAGGGTGGCGACATGGGCACGTCACATCAAGGGATCTGACAGAGGGCGTCGTGGTGCGGGGGGCGTGCGGGGCCGTGCGCGCGGGCGCGGAACACCGGATACGGGGACGAGTCGGCCCTCATGACCCGCGCGGGAGCGCATGCGTACGGCCCCCGCCCGGTGGGGGCGAGGGCCGTACGAAGGTTCGTGGTGCTGGTGTGTGACGGGGTGTGGGCGACCCCGGCGCGTGGGTCAGCGCACGTCGAAGTGGAGCGTGATCGTGCCGTCCGCCGCCGGGTCCACGCGGAGCCGGGTCAGATCGTCCACGTGCGCGTCGGGGGAGAGGGCCGCCGCGCGGGGGCCCACGCCCACCACGCGCATGCCCGCCGCGCGGCCGGCCGCGATGCCCGCCTCGGAGTCCTCGAAGACCACGCAGTCCGCCGGGGCGAAGCCGAGGCCCGCCGCGCCCTTCAGGAAGCCCTCGGGGTCCGGCTTGCTGGCGCCGACGCTCTCGGCGGTGACCTTGAAGTCGGGCATCCGCAGCCCGGCCGCACCCATCCGGGCGCGGGCCAGTGCCAGATCCGCCGAGGTGACCAGGGCGTGCGGCAGGGCCGCGATCGCGTCCATGAACGCGGCGGCGCCGCCGACCGGGACGACGCCGTCGGTGTCGGCGGTCTCCTCGGCGAGCATCACCCGGTTGTCCGCGTAGTTCTGTTCCATCGGGCGGTCCGGGAGGAGCGCGGCCATGGTGGCGTACCCCTGGCGGCCGTGCACGACCTTGAGCGCCTCCTCGGGGTCCAGGCCCATCCGCAGCGCCCAGCGCCGCCAGCACCGCTCCACGACGGCGTCCGAGTTCACCAGGGTGCCGTCCATGTCGAGGAGGAGGGCGTGGGCGGTGAGGGCGGTGGCCGGCATGGGCGGGCTCCAAGGGGGAACGAGCGCCGCAGTGGGGTGTGCGGCGCGGGGGAGAACAAGCGGCCCCCGCTCGCCGGTCAGGGTGTGCGCGCGGAGGCCACTTTGTTCCTCCACGATACAAAAACGGGAGCGGGAAAGCGAATCCCCCTGCCCGGAGGCGGGGGTGCCGGTCAGTCGCGCCCCCGGCCGGTGGTGGCGCCCTCCAGCCGCCGGCGGGTCTCCGGGCCGTAGACGCCCTCGGGGTCGCCCTGGACGCCCCACCAGACCTGGAAGTCGCGCACGGCCTTCTCGACCCGTTTGGTGTAGTCGTCGCCGACCTCGCCGCCTCCCAGGACCCAGACCTCCTGGAGCCGGAGCTGCAGCTCGGTCACCTCGGGCCCCCGGTCCCCGAGGCGGAGCGTGGGGCCCCCGCCCTGCGAGCCGCCCGGCGGGGCCAGGGCCGGGCTGCTGCCGGAGGGCGTGGCCGCGGGGGACGAGGAGGGCGCCGACGGGGTGGGGGAGGCCGGTGCGGACCGGGTCGCCGAGGCGGAGGGGCGGGTGGACACGGACGCGGACGCCGACGCCGAGGCGGACGGGGAGGCGGAGGCCGGGCGCGTCGCGGAGGGGGTGGGCGAGGCGGAGGCCGGGGCCGTGGGCTCGGCGTCCTCCTCGGGCAGGGTCGCCACGGTGGAGGGCATCGCCTGGTCCAGGTCCGCCTCCTTGTCGGCGCTGCCGTCGAACAGTCCGCCGATGAACGCGGCCGTGCCGACCACCGTCACCACGGCCGCCCCCGCCATCAGGGCGGCGAAGGGCCTGCGGCGGCGCGGCTGGACCGGGTCGGGTCCCGCCGTCACGAGCGGGGTGCCGGGCGCCACCGCGTCCGGCAGCGGGCCCGGGTGCGGGCCGGGCCCGGCGGGGTCCAGGAACAGCGGCATGGTCGTCGCGGCGTCCCCGGACCGGCCGTCGTGGCCCCCTTCCGGTGCCCCGTCCGCCGCCGGGGCGGTGTCCGCGCCGCCCAGCGTCACGTACGGCCGGATGCGCAGCGGGTCGAAGTCCTCCGCCGCCGCGGCCTCCGCCGTGCGCTCGGCGTGCTGCGCGGCGATGCGCCGCTGCTCGGCGGCGCGGTCCACCTCGCCGGTGCCGTACGGAACCGGGCCGCCGGTGCCGTACGGGCCGGGGCCGCCGTGGGCCGCCCGCGCCGCGCAGGCGCAGCGCGGAGCGCCGTCGGGTCTGCTGTCCGTACCGCACTCCGGGCACATATGTCCGGCCATGGTGGGTCCCCTCCCCTTGAACTGCCTGCGATTATGCAGCCCGCCGCCGGGAAGCCCAATCACCCGGCCCCTCGGCAGGCCATAACGGGACGGAACGGACAGGATGGGGGTGTAGCGGATCCGAGGAGATGTTTCATGGCCCAGCAGCTGAGCCCCGCCCCGGCCCCCGGAGCCGAGCGCTCCACCCGCTCCGTCCTGGTGGCGATCGGGGCCCTGCTCCTCGGCATGCTGCTGGCGGCGCTCGACCAGACCATCGTCTCCACGGCGCTGCCGACGATCGTCAGCGACCTCGGCGGTCTGGAGCATCTGTCGTGGGTGGTCACCGCCTATCTGCTGGCCTCGACCGCGGCGACTCCGCTCTGGGGCAAGCTCGGCGACCAGTACGGCCGCAAGCGCCTCTTCCAGATCGCGATCGTCATCTTCCTGATCGGCTCGGCGCTCTGCGGCATCGCCCAGAACATGCCGCAGCTGATCGCCTTCCGGGCCCTCCAGGGCCTCGGCGGCGGCGGGCTGATGGTGCTGTCGATGGCGATCGTCGGGGACATCGTCGCCCCGCGCGAACGCGGCAAGTACCAGGGGCTGTTCGGTGCGGTGTTCGGCGCGACCAGCGTCCTCGGACCGCTGCTGGGCGGCTTCTTCACCGAGCACCTCAGCTGGCGCTGGGTCTTCTACATCAATCTGCCCATCGGTGTGGTCGCCCTCGTCGTCATCGCCGCCGTGCTCCACATCCCGGTCCGCCGCACCCCGCACACCATCGACTACCTCGGCACCTTCCTCATCGCCTCGGTCGCCACCTGTCTGGTCCTCGTCGCCTCGCTCGGCGGGACGACCTGGGCCTGGGGCTCGGCGCAGATCATCGCGCTGGCCGCGCTCAGCGTGGTGCTGCTGATCGCCTTCGTGTACGCGGAGCGGCGCGCCGCGGAGCCCGTGCTGCCGCTGAAGCTGTTCCGGATCAGGACCTTCAGCCTCGTCGCGGTGATCAGCTTCGTCGTCGGCTTCGCGATGTTCGGCGCCATGACCTACCTGCCGACGTTCCTCCAGGTGGTGCACGGCATCACGCCGACCATGTCCGGTGTGCACATGCTCCCGATGGTGTTCGGGCTGCTCATCACCTCCACCGCGTCCGGGCAGGTCGTCAGCCGCACCGGCCGCTGGAAGGTCTTCCCCGTCGTCGGCACCGGCCTCACCGCGGTCGGCCTGCTCCTGCTGCACCGGCTCACGGAGACGAGCCCCACGTGGGAGATGAGCATCTACTTCTTCGTCTTCGGCGCGGGCCTCGGCCTGGTCATGCAGGTCCTCGTCCTCGTGGTGCAGAACGCCGTCTCGTACCAGGACCTCGGCGTCGCCACCTCCGGGGCGACCTTCTTCCGGTCCATCGGAGCCTCGTTCGGCGTCGCCGTCTTCGGCACCATCTTCACCAACCGCCTCACCGACAAACTCGGCACCGCGCTCGCCGGCCGCACCCTCCCGCCCGGCGTCAGCGCGGACAGCCTCGCCGCCGACCCCCGGGCCATCTCCCAGCTCCCGCCGTCCCTCCGGCAGCCGGTCCTGCACGCGTACTCCACCTCGATCACCGATGTGTTCCTGTACGCCGCCCCCGTCGTCCTGGTCGCCTTCCTCTTCGCCTGGCTGCTCAAGGAGGACAAGCTGCGCGGTTCGGTGACCGCCCCGGACCCCAGCGAGACCCTGGCCTCCAACCCGGTCGAGCGCTCCTCGTACGACGAATGCGCCCGCGCGCTCTCCGTCCTGGCCACCCGGGAGGGGCGCCGCGAGATCTATGTGAAGATCACCGAACGGGCCGGGTACGACCTCCTGCCCGCCGCCGGGTGGATGCTGCTGCGCATCAAACGCCACGGCACCGTGGAGCCCTCCCGGCTCGCCGACATCGCCCCCGTGCCGCTCCGGGTGATCAGCGACGCGGCCCGGCAACTGGAGGAACGCGGGCTGGCCCGCCGGATCGGGGTGCAGCTGGTCCTCACCGAACCGGGCGCCGAGGCCGTGGTGAAGCTCGCCCGCGCCCGTGAGGAGTCGCTGGCCGAACTGCTGGGCGACTGGTGGGGGCCGGACCGGCCGACGGACCTGGTGGCCCTGGTGGCGGAGCTGACCGAGGAGACCAACGGGTCGAGCAAGGAGCGCCCGCACAGCCCCGAGCCCCGGCGGGACCACGCGGCCGGCCACCGCCATGAGCCGCCGCCCGTCTGAGCCCCGGATCCCCTACAGCTCCTTGGCGAACCAGTGCTCGGCGTACTGCCGGTGGTGGAAGGCCGGGACCTCCCGGTAGCCGTGCTTGGCGTACAGCCCGCGGGCCTCGACGAGATCGGACCGGGTGTCCAGGCGCAGCAGGCGGACGCCCGCGGTCCGGGCCAGCTCCTCGACCGCCGCGAGCAGCAGTCCGCCGCCGCCCGTACCGCGGGCCCCGGGGCGCACGAAGACCCGGGTCAGCTCCGCCGTCCCCGCCTCCCCCAGGACCAGACCGGCGCACGCCTCCGCCCGGCCGTCGAGGCGGCCGACGACGAAGGCGCCGGCGGGCGGCGCGAGCAGCTCCGCCCCGTCGTCGGTCAGCCCCTCGTCGATCTCGCGCGCGGTCGCGGGACGCCCCCAGTAGCGGCTCGCCACTTCGTCGTAGTAGTCCCGGCGCAGCAGCGCGGCATCGGGCGAATCGAAGCGTTCGGGGGTCACGGTCCATGTCACCGGGTCATTCTGTCCTCGCGTACACCTGTGCGGAAAACGGATTGATGACAGGGCGACAGGGGGCCGGACGTGCCGGAGGCGGAACGGATGACCAGAGGCGAGGCCGTACGCGGTCTCGCCGAGCGGTGGATCGGGGAGATGGCCGTGCGGCCGGGGACGAGCTTCGTCTGCTCGCCCGCCGGACTGTGGCTGGCCCTGTCCGCCGTCGCCGCCGGGGCGCGCGGCACCACGGCCGACGAACTGCGTGCCGTGCTCGGGGCCGCGGGGGAGGAGGCCGCCGAGGCGGTGACGGCCGCCTCCCGTGAGCTGACCGCGACCGACGCGCTGAGGGTGGCGACCCGGGTCTGGAGCCGGGTGCCGGTGCGTCCGGAGTACGAGGCGGCCCTGGCGGACGTCCGCTTCGGGCCCATGGACCCCTCGGGGGCCGACGCGTGGGTGCGGGAGGCGACCGAGGGGCTGATCGGCCGGCTGCCCCTGCGGATCGACCCCTCGACGCTGCTCGTCCTCGTCAACGTGCTCGCGCTCAGGGCCCGCTGGGAGGTGCCGTTCGAGCGGGCCGGGACCGAGGACCTGCCGTTCACCGCCGCCGACGGGACGAGCCGCCCGGTGCCGACGATGTACGGCGAACCCGAGCCGTGGGAGACGTGGACCGTGGGGTCCGTGCGGGTCGTCGAGCTGCAGTGCCGGGCCGGTGAGGGCGGCGGGGCACCGGCCAGGGTCCGGCTGGTGCTGGGCGAACCGGGCGCGGGCGCGGCCGAGGTGCTGCCCGCGGCCTGGGCCCCGGCGGACCGGCGCACCGCCGCCGGGGCGGCTCACGTGAGTATGACCGTCCCGCGCTTCACCCTGCGTACGCATATCCGGGTCACCGGCCAGCTGCCGGCCCTCGGCATCCGGGAGGCGGTGTCCATGTCCGCCGACCTCTCCGGCATCTCCCAGGAGCCGCTGACGCTCTCCCAGGTGGTCCAGGAAGCGGTGGTGAAGGTGGCCGAGGAGGGCGTGGAGGCGGCGGCCGTCACCGTGGCCGTCACCAGAGGCGGAGCCGCGCCGGCCGCACCGCCGCGCCGCCTCCACATCGCCTTCGACCGGCCCTTCGGCGTCGTCGTCCTGGACAACGGGGGCGAGGTGCCGCTGTTCACCGGTTGGCAGGCGGGCATCCCGGAAGAGGAGTGACCCCCGGATCCTCCGCCCCGGTCCGCCTCCGCTCAGCCCAGCGGCGGCGGGACCGTCACCGGCGGCGGGGGCGGCACCGGGCGCCGCCGCCGGGCCCGCAGTGCCCACACCAGCGCGCCGGTCACCGCCGCCGCCCCGCCGAACACGGTCAGCGCCCAGACCGGGACGCCGCCCACCGTCAGCAGCGTGTCCCGGTAGGTCACCCGCTGGTACGGGGTGTCCGCGTCGGCGGCCCGCAGGATGTGGTCCCCGTCGATCAGCTCCGGACGCGGGAAGGACTGCTCGATCGCCGTGACGAAGACCGGCTTCCGGCCCGCCAGCATGCTCATCGCCGGGTAGCGGTCGTGCTCGGCGACGGTGTCCACCCGCCCCGCGTACGTCACCTCGGGCCGCTGCCCGCCGATCGTGCCGCTCGGCTCCATCCGGTGCGCGGCCAGCACGTAGAGCCCCAGCGACTGCGGGGTCGCGGCCAGTTCGGACAGGCGCATCGGATAGACGAGGCGGTCGCTGGCGAAGCGCAGCCGCAGCGGGTCCAGCGTGCCGCTCAACGGCACCCCGCTCCGGCTGGGGGCCAGCCGCACCGCCACGTACTCCCACTTCTGCTCGACGTACGGGCGCAGCGCGCTCGCCAGCCGGTCCGGGAGTTCGAAGCCGTTCAGCTTCAGCCAGGACTCCAGCGCCTGTGGGTCGGTCGCCGCCAGCCGGGCCACGTCGAAGGGGCCGAGCCGCTCCCGGCCGACGACCTCGACCGGGCGGGCCGCGCCGGGCGCGGGGGCGGCGTCCCCGACGGCGTGCCCGGAACCGCCGAACGGCCAGTCGTCCGAGCGCGGCCAGAAGTAGTGGCGCTCGCGGCGCACCGGGGCGGCCAGGGACTCCAGTTCGGAGAAGAGAGAAGGCTCACCCAGCTCGACCGTCGCCCGGTGCGGCACCGGCATGATCCAGGCGGCCTCGGGGGCGTCCCCGCGCACCGTCAGCCGCATCACGATCTGCTCGGTGGTCCCGTCCCAGCTCACCACGGACGTCTCCCGGCCGACCGTCACCGAGTGCGCGGGATCCACGACCATGGCCCCGCAGCCGCAGGCGTACGCCGGTGCCACCAGCGATCCCACCTGCAACGAGAGCACCAGCAGCACCAGCGACAGCGCCCGTGCCGTCCAGCCGCGCCGCCGGTGCCGGTCCCCGCGCCCGTTCCCCGAACCGCGCATCTCTCCTGGCCTCCCCGTGATCGCCGATTAGGGGCTCAGACGTGCGTCCGACCGCCCCGGTTCCCGCGTGTCCGGCCCGCCCGTACGGCCCCGCGCGAGCCCGTTACACCATGGCCGGGCATTCTTTCGGACAAAAGCCGGATGACAGTCAGGCGAAGAGGGGGTTGATTGGGTCTTCCCCAGAGCGCAATGCGAAGGTTTCAGAGCATGACGGACACGCACAAACGGTGACGGATGTCAGGAGGGTCGGCGCAACGTGGCGAATGCGGAGCACAGGGTGCACGGGGACGCGGTGACGGGAGCGAGGACCGGGGCGGCCCGCGCCGTGCTCTGGCTGGTCGTGGCGGTGCTGGCGGTGCGGCAGATGGCGGTGGTGCTGCGGCAGCCGCCCGGCGAACGGCTCACCGACCTGGAGACCTGGATCGGTGACAACGGTGTGCTCCATGTGACGGGCTCCCTGTACGACACCGACCGCTTCACCGGCACCCCGTTCGCCGGGCTCGTCCTCAAGCCGCTGACCCGCCTGGCCGAACAGAACCTCGGCGTCGTCTGGACCTTCGGCTCGCTGCTCCTGGTCGCCGCGCTCGGTGTCGTCGCCGCCCGCGCGCTGCCCGCCCCCGTCGGCCGCCGCACCGCGCTGCTCGCCGCCCCCGTCGCGATCAGCCTGCTGATGCTCTCGCTGCCGGTGCGCAACGCCCTCCACCTCGGCCAGACCAGCATCCTGCCGGTCCTCCTGGTCCTCGTCGGCTGCTTCGCGGTCCGGGGCGAGCGCGCCTCCGGCGTGCTCGTCGGCATCGCCGCCGCCCTCCAGCCGACCGTGCTCCTCTTCACCGTGCTGTTCTGGCTGACCGGCAGACGGGCCGCCGCCCTCACCGGCGGCGCCGCCTTCGCCGTCTGCACGGCACTCGCCTGGGCCGCGATGCCGCACGACTCGTGGTCGTACTGGGTGCACCATGTCGCGGGCGCCGGCCTCGGCGACCAGGCCGACAGTCTCGCCAACCAGTCCCTGCACGGCGCGCTGCTCCGGTCCGGCCTGAGCGGGCCACTGGAGATCACGCTCTTCCTGGTCCTGGCCGCCGCCGTCGTCCTCGTCGGTCTGCGCCGCGCGGTGCGCTACGCCCGGGACGGACAATTGCTGCTCGCCGTCGCCGTGACCGGCTGCGTCGCCGTCGCCGTCTCCCCGACGGCCTGGCAGCACCAGCTGCTGTGGGTGCTGCTCGCCGTGGTGGGCCGGGTCGGGAAGCGGGCCTCCGACCGGCTGGTGTGGCCGGCCGTGGTCGTCCTCGTCCTGACGCTGCCGGGCAAGATGCTGCTGCCGAACATCGAGGCGATGTTCCCGGTCCGCGACAACGTGCTGCTGATCGCCGCGCTCGGGGCCGCGGTCGCCGCCCCCTTCCTGCCCCGCACCTCGCCGTACTGGCAGCACCCGGTCCCCACCGACTACCGGGCCCCGGTGGCCTCCCGCTGGAGCCGGGTGCCGCTGCTGCCGTTCTGGCGGCGGGTGACGAGCCGGCCCAATCTGCTGCTCGAACTGCTGCTGATCCGGGTCGTCTACTCCGCGTACCAGCATGTGCGCCTCGCCGCGACGGCCGGCCGTTCCACCGCCGAGCACCACGGACGGCAGATCCACTCGCTGGAGCAGTGGCTGCACATCGACATCGAGCACTGGGTCAACCACGCGGTCGTGAAGGTGGACTGGCTGCGGGACTTCTTCGACTACTACTACTCGACGTTCCACTTCGTCGTGCCGCTCGCCATCCTCGGTGTGCTCTACGTCCGCCGCCCCGCCGACTACCGCTGGGTGCGCAGCTCCATCGGCTTCGCCACCGTGCTGGCCCTGGTCGGCTTCTGGCTCTACCCGCTCGCCCCGCCCCGGCTGATGCCGGGCCTCGGCTTCATCGACACCGTCCACGGCGTCCAGGACTTCGCCAAGCCGGACTACGGCACGCTGACCGGGGTGACCAACCAGTACGCCGCGATGCCCTCGCTGCACTTCGGCTGGTCGCTGTGGTGCGGGGTGGTCATCGTGATGCTCGCCCCGAAGCTCTGGATGAAGGCGCTGGGTGTGCTGCACCCGCTGTTCACGGTCTCCACGATCGTCGCGACCGGGAACCACTGGGTGCTCGACGCGGTGGGCGGGGCCCTGGTGGTCGCCCTCGGCTTCGGGCTCACCCATGTGCTGTGCGGCCCCCGCCGGCTGCGCGCCCCGGTGGAGCGGCCGGAGGCGAAGAAGGACCCGGACCCGCTGGCACCGCAGACGCGGGTGCCCGAGAGCGCCTGAACACGACGTGGTGAGGGGGGTGGGAGGCCGTGGCCGTCCCGCCCCCCTCACCGGTGGATCGTCGCCCCTCCAGCATCCGCTCCCGGCCCCGTGACCGCCATTCGGGCGGATCAGCCCGACGGCCCCAGCGCCCAGGCGGCCAGGGACAGCGTCACCATCGACACCAGCGTGGAGACCATCACGGAGTCCCGGGCCGGGCCGGTGTCCAGACCGTATTCGCGGGCGTAGACGAAGGCGTTCTGCGCGGTCGGCAGCGCGGAGCAGATCACCACGGCCAGGAGCTGGTGCGCGGGCAGGCCCATCAGCGGACCGGCGACGAGGAACGCGGCCAGCGGCTGCGCCAGGGTCTTCAGCCCGACCGCCACCGCCGTCTCCGCCCGCCGGGGCCCCGGGCCCGTGCCGCCCCCGGGGCCCCGGTGCAGCGACAGCCCCAGCGCGACGAGCGCGGTGGGCACGGCGGCGGCCCCGAGCACGTCCAGGGGGCGGGTGAGCGCGGCGGGCGGACGCAGCCCCGTCGCGGCGACGGCCACCCCGAGCAGCGAGGCCAGGATGATCGGATTGCGGACCGGCAGGGTGACCATGCGCCGCAGCCCCTCGCGGGGCCGCCCGCCGCGCTCGCGGGTGCCCGAGTCCAGCAGGGTCAGGATCACCGGCGAGACCAGCAGCACCTGGAACAGGATGATCTGGGCGACGAACGAGGCGTCCCCCAGCACCTGCACGGCCACCGGGATGCCCAGGTTGGCGGAGTTGACGTAGCCGCAGGACATGGCGCCGATCGCCGCCCCGGCCCGGTCCCGGCCGAAGCTCCGCCGGAAGACCGCGTAGCCCAGCGCGGACACGGCGGCCGTGCCCGCCCCGAAGGCCACCAGCGACGGATGCGCGAACGTGCCCGGCCGCGCCCCGGACACCATCGTGAACAGGGCGGCGGGCATCGCCACATGGAAGACGAAACGGCCGAGGACGGACTCCGCCTGCTCACCCAGGAGTCCGCCCCGGCCGACCGCGTACCCGATACCGGTCAGCAGCCAGATCGGGGTGAAGGCGGAGAGCACGGCGGACATCCCGCCATGATCTCCGTACGGATGTGCGCCCCCGGCACGGGGGTGCGGGCGCGGCCCCGGGGCGGGGCCGCTCAGCCCGCCGAGGTGCTGACCCTCAGTTCCTTGATGCCGTTCAGCCAGGCCGAGCGCAGCCGGCGGGGGTCGCCGATGAGCCGCAGGTCCGGCAGGGTGTCCGCGACGGCGTTGAAGATCAGGTCGATCTCCATCACGGCGAGGGACTTGCCCAGGCAGAAGTGCGGTCCGCCGCCGCCGAAGCCGAGGTGCGGGTTGGGGTCGCGGGTGATGTCGAAGGCCTCCGGGTTCTCGAAGACCTCGGGGTCGTTGTTGGCGGAGGAGTAGAACAGCCCGACCCGGTCGCCCTTCCTGATCCGCTGCCCGCCCAGTTCCGTGTCCTGGGTCGCGGTGCGCTGGAAGGAGACCACGGGGGTCGCCCAGCGGACGATCTCCTCGGCGGTCGTCCCGGGGCGCTCGCGCTTGTACAGCTCCCACTGCTCGGGGTGGGTGAGGAAGGCGTGCATGCCGTGGCTGATGGCGTTGCGGGTGGTCTCGTTGCCGGCCACGGCGAGCAGGATCACGAAGAAGCCGAACTCGTCGGAGGAGAGGTTGCCCTCGCCCTCGGCCGCGACCAGCTGCGTCACGATGTCCTTGGCCGGGCACTCCTTGCGGGCCGCCGCGAGGTTCATGGAGTACGAGACGATCTCCATGGCCGCCTCGGCGCCGATCTCCTCGGTGATCGCGTACTCCGGGTCGTCGTACGCGGCCATCTTGTTCGACCAGTCGAAGATCCGGGCGCGGTCCTCCTGGGGGACGCCGATCAGCTCCGCGATGGCCTGGAGCGGAAGTTCCACGGCGATGTTGGTGACGAAGTCGAACGCACCGCTGTCGTCGGCCGAGGCGAGCGCCGCGTCCACGATCGAGCGGGCGCGCCGGCGCAGGGTCTCCTCCAGGGAGCGGATGGCACGGGGCGTGAATCCGCGCTGGATGATCTGGCGGACCCGGGTGTGTTCGGGCGGGTCCATGTTGAGCATGATGAGCTTCTGCACGTCGATCTGGTCGCGGTTGATCGACTCGTTGAAGCGGATCACGGCGGTGTTGGTGTTCGACGAGAACAGCTCGGGGTGGGTCGAGACGTACTTGACGTCGGCGTGCCGGGTCACGACCCAGTAGCCGGAGTCGTCGAAGCCGGAGATGCCGGTGGGCTGGGTGCACCACCAGACCGGGGCGGTCTCCCGCATGAGGGCGAACTCGGGGTGGGGGACGCGGGCTTGGAGCAGGTCGGGGTCGGTGAAGTCGAACCCTTCGGGCAGATGGGGGCAGGGCATCAGCGGCTCCAGGTCGAGAACTCCGGGTCGGTCCGAGAGCCGTCGGGCGTTGTCTGACGACCCATCAGAAGTTGCCGGGAAAGGTAGTAACGAGTTCTACAACTGACAAGGCCCATGGCCCGATCTGTTGCGTGAAGGCGTGGTGAACCGGACAAGTTCGCGGTGAAGAGGTGTGGTCGGCGGCGGCAAGGTCGGTGCACGACCCTTGCGTACCGGGGGTAAGGCTCATAAGACTGCTGAAAGAACTAGAACGCGTACTAGTTCCTTCCGCCGGCGCCGGGACGCCCCTGCGGAAGAGCGATGGAGAGGACGAGCTCATGGCCGCGGAACCCGTCATCGTCGAAGCCGTACGCACCCCGATCGGCAAGCGCGGAGGCGCGCTCGCCAATCTGCACCCGGCCTATCTGCTGGGTGAGACCTACCGAGAACTCCTCGGGCGCACCGGCATCCAGGCCGACTGCGTCGAGCAGATCGTCGGCGGCACCGTCACCCACGCCGGCGAACAGTCCATGAACCCGGCGCGCAACGCCTGGCTCACCGTCGGACTCCCGTACGAGACGGCCGCGACGACCGTGGACTGCCAGTGCGGCTCCTCGCAGCAGGCCTCGCACATGGTCGCCAACATGGTCGCCGCCGGGGTCATCGACGTCGGCATCAGCTGCGGGGTGGAGGCCATGTCGCGGGTCCCGCTGGGCAGCGGCTCCAAGCACGGTCCGGGCAAGCCCTGGCCCGACGAGTGGAACGTCGACCTGCCCAACCAGTTCGAGGCGGCCGAGCGCATCGCCCGCAACCGCGGCCTCACCCGGGAGAACGTCGACGCCCTCGGCCTCCTCTCGCAGCAACGGGCGGCCGCCGCCTGGGCCGAGGAGCGCTTCAAGCGCGAGACGTACGCCGTGCAGGTCCCCACCACCGAGGAGGAGCAGGCCGCCGGTCAGGGCATGTGGCGGCTGGTCGACCGCGACGAGGGGCTGCGCGACACCTCCATGGAGGGCCTGGCCCGGCTCAAGCCGGTCATGCCCACCGCCGTCCACACCGCCGGCAACGCCTCGCAGATCTCCGACGGCGCCTGCGCGATCATGTGGTCCTCCAAGCGGATGGCGCGGGCGCTCAAACTCAAACCGCGTGCCCGCATCGTCGCCCAGGCCCTGGTCGGCTCCGATCCGCACTTCCACCTCGACGGCCCCATCGACGCGACCCGCGCCGTGCTCGGCAAGGCCGGGATGTCGCTCAAGGACATCGACCTGGTGGAGATCAACGAGGCGTTCGCCTCCGTCGTCCTCAGCTGGGCCCAGGTCTTCGACCAGGACCTGGAGAAGGTCAACGTCAACGGCGGCGCGATCGCGCTCGGCCACCCGGTCGGCGCCACCGGGGCCCGGCTGATCACCACCGCCCTGCACGAACTGGAGCGCAGGGACAAGGAGTTCGCCCTGATCACCATGTGCGCCGGCGGCGCGCTGGCCACCGGCACCATCATCCAGCGCCTGTGACCGGGGCCGGGGCCGGAGCACGCCCGGCCCCGGCCGCGCTCAGCCCGTCAGCGACCAGCCGCTGAAATCGGCCCGGCCGCGCCGGCCCGAACCGCCGTTCGCCGCGGTCATGAAGAAGCCGACGTCCTGGACGTCCGCCGCGCCCGGCACCGTCACCGCCCCCAGGGCCCGCCAGGTGGCGCCGCCGTCCGTGGAGCAGGAGCCCGTGAACGTGCCGCCGCCCCGGGTCAGCCGCAGCAGGACGGGGCCGGTGACCCCGGGCACCGAGTCCCGCCTCTCCAGGGTCCCGTCGCCGTTGCCGTCGTAGGACAGCACCACCCCGTTCACCGGGGTCAGCGCCAGGTTCAGGAAGCCGCGCGAGCCCCTGGTCCCCATCGCGTTGCGGACGACCAGCCCGGCCCGCGCCCAGTTCCCGGTGTTCTCCTGCGCGTCCACCCGTACGGTCGCGCTCGCGCCGTCCCGGAACGCCCCGGCCCGGAACACCGCCCCGAACTCGGCCGTCGAGCCCCACAGATCGCGCCCGGCCCCGTCGATCGCGAAACGGTCGCCGGCCTGGCCGAAGGAGGCCGCGTTGGCGTCGACGGTCGACCAGCCGGCGTCCAGCGGCCCGGCCACGTAGATCCGCCCCTCGGTCACCGCCGTCACCGGGCGCTCCCCGAGCGGTCCGTAGCGCGCCCGCAGCGTGAACGGGTGCGGCTCCAGCGGCTCCTTCGGGGCGTCCGCCGGGGCGGTGACCCGCCAACTGGTCCCGGCGCTGCCGCCCGGCGCCACCCCGGACAGCTCCACCGGCTCCAGCGCCTCGGGATCCAGGCCGGGGACGGAGAGCGAGAAGCCGACGGGGCCGGTCGCGCGCAGCCCGTTGACATTGCGGAACGCGGCCTCGACCAGGGCCGAGCCGCCCGGCGCCACCGCCGCCCGGTCCGCGGCGACGGTGACCGTGCCCTGATAGGGGGCGGCGGCCAGCACGTCGTGCACCCGCAGCGCGGTGCGGTGCACGGCGGCCGCGGTCAGCTCGCGCAGCGGATACCTCCGGCGCTCGCGCGTCCACGGCTCCTCCACCGCGTACCAGTCGAAGGTCCGCGGCGCCCGGTCGTGGGCGAGCGCGTCCGCCATCTCGTCCAGATACGTCTGCCACTGCGGCAGATGGAAGTCGCCGATCAGCCCCTGCCAGTCGCGGTTGGCGTAGTTGGCCAGCAGCCCGCCGTCGGCGGCCGGGCGGTCGGCCCAGGTCGTGATCAGGGCGCGGGCGCTGTGCTCCAGCTGGGCCGCCTCCTCCGGCGAGGACGCGGCGCGCCGGGCCTCGTCCAGCCACGGGCCGAGCATGAACGCCCGGTGCCCGCCCGTCATCTCCTCGCTCAGCCGCATCAGCCTCAGCCAGAGCGCGGACAGCACACCGAAGGCCTCGCGGTCCTTGCCGAGGTACGCGGCGCGCAACTGCGGCAGCAGCTGCCGGGAGCGGTTGGCGAGCGCCTGACGGGCGAAGTCGGTCAGATCGAAGCGGTACGCCTCCGAGCGGCGCAGCGGCTCCTTCACGCCGAGCAGCGCCGCGAAGGCGGTGTCGAAACCGGCCGAGTCGAACGACAGCTGGGTGGTGCCCCAGTAGGTCGCGTTGACGGCCGCCAGATCGGGCCGGGCCGCGAACAGCGAGTCGTGCGGGCGGCCGTCGGCGCTCTGCACGTCGTACGCCGTGTCGCGCAGCGCCGCGAAGGTCTCGGTGGCCCGTGCGTCCGGACCGCCGTAGCGGAAGCGCGCGTACCGGGCGAACCAGTCGGCCCGGTCCACCGGTTCCGGACGCCAGGCCAGCTCCGTGAACAGCTCGAAGGCGGCCGGATCGCGGTCGGTGGACTCCGGCAGATACGCCGTCCCGGCCAGCGCGCTGCCCGGTTTGTCGCGCCACGCCGGGAACTTCGTGGTCCACGCCGGGGCCATCGCGCCCAGCGTGGTCCGGCCGCCGAAGTTCGGGATGGCCCCGAAGGCGTACGGGGTGCTGCCCCACTCCTTCTCCCGGTCGGTGGCCTCGTCCAGCTCCGAGCGCCCGTCCACGATCAGCACATGGGTCTTGTCCAGCGCGGCCAGCAGCTCGGGGCGCGGATTGCCGGTCCACCCCATGATCACCCAGGTCGCCCCCGGCCGGGCGGTCTGCAGCGCCCGCTCGATCCCGCGAGCCGCCTCGGGAATGTCCACCCCGCCCGCGCTGCCGCCCTCGTGCAGGATGTCCATCTTGTACGAGGGGACGTCGCCGAACAGCTCCCGCTGGTGGCGGTAGAACGCGGCGGCGACCCGGGCGAAGGCGTCCGTCCGCGGGTCCAGCCAGTCCGGGCGGCGGAATCCGGACCACTGGCCCTGCGGGACGACGGACGCGCCCGGGTTGCGCTCCGCGAAACCCTCCGGGACCGTGCCGAAGTAGCCCGGCAGCACCGGGGACATGCCCAGCTCGCGCATCCGGTCGGCGGCCCGCCGGCCCAGCGCGGCCCGCCGGGCCATCAGCTCCGGACCCACCGGGCCCCCGTACCCGCTCATGTTCTGCAGCAGCCACCACGGCTGGTGCGTCGGCGCCGGGATCCACGCCCTGGCCTCCGCGTCGCTGTAGCCGAACTCCCGCATCACCCGGTGGTACACGGCCTCCTGACCGACGGTCAGATAGACCTCGTTGCAGCCGTGCAGGGCCAGCACGTCCAGCGTGCGCTCCCAGCGGTCCCAGTCGGCGTACGGGGCGGTGTAGCCGTCATAGGTGTCGTTGAACGTGAACCGGTGCGGGACCGTCGCCCGGCGCTCCAGCACCTCCCGGGGCGCCGGCAGCACAGCCGGCAGGTCCAGTTGGCTGCCCGCCCAGGAGATCACCGCGTCGCACGTGTACTTCAGATACCAGTGCACCCCGGTCAGGATCACCGCCGGAGTCGTCCCGGCGACCTCCACGCGGCCCCGCCGGCCGCCCACCCGGAAGCGGTCCCCGCCCGCCGGGTCGAGGAGCGTGAGCCGGAACTGCGCGGCGTGCCCGCCCAGCAGCCGCCTCAGCGCCGCCTGCGCGGGCCCCGTGCCGGCCGTGCCGGGGGCGGGCCCGGCGACCGCCGGGATCTGCGTGCCGAGCGCGGCGGACACGCCCGCCGCTCCGGCCGAGGTCAGTAGCGTACGTCTCGACAGCTGCGTCACGACACTCCTTGGGCAGGGCCACGGATGGTGCGTCAGGTGTGAACCGGATTCTGCGGTGCGCACGTTAATGGCGGCCCGCAGGCGCGACAACGGGTCCCCAACTTCTTTCGGACAGGCCCCGGACGGCCCACCCGGGGCAGGGGAAACACCCCGTCGGCGGGGGTTCACTCAGGTGCACCCCGGCCGGGTGTTCACGCCGATGGTCCGCCCCGAGAGCCCCGCATACCGTCGTGGCCATGGAGAACAACACGGTCAACTCAGCCCCGACGCACCGCACCCGACGCCTCGTCGCCGCCGCCGCG
The DNA here is from genome assembly GCF_042799575.1 of Streptomyces sp. NPDC057682. Lineage (NCBI taxonomy): Bacteria > Bacillati > Actinomycetota > Actinomycetes > Kitasatosporales > Streptomycetaceae > Streptomyces > Streptomyces sp. NPDC057682. The sequence goes on along the minus strand of NZ_JBHVIN010000002.1, from coordinate 255,910 downwards.
GCCGTGGTCCTCGTCGCGCTGGGCACCCTTCCCGCCACCGCCGCGGACGCCCGGCCGGGCCCCGCGCGCCACGCCGGGGAACACACCGCCGCCCGCGGCGCCCTGCTCGCGGTCACCCCCGTCGCCGCCCACGACCGGGCCGGCGTCAAGGACTTCCTCGCCTCGGCCGGCATGGACACGGGCACCGTCCGCCACGGTGTGCGCGGCTACCGCCTCACCTACCGCACGGTCACCCCGCAGGGCGCCCCCACCACCGCCACCGGACTGCTGGTGATCCCGGCCGGCGGACCGCACCGCCTGGACCTCGTCGCCGACACCCACGGCACGATGGTCCACCGCGACTACGCGCCCTCCGTCGGCGAGGACTTCGGGCGCTACGCCCCCTATCTGCACGCCTCCGCCGGACGCGCGGTGGCCGCCCCGGACTACCTGGGCCTCGGCAGGGGCCCCGGGCCCCACCCGTACATGGACACCGCCTCGTCCGTCAGCGCCTCGCTCGACATGCTGCGCGCCGCCCGCACCGCCTCCGCGCGGCTGGGCAGACCGCTGACCGGGGACGTGTACGCGAGCGGCTTCTCGCAGGGCGGCCAGGTCGCCATGGCGCTCGGCCGGGCGCTGGCCGAGGGCGCCGACCGGCGGTTCACGCTGAAGGCCCTGGCACCCGTCTCCGGCCCCTACGCCGTCGAGGACGCCGAACTGCCCGCGCTCTTCGACGGGCGGGTCAACGACACCAGCGGCATCTTCTACCTGACGTACTTCCTCACCGCGCAGAACCGGCTCCACCCGATCTACCGGGACCCGGCCGAGGCGTTCCGCGCGCCGTACGCGGACGTCGTCGAGACGCTGTTCGACACCCACCACACCGAGGAGGAGATCTTCTCGGCGCTCCCCGGCACGGTGAAGGAGCTGCTCACCGACCGCTTCTACGAGAAGGTCCAGCACCCGACGGGCGGGCTGCTGGAAGCGGTCCGGGCGCAGGACGGCACCTGCGCGTGGAAGCCCCGGGTGCCGGTGCGGCTGTACACCTCGTCCGGCGACACCGACGTGCCGATCGCCAACGCCCGCGACTGCGCGGCCGATCTGGCCCGGCGCGGCGTGCGGGCCCCGGTCGTCGACCAGGGCGGCACCGACCACAACGGCACGTATCTGGCCTCCGGCCCGCAGATCGTGCGCTGGTTCGACGCGCTGGGGGCGCGCCACTGACCCCGGGAACGGCGAGGACCCCCGGCCGCGTCGCGGTCGGGGGTCCTCGGATTCACCGGTCGGTGTGGGGCCGGATCAGTACCAGTTGTTGGCCTGCCAGAACGACCAGGCGCCGCACGGGCTGCCGTAGCGGGAGTTCATGTAGTCCATGCCCCACTTGATCTGGGTGGCCGGGTTGGTCTGCCAGTCGGAGCCGGCGGAGGCCATCTTCGACCCCGGCAGCGCCTGGACCAGGCCGTAGGCGCCGGAGGAGGCGTTGGTGGCGGTCGGGTTCCAGCCGCTCTCGTGGCTGACGATGTTGCTGAAGCACTGGAACTGGGCCTCGTCACCGATCATCTGCCGGGCCGTGTCCTGCGCGCTTCCGGACGAGGACGTCGGCGCGGCGGCCGGGGTGGCCGCCATGGCCGGGGTGACGCCCAGGGCCACACCGGAGGCACCCAGGAGAAGGGCGGCACCGGCGACGGCGGACTTACGACGGGCGAGGATGTTACGGGCGAACGACACAGGGAACCTAACGTCGGGTACGGGGGAGTCGCGTGCTCCGGTCCGGATCCTGCGTGGACCAGTGCCTGTTGACCGCGTTCGTGTCCGGTGGACGCTGCGGTGCTCGGCGACGTGTCCAGTGTTAGCGGCGGCTTTCAACCACCGCAACGACCCCCGTTACGACCCCGCCTCGCACCCCGGACCGAAGGTCCCGAACCACCCCAAAATGCTCCATAGCAGGTCACAGAGGCGGTAAGGGGGGTGTACGACCCCGTTCCGGGTCTCCTAAGCCGCTTCGTACAGGACCAAAGTCCTGTGGGTGCCCTCACTCCGCGGACGGCCCGAATGTGACCTGGGCCTCGAAGGCGGCGCGGCGGGTGGCCCGGCGCAGCGCCTTCAGCAGCGCGGCCCCGACGGTCAGCGTCAGCACCACGGTGAGCACCGCGCGGCCCAGGTCCCAGCCGAGCGAGGTGGCCGCGCAGTACGCCAGGAAGCGGGCCAGGTTCTCGCCCAGCGGGTCACCCGCCCGGAAGGAGACACCCGAACCGAGCCCCGGCACGATCGTCCAGCCGTACAGATTCATGACCGTGCCGTACGCGAACGAGGCCGCCGCCCCGTACGCCGCCAGCATCAGCAGCTCGGCCCGGCCGCGCAGCCGCTCCGCACCCGGCAGCAGCCCGGCGCCCATCGTGAACCAGCCCATCGACAGCATCTGGAACGGCATCCACGGCCCGACCCCGCCGGTCAGCAGCGCCGAGGCGAACATCGTCACCGCCCCGAGCACGAAACCGAACCCCGGCCCCAGCACCCGCCCGCTCAGCACCATCAGGAAGAACATCGGCTCCAGACCGGCCGTCCCGGCCCCCAGCGGACGCAGCGCGGCCCCCACCGCCGCCAGCACCCCCAGCATCGCCACGGCCTTCGCGTCCAGACCGGAGTCCGCGATCATCGCGACCACCACCCCGACCAGCAGCGGCAGCAGCGCGGCGAACAGCCACGGCGCGTCCTCGGAGTGCGCGAGTCCCGAATCCGGCCCGGCCAGCAGCGGCCAGCCGAAGGCCGCCACCCCGATCAGGCTGATCAGCACCAGCGCGGCCACCGCGCGCGGCCCGAGCCGCACCGGCCGCGTCCCCCGCCCGCTCACACCGCACCGCCCAGCGCCGCGCGCACCTGCGCCACCGTGAGCCACCGCTGCGGGGCCAGCACCTTCGAGATCTGCGGGGCGAACGCCGGCGAGGACACCACGACCTCGGCCGTCGGCCCGTCCGCGACGACCTCCCCGTCGGCCAGGATCACCACCCGGTGCGCCAGCTCGGCGGCCAGCTCCACGTCATGGGTCGCCAGCACGATGGCGTGCCCCTCGGCGGCCAGCCCGCGCAGGACCCCCACCAGCCGGGACTTCGCCGCGTAGTCCAGCCCCCGGGTCGGCTCGTCCAGCAACAGCAGAGGCGGCCGGGCGGTCAGCACCAGGGCCAGGGCCAGCGCGAGGCGCTGCCCCTCGGACAGATCACGGGGATGGGTGGCGTCCGCCACGTCCGGCAGCAGCCGCGAGACCAGTGCCCGGCAGCTGCCGGGCTCGGCGCCCGCGTCCGCGTCGGCCGCCGCGCACTCGGCGGCGACCGTGTCCGCGTACAGCAGATCGCGCGGTTCCTGCGGGACGAGACCGACCCGGCGCACCATCTCGGGCGGCGGGGTGCGGTACGGGGCGAGCCCGCCGACAAGCACGGAGCCGGATGTCGGGGCGACCATGCCGACCAGGGCCGAGAGCAGGGTGGACTTGCCCGCGCCGTTGCGTCCCATCAGGGCCACGGTCTCCCCGGGAACCACATCGAGCGTCACCCCGCGCAGTGCCTCGATCCGGCCGCGCCGCACCCCCAGCCGCTCGGTCCGGGCGAGCGCCCCGCCGGTGTCCCGGGGCGCGGGCGCCCCGGACGTCCCCCGGCCCAGCAGCCGGGCCAGGGCCGAGCGCCGGGGCGCGGGGCGCGGCGGGGGCGGGGCGGGAACCCCGGCCGGGGAGCCGGGCGCACCGGTCCCGCCGGACGGCCCCGGCTCGCAACCCGCCAGCCGCTCCCGCAGCCCGGCCGCCCGCCGCCGCGCGTCCCGGACCGACAGCGGCAGCGGCTCCCAGCCGGCCGCCCGGCCCAGCGCCACCACGGGCGGATGCACCGGCGAGAGGGCCATCACCTCGGCGGGCGCGCCCGTCACCGGGGCGGCGCCCGGCGAGGGCAGCAGGACGACCTGGTCCGCGTACTGCACCACCCGCTCCAGCCGGTGCTCCGCCATCAGGACCGTGGTGCCCAGATCGTGGACCAGCCGTTGCAGCACCGCGAGGACCTCCTCGGCCGCCGCCGGGTCCAGCGCGGACGTCGGCTCGTCCAGCACCAGGACCCGGGGGTGCGGGGTGAGGACCGAGCCGATCGCGACGCGCTGCTGCTGGCCGCCGGAGAGGGTGGCGATGGGCCGGTCGCGCAGCCCGGCGAGCCCCAGCAGATCGAGGGTCTCCTCCACCCGGCGGCGCATCACGTCCGGGGCCAGCCCCAGCGACTCCATCCCGTACGCCAGCTCGTCCTCGACCGTGTCGGTGACGAAGTGCGCGAGCGGGTCCTGGCCCACCGTGCCGACCAGATCGGCCAGCTCCCGGGGCTTGTGGGTCCGGGTGTCGCGCCCGGCCACGGTGACCCGCCCGGTCAGCCGGCCGCCGGTGAAGTGCGGGACGAGCCCCGACACCGCGCCCAGCAGGGTCGACTTGCCGACCCCGGACGGCCCGACGAGGAGCACCAGCTCGCCCTCGGGGACGGTCAGGTCGATCCCCGACAGGGTGGGGTGCTCGGCCCCCTCGTACCGCACCGAAACATCGTCGAACCGGATCACAGGGCCACCTCGGAACGTGTGGGGGAGGGCGGCACGGGCGCCACGAACGCCGGCACCAGGCCGATCAGCACGGCGGCGGCCGGCCACAGCGGCAGCACGGGAGCGGTCAGCGGGACGACCCCGGGGCGCAGCGCCGCCGGATCGGCTCCGGCCGCCCAGATCATGGCCACCGCGACCGCCGCCCCCGACCCGACGACCAGCCAGGCCCGCACCCCCCAGCGGTCGGGCCGGTAGCGGGTGCGCACCGAACGCGCCCCGCCCAGCCGCAGCCCGGCCACCGCGGCGAGGAGCCCGGCGGCCAGCAGCGGCGTCCCGTAGACCGCGCCGTCGGCGGCGAGCAGTCCGTAGGTGCCCGCGCACACCCCGAGCAGTCCGCCCAGGGTGAGGACGTTCGTGGTGTGCCGGACGGCGGCGGGGACCCGGGCGGTGCGGCCGTAGCCGCGGGCGTCCATCGAGGCCGCCACGGCCACCGAGCGCTCCAGCGCGCCCTCCAGCACCGGCAGCCCGATCTGGAGGACGGCCCGCACCCCGCCGGTCGGCCGGCCGCGCAGCCGGCGGGCGGTGCGCAGCCGCACCACGTCGGCGACCAGGTTCGGCGCGAAGGTCATCGCGACGACGACCGCGACCCCGGCCTCGTACAGCGCGCCGGGCAGCGACTTCAGCAGCCGGGCCGGGTTGGCGAGCGAGTTCGCCGCGCCGACGCAGATCAGCAGCGCGGCCAGCTTCGCCCCGTCGTACAGCGCGAACACCAGCTGCTCGGCGGTGACCCGGCCGCCGATCCGGACGCCCTTCGCCCAGTCCGGCAGCGGCACCTCGGGCAGCGTGAACACGAGGTGCGTGCCCGGGATCGGCGAGCCGAGGAAGACGGAGAACAGCAGCCGCACCCCGATCACGAAGAGCCCGATCCGGATGAACGCCCCGTACGACCGGGCCCACGGCGCGTCGGTGCGGCGCGCGGCCACGACATAGCCGGCCACGCCGACCAGCAGGCCGAGCAGCAGCGGATTCGTCGTCCGGGACGAGGCGGTGGCCAGGCCCAGCGCCCAGAGCCACCAGGCCCCGGCGGGCAGCGCGTTGCTCCGGCTCGCGGCGGGCGCCCGCCAGGCGGGCAGCCGCACCGGGGGCGCGTCCGGCCCGGCGGCGGGCGCGCCGGTCGTCCGCCCGGTCATCCGCGGCGGCGGCGGGCCTGGGCGACGGCGGCGATGCCGAGGAGCAGGACGGCGCCGATCCCGACGAGCACCCCGGCGGACGGGCCGCCGCCGGAGTCGCCGCCGCCCGCGGAGGCGTTCGCGGTGGCGGGCTCCGGGGCGGGGGCGGACTTCTCGCCGGTGCCGCCGGTGCCGGCGACCTGCTCGCCGCAGCCCGAGGCCGGATAGCCGGTGATCGCGCAGAGCAGGGCGTCGCCGTTGTAGCGCAGCGGTTTGGCGACCGAGGCGAGGGCGTCGGCGGCGCTCGCGTCCCCGGGGACCCGGGCGCACGCGGTCCGCGGGGCGGGCGGGGTCTCGCCGGAGGGGGCGTCGGCGGCGGTGCCGGGGTCGATGACGAGGGCGATCCGCTTGGTGCCGTCCTTCGCGGGCGTGTCCGCGCAGATCGCCGCGAAGTCGGGGGCCCGGCGGGGCGTGGCCGCGTCCTGCGAATCGGCGCTCACGGCGAACCGGAAGCCCGCCACCGCGCCGTCCTCCGGGCGCACCAGCGACGGCCCCTGGGTGGCGTACGCCCACTTCTCGCCGGAGCCCTCCCAGAACGACCAGTAGCGGTAGCCGGCGGCCTGGGCCGTGCCCGTGGCGAGCCCGGCCAGGAGGGTGCCCAGGACCACCAGGAGCGCGGTGGCCCGTGCGGCGCGCATCGAGGGCTTCACGAGTTTCCTCCGACGATGCCCTGACTCACTGGCCGGGGAGGGACCGGACTCCTGCGGAGCGGGGCAGGAAAAGTCGAATCGCCGTCAGGGCGATTCGGCATCCGCCATCGCGGCGTCGCGCTCGACCTCCAGGCGGTGGACGATCTCGGAGTTGAGGGACCGGCGGGCGGACTTGGCCTGAGCGGCCAGCCACTCGTGCAGGTCGGCGGGCAGGCGGAGTGTGATGCGCTTGTCTTCATCCATGACCCTAGAATAGTGGCGCGTCGACGCCTTCCAGCCACTAGAATGACACCATGGCGACGCGACAGGAAGCGGGTGAGGAGTCCGGGCGCGCCCGGTACACCTACCGGCTTCGCGTGTCGTCGACCGCCCTGGTCGGACTCGACGCCGAATGGGCGCGCTGCCGGTGGATCTGGAACGAATGCGTGGCCGTGTCCCGCAGGATTCACGGCCTGAACAAGGGCGCCACGGAGACGTCGACGTGCGGCCCCGCGCAGCTCGACAAGATGCTGACCGGGGCCCGCACCACCATGGGATGGCTGCGCGCAGGCTCCTCGGTGCCGCAGCAGCAGACCATCCGCGACTTCGGCAGGTCCCGTGCCAAGGCCCTGAAGGACATCAAGGCGGGGCTGCCGATGCGTCGGCGTGCCGGGATGCCCCGCATCAAGCGCAAGTGCGACGCGCGGCCCTCGATGAACTACACCCGGCGCGGCTTCCGGCTCAAGGACGGACGCCTGCACCTCGCGGGCGGTATCGCCCTGACCGTGGTGTGGTCCCGTGACCTGCCCGTCGACCCCACGTCGGTCCGGGTGTACCGGGACAGCCTCGGCCACTGGTATGCCTCGTTCGTCGTGGGGACAGCCGCAGAGCCGCTGCCGGCGACGGGCCGTGCGATCGGTATCGACTGGGGCGTCAAGGAAACCGCGACCACCACCTCGGACGCGCACGACCTTCCCCACCCCCAGCACGGCAAGAGCGCCGCCGCGAAGCTGGCCCGGTACCAGAAGCAGATGGCGAGGCGGAAGCCCGGACGCGGGAAGGCCGCGTCGAAGGGCTACCGTGCGGCGTCCCGCGCGGCGGCCAAGGTCCACAAAAAGGTTGCCCGCCAGCGACAGGACGCCACGCGCAAGTGGGCCAAAAGGGTCGTGCGCGACTTCGACCAGCTCGCCGTCGAGGACTTCAAGCCGAAATTCCTCGCGAAGTCGACGATGGCCCGCAAGGCCGCCGATGCGGCGATCGGCGCGACCAGGACCGCGCTGATCGAGATGGCCCGCAAGCACGGCCGCACTGTGCACCTGGTGCACCCGGCCCACACCACGATGGACTGCGCACAGTGCGGTGCGAGAACCAAGCACGCACTTCCCCTCTCTGAACGAACGTACGCGTGCACCGCGTGCGGAGCCGTGTCCCCCCGGGACAAGAACTCCGCCCACGTGATGCTCGTCCGGGCAGGTCTCAACCCGGCTGGTGCTGACGGCGGAAGCCCTCCGGGAGCGCTGCTTCCGGAGGCGGCCTGAGCCAGGAATCCCCCTGCTTCGGCAGGGGGAGGATGTCAAAGCTGCTGGTTCTTGCGGCGGCCGCTGATCAGGAAGCCGGCGCCGGCGCCGACCGCGAGGCCGATCCCGACGAACCACCAGACGCCGCCGATGCCGTCGCCGTCGCCGCTGTCCTTCTTCTCCTCGTCCTTGGAGGCGGAGGACCGGGGCTGCTTGACGGCGGCCGGCTCGGGGCCGGTCGCGTTGAGCTGGGCGACGAGGTCGGCGCCGCCGAAGTCGTGGACGTCGGAGCCGGTGGCGTGGGCGGCCATGACGAGCTGGGCGTAGGCGGCGGGGCCGTTCTCCTTCGCCCAGGCGGCGGAGTTGGCCTTCAGCCACTTCAGGGCGGGCGCGGCCTTGTCCTTGTGCCCGGACGCGGAGAGCGCGACGACCGCGTCGGCCGTGTTGCCGTAGTCGGGCTGCGGGGCGCTGTCCTCGGCGCCGGGCATCGGCGGGGCGTTCAGATGACCGGTCTTCGCGAGCGCCCCGGCCAGGTAGAACGCGCCGTTCTGGGCGGCCTGCTCGGGCTCGGTCACGGCCCCCGCGGTGCAGGTGGGCTCCTTCGCCGCGGCGTTGTTGCCGACGACGAGCCCCTTGCCGAGCGAGCCGAGCACGGCGGCGGCGGTGGCGTCGCCGTTGGCGACGAGCTTGCCGGCCTTGTCGGGCTGGTAGGCGAACGCGCCGCCGTCCTCGCCGCCGCACGGGACGGCCAGGGTCAGCAGGGCGTCGTACGGCGTCTTCCCGCCGTGCGTCGTCACATCGCCGAGCTTCTCCCCGGCGCGGGCGAGGGCGCCGATCACGATCGAGGTCGAGTTCGCGTCGCTGGGGCTGCCGGCCGTGTAGCCCCAGCCGCCGTCCTCGTTCTGCACCGACTTCAGCCAGGCGGCCCCGTGGTGCACCGCGTCCTCGTGCCCGCGCACCTCGTGCAGCGCCTGCACGGCGGCGGCCGTGGCGTTGGTGTCGATCGGTGTCTTGGCGTCGCAGGGCACGGAGGTGTCCGCCCGGTACGCGGGGAAGGCGCCGCTGTCGCACTGCTGGCCGAGCAGCCAGTCGACGGCCTTCCCGGCGGGCGTGACTCCCACGGCCCGCTGCGAGGCGAAGGCCAGGGACTGCCGCCAGACACCGTCGTACGTCGGGTCCTTGGTGCCGTAGAGACCCGAGGGCAGCGCGGCGGAGGGCGAGGGGGACGGCGCGGCGACGGCGGCCGGGGCCGCGGCCACGCAGAGCACGGTGGCGGTGGCGGCGAGCGCGGCAGCGCTGCGGCGAACGGTCATGGCGGGCGGGACCTCTCCTGGAGGAACCGGGCACGGGCGCGCACAGGCACCGGGGCTCCGGCTCCGTATACCTCGACGGTGCCGGCCACCGGGGGTTCCCGACGGCACGAGCCGGTCACGACACGGGCAGGGCATTCCGACTCCCGCCCCGGGAGGCGGTCACGGCTGCGGGTCAGCGCCGGATTCGCACCGGCTTCCCCCTGAACGGGCATGATGACGACCGGGCCACTCTACCGGGCGGGTGCCGGCTCCCCGGCGGGCGGAGGCGTGACGGTGGCCACGCGCGGACGGCGCGTACGGGCCCGGGGGAGGGGCACCGGGCGCGCGCCCCGTTCGGGGACGGACCGTCAGACGGCCGCTACGCGCGGTGTGGTGTGCGCGGATTTCATGACCGTTCCGCAGAGTTTTTGCCGCTGGGGGTTTGAAGTCATCACAGGAAGGTCACTATGGTCGGGCTTCGAACCTTCGCACGATTGATCACCCACCCGGGGTGGCGCGAAGACCCGCCGAGTCCGTGGTGTGCACGGAGCCGGGGATCCGTCCCCCTATGAGTGTTCCCGGCAGGCGGCCGGAGGAAGAAGGAGCTCGCCTTCGTGGCGTCCCACCGTCGTCCCAAGCAGCCGAGCCGCGCTCGTGTGACCGTGCTCACCGCCACTGCCGCCGCCGCGGTGGCCCTCACCTCCCAGGCCGCCCACGCCGACCCCAAGCCGACCAAGGGCGAGGTCAAGGCGAAGGTCGACAAGCTCTACCACGAGGCGGAGGAGGCCACCGAGCAGTACAGCCTCGCCAAGGAGAAGCAGGACAAGCTCCAGAAGCAGATCGACGCCATCCAGGACAAGGTGGCGCGCGGTCAGCAGGAGCTGAACGGGATGCGGGCCGGGCTCGGCATGCTCGCCGCCGCGCAGTACCGCTCCGGGGGCCTCGACCCCTCCGTGCAGCTCTTCCTCTCCTCGGACCCGGACAGCTTCCTCGACCAGGCCTCGGCCCTGGACCAGCTGACGGCCAAGCAGGCCCAGTCGCTGACGAAGATCCAGGAGAAGCAGCGGGCCCTCGCGCAGGAGCGCAAGGAGGCCCAGGACAAGCTGAGCAATCTCGCCCAGGTCCGCAAGACCCTCGGCGAGAAGAAGAAGACGCAGCAGACCAAGCTCGCCGCGGCCCGCCAGCTGCTCAACACCCTCACCCAGGCCGAGCGCGACCAGCTCCGCGCCGACGACCAGCGCGCCAGCCGCGACGCCGGCGAGCGGGTCCAGCTGGGCAACGAGGCCCCCGCCTCCGGCCTCGGCGCCGCCGCGCTCAACGCCGCCAAGAGCCGGATCGGTCTGCCGTACGCCCCCGGCCAGGCCGGTCCCGGCTCCTTCGACTGCTCGGGTCTGACCATGTGGGCGTACGCCCAGGCCGGTGCCAACATCACCCGCACCACGTACACCCAGATCAACCAGGGCACCCGGATCGGCCAGAGCCAGCTCAAGCCGGGCGACCTCGTCTTCTTCAACGGCAACTCGCACGTCGGCCTCTACGCGGGCAACGGCACCGTGCTGCACGCCCCGTACTCGGGCGCCTATGTGCGCTACGAGTCCATGAGCACCATCGGCAGCTTCTACGGCGCCGTGCGCATCTGAGCCCGACCGCGGTCCGCGCACCGCGACGACGGTGGGCCCGCCGGGAACTCCCGGCGGGCCCACCGTCGTCCGTACGGCGTCACACCGCCACGTACGCCACCGGCCCGCTGCCCGCCACCGCCTCCGCGCGCCCCAGCTTCACCAGCCGCCGCAGATGGGCCTCGGCCTCGGAGACCGCGATGTTCCGCGAACCGTAGGGGATCTGCTCCCAGGGGCGGTTCCACTCCATGCGCTCGGCCAGCTGCCACGGGGTGAGCGGCTCGGCGAGCAGGGCGAGGAGCCCGGTCAGCCGCTCCTCGTGGTGGCCGAGCAGTTCGCGCACCCGCCCGGCCGCGTCCGTGAAGGCGTACTGGTGGGCCGGCAGCACCTCCGCCACCCCGAGCCGCCCGATCCGCTCCAGCGAGTCCAGGTAGTCGCCCAGTGGATCCGTCTCCGTCGCGTCGTCCGGGTCCTCGTACAGGCCGACGTGCGGGCTGATCCCCGGCAGCAGGTGGTCCCCGGAGAACAGCCGCCCCCGGCCCGGCAGTCCGGCCGGGTGCTCCTCCTCCAGGTGCAGGCAGACATGGCCCGGGGTGTGGCCGGGGGTCCAGACGGCGCGGAGGCTGCGCCCCGCCAGGTCGAGCAGCTCGCCCGGCACGATCTCCCGGTCCGGGACGGCGGCGCCCAGCCCCGGCAGGGTGCGCATCCGGCCGCCCTGCTCCCGGGCCGCCAGCAGTGGGGCGACATGGTCGTCGGGCGCGCCCACGGCCGTGAGCTTGGCCGCCAGGTAGGCGAGCCAGGTGCCCGGTTCGGAGGCGCGGGTGCGGCGGACGATCGCGGTGTCCGCGGCGTGCATCGCGATCCACGCCCCGGAGGCCTCGCGGACCTGCCCGGACAGGCCGTGGTGGTCGGGGTGGTGGTGGGTGATGACCACCCCGTGGATGTCGGAGACGTCCGTGCCCAGCGAGGCGAGCCCCGCCGTGAGGGTGTCCCAGGCCGTCGGATCGTCCCAGCCGGTGTCGATCAGGACCGGGCCCCGGTCCGTGTCGAGGAGGTGGACCAGGGTGTGTCCGAGTGGATTGTCCGGGATGGGGACCTTGATGCTGTGGACGCCGCCACCGTGGTTGATCACCTGCGTCATGACTCCCCATCTCGTCGAGGCCGCGGCGACGTGCGGAGTTTCGGCCGCGGCGCACCGCGTCCACTGTAACGAGAACTTGTTTCAGTGGTAGCCCCGGTCGACTATTCATTCCCGGGCCTGCCCTCCGCGGTCCGTCCGTTCGGGGCCCGTCCGTCCGTTCATGGTCCCTCCTTCCGGCGCGGACGGGAGTCGTCCCGCCCGTGGACTCCTGTAACTGGAACTGGTATCAGTTCTGACACGGAGTCAGATCAGGGGGTGCGCGCCAGCAGGGCGCCCCAGGCCGCGGCGCGGGAGGCAGCAGCCATGAGCGAGCTTGTCGAACACGGAAAACTGTTCATCGGCGGGGCGTTGGTCGATCCGCTCGGGCGGGACGTCATCGAGGTCGTCTCCCCGCACACCGAGCAGGTCATCGGACGGGTGCCGCACGCCTCCGAGGGCGATGTGGACCGGGCCGTCGCCGCCGCCCGGCAGGCCTTCGACCACGGTCCCTGGTCCCGGACGACGCTCGACGAGCGGATCGCCGTCGTGACCAGGATCAAGGACGCCTTCGCGGTGCGGTACGAGGAGATCGCCCGCGTCATCAGCTCGGAGAACGGCACCCCCTACACCTCCAGCGTCATGGTCCAGGCCCTGGCCGCCATGATGGTCTGGGACGCCGCCCTCACCGTCGCCCGCACCTTCCCGTACGAGGAGCGCCGCGACGGGGCGCTCGGGCCGCTGCTGGTGCGACGGGAGCCCGTCGGCGTCGTCGCGGCCGTCGTGCCCTGGAACGTCCCCCAGTTCACCGCCGCCGCCAAACTCGCCCCCGCCCTGCTCGCCGGCTGCTCGGCGATCCTGAAGGTGTCGCCCGAATCGCCGCTGGACGCCTACATCCTGGCCGAGATCGCCGCCGAGGCCGGGCTGCCCGAAGGGGTGCTGTCGATCCTGCCCGCCGACCGCGAGGTCAGCGAGTACCTCGTCGCCCACCCCGGCGTCGACAAGGTCTCCTTCACCGGATCCGTCGCCGCCGGCCGGCGCGTCATGGAGGTCGCCTCGCGCCACCTCACCCGCGTCACCCTGGAACTCGGCGGCAAGTCCGCCGCCGTGATCCTCCCCGACGCGGATCTGGACGCCGCCGTCGCCGGGATCGTGCCCTTCGCCTGGATGATCAACGGCCAGGCCTGTGTGGCCCAGACCCGCATCCTCGTCCCCCGCTCCCGCTACGAGGAGACCGCCGAGGCCTTCGCCGCGGCGGCCGGCGCGCTCAAGGTCGGCGACCCGCTCGACCCGGCCACCGAACTCGGCCCGCTCGTCGCCCGCCGCCAGCAGCAGCGCTCCCTCGACTACATCCGGATCGGCCAGGAGGAGGGCGCCAAGATCCTCACCGGCGGCGGCCGCCCGGCCTCCCAGGAACGCGGCTGGTACGTCGAACCCACGCTCTTCGGCGACGTCGACAACGCCATGCGCATCGCCCGCGAGGAGATCTTCGGCCCGGTCATCTGCCTGCTGCCGTACGGCGACGAGGACGAGGCCGTGAGGATCGCCAACGACTCCGACTACGGGCTCAGCGGCAGCGTCTGGACCGCCGACACCGAGCACGGCATCGACATCGCCCGCCGGGTCAGGACGGGTACGTACAGCGTGAACACCTTCAGCCTCGACATGCTCGGCCCGTTCGGCGGCTACAAGAACTCCGGCCTCGGCCGGGAGTTCGGACCCGAGGGGTACGGGGAGTACTTCGAGCACAAGATGATCCATCTGCCCGCCGGCTACGGGAGCGAGGCCTGATGGGCGACCGCTGGAGCGTCGAGGTCGACCGGGGCGTCTGCATCGGCTCCGGCATGTGCGTCAACCACGCCCCGGACGGCTTCCGGCTGGACACCGCGCGCCAGTCGCACCCCGTCGATCCCGAGACCGACGCCAACGAACGGGTCCTCGCCGCAGCCGAGGGCTGCCCGGTCGAGGCGATCACCCTCACCCTGGCCGACTCCGGCGAGGTGGTCTTCCCGCCCGAGGACTGACGGACGGCGGCCGGGCCGGCGTTCACGCGGTCCCGGCCGCCTCCGCCTCCCGCTGCTCCTCGGCCGCCCCGGCCAGCGCACGGGCCAGCGGCGGCACCCGGTCCGTCCGCCAGACCAGGCCCCACTGGACCGGCGGGGCGTCGTGCACCGGCAGATAGACGATGCCGTCGAGGGCGTGGTAGCGCCGCCCCTCGTCCGGGACCGTGCAGACCGCCTCGCCCGTCGCCACCAGCGCCAGCACCTCGTAGAACGTGGTCACCTCCGGGCCCCTGGGCACCGGGCGCCCGGACGGGGTGCGCTCGGGCAGCACCGCCGCCTCCCAGTACGCCGGAACGCTGTTGCCGACGCGCGGCACCGGGTACTCGGCCAGCACCTCCAGGCTCACCGACTCCCGCCCGGCCAGCGGATGGTGGGCGGACACCATCAGCCGGAGCGGCTCCTCGCGCAGCAGCGCCCCCACCGTCAGATCCGGTTCGCGCACCGGGAGCCAGGTGGTCACCACATCGACCTCGCCCGCCCGCAGCGCGGTGAACGGATCGCTGAAGAAGACCTCGCGGAACCGGAGTTCGGCCGAGGGATACCGGGCGCGGAACCGGTTCAGCGCGGGCACCAGCTCATGCGTCTGCGCCCCCATGACCCCCAGCGTCAGCGTTCCCACCGACACCCGGGCGAAGGCCGTCGCCTCCGTGACCGCGTCCTGGATCCCCTCGTACGCCGGACGCAGCCGCCGCTGCAACAGCTCGCCGACCGGGGTGAGCCGCACCTGCCGGCTGGTGCGCTCGAACAGCCGGGCGCCGATGAGCCGTTCCTGCTTCTTGATCGCCTGACTCACCCGGGCCGTGCTCACGTGCAGCCGCTCGGCGCTGCGGCCGAAATGCAGCTCCCGGGCGACCGTCAGGAAGATCTCGATGTCCCGGAGTTCCATCCGGCCCCGCCCCCGTCGTCCACCACCGTCTGGTCCGAGCGGATTCTAGGGCGTGTCCGGAAAGCGGCGCCGTCCGCCCGTCGCCGAGCAGGCGGGACCCTCGGACACGCCCCAGGCCGTGCCGCGCGGTTCACGGCCGGGCCCCCGACAGCAGGTGCAGCCGCAGCGCGAGCTGGAGCTCCAGCGCCCGGTCCGGCTCGTTCCAGTCGCGGCCCAGCAGCACCTGGATCCGGTCCAGCCGCTGGACCACCGTGTTCACATGCACATGCAGTTCGTCCTTGGCCCGGATCAGACTGCCGCCCGCGCCGAAGTACGCGCCCAGGGTCCGCACCAGATGCGTGCCGCGCTGCGCGTCGTACTCCAGCAGCGGACCCAGCGTCGCCGCCACGAAACCGGCCACGTCCTGCCCGTTGCCCAGCACCACACCCAGGAAGCCCAGCTCGTCCACACAGGCGCCCTCGCCGGTCCGCCCCAGCACCCGCATCGCCCGCAGACAGCGCGCCGCCTCCCCGTACGCCGCGGCCAGCTCCCGGGCGCCGCGCGCCGGACCCGCCGCCGCCACGGTCACCGGTCCCTGCGTCAGCTGGCCGAGCTGCGCCGCCGCCGCACGGGCCGCCGGGCCCGCGGCCGCCGCCCCGCCCTCGATCAGCAGCACCACCGTCCCGGCGTGCTCGGCGCTCACGCCCCGGATGTCGGACCCGAAGAGATAGCGCAGGGCCGCCGGAGCCAGCCGCTCCCGCGCCCCGGCCTCCGCCACCAGCAGCAGATGCGGGCGGTCCAGATCGATGCCCAGGCGCCGCCCCCGCTCGGCCAGCCCCGACGGATCGCGGTCCGGATCGCTCAGGAGGTCCGCGATCAGCTCGCCCCGGATCCGGTTCTCCGTCTCGGCCACCGTCCGCCGCAGCAGCAACAGCAGCCCCGTGACCACCGCCGAGCGCTCGAACAGCCGCCGGTCGGAGTCGTCCAGCCGCCGCCCCCGGTGCAGCACCAGACCGGCCAGCAGCTCCTGCCCGGCCAGCACCGCGCAGACCACCCGCCCGTCGCGGTGCACGGCCCGCGCCCCCGTACGCGACTCCTCGGCCGCCTCCGCCAGCCAGCCGGCGTCCATGCTGTCGGCCGCGAAGTCCGTCCCGTCCGGGCGCACCGCGGCCAGCGGCCGGCCCGCCGGATCGTGGATGGTCAGCGGGGAGTCCAGCAGCCCGGCGACGGCCGTCGCCACGTCCTTCACGTCCCGGCCGCGCAGCACCAGATCGGTGAGCCGGTCGTGCGACTCCTCGGCCCGCCGCATCGCCGCCGAATGCGCCCGCACCGAGGCATTGGCCTCGGCCAGCTCCGCGTTGGCCTCCGCGAGACCGGCCAGCGCCGCCGTGGTGTCGGCGAGCGCGCGGGCCGTGTCGATGGCGATCGCGGCGTGCGCGGCCAGCGAGCACAGCAGCGCCACCTCGTCCGGACCGAAGACCCGGGGCGCCCGGTCCGCCGCGAAGAGCACCCCGATCACCTTGCCGGTCCCGCCCCGGCTGGAGCCCAGCAGCAGCGGCACGCCCAGGATGGCGACCAGCCCCTCGTCCAGCACCCCGGCGTTGATGTTGCGGGTGTGGCGGAAGCGGTCGTCGGTGCGGTAGTCGGGGGTCGCGTACGGGCTCGCGGTCTGCGCCACCAGACCGCCCAGCCCCTCGCCCAGCTCCAGCCGCAGCCGCTGGAACAGCACCGAGACCGATCCGTCGGTCACCCGCATGTAGGTGTCCCCGGCCTCCTCGTCCGGGAGCGTGAGGTACGCGGTGTCCGTGCCCAGCAGCATCCTGGCCCGCCGCACGATCGCCTTCAGCACGTCGTCCAGCTCCCGGGAGGCCGCCAGATCGCCCGCCGTCTCGAAGAGCGCGGTGAGCTGGAGCTCACGGCGACGGTGCTGCCGCAGCGCGCCCCGGATCCGCAGCGCCGTCGCCGTCGCCCGCTCCACCTCCGCCAGTTCACCGGCGGCCACCCCGTCCTCGCGCGCCCCCGAGACGACCGCCCCCAGCTCCTCGGCGGGGGCGTCGTCGGCCAGCAGGTCGAACAGGCGCCGCAGATGCGCGGCGGCGGAGGGGAGCGGTTCGGTCATGGTGTCCGGGGTTCCTCGGGGATGTCGTGCCGGTCAGTGGGCGGTCCAGCCGCCGTCCATCGAGAGCGAGGTGCCCGTGATGTGCCCGGTGCGCGGACCGCACAGCCACAGGACGGCCTCGGCGACGTCCGCCGGCTCGATCAGCTTCTTCACCGCGCTGCGCTCCAGCATCACCCGCCCCACCACCTCCTCCTCGGAGATGCCGTGGGTCCGCGCCTGGTCGGCGATCTGGTTCTCGACCAGCGGGGTGCGGACATAGCCGGGGCAGACGCAGTTGCTCGTCACCCCGTGCTCCGCCGCCTCCAGCGCGACCACCTTGCTCAGCCCCTCCAACGCGTGCTTGGCCGTCACATAGGCCGATTTGTACGGGCTCGCGCGCAGCCCGTGCACCGACGAGATGTTGACCACGCGCCCCCAGCCGCGTTCGTACATGCCCGGCAGGGTCCGGCGCAAGATGCGGAACGGGGTCTCCACCATCACCCGCTGGATCAGCGCGAAGCGGTCCGGCGGGAAGGCGTGCACCGGGGCCACGTGCTGGAGCCCCGCGTTGTTCACCACCACGTCCGCGTCGGCGGGCAGCGTCTCGACCACCGAGGGATCGGCCAGGTCCACCACCCAGGCGGTGCCCCCGATCTCCTCCGCCAGCCGCTCGGCGGCCCCGGCCGCCCGGTCCACCACGTGCACCCGGGCACCCGCCTCGGCCAGGGCCAGCGCACAGGCCCGCCCGATCCCGCTCGCCGCCCCCGTCACCAGCGCGGTGCGCCCGTCGAGCACACGGGCCACGGGTGGGCGGGGGGTCCCGTCGGGGGCGGGGGCGGCGGGGGTGTGACCGGGTCTGCGGGAAGTCTCCATGGCCGTCACCGTAGGTACGCGGCGGCCCCCGTCACACGGCGCCGGTGCACACACCCTCCCGGCCCGCCATGGTGCCGGCGTACATGGTGCGCCCGGCTCCCGCGCCGCCCCCGCACCGCCCCGGCCCCGCGCAAGGGACCCGCCGCACACACCCGCCCCCACCCGGTGTCCGCCCGGCACATGGGCGCGTGGACGTGCCGCCCATAGGTTCCGGCAGCAGTCCGTTCCCCCCGCACGCACCGACCAGGGAGGCACTCGTGCGCCCATCGTTCCCCGGACGTCTCGCCCGCCGCTTCGCGTCGGCGGCCGCCCTCGCCCTGCTCGCGGCGACGCTGAGCACCACGGCCGCCGCCCCGCCCGCCGCCGCGGCCGGCGGCCTCCAGCAGGTCACCGGCTTCGGCACCAACCCCGGCAACCTCCAGATGTACGCCTACACGCCCGCCGGCCTCCCGGCGAACGCACCGCTCGTCGTCGCCCTGCACGGCTGCGTCCAGTCCGCCGACGCGTATTACAGCAACTCCGGCTGGCGGGAGCTGGCCGACGCCTGGGGCTTCGCCGTCGTCTTCCCGCAGACCACCTCCGCCAACAACGCGCTGTCCTGCTTCGGCTGGTTCGACCCGGCCGAGTCCACCCGGGGCCGGGGCGAGGCCGCGTCCGTCGTGCAGATGGTCGAGCACGCCGAGAAGACCTACGGCTCCGACGCCCGCCGCGTCTACGTCACCGGGCTCTCGGCCGGCGGCGGGATGACCGCCGATCTGCTGGCCGCCTACCCGGACGTGTTCGCGGGCGGTTCCGTCGCCTCCGGGCTGCCCGCCCAGTGCGCCACCAGCCAGGCCGCCGCCTCCGGCTGCCAGACGGGCCCGCAGAAGCTGACGCCCGCGCAGTGGGGCGACAAGGTCAGGGCCGGCTACCCGGGCTACCACGGCCCCTGGCCCCGGGTGGCGATCTGGCAGGGCAGCGCCGACTACACGGTCTACCCCGCCAACGCCACGGCCCTGCGCGACCAGTGGACCGACGTCTGGGGCATCGGCCAGACCCCCTCGTCCACCGACACCCTGCCGGGCGGCACCACCCGCACCCAGTACGACGACGCCTCCGGGCAGCCGGCCGTGCAGTTGTACTCCGTCGCCGGGATGGGCCACGGACTGCCCGTCGACCCGGGCACCGGTGACCAGCAGTGCGGCTCGACCGCCGCGTACTTCCTCGACACGATCTGCTCGTCCTACTACACCGGCGTCTTCTGGGGCCTGGACGGCGGAACCGGCCCCGGGGACGGCGACGGCGACCCGCTCCCGGCGCCCGGCGCGCCGACCGTCACCGGCACCACGGACACCACCGTGTCCCTGTCCTGGAACGCCGTCGAGGGCGCCGTCTCGTACGCCGTCCACCGCGACGGCGTGAAGGTCGCCTCGCCCACCGCCACCACGTACACGGACACCGGTCTCACCGCCGGCACCGCCTACCACTACACCGTCACCGCGCTCGACGCCGACGGCGCGGCCGGGACCGCGTCCGCGCGGACCACCGCCACGACGACCGGCGGGACCGCCCCCGCCACCTGCCACACCGCGACCAACTACGCCCATGTCGCCGCGGGCCGGGCCCGCACCAGCGGCGGATACGTCTACGCCAACGGCTCCGGCCAGAACATGGGGCTCTACAACGTCTTCGTCACCCACACCCTCCGGGAGTCGCCCGCCGGGTACTTCGTGCTCGCGGACACCGGCTGCACCGCCTGACGCACACACGGGACCGGCCCGGCGGAATCGTCCGCCGGGCCGGTCCGCGCCCGGTCGTGTCCGGGGCTCAGACGCCCGCGTACGCCACCAGACGGTCCGCGACCTCACGGGCGCCCCGCTCGCCCGTGAGGACCGTGTAGTGGTTGACGTCCGGGACCGCGACGGGCTCCAGCCGGGTGCCGCCCAGCTCCGCGGCGGCCAGCCGCCCTTCGTCGTACAGGCCCTGCTCCTCGTCCATCAGCCCGCGCGCCGCCCACAGCAGCGTCGCCTCGACGGGCAGCTTCCGGACCGCCGAGAGGACCTCCGCGTCGAACAGGCCGACACCGTCCGTGCGGATGGCCTCCAGCCGGCACGACGAGCGCAGCTCGGGCTCCTCGCCGGTCAGATCGCGCTGGACGTAGGCGTCCACCTCCGGCGACCAGCCGGCCGCGAACGCCGGGTGCGCCTGCCAGAACGCCCGGTAGGCGTCCCGGTCCGGAAAGGTCATCGACAGCCGATCCATCGCCGGACCGATCACCGCGGTCAGCAGTTCGTCCGGGGTCAGATGCGTCGGCGCGGGGAACCCCACCCCGCCGTCGACCAGCAGCAGCGGGCCGAAGCGGTCCGGATGGCGCACCGCCGCGAGCGCCGCCGTGAACGCCCCCATCGAGTGGCCGGCCAGCACCACCCGCCCCGGGGACAGCGAGGCGGCCAGGGCGGCTGCGTCGTCCGCGTGCGCGGCGATGCCGTACGGACCGGGCAGATGGGCGCTGCCCGCCCGGCCGCGCAGGTCCGGGGCGACCAGGGTGACCCGGCCGGCCAGCGCGCGGGCCACGGCGGCCCAGGAGAGCGCGTTGGCGGTGATGCCGTGCAGTGCCACCACGGTCGGGGCGTCCGGGCGGTCGGCGGGCCACCGCAGCGCGGTCAGGGAGCCCCCGCGCACGGCGACTTCGGTCTCCTCGTACGGAATCACTGGTCTCCGGTCTCCTTCCGGTGCAGGGCGGCCCGCAGCCTGGACGGCAGCCGGGCCAGACCGCCGGGCAGCAGATGTACCACGGCCACGAACACGACGCCCAGCAGGAACAACGGCTGCGAGAGCGGCACCCGGAGCACCGCCGGCAGGTCCGCGACCGCGCCGGAACCGGCCAGATCGCCGAGCCGGTGGTCCGCCCAGGTGTAGAGGATGCCGCCGACCATCGGCCCCCAGCGGGTCCCGGAGCCGCCGAGGACCACCATCACCAGCAGCGACAGGGTGAAGTCGGAAGTGGTCGTCTGCGGGGTCGAACCGCCGGTCAGCAGCAGATGCACGATGCCGCCGAGCGCGGCGAGCGAGCCCGCCAGGACGAACGCCACGAGCTTGAACCCGTACGGCCTCAGCCCCAGCACCTCCACCCGGCGCTCGTTCTCCTTGATGCCCTCCCAGACCCGGCCCGTGGGGGAGCGGACCGCCCAGTGCACGACGCCCAGGGTGAGGACGAGATAGGCGAGGGCGACCCAGTAGAGGTTCGCCGTGTGGTCGATGCCGACGAGCCAGGACGGCAGCAGATCGGCGGGGGCCGCCCGGCCCTCCTCGCCGCCGGTGACGCCGCCGGGGTTGCGGGACACCAGGATCGAGCCCGCCTGGGCGAAGGCCAGCGTCACCATGGAGAAACCGATCCCCGTGACGCGCAGGCTCACCGAACCCAGCGCCACGGCCAGCGCGGTCCCGAAGAGGAGACCGAGCACCGCGGCGAGCCCGAACGGCAGCCCCGCGTCCAGCAGGAACAGATTGGTGGCGTAGCTGCCCGCCGCGAAGTACAGGGCATGGCCGAACGAGAGCAGTCCGGTGCGCCCGAGCAGCAGGTCGTACCCGGTGGCCAGCGCCCCGAACAGCAGGCAGGTGGCCAGCAGCTGGAGGCTGCCCGCGCTGCCGAGCGGGCCGTCCAGCAGCCCCGGCACCGGAACGGCGCTGAACGGGGCGACGGCCAGCACCAGCAGCACGGCGGCCGGCCACCAGCGCAGCATCCGGGGCGTCCCGCGGCCGGCCGAAGGACCCGGCGCGGGCCCGGCGGCGGTACGGTCGTGTGTCTCGGTGGCGGTGCTCACGCGAGCCTCCCCGTCAGTCCGCGCGGGCGGATCAGCAGCAGCGCGGCGAGCAGGACGACGACCGCGAGATCGCCGAGCCCCGCCGCGGTGTAGTAGTTGGCGAACTGCTGGACCAGGCCGATGACGACGGACGCCGCGGCGGCCCCGGTCACCGACCCCATGCCGCCGGTGACCACGACGACGAAGGCGAAGATCAGCAGCGAGGTGCCCTGCCGGGGGTCGACCGAGCCGAAGTACAGCCCGCCCAGCGCCCCGCCGAGGGCCGCCGCGCACCCCCCGATCGCGAAGACCAGGGTGAACGCCCTGCGGACGTCGATGCCGAGCGCGGTGACCATGGCCCGGTCCTCGACCCCGGCCCGGACGACCAGCCCGTGCCGGGTCCGGCCGAGGAAGAGCCGCAGCGCCACCAGGACCACGACGGCCGCCGCCACCAGCACCAGCCGGTTGACGGGCACCTGTGCGCCCAGCAGCCCGAAGGTGCCGGACAGCGCCTTCGGACCGGGGAAGGTCCGGGCGTCCGAGCCCCAGATGCCCGACAGCAGCGCGGGGACGGCGAGCCCCACCCCGACGGTGGCGAGCACCTGTTCGCGGGGCCGGGTGTAGAGCGGGCGGACCACGGCGAGTTCGAGCAGTACGGCGGCGGCGGTGCCCACCGCCGTGCCGAACAGCACCGCGAGCACGAAGCCGGCGCCGCCGGGGCCCGCACCGGGCAGATTCCCGGAGGCGGCCCACCAGGTGCCGTACGCGCCGATGGAGAGCAGCGCCCCGTGCGCGAAGTTGAGGACGTCCATCAGGCCGAAGATCAGCGAGAGTCCGGACGCGATGAGGAAGTAGAGGGCTCCCAGACCGAGTCCGGTCATGGTGAGCAGGACGAACGTGGACATCAGGAATCCGCCTCCGCGGTGGGTGTCAGCGGGCCGTGGCCCACGCCGAGCAGCCGGCGGGCCGCCTCCGCGTCGCCGAGCAGCTCGTCGGCGGGGCCCCGGTGGGCGGTCCGGCCGTCGGCCAGCACCACGCAGTGCCGGGCCAGCCGGCGGACGACGGCGAGGTTCTGCTCCACGAGCAGCACCGGAACCGCCTCGGCGGCCCGTTCCAGCACCTGCGCCACCTCCGTGACCACCTTCGGGGCGAGGCCCTTGGTGGGCTCGTCCGCGATGATCAGCCGGTTGGTGTTGAGCAGGGTCCGGCCGATGGCGACCATCTGCTGCTGGCCGCCCGACAGCGTGCCCGCCAACTGCCGTGCCCGTGCCTTGAGTTCCGGGAACAGCTCGTGGACCAGCGGATAGTCGGGCTCGCCCGCCCCGCGCCGTTCGGCCAGCCGCAGGTTCTCCGCCACGGTCAGCCCGGCGAAGATCCCCCGGTCCTCGGGGGCGTAGCCGATACCGCGCCGGACCAGCGCGTGCGTGGGCAGTCCCGCGGTCTCCTCGCCGTCGAACCGGATACTGCCGGTGCGCGGGACGAGGCCGAGGACGCCCCGGACGGTGGTGGTCTTCCCGGCGCCGTTGCGGCCGAGCAGCGCGGTGACGCCGTGGGCGCGGACGTCCAGGTCGACGCCGTGCAGGATGTGCCGGCCGCCGATGAGGACCCGCAGGTCCCGCACGTCCAGCAGGGGGTGTTCCGTCACAGCCCCTCCCCGAGGTAGGCCTGCTGCACGGTCGCGTCGGCGGTGACCGCCTCCGGGGTGTCCAGGGCGAGCAGCCGCCCGTGGTGCATCACGGCGAGCCGGTCGGCGAGACCGAGCAGGACGTCCATGTGGTGTTCGACCATCAGGACCGTGCGTCCCTCGTCCCGGTGCAGGGTGCGGATCAGTTCGGTGAGCGCGGGGACCTCCTCGGCGCTCACCCCGGCCATCGGCTCGTCGAGCAGCATCAGCCGGGGCTCGCCCACCAGCAGCACGGCCAGCTCCAGCTTCCGCTTCTCGCCGTGCGAGAGTGCGGCGGCGGTCGCGGCGGCGCGGTGGGCCAGCCCGGTGCGTTCCAGGACGCCGTCGACCTCGGCGGTGAAGCGTTGGGCCCGCCGCCAGACGCGGTACGAGCCGCCCCGGGCGGCCTGCGCGGCCAGCCGGACGTGGTCGGCGACCGACATCGCGGGCCAGAGGCTGGAGGTCTGGAAGGTGCGGCCGAGGCCGCGGCGGGCGCGTTCGTGCGCGGGCCGGTCCGTGAGGTCCGCGCCGTCCAGGGCGAGGGTCCCGGCGGTGGGCAGGGTGACCCCGCTGATCAGGTTGAACAGCGAGGTCTTGCCCGCCCCGTTGGGGCCGATGAAGGCGAGGAACTCGCCCTCGCGGACCTCGAAGGAGACGTCCTGGACGATGGTGGCGCCGCCGACGCTCCAGCCGATTCCGTTCAGCCGGAGTACCGGGGCGGCGGCCGTCGCCGGACCGTCCCGGTGGTCCGGTGCGTGCGGTGCGGTCACCGGTCAGCCCGCCGAGGGCTTCACGGGCGGGGTGACGGTCTCCATCGGCTCCGTCTTCACCAGCTCCGGCTCGAGGGCGGCGCCCTTGCCGGTCAGCCGGGCCGTGAACATCGGCTGGAGCAGGGCGTGGTCCTCGGCCCGTACCTGCGTCCTCCCCTTGGCCCCGTCGAAGCTCCAGCCCTCCAGGGCCTTGACCATCGCGGCCGGGTCGGTGGCGCCCGCCTCGACGGCGTGGACGATCATCTGCGCGGCGGTGAAGCCGTCCGGGGTGAACAGGTCGGGGGTGCCGCCCGCCTTCGTCACCGCGTCGAGCATGGCCTTCTCCACCGGGTTGCCGCCGCCGGCGCCCGGGAAGTAGTGCGCCAGGAACGACACCTTGGAGCCCGCCGCCCCGAACACCGGGTAGGAGGCGGTGCCCGCGAGACCGGTGACGACCTTGCCGCCGCCCAGCACGCCCTGCTGGTCCAGCGCGGTCCACAGCGCGGGGGCGGTGGAGCCGGCCCAGGCGACGAAGACGAGGTCGGGGCCGCCCGCCTTGACCTGGCGGGCGAAGGGGGTGAGGTCCGTGGCGCTGGGAGGGGCGAGCACCGAGCCGACCTTCGCGCCCTTGGCGCCGAGCACCGCCTTGACGGCGGCCACGTTGGCCTGGCCGAAGGTGGAGTCCTGGGCGAGCACGGTGACCTTCTTGCCCGTGGCGTCGCCCAGCATCGTCCCGGCCGTCAGGATGTCCTGGTAGGACTGGCGGCCCGAGCGGAAGGTGTAGTCGTTGATGCCGGTCACCGCGTCGGTGGCCGCCGGGCCGCTGACGTAGAGGACCTTGTTCTGCGCGGCGAGCGGGGCCATCTGGAGGGCGACGCCGGAGTCGGTGGTGCCGGCCAGCACCTTGTAGCCCTTGCCGATCAGGTTCTTGGCGGCGGCGACGGCCTTGCCCGGGTCGCCCGCGTCGTCCTGCTCGGTGACCTCGATGCGGTGGCCGGCGGCCTTGCCGGTGCCCTTGGTCGCGTAGTCCAGGCCCGCCATGAAGCCGTCGCGGTACTGCTTGCCGTAGTCCGCGAGGAGCCCGGTGCGGGAGTAGACCAGACCGACCTTGACGGCGGCGTCGTCGGCGGACTTCCCCGAGCCGGAGTCGCCCGCCTTGCCGGCGGCGGTGCAGCCGGTCAGCAGCAGTCCGGCTGCGGCCAGGACGGCGACGGTACGGAGGCCCGTGCGGGGTCTGCGGGATCTGCTGGCTGTGCGGCGCATGGTGACCGGCTCCTCGGCGTGTTCCTGTGATGTCGCCGAACCGTATGAACACCGCGCCGTCGTCGATATGGTGCAGGGCACCCCACCTGGCCCCCGCCACGTGTGGGCGCCGCACATGGGCGGCGCCCGGGGGGATCAGCCGGCCGGATCGGGGGCGGTCAGATCGATCAGTCGGCAGACCGTCTCGATGTCGATCTTCACCTGGGCGATGGAGGCCCGGCCGGAGAGCCAGGTGATCAGCGCCGAGTGCCAGGTGTGCTCGATCACCCGGACGGCCGAGAGCTGCTCCGGCGTCGGCCGGTCCAGCCCCATGGCGTCCAGGATGATCGCCGTGGTCAGCCGGGAGACGGTGTCCACCTCGGGGCTGACGCTGCGGTCCGCGAAGGTCAGGGCGCGCACCATGGCGTCCGCCAGATGCGGTTCGCGCTGCATCGCGCGGAAGGCCCGCATGAGGGTGTCGGCGACCCGGTCCGCCGCGTTGTCGCCGGTCGGGGGCCGTTTGCGCAGCGTGCCGTGCATGTGCTGGAGCTGGTCCTGCATGGTGGCGACCAGGAGGTGGACCTTGGACGGGAAGTAGCGGTAGAGGGTGCCCAGGGCGACCCCGGCGGCCTCCGCGACCTCACGCATCTGGACGGCCTCGAAGCCGCCCCGGCTGGCGAGCTGGGCGCTGGCGTGCAGGATGCGGCGGCGGCGGGCCTCCTGGCGTTCCGTCAGGGGCGGCGATGCCGGTCTGGCTTCCGCTGTCATGTCTTCCATCCCCGTGCTTCTCCCCGCGGCCGCGGGGCCCGGCGGCCGGTGCGGCGGCGCACAGCATGCCAGGGTGTGTGCCGTGGCGCGAATCACCTGATCCGGCCGTTGCACCGTTGCTACTTGCCGGTAGATTCGTAGCCCGTTAAACGATCCGCTCCGGTGCCGCCCTTCGTTCGCCGTCGGACTGTAACTTGTTCTAGATTAGCGCGAGCGGTTACGCTCCGGCGAACACGCCAGCGAGAAGGGGGCCGAGTGTGACCGCAGAGGCCATAGAGTCGGGCCCCCGCGCGGGCGCCGCCACGCACGCCGCCGACGCCGGCGGTGACCGGCCCCTGCGCATCGCCCTCCTCAGCTACAAGGGCAACCCCTTCTGCGGCGGCCAGGGCGTCTACGTCCGCCACCTCTCCCGCGAACTGGCCCGGCTCGGCCACAGCGTCGAGGTGATCGGCGCCCAGCCCTACCCGGTCCTCGACGAGGGCGTCCCGCTCACCGAACTGCCGAGCCTGGACCTCTACCGCCAGCCCGACCCCTTCCGCACTCCGAAGCGCGGGGAGTACCGGGACTGGATCGACGCCACCGAGGTCGCCACCATGTGGACCGGCGGCTTCCCCGAGCCCCTCACCTTCTCGCTCCGCGCCCGCCGTCATCTCGCCGCCCGGCGCGGCGAGTTCGACGTGGTCCACGACAACCAGACGCTGGGCTACGGGCTCCTCGCCGACCTCGGCGCCCCCCTCGTCACCACGATCCACCACCCCATCACCGTGGACCGCCGGCTCGACCTGGACGCCGCCCCGAACCGCCGCCGCCGCGCCTCCGTACGCCGCTGGTACGCCTTCACCCGCATGCAGAAGCGCGTCGCCCGCCGGCTGCCGTCCGTGCTCACCGTCTCCGGCTCCTCCAAGCAGGAGATCGTCGACCACCTCGGCGTCGACGCCCGACGTGTCCGGGTCGTCCACATCGGCGCCGACACCGACCTCTGGTCGCCCGACCCCGCCGTCCCCGAGGTCCCCGGCCGCATCGTCACCACCTCCAGCGCCGATGTCCCGCTCAAGGGCCTGGTCCACCTCGTCGACGCCCTCGCCAAACTGCGCACCAGCCACCCGGCCGCCCATCTCGTGGTCGTCGGCCGCCGCGCCGAGGACGGGCCCGTCGCCCGCGCCATCGAACGCCACGGGCTCGCCGACGCCGTGGAGTTCGTCAAGGGCATCAGCGACACCGAACTCGTCGACCTGGTCCGCGGCGCCCAGATCGCCTGCGTCCCCTCCCTGTACGAGGGCTTCTCGCTGCCCGCCGCCGAGGCCATGGCCACCGGCACCCCGCTCGTCGCCACCACCGGAGGCGCGATCCCCGAGGTCGCGGGGCCCGACGGCGAGACCTGTCTGGCCGTGCCGCCCGCCGACCCCGGCGCCCTCGCCGACGCGCTCGGCCGACTCCTCGCCGACCCGGAGCTGCGCACCCGGCTCGGGGCGGCCGGCCGTGAACGGGTCCTCGCCCGGTTCACCTGGAAGCAGGCGGCGATCGGTACCGCCGCGCTCTACCGCGAGGCGATCGCCGCCCGCGCCGCCACCGGCCCCGGCGGCCGGCGGTGACCCCGCCGCGCCCGCCAGGGCCCGTCCGGGCCTCCTGACCCGTACCCCACCCCGACTCGAACCCCCTCGACCGCGAAAGCAGGCATTCGTGCTGACCGTGGACTTCACCCGCTTCCCGCTCGCCGCAGGCGACCGAGTGCTCGACCTGGGCTGCGGCGCCGGACGCCACGCCTTCGAGTGCTACCGGCGCGGCGCCCAGGTGGTGGCGCTCGACCGGAACGGCGAGGAGATCCGCGAGGTCGCGAAGTGGTTCGCCGCGATGAAGGAGGCCGGCGAGGCCCCCGAGGGCGCCACCGCCACCGCGATGGAGGGCGACGCGCTCAACCTTCCCTTCCCCGACGCCTCCTTCGACGTCGTGATCATCTCCGAGGTCATGGAGCACATCCCCGACGACAAGGGCGTCCTCGCCGAAATGGTCCGGGTGCTGCGGCCCGGCGGCCGGATCGCCGTCACCGTGCCGCGCTACGGCCCCGAGAAGGTCTGCTGGACGCTCTCCGACGCGTACCACGAGGTCGAGGGCGGCCACATCCGCATCTACAAGGCCGACGAACTGCTCGGCAAAATGCGCGAGGCCGGGCTCAAGCCGTACGGCACCCACCACGCCCACGCCCTGCACGCCCCGTACTGGTGGCTGAAGTGCGCCTTCGGCGTGGACAACGACCAGGCGCTGCCGGTGAAGGCGTACCACAAGCTCCTCGTCTGGGACATCATGAAGAAGCCCGCCCTGACCCGGATCACCGAGCAGCTGCTCAACCCGGTCGTCGGCAAGAGCTTCGTGGCCTACGCGACCAAGCCCCACCTGCCCGCGGCGGCCGCCGAGGCCGAGGCGTGAGTCTTCCCGAGCGGACCGAACACCTCGTCCTGCCCGGGGTCCTCACCGCCGCGCAGGCCGCCGAGACCGTCGCCGCCCTGCTGGCCGTGCAGCGCGAGGACGGCGCCCTGCCGTGGTTCCGCGGCCACCACCTCGACCCGTGGGACCACACCGAGGCCGCCATGGCCCTGGACGCGGCCGGCGAGCACGCCGCCGCCGAACGCGCCTACGCCTGGCTCGCCCGCCACCAGAACGAGGACGGCTCCTGGTACGCCGCCTACCACGACGGGGACCCCGGGCGCCCCACCGACCGGGCCCGGGAGACCAACTTCTGCGCGTACGTCGCCGTCGGCGTCTGGCACCACTACCTCGCCACCGGCGACGACGCCTTCGTCGACCGCATGTGGCCGACGGTCTACGCCGCCGTCGAGTTCGTCCTGCGCCTCCAGCAGCCCGGCGGCCAGATCGGCTGGAAGCGCGAGGACGACGGCACCCCGGTGACCGACGCCCTGCTCACCGGCTCCTCCTCGGTCTACCAGGCCCTGCGCTGCGCGCTGGCCCTCGCCGAACGCCGCGAGGAGCCCCAGCCCGACTGGGAACTGGCCACCGGGCAGCTCGGCCACGCCATCCGCAGCCACCCCGAGCGCTTCCTCGACAAGAGCCGCTACTCGATGGACTGGTACTACCCGGTCCTCGGCGGCGCCGTCACCGGCCCCCGGGCCGCCCGCCGCATCGAGGAGGGCTGGGACCGCTTCGTCGTCCCCGGCCTCGGGGTGCGCTGTGTGCTCCCCAACCCCTGGGTCACCGGCGGCGAGAGCTGCGAACTGGCCCTGGCCCTCTGGGCGATCGGCGAGTCCGACCGGGCCCTGGACATCCTCCAGGCCATCCAGCACCTGCGCCACGAGGGCGGCCTCTACTGGACGGGCTACGTCTTCGAGGGCAACCGCGCGTTCTGGCCCGAGGAGCAGACCTCCTGGACGGCGGGCGCCCTGCTGCTGGCCGTGGCCGCGCTCGGCGGGGACGAGGCGACCACGGCGGTCTTCGGCGGCGAACGGCTGCCGAGGGGCCTGGAGGCGGACTGCTGTGGAGGCTGAGGACCGGCCGCCCTCAGCGCCGGATGCGGCCGGCCACCGCGTGACCGATGAACAGGTACACGACGGCGGCCAGTCCGTATCCGCAGACCACCCGGGCCCAGGCCGCGTCGAAGGTGAACAGGTCGTACGACCAGCCCGCCAGCCACCGGGCGCTGTGCCGCACGAACTCCACCAGTTCGTTGCCCCGGTTGGCGTCGAGCAGGTACATCAGGATCCACAGGCCGATGATGAACGCCATGACGTCGGCGACCGCGACGATGACGCGTGCCGCGGTGCCGCTTCCGTTGCCTCGTCTGTAGGACATGTGTTCCGGGTTGCCCGGTCCGGCCGGACGAAACCCCGGACGAATACGCGGACGGAACCCGGGCGGCACTCGGGGGGAACCCGGACGGCGCTCCCGGGTGGCGGGGGCGCCGCGCCGCGGCCAGCCTGACGGGGAGTGCCGCGACCGGCACCGGACGCCCCGGCCAGGGAGGCCAGCCGTGCCCCGTTCCACGCCGCTCCGCCGCCTCCTCGTGGCACTGGCGCTGACCTGTTCGCTGCTGGCGGGCGCCGCCGCGTGCGGGAGCGACGACGGCAGCGGCGGCGGTGACGCGAGCACCACCGTCTCGCCCACCGGCACGTCCTCGGCCCAGGCGCAGAAGTTCGCCAAGACCCGGTTCGTCGCCAACGCGGGGCTCGCGGCCGGCGCCACGTACCAGTGGATCGTCAAGCCGTACCGCGCGGGCAGGTTCAAGAAGGGCGCCGACGGGCGGACCTTCGCCCTGGTCAAGGCGGGCCTCGCGGGCGCCTTCGCGTACAACCGCCTCAAGGCCGCCTCCGACAACGCCAAGGGCGATCCGCTCCTGTCAAAGGCCGTCGCCCCGCTGACGGCCTCCATCGAATCGCTGAAGGGCCTCGGCACCAAGCTCCGCAAGGGCGAGGCGGGCGCGGGCGAGATCGGGCTCTTCGAGGGCGTCATCAACAGCGTCAAGGACGCCGGGAGGAGCGCGGGCGCCGAGGTGAAGGACAAGGTGCCGTCCACCGCGCAACTGGGCGGATAACCACGTGTGGGCCGGGCCGCCGTCGCACTAGGGTGCGACAATGGATCTTCTTTCACATGAGCACTACTGCACCGCGATTGAGCGGCTGACGGACGAGCTGCGCCGGACGCTGAACGGCGCCGACCTCGACGCCCACGTGCCGACGTGCCCCGAGTGGACCCTGCGCGACCTCGCCGTCCACGTGGGCGGCGCCCACCGCTGGGCGGGTGAGATCGTCCGCACCCGGGCCACCGAGGAGCTCCCGGAGGAGAAGATCCCCGACTTCACGCCCGCGAGCGACGACCCCGCCGTCCTCGACGCCTGGCTCGCGGCCGGTGCGGCCGGCACCGCGACGGCCCTGCGCGAGGCAGGCGCCGGGGCCGAGGTCTGGTCCTGGTCCTGGGACGCCAGCGCGGGCTTCTGGGCCCGCCGCATGGCACTGGAGACCGTCGTCCACCTCGCGGACGCGGCCCTCGCCGCGAACGTGCCGTACGCGGTCTCGCCCGAACTGGCCGCGGACACCATCGACGAATGGCTGCAGATCGTCTCCTTCGCCCAGGCCGAGGGCGACGAGGAGGCCGCCGAACTCCGCGGCGCCGGCCGCTCCCTCCATCTCCACGCCACCGACGTCCCCGACGCGGAATGGCTCATCGAGCTCACCGACGACGGCTTCACCTGGCGCCGCGCCCACGCCAAGGCCACGGTCGCCCTGCGCGGCCCGCTCACCGACCTGATGCTCGTCTTCAACCGCCGACTGGCCCCCGGCAGCGACCGCGTCGAGGTCCTGGGCGACGCGGAGCTCCTGGACTTCTGGCTGGAGCGGTCCTCGTTCGGCTGACCGGGACCGGCCGCGCCGCCCATGTGCGGCCCGCACCGGCCTGGGTCAAGCTGGACGGGCAGCCCGTCCCGCCCGTCCAGGAGGTGCCCGTGGACCCCGTCGAGGCCCTGGAGCGCGTTGCGTTTCTGCTGGAGCGGGGGCGGGCGGATACGTATCGCGTGCAGGCGTTCCGGACGGCCGCCCGGACCGTTGCCGCGATGGGGGACGGGGAAGCGGTGCGGCGGGTCGTGGACGGGTCGCTGCAGCGGGTGAAGGGGATCGGGCCCCGTACCGCGCAGGTCGTGCGGGAGGCGGTGGCCGGAGAGGTCCCCGGCTATCTGGCGGACCTGGAGGACGATCCCGCGTACAGCGGGCCACTCGCCGAGGGCGGCGAAGAACTGCGCGCGGCGTTGCGCGGGGACTGCCATCTGCACTCCGACTGGTCGGACGGGGGCAGCACGATCGAGGAGATGGGGCGGGCCGCCGCCGCGTTGGGGCACGACTGGGCGGTGCTCACCGACCACTCGCCCCGGCTGAAGGTCGCACGGGGGCTGTCGCCCGAGCGGCTGCGGCGGCAGCTCGACGAGGTGGCCGAACTCAACGCCCGCTGGGCGCCGTTCCGGCTGCTCACCGGCATCGAGTGCGACATCAACCCGGACGGCAGCCTCGATCAGGAGGACGAGTTGCTGGAACGGCTCGACCTCGTGGTGGTGTCGGTCCACTCCAAGCTGCGGATGGATCCCGCCCCGATGACGCGTCGGCTCCTCGCCGCCGTACGCCATCCCCGGGCCGACGTCCTCGGCCACTGCACCGGGCGCCTGGTCAGCGGCCGGGGCCGCCCGGAATCCCGGTTCGACGCGGACGCGGTCTTCGCCGCCTGCGCGGAGTCGGGCACCGCCGTGGAGATCAACAGCCGGCCCGAACGGCTGGACCCGCCCCGGCGGTTGCTGCGCGAGGCGGTCGCCGCCGGATGCCTCTTCGCGATCGACACCGACGCCCACGCCCCCGGGCAACTCGACTGGCAGGTCTACGGGTGCGCCCGTGCGGAGGAGTGCGGGGTTCCGGCGGAGCGTGTGGTCACGACGTGGTCGGCGGACCGGGTGCTGGAGTGGACGCGGTGAGCCGGTCGGGCCCGTGGGACGTGTCGCCGAACGTTACGCGTTGAGCTCCGCCAGCACCCGGAGCGTGTGCGGGTCCGGGGCCGTGACCAGGAGGTCGGTGACCGGGCCGGAGCGCCAGGCGGTCAGTCGCTCCGCGATGCGGTCGCGCGGGCCGACGAGGGAGATCTCGTCGGCGAACGCGTCCGGGACGGCCAGGACCGCCTCCTGTTTGCGGCCCTCCAGGAAGAGCTTCTGGATGCGCCGGGCCTCGTCCTCGTAGCCCATGCGGGCCATCAGGTCGGCGTGGAAGTTGCGGGCGGCGGCGCCCATGCCGCCGATGTAGAAGCCGAGCATCGCCTTCACCGGCAGCAGGCCCTCGGCGACGTCGTCGCAGACGTGGGCCCGGACCATGGGGGCGATCATGAAGTCCTCGGGGAGTCCGGTGAGCGAGGCCTCGTAGACGTCGGTGCGGGTCGGGGACCAGTACAGGGGGAGCCAGCCGTCGGCGATGCGGGTGGTCTGGGCGATGTTCTTGGGGCCCTCGGCGCCCAGGAGCAGGGGGAGACCGGCGCGCAGGGGGTGGGTGATGGGCTTCAGGGGTTTGCCGAGGCCGGTGGCGTCGGGGCCGGTGTACGGGTGGGTGTGGAAGCGGCCGTCCAGGGTCACCGGGGCCTCGCGGCGCAGGACCTGGCGGACCACGTCCACGTACTCGCGGGTCGCGGTGAGGGGGCTGCGGGGGAAGGGGCGGCCGTACCAGCCCTCCACGACCTGGGGGCCGGAGAGTCCGAGGCCCAGCATCATCCGGCCGCCGGAGAGGTGGTCGAGGGTGAGCGCGTGCATCGCGGTGGCGGTCGGGGTGCGGGCCGCCATCTGCGCGATCGCGGTGCCCAGCCGGATCCGGGAGGTGTGGGCGGCGATCCAGGTCAGCGGGGTGAAGGCGTCCGAGCCCCAGGCCTCGGCCGTCCATACGGAGGCGTAGCCCAGCTCCTCGGCCTCGCGGGCCAGGTCCAGATGGGCGGGGTTCGGGCCGCGGCCCCAGTATCCGAGAGCGAGTCCGAGCCGCATTCCGCCGCCTCCCAAGGTTTCTGACGGTGTATCAGATGAGGGTGTGTGCGGAGCGTACGACAGCGGCCCCCCGCCCGGAAGGGGCGGGGGGCCGCTGTCGGTGGGACGCGCGCCCGGCGTCAGCCGCGCTGGATGCCCGAGGTGTCCTGGAGCACACCCCGGCGGCCGTCCTGCGTCTGGGCGATCAGGTTCGGACCCTGCTGGTCGACCGCGAGGTACCAGGTGCCCGGCGCCAGTTCGGCGATCGGCGACGGCGAACCGTCCTCACCGAAGAGCGGACGGGCCACCGGCACCGCGAACCAGAACGGGGTGAAGTCCCCGGCGGGCGCGGCCTGCTGGGCCGGAGCGTGCTGCGGGTCGGGCTGGCCCGGCTGCGGCTGGCCGCCGTAGGACGGGGCCTGCGGCTGACCGCCGTAGGGCTGCTGCTGGGCGCCCGGGTAGCCGTACCCCTGGCCCGGCTGCGGCTGACCGCCGTACGGCGGCTGTACGGCCTGCGGCTTCGGGCCCGAGGACAGCGGCGCCTTCAGCGCGGGGACCAGCGGCGAGGCCACCGCGGCACCGGCCAGGACCAGCGCGGCGATCAGGCCGAGGATCAGGCCCGCGCCGGCGTCGATCTGACCGAGGTCGATGATCGTCCAGAACATGTTCCAGGCGGTGAACACCGTGGCGGCGACACCGAACGCGCCGAGGTCGAGACCGGCGACCTTGCGCTGCGGCTGCGAACGGGAGAGCACGATCAGCGCGGCGCCGATCACGCCCACCATGTAGACACCGATGCCGTTGCCCAGGGAGTCCCAGGAGTTGGGGCCGTCGATGTTGGAGTTTCCGTAGTCGAAGTAGTCGAGGAACGAGGCGATGAACAGCACCACCGCTGCTCCGATCACTACGCCATCGCCTCGTGTGAGGGAGCGGATATTCACGTGTAGGTCCTTAGTCGGTCGTCTCGTCGGGGCGGTCGTCGCTGCCACCGGTACGGCGCACGGCGCGAAGCTCGGGAACGGCTCCCCATCGTACGGATGAATCTATCGTCTGCCCGGACGGGTTGGGTCCCTGCGCGGATCATCGACGGGGATCCCCCCGAATTCCTCGCGGAACCACCTCGCGGGTGAGGCCGTTCTACCCGTTCAGGTAGCTGCTGATGCCGTCCGCGATGCCCTGGGCCGCCTTCTGGCGCCACCCCGCGCTGGTGAGCAGGGCGGCGTCCTTCGGATCACGCATATTGCCGCATTCGATGAAGACTTTGGGGACGGTCGACAGATTCAGTCCGCCCAGATCCCCACGGGTGTCCAGCCCCGTGCCGCCGCCGATGTAATTGGAAGGAGAGCTTCCGGTAGCGCGGACGAAAAGTCCCGCAATACGGGTGCCGAGATCGCGCGAGGGGCCGGTGATCTTCGAGGTGTCCGCGCCACCGCCGCGCACCGATGCGGGAAGAATCACATGGAAGCCCCGGTTCCCCGCGGCGGACCCGTCGGCGTGCACCGAGACGACGGCGTCGGCCTTCGCGCGGTTCCCGATCCGCGCCCGCTCGTCGACGCACGGCCCGTACGGCCGGTCCCCGTCGTGCGTCAGGACCACTGTCGCGCCCTGCGCCCGCAGCAGCGTCCGCAGCCGGCGCGAGACGTCCAGGGTGAACGAGGCCTCCGCGTAACCGGAGTTGGTGGCGGTTCCGGTGGTGTCGCACTCCTTGTGCGTGGTGCCGATGTCCACCTGGCGGTTGATCTCCGCGGTGTGCAGCCGGTTGTCCGGGTTGTGCCCCGGGTCGATGACCACCGTCCGGCCGGACAGCGGGCCCGAGGGCGCCTTCGACGGGGACGCGGCGGACTTCTTCGAGGGCGACGGCGACGGACCGGTGCGTGACGGCGACGGGGACGGGGAGGCCGGTGCGGACGGGGCCGCCGACGACGGGACCGCGTCACCGCCCTTGCCGGCCCCGGCCCCCACGAGCCCGCCCCCGTCGCCGCCGCACCCGGTCAGGCCCACCCCCAGCACCGCCACCGCCGCGACGGCGGTCAGCGACGGACGGCGGCGGGGCGTGGGGGGAACACTCTCGTCGTGGAACACCCGGCGATGCTATCCGGGAGCCCGCGCGCTGTCCGGGGGAGCGGTTGCCGGGGACCGGGCCGTGGGGAGCGGGTCCGGGGGTCAGATGCCCGGACCGGTGCGCCGCAGCACCCGCAGCGAGTCCGTGACGGAGATCTCGGTGAACGCGCCGGACTCCAGGGCGCGCAGATAGATCCGGTACGGGGCCTGGCCGCCGTGCGCCGGATCGGGGAAGACGTCGTGGATCACCAGGAGCCCGCCCTCGGCGACGTGCGGGGCCCAGCCCTCGTAGTCGCCGCTCGCGTGCTCGTCGGTGTGGCCGCCGTCGATGAAGACCAGGCCGAGCCGGCCGCCCCAGACCGCCGCGACCTGCGGGGAGCGGCCCACCAGCGCCACCACGTGCTCCTCCAGACCGGCCGCGTGCAGGGTGCGGCGGAACGTCGGCAGGGTGTCCATCCGGCCCACCTCGGGGTCCACCACCGTCGGGTCGTGGTACTCCCAGCCCGGCTGCTGCTCCTCGCTGCCCCGGTGGTGGTCGACGGTGAGGGCCGTCACCCCGGCCGCCCGCGCGGCGTCGGCGAGCAGGATGGTGGAGCGCCCGCAGTAGGTGCCCACCTCCAGCAGCGGCAGTCCGAGCGCGGCGGCCTCGGCGGCGGCCGCGTACAGCGCCAGCCCCTCGCCCACCGGCATGAAGCCCTTGGCGGCCTGGAAGGCGGCGAGAATCTCCGGCTGGGGCTCGGCGGCCACGGGGTTCCTCCTGGTGGGGCGGGGTACGGGACGGGCGGTGCGACGGCGCCATCGTGCCGTACGCCCCCGCCGGAAAAACCGGCGGGGGCGTACGGAGGGGTGAGCCCGGGTCGGGGCGGGCCCCCGGCAGAGCCGAGACGGGTGTCTCAGCAGCTCTGCCAGAGTCGGGTCATGACGCGGACGCCGAAGCGCAGTCCCTCCAGCGGGACGCGCTCGTCCACGCCGTGGAAGAGCCGGCCGTAGTCCAGGTCGTGCGGCAGCTTCAGGCCCTTGAAGCCGAAGCAGCGGATGCCGAGGTGGGTGAAGGCCTTGGCGTCCGTGCCGCCCGGGTTGCAGTACGGCACCGGGTGGCCGTCCGGGTCCTCGGCGCGCACCGCCTCGCACATGGCGTCGACGAGCGGGCCGTCGAACGTGGTCTCCATCGCGATGTCGTGGTTGACCCACTCACGGGTGACCGAGGGCAGCAGCAGCCGGTCGATCGTGTCGATCAGCTCCTGCTCGTGGCCGGGCAGGAAGCGGCCGTCGACGCGGGCGGTGGCCTTCCCGGGGATCACGTTGGTCTGGTAGCCGGCGTTGAACATGGTGGGGTTCGCGGAGTTGCGGAGCACCACCTGCATGAAGTCGGCGACCGGGCCGAGCTTCGCGAGGCTGCCCTCGATGTCGTCCTCGTCGAAGTCGACGCCGTAGAGCCGGGCGGCCTCCTCCAGCAGTGCGCGGACCGGCTCGATCAGCCGGATCGGGAAGGTCTCGCGGCCGATCCGGGTCAGCGACTCGGCGAGGTCGGTGACCGCGTTCTCGTCGTTGGGGGAGGAGCCGTGGCCGGCCCGGCCGGTGGCGGTCAGCTCCATCCAGGCCATGCCGCGCTGGGCGTTCTCGATCGGGTAGAGGCGCCGGCTGTCGTCCAGGGCGAAGGAGAAACCGCCGCCCTCGCCGATCGCCTCGGTGACCCCGGCGAACAGCTCCGGGCGGTGCTCCACGAGCCAGTGCGCGCCGAACTTCCCGCCCGCCTCCTCGTCCGCGAGGAAGGCCAGGACCAGATCGCGCGAGGGCTGCGTACCGGTGCGGGCGAGGTGCCGCGCGGTGGCCAGCATCACGGCCACCGTGTCCTTCATGTCGATCGCGCCCCGGCCCCAGAGGTAGCCGTCGCGGATCTCGCCGGAGAACGGCGGGACCTGCCACTCGGAGGCGTCGGCGGGGACCACGTCCAGATGGCCGTGGACCAGCAGGGCGCCGCGTTCCGGGTCGCGGCCGGCGATCCGGGCGATGACGCTGGCCCGGCCGGGGGCCGACTCGATCAGTTCGGAGGCGATGCCGACCTCGGCGAGGCGGCCCACCACCCACTCGGCGCTCGCGCGCTCGTCGCTCGTCGGGTTGGAGGTGTCGAACCTGATCAGCTCGGCGCAGAGGTCGACGACCTCCGCCTGGGCCTCGTCGGAGGCCGGGACCAGGGCGGTGCCGGATGCGGTGCTCATGCTGCTCCCACGGGGGTGGTGGTGCGGGCGGCCGGGGCGGGGGCGGTGCCGTCCTGCTCGTCGGCGAGGACGGAGGTGCCGTAGGGCTTGATCCAGCCCAGCAGGCCCAGGACGCTGTACAGGACGAAGGCGGTGGCCAGCGAGTTCAGCGCGGGGATGCCGCCGTCGTAGAACTTGCCGACGCAGAACGCGGCGATCCAGATGGCGATCGACATCGGGACCCAGGTCGGGGAGTACGCCGGAAGGGTCTCGGCCTCGCGGGTGTCGTCCAGCGGCTTGCGCATCCGCTTCACGACCCAGTACTCGGCCACGATGATCCCGCCGATCGGCGGGATGGCCACACCGAGGATGGTCAGGAACTCGGTGAAGTGGCCCATGATCCCGACGGCGGACAGCACGGTGCCGGCGATGCCCAGGACGATGGTGACCGCGCCGCGGTGGACGCGCTTGCCGAAGACGACCTGGAAGAAGTTGACGACGCCCAGCGAGGAGCCGTACAGGTTCCAGTCGTTGATCTTCGCGGTGGACATCAGGACGACGAGCACCCCGAAGGCGCCGGAGGTGGAGAGCACGATGTGCGAGACCTCGTTGCTCTTGACCAGATGGCCCAGGAGCACACCGGTCAGACCGACGATGTACTCGGAGAGGATCATCGACGAGGCGCTCTGCAGGAAGACGTGCGAGCCCTTGCGGTTGTAGCGGGTCATCTCGGGGGAGACGATCGCGCCCGTCATGTAGCCGCCCGCGATGGCGGTGGCGGCGACGGCCAGCGGAATGGTGTCGCCCGGCGGCGGGGAGTGGATCAGGTCGCTGAAGGAGTGGTCGTTCAGCGTCCGGATCACGGAGAAGGCGACCATGGCGAAGAAGAGCGGGGTGACGATCTTCGCGAAGTTGGCCATGTACCGGAATCCGAAGATCACCAGGGCGGTGATGGCGATGCCCGCGAGCACGCACCACATCCAGGACGGCCCGCCGACCAGCGCCGAGACGCTGTCGCCGAAGATCTTGTTCTGGACGCCGAACCAGCCGACCAGGCTGACCGCGATGACGAAGCTCACCAGCGCCGAGCCGTTGCGGCCGAAGCCGACCCAGCGGGTCAGCATCGGGGTCGCCAGACCCTCGCGCATCCCGGCCAGACCGATCGCGAAGATCACCACCTCCAGGATCACCGCGCCCAGCGTGAACGCGAGAAAGGCGTCGCCGAAGGTCATGCCGACGCCGATGGTGGCGCCCAGGGTGAACTGCGAGATCGAACCGGACTGGGCCAGCCACTGGAGCAGCATCGACCAGAATCCGAAGCGCTTGTCGCGCGGGACGCGCGAGAGCGCGTAGTCGTCGCTGCCGATGCTCTTGGTCGCGGGGACCGCGGCGTCGGCCTGCGGGGCGGCTGCCATCAGGACTCCTGGGGGGTACGGCCGAAGGTCTGCAGGTGAGCCAGCGACCCGTAGCGGTTGACGAGGTTGTCGAACTCCACCGCGTCGTGGAAGTCCAGGTGGCCGCCGCCGAAGGCCTTGGCGACCTCGACGGCGTAGCGGGCGGCGGAGGCGATGTCGCCCTCGTGGCTCGCGCCGGTCCCGCAGCCCGGCACCGCGGCGGCCGAGGTGATGGCCAGACCGACGACCGGGGCGGCCGTCGCCGTGGCGGGCTGAAGGATCGAATTGATGTGGTGTGCCCCATTACCGTACGGGGTGATGTCCTGGGTGGTCACCGGATACGTGACCAGGGGCTCACCCGTCACCACGGCCAGCAGCTCGCCGAGGGCCTCGGAGACGCGGAGCACCCAGCCCTCCTTGACGGTGGGCGACAGGGCGAGGCCCTTGTGGTTGATGATGCGGTTGCCCTTGGTGGTGTCGATGGAGAGCACCGCCTCCATCTCGCCGGTCACCTCGTGCCGGTTCATGGTCGCGATGTCCACCGGCGAGCCCATGAACGGCACCGGGTCGTGCGGTTCGGTCGGGGCGTCCGGGCAGATGTGGGTGGCGACGATCACATCGCCGGGCAGGACGTCGCCCCGGCGGCGCATGTCGAGGAGCTTGGCCGCGGCGGCGAGCGCCGAGGCGGCGCCGTCGGCGTCGGAGACCATGCCGGTCACCTCGGGCCGGGCGCCGATGCCGCCGAGCCGGCCGACGACGCCGAGCGTCCGGGCGTCGCCACCGGCGGTACGGCCCCGGGAGCCCGGGATGCGGACCATCACGAAGTCCGTCGAACCGCGCTCACCGGCGACCGTGGTGACCGTCGCGGACGAGCCCTCGGCCCCCGCCACCGTGTCGAGGTACTCGACGACCGTCTTGCCATTGACCTGGGGGTCGTCGAGGAGATCGACGACATCCAGCACGTACTTCAACATGGGGGGCCTTTCTCGCGCATCCGTCGCACCCGTCCGGCGCCCGGCAGG
Source organism: Streptomyces sp. NPDC057682 (assembly GCF_042799575.1). NCBI lineage: Bacteria > Bacillati > Actinomycetota > Actinomycetes > Kitasatosporales > Streptomycetaceae > Streptomyces > Streptomyces sp. NPDC057682. The sequence continues at coordinate 215,713 of NZ_JBHVIN010000002.1, read as the reverse complement.
GAGAGGGGAGCCGGGACGGGGTGCTGAGAGCAGATTCGGGATCCGATAGCGTTGAACGCAACCGTTTCCCGTTATTTGCAATTCAGGTCTGAATGGTGAGATGACATGGCGGACTTTGATCTGGACCGGCGGACGCCCCCCGGCGCCCTCCAGACCGTCGACCGGGCGCTCCTCGTCCTGCTCGCGTTCGAGCGCTCCCGGCCCGACTGGGGCGTCACCGAGGTCGCCGAGGAGTTCGGCTGGGACACCTCGGTGGCCCAGCGGCTGCTCGCCACCCTCGCCGGACGCGGCTTCCTGGTCTCCGACCCGGTCACCCGCCGCTACCGCATCGGCCCCGCCGTGCTCCGCCTGGGCCGGCTCTGGGAGCGCTCGGGATCACTGGAGCTGCTGGCCGGACCGGTCCTGGAGGAACTGCGCCGGGTGACCGGCGACACCGTGCTGTTCTGCCTCCCGGACAGCTTCCACATGCGGTGCGTCGCGGCGGAGGAGGGCGAGACCGGGCCGCTGCGCTACTACCCCCTGGTCGGCGAGCTCTACCCGGCGCACGCCGGAGCGACCAGCAAGTCCTTCTACGCCTATCTGCCCGACGAGCAGCGCCACCGGCTCTTCCGGGGCCGCCCGATGGCCCGCTTCACCGACCGGACCGTCACCGACCCGGACCTGCTGGAGCAGGAGTTCCTGAAGATCCGCGCCCAGGGGTACGCCTGGACCGTCGGCGAGTACGACACCGGCGTCGCGACCGTCGCCGTGCCGGTCTTCCTGGGCCGCGAGCCCTACGGAAGCCTCAGCCTGGGCGGCGACAGGGAACGGTTCCAGGGGGCGCCGGAGAACCGGCTGGACGCCCTGCGGCAGGCCGCCGAACTCCTGGAGCGGCGCCTGACCCATCCGCCGCAGCGCCCCAAGCCCCGCCCCCGCCGCCCCCGTACGGCCTGACTCCGCCCCCGTACGCCCCGGCTCCGCCGCCCGTACGGCCCGGCTCCGCCCCGTACCGACCGCACCGCCCGCCCGCGCGAACCGACGAGGACCCCATGAATCTGCTGCTGCTCTCCAACTCCACCCAGCACGGCCGCGGTTATCTGGAACACGCCCTGGACACCGTGACCGCCTTCCTGCCCTCCGGCGGCCGGCTCGCCTTCGTGCCGTACGCGCTCGCCGACCACGACGGGTACACCGCACGCGTCCGCGCGGCCCTGGAACCGGCCGGGATCAGCGTGCGCGGCGTCCACGAGGGCGCCGACCCGGTCGACGGACTCGCCGCCTGCGACGCGGTGTTCATCGGCGGCGGCAACTCCTTCCGGCTGCTGAGCGCGCTGTACCGCACCGGACTGTGCGAGGCCGTCGCCGACGCGGTGCGCGGCGGACTGCCGTACATGGGCGCCAGCGCCGGGACGAACATGGCGGCGCCCACCCTGCGCACCACCAACGACATGCCGATCGTGTGCCCGCCCTCCTTCGAGACGCTCGGCCTCGTCCCGTTCCAGATCAACCCGCACTACCTCGACCCGGACCCGGCCAGCACCCACAAGGGCGAGACCCGCGAGGAGCGGCTGACCGAGTTCCTGGAGGAGAACGACGTGCCCGTGCTCGGGCTGCGCGAGGGCTCCTGGCTGCGCGTGGAGGGCGGCCGGGCCCGGGTCCTGGGCGCCCGCCCCGCCCGGCTGTTCGCCCGCGGCGCCGAGCCGCGCGAACTGCCGTCCGGGGCGGACGTCTCTCAACTCCTCACGACCGTGCCGCGGTTCGACGCTCCGGTGCGCTGAGCGTCAGCACCAGATCGGTCTCGGCCGGGCCGCCGTCCGCCGGATACGCGGCGGGCCGGGCCCGCGGCGCGTAGCCGGCGGCCGAACCGGCCAGCACGAAGCTGCCGCTGCCCGGGGCGGCCAGTGCGTAGCGGCCCTCCGCGTCCGTGGTGGTGAGCCCGGCCTGCCGGCCGTGCCGGTCGATCAGGGTCACATTGGCCCCGGCGACCGGGGTGCCGTCCGCCTCCCGGACCCGGCCGCGGAAGGCGGGCGGGCCGTCGAACGGGTGCGGCACGGCGGGCAGCGGCTCGCCGACCTCCCGGGCGGCGGCGTCGGCCGCGCTGCTCGCCAGCAGGACCGGAGCGGTGGACGGGCGCTGCGAGGGCAGGAACGAGGCCAGCACCAGACCCACCACCACCGCACCCGTCGCGATCATGAACGAGGTCCGGAACCCCTCCATGGTGGGCACGGTCACCGGGCCCATTCGCACCGAGGTGTGCGCCAGGACCATGCCGATCACGGCGCTGGAGACCGAGGTGCCGATCGACCGCATCAGCGTGTTCAGCCCGTTGGCCGCGCCGGTCTCCGAGGCGTCGACCGCCCCGATGATCAGGGCGGGCAGCGAGGAGTACGCGAGGCCGATCCCGGCGCCGAGCAGGACCGCGATCACCACGGTCTGCCAGGCGGCGCTCATCAGCCCGAGCCCCGCCCCGTACCCGGCGGCGATGACCAGCAGGCCGAGCATCAGCGAGACCTTGGGGCCCCGGCGGGCCGAGATCCGGGCGTACAGCGGGGCGACGAACATCATCGTCAGGCCCAGCGGGGCCACGCAGAGCCCGGCGACCACCATCGACTGGCCGAGGCCGTACCCGGTGGACGTGGGCAGCTGGAGCAGCTGCGGCAGCACGAGCGAGACGGCGTAGAAGGCGACGCCGACCATGATCGAGGCCAGGTTGGTGAGCAGCACCTCCCGGCGGGCGGTGGTCCGCAGGTCCACCAGCGGGGTGGGGCTGCGCAGTTCGAACACGCCCCACAGCAGCAGCACCGCGACCGAGGCGGCGAGCAGTCCGAGCGTGGTGGTGGAGGTCCAGCCCCAGTCGCTCCCCTTGGTGACGGGCAGCAGCAGGAGGACCAGGCCGAGCGAGAGGCCGAGCGCGCCGACGAGGTCGAAGCGGCCGGGGGCGCGGAGCGAGGTCTCCGGTACGGCCGCCACGGTCAGGGCCATGGCCAGCACCCCGAGGCCGGCCGAGCCGAGGAACAGGGCGTGCCAGTCGGTGTGCTGGGCGACCAGCGCGGCGGCGGGCAGCGCGAGTCCGCCGCCCACGCCGATCGACGAACTCATCAGCGCCATCGCCGAACCGAGCTTCTCGCGGGGCAGTTCGTCGCGCATGATGCCGATGCCCAGCGGGATGGCACCCATGGCGAAGCCCTGGAGCGCGCGGCCCGTGATCATGATCACGAGGTTGTCGGTGAACGCGCATATCAGCGAGCCGACGACCATCACGGCGAGACTGGCGAGCAGCATCCGTCGCTTGCCGTAGAGGTCTCCGAGCCGTCCCATGATCGGGGTGGCGACGGCCCCGGCGAGCAGGGTCGCGGTCATCACCCAGGTGGCGTTGGCCGGATCGGTGTGCAGAAGAGCGGGCAGATCCTTGATGACGGGGACGAGCAGGGTCTGCATCACCGCGACGGTGATGCCCGCGAAGGCGAGGACGGGGACGATCCCCCGGCCCGTCCCCGAGGGCCGCGGATCAGGAAGCTCCGCGGCGGGCTGATCGTGCGTCGTCTGTGGCATGCGTGCGGCCTCCCGGCAGCGTACGTAGGTGCGGTGGGGGAGGGGGCGCGACTGCCCGGTCACGGCGGCGGACCCCCCTCGGCCACCAAGTGCGTGCAGAGTGAAACCTTCCGTACGGCCCCGGTATTCCGGTGAACGGGACCGGAACCGGACACATCGCGGGACCGCCCTTCCGGGACGGACGTGATTGGGGTGCCATCTGACCTTCCGTCAGATTGGAACGTGTTCTACTCTTGCGCCGTTCCAGTGGCTGCGACCGGCGAGGATCCGCATGGGCATCGGAATCACCGAAGAACACCGGGCACTCGCACACTCCGTGCGGGGATGGCTGGCACGCGCCGTCCCACCCGCCGAGATCCGCGAACTCCTCGACGCGGACGCCCCCTCCGCCCCCGGCGCACGCCCCGCCCACTGGGACGCGCTCGCCGAACAGGGCCTCCTCGGCATCCACCTCCCCGAGGACGCGGGCGGAAGCGGCGGCGACCTCCTCGATCTCGCCGTCGTCCTCGAAGAGGCCGGACGCGCCGCCCTGCCCGGCCCCTTCCTGGCCAACGCCCTCGCCTCCGCCGTCCTCCACGCCTGCGGCGCCGGCGACCCGGTCCGCGCACTGGCGTCCGGCACCCGCATCGGAGCCGTCGCCCTCGGACCCGGCACCCTCGAAGCCGTCGAGCAGCCGGACGGCCACCGCCTGGACGGCGTGCTTCCCCCGGTCCTCTCCGGAGCCGAGGCCGGTCTGCTGATCCTCCCGGCGGCCACGGCGACCGGCGTCCGCTGGTTCGCCGTCGACACCGACAGCCCCGGTCTGCGGGTGCGCCCGCACCGGAGCGCCGATCCGACCCGGCCCACCGCCGAGGTCCGCGCCGACGGCGTCGCCGTCCCCGCGCACCGGCTGCTCGACGCCGATCCGGAGCTCGTCCGCGACCTCGCCGCCGTCCTGTTCGCCGCCGAGGCCTGCGGCACCGCCGCCCGCTGCCTGGACACGGCCACCGCACACGCCAAGGTCCGCGAACAGTTCGGCCGCCCCATCGGCCGGTTCCAGGCTGTCAAACACCTCTGCGCCGACATGCTCGTACGCCTCGAACAGGCCCGCGCCCTCACCTGGGACGCCGCCCGCGCGGCCGCCGGGGAGGCCTCCCCGGCCACGGACCCGCCGGACGGCCGGGACCACGGCCCCCGGGGGCTCGGTGCCGCGCTCGCCGCCGCGACCGCCCTGGACGCCGCGTACGGCTGCGCCAAGGACACCATCCAGATCCTCGGCGGCATCGGCTTCACCTGGGAGCACGACGCCCATCTGTATCTGCGCCGCGCCCTGGTCGCCCGCCAACTGCTCGGCGCAGGCGACGAACACCGGCAGCGGGCCGTCCGGCTGGCCGCGGGCGGCGCCCGCCGCGAACTCGTCCTGGAACTGCCCGCGGAGGCCGACGCCCACCGCGCCGCCGCCCGTAAGGCCGTCGCCGCCGTCCATGGCCTCGACCCGAAGGCCGCCCGCCGCGCCCTCGCCCCCACCGGCTACGCCGCCCCGCATCTGCCCGCCCCCTACGGACTGGACGCCGGCCCCGTCCACCAACTCGTCGTCCAGCGGGAACTGCGCGACCAGGGCGTCCGGCTCAGCGACCTCTCCATCGCCACCTGGGTCGTGCCCTCCCTCATCGCCCACGGAACCGCCGCCCAGCAGGAGCGCTACCTCCTTCCGACCCTGCGCGGCGACCTCCAGTGGTGCCAGCTCTTCTCCGAACCCGGCGCGGGATCCGACCTCGCCTCGCTGCGCACGAAGGCCGAACGCATCCCCGAGGGCTGGCGGATCAACGGCCAGAAGGTGTGGACGAGCGCCGCCCGGGGCGCCGACCACGGCATCCTGCTGGCCCGGACCGACCCGGACGCCCCCAAGCACCAGGGGCTCGGCTACTTCGTCGTCGACATGAAGCACACCGAGGGCATCGACATCCGCCCCCTCAAGGAGATCACCGGCGACTCCCTCTTCAACGAGGTGTACTTCGACGACGTCCTGCTGCCCCCGGACGCCCTCGTCGGCGAGGCGGGCGGCGGCTGGAAGGTCGCCCGTCACACCCTGGGCAACGAACGCGTCCACATGGCCGACCAGATGGCGTTCGACACCGGCCTGGAGGCGCTGATCGCCCGCGCCGACGTCCTCGACGCCGCCTGCCGCACCCGGATCGGCGCCCTCGCCGCCGAGGCGCACGCCCTGGCCTGCATCACCCTGCGCACCACCCTCCAGCAGGTCTCCGGCCTGGAACCGGGCGCGGGCGCCTCCGTACGCAAACTCGTCCAGACCGTCCACCAGCAGAAGGTCGCCGAACTCGCCCTCGAACTCCTCGGCCCGGAAGGGGCGGTGAACGAGGGGCCGGGGGAGCGGGCGGTGCACGGCTTCCTGATGTCCCGCTGCCTGACCATCGCCGGCGGCACCACCCAGGTACAGCTCAACGTCGTCGCCGAACGCATCCTCGGCCTGCCGAGGGACTGAGAGGACACATGATGAAGGCCTACATCGTCGGCGTCGGGATGACGAGGTTCGAGAAGCCCGAAACCCGCGACTGGCAGTACTGGGACATGGTCGAGGAGGCCGGCACCGCCGCGCTCGCCGACGCCACGCTCACGTACCGGGACATCGAACAGGCCGTCGTCGGCTACTGCTTCCAGCCCTCCACCGCCGGACAGCGGGCCGTCTACACGCTTGGCCTCACCGGCATCCCTGTCTACAACGTCAACAACAACTGCGCCACCGGCTCCACCGCGCTGATGACGGCCCGCCAGTTCGTCCAGGGAGGAGCCGCCGACTGCGTCCTCGCCACCGGCTTCGAGAAGATGGCGCGCGGCTCGCTCGGCGGCGGCGGGGCCGACGGCGGGGCGGCCGACTTCAAGACCTCGCCGGTCGCCCGGCACTACGGGATCATGGCCGCCGCCCACGGCTTCGAGATGACCCCGCCGACCGCGCAGATCTTCGGCAACGCGGCCCGCGAGCACATGGCGGCCTACGGCACCACCGAGGCCCAGCTCGCCGCCGTCGCCGCCAAGAACCACCGCCACTCCGCCGGCAACCCGTACGCCCAGTTCCAGGACCCGTACACGGTCGAGGAGGTCCTGGCCGCCAAACCCGTCCACCGCCCCCTCACCCGGCTCCAGTGCTCCCCGACCTCCGACGGGGCGGCGGCGGCCGTCGTCGTCTCCGAGCGCTTCGTCGAGGAGCGCGGCCTCGGGGAGCGGGCCGTGGAGATCGCCGCCCAGGCCATGACCACCGACACCGAGGACTCCTTCGCCTCCGGCACCTGCATCGACGCGGTCGGACTCCCCGTGTCGCGCGAGGCCGCCCGCCGGGTGTACGAGACCGCCGGGATCTCGGCCGACGACCTCGACGTCATCGAACTCCACGACTGCTTCTCCATCAACGAACTCCTCACCTACGAGGCGCTGTGCCTGTGCGGCGAGGGCGAGTCCGGGGCCCTCGTCGAGTCCGGGGCCACCACCCACGGCGGCCGCTGGGTCGTCAACCCGTCCGGCGGGCTGATCTCCAAGGGGCACCCGCTCGGCGCCACCGGCATCGCCCAGGCCGCCGAGCTCACCTGGCAGCTCCGCGGCGAGGCCGGCGCCCGCCAGGTCCCGGGCGCGCGCACCGCCCTCGCCCACAACATCGGACTCGGCGGGGCCGCCGTGGTGACCCTGCTGCGCCGCTGACGCCCGCGTCCCGCACCGTGCCCACGACCGGGGCCGGGACCCCGGTCGTAGGCCAGGGGACCGAGGCCGCCACGGTCCGGAAACCGATGTACGGGGTACGGGGCGGCTGCGAGGATGACGCCATGGTTGACGTCTCGACGCCCACACGCCGTACCACCCGGACCCGCGCCCGCACCTGGGCGGTCGTCCTCGCCGCCTGCACCGGACAGTTCCTCGTCGTCCTCGACGTGTCCGTCGTCAATGTCGCCCTGCCGTCCATGCGCACCGACCTCGGGCTCAGCGCCGCCGGTCTGCAGTGGGTGCTCAACGCCTACTCGATCGCCTTCGCCGGCTTCATGCTCCTCGGCGGACGCGCCGCCGACCTCTACGGCCGCAAGCGGATGTTCCTCGTCGGCCTCGGCCTGTTCACCGCCGCCTCGCTCGCCGGCGGACTCGCCCAGGAGGGCTGGCAGCTCCTGGCCGCACGCGCCGGACAGGGGCTCGGCGCCGCCGTCCTCGCCCCGGCCACCCTGACCCTGCTCACCGCGGCCGTCCCCGAGGGCCCCGCCCGCACCCGCGCCATCGGCACCTGGATGGCCGTCGGGGCGGGCGGCGGCGCGGCCGGCGGACTCATCGGCGGGGTGCTCACCGACACCCTCTCCTGGCGGTGGGTGCTGCTCATCAACGTGCCCATCGGGGTCCTCGTGCTGATCGGCGCCGCCCTCGTCCTCGCCGAGGGCCGGGCCGGCGAGCGCAGCCGCATCGACCTGCTGGGCGCGGTGCTCGTCACGGCGGGCCTGGCCCTGGTCGCCTACGGCATCGTCCAGACCGAGGAATCCGGCTGGACCGCGCCGGCCACCCTGCTGCCGTTGCTCGGCGGGGCCGCCCTGCTCGCCCTCTTCGTCCTCGTCGAGTCCCGCACCGCCCGTCCGCTGATGCCCCTGCGGGTCCTGGGCGCCCGCGCCGTGGCCTCGGCGAACACCGCGATGCTCATCATCGGCTCCGCCACCTTCTCCATGTGGTACTTCATGACGGTGTACGCGCAGAACGTCCTCGGGTACTCCGCGCTCGACGCCGGACTCGCCCTGATGCCGACCTCGGTGGCCATCGTCGTCTTCTCCAAGATCGCGCCCCGGCTCATGGCGTTCACCGGCGCGAAGAACCTCGCCCTGATCGGTACGGCCGTCGCCGCGGCGGGCTTCGGCTGGCAGTCCACGATGACCGCCGACGGCTCGTACCTCACCTCCATCTGCCTGCCCGGCATCCTCATGATGGCCGGTACGGGCCTGGCGGCCACCCCGCTCGCCGCCCTCGCCACCTCCGGCGCCGCCCCCGGCGAGGCGGGCCTGGTCTCCGGCCTCGTCAACACCTCCCGCACCATGGGCGGCGCCCTCGGCCTCGCGGTCCTCTCCACCGTCGCCGCCGCCCGCACCGCCGGCTCCGCCGACCCGGTGGACCTCACCGCCGGTTACGCGATCGCCTTCCGGACGGCCTGCTGCGTCCTGGTCGGCGGACTGCTGCTGATGGCGTTGTGGCTGCCGCGACGGGCCACGGCACAGTCCTGACGGCGCCCGGCCCGCCCTCCGGGCGGACGACGGGAAGGGGCGGACAGGCCCTGGTACGCCGCGTCCCCGAGCTCGCGGAAGGATCACTTCCGAAGATCGCCCGACCCCCTGGTGAAGTGGGCCCCCGGCAGGCGAGGATGGCCGCGCGGGGACGGCGAGGGGAGTGGCACGGCGGATGAGCGGCGAGCGGAGCACGGCGGCACACCAGGTCGTTCACGCCACTCAGGGCCTTTCTCCGGGCACCGCGGCCCCCCGCCCCGAGCCCGTTCCCGATCACCGGCCGCGGCCCCGGCCGCCCCGCTTCACCGGCCGCGACGCCGAACTCCGCGATCTCGTCGACGCCCTGGCACCCGGCGGTCCCGTGGCGCTCGTCGTGGTCGAGGGCGAGGCCGGGATCGGCAAGAGCCGACTGGTGCGCGAGGCGCTGCGGCTGTGCGGCGAGCGCCGGGAAACGGAGACGGGGGACGGCGGCCCTGACGGCCTCGGAGGCCCCGACGGCTCCGGCGGCACGCTGACCGCCGTCTGTCCGCCGTTCCGGGACGCGCTCACCTTCGGGCCGATCATCGACGCGGTGCGGGACGCCCGGCCCGAAGGGCCCGCCGGGCTCGGTCTCTCGCCCCTCGCGGGGGTCCTGCGCCCGCTGCTGCCGGAATGGGCCGACGACCTCCAGCCGGTGCCCGAACCCCTGCCGGACCCGGGCGCCGCCCGGCACCGGCTGCTGCGGGCCCTGGCCGAACTCCTGGACCGGCTGGCGATACGCGTGCTGGTCGTCGAGGACGTCCACTGGGCCGACGACGCGACGCTCGACTTCCTCCTCTTCCTCACCACCCGCCCCACCCGCACCGTCAGCCTGGTCCTCACCTACCGCCCCGAGGATCTGCCGCCCGGCTCCCTGCTGCCCCGGCTGACCTCCCGCCCGGCGGCCGGCGGACGCCACGTACGCCTCGCACTGCGCCCGCTCGGCGTCGCGGACACCGCCGGACTCGTCTCGTCGATGCTCGACGACGACCATGTCTCCGACGCCTTCTCCACCTTCCTGCACGCCCGCACCGACGGCATCCCGCTCGCCCTGGAGGAGTCCGTCCATCTGCTGCGCGACCGCGCGGACCTGGTGCGCCGCGAGGACGAGTGGGTCCGCCACGCCCTCGCGGACATCGCCGTCCCCCCGACCATCCGCGACGCCGTCGCCGAACGCGTCGCCCGGCTCGACCCGGACGCCCGCACCGTCCTGGAGGCCGCCGCCGTCCTCGGCGAACCCGCCCCCGAGGACGTGCTGTTCGCCGTGGCCGGACTGCCTGCGGACCGGGCCCGCCCCGCCGCCGACGCCGCCGTCAGGGGCGGGCTGCTCACCGAGGGGGCGTACGGGCGGCTCGCCTTCCGGCACGCCCTGTCCGCCCAGGCCGTCCACGACGGACTCACCGCCCGCGACCGTGCCCGGCTGCACGCCCGCGCCGGCCGCGCCCTGGCGGAGGGCGCCCGCCCCTCACCGGCCCGCCTCGCCCACCACTTCCGGGGCGCCGGAGACCTCGGCCCCTGGCTCCGCCACGGCGAACGGGCCGCCGACCTGGCCCTCGCCGCCGGCGACCAGCGCACCGCCGTCGCCTTCGTCCACGATCTGCTGACCATCCCCGGCCTGCCCGCCCGCGACATCGTCCGGCTGGTCCGCAAGGTCCCGCTGCACACCTACGGCGGCTTGCGCAACCGGGACGAGATGCTGCGCACCCTGCGCGACTGCCTCACCGACGACGGCCTCTCCCCGAGGGAGCGCGCCGACGTCCATATGCAGCTCGGCCGGATCATCCACGCCGCCGGGGAACTGCGCCCCTCCCAGGACCAGTTCGAACAGGCCATCCAAGGCCTCGCCGACGACCCCCTGGAGGCCGCGCGGGCCATGATCCTGCTCGGCGTGCCGACCGACTCCCCGCTGCCCGTCGCCGCCCATCTGCGCTGGCTCGACCGCGCCGCGGAGCTGATGGAGCGGGAAGTCCCCCGGGAACGGCGGCTGTTCTACCGGGTCAGCTGGTCCAACGCCCTGCTGCAACTCGGCGAGGAGACCGGCTGGCAGCCCGTCGACGGCTTCCTCCGCGACGAGAGCGAGGTGGCGCCCGGCGACATCCTCCACCTCAACCGCGGCCTGCTCAACTCCGGGGCCGGCGCCATGTACTGGGGCCGCCACGCCAAGGCCCGGCAGCTCCTCGACCGTGCCCTCGACCAGGCCGACCGCCACGGCATCCAGGGCCAGCACATGATGATCGCGGCCAATGTCGTCCACCTGGACTGGTTCTGCGGCCACTGGGAGAACTACCCCGAGCGGGTCCGGGCCCTCGCCGAGTCCGAGGACGATCCGCGTTTCCTCGCCGAGAAGCAGCTCCTGCTCGGCCTGCACGACCTCGCGGCGGGCGACCGCCGGACCGCGGAGGAACGGCTCGCCGCCGCGCTCGACGAGGGCCTGCGCGGCGGTGACCTGCTGCTCCAGGCCGAACCCGCCGGGGCCCTCGGCCGCCTCCATCTCGCCGACGGCGAGACGGGCCGGGCCCTGGCCGCCACCGAGCAGGTCACCGGCACCCTGACCGCCAAGGGCCTGTGGGTGTTCGGTGCCGAACTCCTGCCCGCCCGCGTCGAGGCGCTCCTCGCGGCCGGCCGGACCGAGGAGGCCGGGCGGCTCACCGACGCGTTCGCCGGGGGCACGGCCGGCCGCGCCATCCCCGCCGCGGCCGCCGCCGCGCTCGTCTGCCGGGCCCTCGTCACGGGAGCCGACGGCCCCGCGGACCGGGCCGCCGACGCCTGGGCGGCCGCCGCCGAGGCCTGGCGCGCCCTGCCCCGCCCGTACGAGGCCCTGCTCGCCGCCGAACGCGAGGCCCTCCACCGGATCGCGGCCGGTCCGCCCGATGCGGGCCTCGCGCGCCTCCACGACGTGCGGCGGGAACTGGACGCGCTCGGCGCGCGCGGCGACGCCGACCGGGTCGCGGCGGCCCTGCGCGAGCACGGCGAGACCGCCCGCGTGGTCTGGCGCGGCGGCCGGCGCGGGTACGGCGACCGCCTCTCGCCCCGCGAGACCGAGGTCGTCCGGCTGCTCCTCGACGGGCTGACCAACCGGGAGATCGCCGCCGCGCTCTCCCGTTCGCCCAAGACCGTCGCCGCCCAGCTCAAGTCGGCGATGCGCAAGCACGGCGTGACGACCCGCACCGCCCTCGCGGTGAGCGTGGCGACGGCGGAACAGAACCCGGCCGAGTAGCGGCACGCCCGGCGCACCCTGCGCCGGGCCGCGACGCGCCGTGGGCGGGACCGGCCGGGGCGGCCGTCGAGGCTTCCCGTGCCCCGCCCCCAGGGGCCCGGCCCCTGGGGGCGGGCCCGTCCCTCCGGGGTCTCAATGCGGCCCCGCCCCACGTTCTTTGAGGCATCCGCCCAATCGCAACCGGTCCCGTCCCCGCCCGACACTGCGGGAGTCACCCGCCCGTCCCGCGACCGCGCGACCGTACGAGAGCACCCCCTTCCCATGAGCAGCCAGGCTCCCGAGCCGACCCACGAGCCCCCGGCCGGCCCTCCGATCCCCCCGATCCCCCCGACCTCTCCGCCCCCTCCGATCCCCCCGTCCGGCGAACCCGTCCCGGACGGGGCACCGCGTCCCACCGCGCCCCCGCGGCCGGACGCGGACGGCTACGAACCCCTCTGAAGACCGGCCCACCCGGCCCTTCCCCGAAAGGCTCCCCGTGAGTCCGAGACCCGATCACCGCCCGCCCCGCGGACGGCGCATACGCGCGGTCCTCACCTACGCCGCCGCGGCGTGCTTCACCGTCGGCCTGCTGTCGGCGTCGCCCGCCGCCCTCGCGGCGACGGACGGCCCGTCCACCGGCGCGACGGCGCCCGCCGACCCCACCGTCCGGCCGTACACCCCCACCGACTGCAACAACCCGGCGCAGAAGACCGGGTACGCCCGCTGCCTCTCGCTGGTGAACACCCGCACGGACCAGAACATCCGGGCCCGGTCCGCGGCCTCCGGCCCGCCGGCCACCTCGCTCGGCCCGAAGGAGATCCAGGCCGCCTACAAGCTGCCCGCCGGCGGTGAGGGCCGGACCGTCGCCATCGTCGACGCCTTCGGCAACTCCCGCGCCGAGGAGGACCTGGCGGTCTTCCGCGCCCACCACGGACTGCCCGCCTGCACCACGGCCAACGGCTGCTTCCGCAAGGTCGACCAGCGCGGCGGCACCGACTACCCGGCCGACGACCCGGGCTGGGCCACCGAGACCTCGCTCGACCTGGACGCCGTGTCGGCGGCCTGCCCCAACTGCAAGATCCTGCTGGTCCAGGGCGACGACAACTCGCTCGACAACCTCGGCGCCGCCGTCGAGACGGCCGTCCGGCTCGGCGCCAAGTTCGTCTCGAACTCCTACGGCGTCGACGGCGAGGGCGCCGACCAGACGCTCTACGACCACTACTACGACCACCCGGGCGTCGTCATCACCGTCTCCTCAGGCGACACCGGCCATGTGCAGAGCTGGCCGTCCACCAACCCGAACGTGGTCTCCGTCGGCGGCACCCGGCTGAGCGCCGCGCCCGGCACCGAGCGCGGCTGGACCGAGACCGCCTGGGCCAGCGCCGGCTCCGGCTGCTCGCGCTTCGAGGCCACCCCCGCCTACCAGGAGGGCATCGAGACCGGCTGCGACACCCGGTCCACGTCCGACATCTCCGCCGACGCGGACCCGGCCTCCGGACTCGGCGTCTACGACACCGTCGGCAACGACGGCTGGCTCCAGGTCGGCGGCACCAGCCTCTCCGCCCCGCTCGTCGCGGCGATGTACGCCGTGGCCGGCGACCCCGCGCCGTCGACGTACCCGGTGACCTACCCGTACGCCTACACCGGCGACAGCGGCCTCAACGACGTCACCGAGGGCGCCAACGACTCCTGCGGCGACGTCACCTGCACCGCCGGTCCCGGCTACGACGGCCCGACCGGTCTCGGCACCCCCAACGGCGTGTCCGCCCTGACCTTCGGCGAGAGCGGCACCCTCACCGGCCGGATCACCGCCGGTGCCGACGGCGCCCCGCTGGCCGGAGCCGTGGTCCGCGCCGCCGACGAGGCGAGCGGACGCAGCTTCCGTACGACGACCGGCGCCGACGGCCGCTACACCCTGTCCGCCGCCACCGGCACCTACCGGATCACCGCCTCGCTGTTCGGCTACGCCGACGCCACCGGAGCGGCCACGAAGGTCGGCAAGGGCACCAGCACCACCGTCGACCTGAGCCTCGTCAAGACCGCCACCACCAAGGTCAGCGGCACCGTCAAGGACGGCGCCGAGCAGGGCTGGCCGCTCGCGAGCCGGATCACCGTCGACGGCTACCCCGGCGGCGCGGTGTTCACCGACCCGGAGACCGGCGCCTACTCCGTCGACCTCCCGCGCGGCGCCACGTACCAATTGCACGCCACCCCGCTCAGCCCCGGCTACCACACCACCGATCTCACCGTCGAGGTCGGTGACTCCGACCTGACCCGGAACGTCACCTCGGTGCCGGACCGGGCGGTGTGCCTCGCCCCCGGCTACGGCAACGCCGCCGCGGCCGACTTCGACGGCTGGACCGGCCCGAAGAACGGCTGGACCGTCAGCGGCGCCGACCCGGGCTGGCAGTTCGACGCCCCGTTCGGCATCGAGAACATGACCGGCGGCAGCGGCAACTTCGCCACCGCCAACAACTTCGCCCACGACCTCGCGGCCGAGGACACCGTCCTCACCTCCCCGGTCGTCGACCTGCGCGGACACGAGGCACGGCTCGACTTCGACTCGATGTTCGCCGGTGCCGAGGACGCCGCCTCCGGAACCGTAGACCTCTCCACCGACGGCGGCACCACCTGGAACACCGTGTGGAAGGCCGTCAACGACCCGGTCGACCTGCACGCCGGTCACGAGACCGTGAAGCTCCCGCAGGCCGAGGGGAAGTCCAAGGTCCGCATCCGCTTCCACTTCACCAGCACCGCCGGCGAACTCGGCGTCTGGCAGACCGACAGCGTCCAGCTCGGCGGGTGCAGCGCGCTCCCCGGGTCCCTGCTCACCGGCACGGTCACCGACGGCAACACCGGGAAGCCCGTCAACGGAGCCACGGTCACCGACCCCGCCACCCCCTACACCGCCGGATACAGTGCGGCGACCGAGGGCAACCCCGCCGACCGGGGCGGCCGCTACTGGCTCTTCGCCCCCGGCGCCGGCAAGCACACCGTCGCCGTCTCCGCCCCGCGCTACGCGACCGGCACTCACACGGTGAAGGTCGCCCCGGGCCGGATCACCCGGTTCGACCTCCGTCTGGAGGCCGGGCACGTGGTCGCGAAGCCCTCGGTCTCCTTCGACGCCGACCTCGGCCGGAAGCGGACGAAGACCGTCACCCTCACCAACACCGGCCGGGCGCCGGTGACGGTGGACCTCGGCGAGCAGACCACCACGGCGAAGCCCTCGAAGTCCGCCGACGGGGCCGCCTGGTCGAGCCTGCCGGACTATCCCGAGCCCATCATGATGAACGCCGTCAGCACCTACGCCGGCAAGGTCTACTCCGTCGGCGGCTTCGACCGCGCCGTCGGCGCGACGCTGACGACGCACGGCTACGTCTACGAACCGGCCGCCGGCGCGTGGCGGCGCATCGCCGACCTGCCCGAGCCGGTCGCCGCGGCCTCCTCCGCCTTCGTGAACGGCACGCTGTACGTGGCCGGTGGCCAGAGCGACGACGCCGCCTCCCGTACCACCGTGTACGCCTACCACCCCGCGACGGACACCTGGACCCGCGCGGCCGCCCTTCCGCAGGCCGTGAAGGTGGCGGGCACGGCGGTCCTCGACGGGAAGCTGTACGTCGTCTCCGGATGCGTGGACGACTGCACCAAGCCCACCAGGGCCGTCTACCGCTACACGCCCTCGTCCGACCGCTGGACCAGGGTCGCCGACCACCCGACGGCGCTCACCAGCACGGTGTGCGCGGGCGTGGCCGGTGAGGTGATCTGCGCCGGCGGCCAGGACCGCGCCCGCGACCAGAGCCTGACGCCGGCGGCGTACGCCTACCGCCCGTCGACCGACTCCTGGCGGCGCATCGCCGATATGCCGGACGGCATGGCCGGTGCCGCCGGGACCGGGGCGAACGGCCGGATGCAGGTCGTCGGCGGCTACAGCGACGACACGCCCTTCGCCTCCGACGCCGTCTACGAGTACGACCCGGTCACCGGGGCCTGGTCCTCGCTGCCGGACTCCCCGTACCCCGTCTACCAGGGCGGCGTCGGCTGCGGCCTCTACGAGATCGGCGGCGGCCAGTCCGTCCGTTCGTACCTCGTAGGAGGCGTCCGCGCCTCCTACCTGCCGAGCTACGACCAGTGCGGGGACGACGACGTCTCCTGGCTCTCCGCGAAGCGCACGCACCTCACGCTGAGGCCCGGACAGTCGGCCACCGTGCCCGTCACCGCCGACGCGGGCGCGGTCCCCGCGGCCGGCACGTACACCGCCGATCTCACCCTCGGCACGGACTCGCCCTACACCGGGCAGGCCGTGGCGGTCACCCTGAAGGCGGCCGAACGCCGCCACCACTGACCGCTCGCACAGAGGGGCCCGCGCGGACACGAACCGTCCGCGCGGGCCCTCCCGCAACCCGGGCCCGCCTCGGAGCCGGTACGGCTGCGAGATGCGCCCCGGTCCGCAGGCAGTGCGTCCCGGTCCCGCCTCAGAGCCAGCCCTGCTGCCGGGCCGCCCGGACCGCCTCCATCCGGTTGCGGGTCCCGGTCTTCCCGATCGCCGACGACAGATAGTTCCGGACCGTCGACTCCGACAGGCTCAGCTTCCCCGCGATATCGGCGACCGTCGCCCCGTCCACCGACGCGACCAGCGCGTCCCGCTCTCGGGCCGTCAGCGGGCTCGGCCCCGCACTCAGCGCGGCGGCGGCCAGCGCCGGATCGACGACGGTCTCCCCGGCCAGCACCTTCCGGATCGCCGCCGCCAGATCCTCCACCGGCCCGTCCTTCACCAGGAACCCCGCCGCCCCCGCCTCCATCGCCCGCCGCAGATACCCGGGCCTGCCGAACGTCGTGAGGATCAGTACCCGGCAGTCCGGCACCTCCTCCCGCAGATCCGCCGCCGCGTCCAGCCCGCTGCGCCCCGGCAGTTCGATGTCCAGCAGCGCCACATCGGGCCGCGACTCCAGCGCCGCCGGTACGATCGCGTCCCCCGCCCCGACCTGGGCCACCACCTCGATGTCGGGTTCGAGTCCGAGCAGCAGCGCGAGCGCCCCGCGCATCATTCCCTGGTCCTCGGCGAGGAGCACCCGTACGGACTTGGACGGCCGGTGGTCCTGCGGCATCTCG
The DNA here is from genome assembly GCF_042799575.1 of Streptomyces sp. NPDC057682. NCBI lineage: Bacteria > Bacillati > Actinomycetota > Actinomycetes > Kitasatosporales > Streptomycetaceae > Streptomyces > Streptomyces sp. NPDC057682. The sequence goes on along the minus strand of NZ_JBHVIN010000002.1, from coordinate 198,625 downwards.
TTCACGGGAACAGGGTAGGGCCGAGGGCCCGTTGGGACCCGTCACGCACCTCCGCGCGGACATTCGACACCGTTCGACGGAACCGATCCGCTGCGACAGAACCTGGACATTCACGCGATCGTTCCAGGACAGGGGCGCCCCTACTGTCGAGGTGTCAGCGGGAGAACACACCGCACCCGACACACTCTCCGGAGACCCTCATGCGCTCGCTCACCCCTGCCCGTTCCGCTCGTACGGCCCGTTCCGCCCGCCTCCTGCTGACCGCCACCGCGGTCGCCGCCCTCGCCCTCACCGCGACGGCCTGCGGCCCGGAGGACATCGCGGGCGCCGACGGATCCACGGCGTCCCCCGCCGCGGCCACCGGGGGGAGCGGGAAGCCCTCCGGGGACACCGCGGGCCAGGACACCTCGGGAGGCTCCTCGTCCTCCGGCACCCCGGACGCGGGAACCGGGGGCGACCAGGGCGACTCCGGTTCGGGCGGCGGCGACAAGAGCGGCTACGGCCAGTCCTGCGGCACCAACGACCTGGACCTCACCGTCACATGGGAGGCCCGGCCGATCAGCCACTACATCGTCACGGCCAAGGCGAAGTCCGGGATCACCTGCTACCTCGACGTCAACACGCCCAGCGTCTCCTTCGGCTCCAAGGCCGAAGGCGTCGCCTCCCCGGTCGGCCAGGGCGGCGAGGACCCGATCAAGCTCGGCGGCTCCGCCGTCGCCCACGCGGGCATCTCCCCGAAGACCACCCCCGGCGACGCGGGCGTCCAGTTCGACCACGTCGTCATCGCCGTCCGCGAGGACGACCCGGACCCGGCCGACGTCGAACTCCCCGACACCGCCACCGTCGAGAAGCCCATCGTGACCAACTGGTCCACCCGGAAGGACGAGGTCGTCCCGCGCATCATCTGACCCGGTCCGTCTCCGTCTCCGCCCCCGGCTCCGCCCCCGCGTCCGCCGGCAGTTCCGCCCTGACCGTGAAGCCGCCCGAGGGGGCGGGGCCGGCGGTGAGGGAGCCGCCGGCGGTGGCGAGGCGTTCGGTGAGGCCCTTGAGGCCGGTGCCGCCGATGCCGGGGGAGGGCGGGGCGGCGGGGGTGGTGCCGTCGTCGGTGACGGTGAGGTGGACGCGGTCGGCGGTGCCGTCGACGACGAAGGAGCAGGTGGTGGCGGAGGAGTGGCGGACGACGTTCGTGACGGCCTCGCGGACCACCCAGCCGAGGAGGGCCTCGGTCTGCGGGGCGAGCGGCGCGCCGGAGAGGCGGACCGACGGGGTGATGCCGGCGGCGGTCAACGCGGAGCGGGCGCGGTCCAGTTCGGTGGCGAGGCTGCCCTCGCGGTAGCCGGTGACGGCCTCCCGGATCTCGGTGAGCGCCTGCCGGCCCACGGACTCGATGTCGGCGACCTGGAGGAGGGCGGCGTCCATGTCGCGGGGGGCCAGCCGGCGGGCCGCCTCCGACTTCACGACGATGACGGAGAGCGTGTGTCCCAGGAGGTCGTGGAGGTCCCGGGAGAAGCGCAGCCGCTCCTTCTCGACGGCGGTGCGGGCCAGTTCCTCGCGGGTGGAGGCCAGTTCCCGCACGGTCTCCGACAGGGTGAGGATCGCCGCCGTCACCGCGCCCGAGATGAACGTGCCGTACGCCAGGGTCCAGGGGGTCGCCGCCCCGTCCTCGCGCCACACCGCGATCAGGCAGACCGACACGGCGAGGGCGAAGAGCACGGCGGCGAGCCAGCGCCGGCGCAGGATCGTCCCGCAGGCCAGGGAGAGCAGCGGGAAGAAGAGCAGCCAGCTCCCGCCGTAGCCGATCGCCAGCCCGAAGGTGATCACGGCCATCGTCCCCAGCAGGACGTAGGAGACGGTGCTCTCGCGCTTCTCCCTGGTGAACCCCCGGGCCACCAGGGAGATGTAGAGGCTGTTGAAGGCGAGCAGCCCCAGCCCGCCGATCCACGGGTTGGGGGTCTTGCCCTGGAAGAGATTGGAGAAGGACCCCAGGCCCATCAGCAGCCAGGGGAGCAGGGCGTACGGCCCGGGGCCCGGTCCGCGCCGCTCCTTCCGCAGCCGGCGCCGTTCCCGGAACCCCTCTGTGCCGTACCCCAGCATGTCCACTCCCGTCACACGGTCCTCGCGGACCGACGGTACGAGATCACGGCGTACCCGCCGAACAGCGCCAGCCAGAAGAGGAGGACGCCGACGGTCGCGAGGCCGGGGGCGTGTCCGTCGGTGATCGCCCAGCCCAGGTCGGCGAAGCGGTTGGCCGGGGTGAGGGTGCCGAAGGAGCGGATCCAGCCGGGCATGACCTCCATCGGGAACCAGAGGCCGCCGATGATCGCGAAGCCCATCAGACAGGCGATGTTGACCACTCCGGTGCCCTGCGGGGTCAGCCGGTAGCCGTTGCCCAGGCCGAGCATGGTGAAGGGCAGCGCGCCGATCCAGAGCAGCAGGACCAGCGCGGCCCACTGCCAGGCCGCCATCCGTACGCCGTTGACCAGTCCGCCGGCCAGCAGCACGGTCAGGATCGTCGGCAGTACGGTCACCGAGCCGCTGATCGCCCGGCCCACCACCGCGTGCGTGGGGGCGAGCGGGGTGACCCTCAACTGCTGGAGCCAGCCGAGGGACTTGTCGGAGGCGACACCCGTGCCGATGGACATCGCGGAGCCCAGGGCGCCGTACGCGGCCATGCCGACCATCGAGGCGGTCTTCCAGCCGTCGACGTCGCCGCCCCCGCCGATATTGGTGAAGATCAGGTACATCATCACGGGCATGCCCGTGCCGAAGATCAGGAACGAGGCGTCCCGAAGGGTGCGCCGGACTTCGAGCATCACGTACTGGTACATCAGACGGCTTCCTTCGTGAGGCGGGAGGCGCCGGCGCCCGGCGCGGTGAGGGAGAGGAAGGCGGCCTCCAGCGAGGCCTGGGCGACCTGGAGGTTGCGGACGGCGTTCAGCCGGGCCAGTTCCATGACGGTGGCGTCGGAGTCCTCGGTGTGCAGGACGGCCCGGTCGCCGGTGATCTCGACGGTCACCACGCCGGGCAGCAGTTCCAGGCCCTCGGACGGCCGGCCCGCCAGATCGAAGGAGACCTGGCTGTGGCCGGCCTCCGCCTTGATGGCCTCGCCGCTGCCGTCGGCCACGATCCGGCCGTGGTCGACGACGACGATCCGGTCGGCGTTCTCGTCGGCCTCCTCCAGGTAGTGCGTGGAGAAGAGGACCGTGTTGCCGCGCCGGGCGTAGCCCCGCATCGACTCCCAGAAGGTGTGCCGGGCCTCCACGTCCAGGGCGGCGGTCGGCTCGTCCAGCACGATCAGCTCGGGGTTCCCGGCCAGCGCGACGGCGAACCGGACCCGCTGGAGCTGGCCGCCGGACAGCTTGTCGATCCGCCGGTCCACGTACGGGGCGACCCCCGCCAGGTCCAGCGCCTCGGCGACCGGCATCGGCTTCGGATACGTGGAGGCGACGAACGTGATCAGTTCCTGGACGGTCACCCGGGGGATCGGCTGCCCCTCCTGGAGCATCGCACCCACCAGGCCCGCGCGCACCGCCTGTTCGGGGGTGCGGCCCAGCACCCGCACGCTGCCGGAGTCCGGCTCGTTCAGCCCGAGGAGCAGGCTGATCGCGGTGGACTTGCCGGCCCCGTTGCGGCCGAGCAGGGCGACGGTCTCGCCCCGCCCGACGGTGAGCCCGATCCCGTCCACGGCGCGCACGGTCCGCTCCGCCCGGCCGAAGGTCTTCACTGCCCCGGTGAACACCACCGCGGCCTCGTTCCCCGTTGTCTTCGTCATGGCTACGACGCTACGGAGTCCGCGGCGCACGGGGCAGAGGCGCTTGTACGGACTCCGCGATGACAAATGTCACCGGTGGGGCGCGGACGGATCGCCTGGCCGCCCTGTAGCGATGACCGGATATGCCTTGCGTCCAAGTGATCTGACGACACGTCAGGAGTCTTCCCATGTGCTGGGGGCTGCGTTATACATAGGGCCAGCCGGATAGAACGCGTTCTAGAACGGGCGCGGGCTCCGGTCCCGTACGACCTCGGTGCGGCCGACGGTGCGGACGGCCGCGCCGGGGTCTTTCACCGTCGAGGAGCAGCTTCCCCATGCCCATTGATGCCGAGAAGGCTCTCGCCGCCGAACCCCGGACCAGCCGGATCGACTGGGACCACAAGGACGTCCAGCTCTACCACCTCGGGATCGGCGCGGGCGCCCGCCCCGATGTCGCCGCCCCCGCCGTCGACCCCGGCGAACTGCGCTACACCCTGGAGTCGCGGCTCCAGGTGCTGCCCTCCTTCGCCACCGTCGCCGGTGCGGGCCTCGGCACCTCGGCGGGCCTCTCCTCGCCCGGGATCGACGTCGACCTCGCCGCCGTGCTGCACGGCGGCCAGAGCGTCCGGGTGCACCGCCCGATCCCGGTCAGCGGCTCCGCCGTCCAGACCTCGAAGGTCGCCGCCGTGTACGACAAGGTCAAGGCGGCCGTCCTGGTGCTGCGGACCGAGGCGGCCGACGAGGACGGACCGCTGTGGACCAGCGACGCCCAGATCTTCGTACGCGGCGAGGGCGGCTTCGGCGGGGAGCGCGGCCCCTCCGAACGGACCGCCTACCCCGCCGTCGCCCCGAACCACGTCGTCGAACGCCCTGTCCGCCCCGACCAGGCACTGCTCTACCGGCTGTCCGGCGACTGGAACCCGCTCCACGCCGACCCCGAGTTCGCCGCGCTCGCCGGCTTCGACCGGCCGATCCTGCACGGTCTGTGCACCTACGGCATGACGCTCAAGGCCGTCACCGACACGGTCCTGGGCGGCGACGCCTCCCGCGTCCGCGCCTGCCGCACCCGCTTCACCGGGGTCGTCTTCCCCGGCGAGACCCTGCGCATCGCCATGTGGACCTCGGAGAAGCGGGTACGCGTCGAGGTGAGCGCCGTGGAACGGGACGGCGCGGCGGTCCTCGGCGACACCTTCGTCGAACACGACTGACCCGTACGCGGGATCCCGCATCCCGCACCCCGCACCCCGCCTCCGCATCCCGCACCCCGCGTTCCGCATCCCGGACCCGGTCCGTCCCCGGATCCCGGGCGGCAGACACCGGACCCGAACCCGGACCCCGCACCCCCCGACCCGCACCGGAACGAGAACGAACCCGTCACCGCACCACCCGGCCCATGAGGGGAGCCGCACCATGCGCGCAGCCGTACTGCACGAGATCGGCCAGGAGAAACTCGAAGTACTCGACGACGTCGAGGCGGTGGGCTTCGGCCCCGGCAAGGTGAAGCTCCGCATCCGGGCCACCGGCCTCTGCCACTCCGACGTCTCCGCGATGAGCGGTGTGCTGCCGCAGCCCGCCCCCTTCATCCCCGGCCACGAGGGCGCCGGCGAGGTCGTCGACGTCGGCGACGGGGTGACCGGACTGAGCGCCGGGGACCGGGTGCTGGTCTGCTGGCTGCCGGCCTGCGGCGCCTGCCCCTCCTGCAAGCGCGGCCAGACCCAGCTCTGCCTCGCCGGCTTCATGAACGCGGGCACCCCCAACTTCAAGCGCCCCGGCGGCGACGTCTTCGGCTTCGCCGGCACCGGCACCTTCACCGAGGAGGTCGTCGTCGGCGCCGGCTGCGCGGTGCCCATCCCCGACGACGTCCCGTTCGAGATCGCCGCCCTGATCGGCTGCGGGGTCACCACCGGCCTCGGCGCGGCCATCAACACCGCGCGGGTGGAGGCCGGTTCCTCGGTCGCCGTGATCGGTTGCGGCGGCGTCGGCATCTCCACGATCCAGGGCGCCCGAGTCCAGGGCGCCGCCCAGATCGTCGCCGTCGACCCGGTCGCCTCCCGGCGCGAGGCGGCCCTGCGCTTCGGCGCCACCGAGGCCGTCCCGCCCGAGGAGTTCACCGACGCCAAACAGCGGATCACCGCCGGCGAGGGCTTCGACTACGTCTTCGAGGTCGTCGGCAAGTCCGTCACCGCCCGCACCGCCTACGAGCACACCCGGCGCGGCGGCACCCTGTGCATCGTCGGCGCCGGCGCCATGGACGACAACTTCCAGGTCAACATGTTCGAGCTGTTCTTCGACGAGAAGCGCATCCTGCCCTCCATGTACGGCGGCGGGGACGTCCTGCGCTCCTACGAACGGGCCATCGCGCTCTGGCGGGCCGGCCGCATCGACCTGGAGTCCATGATCACCCACCGGGTCCGGCTCGACGGCATCAACGACGCCCTCGACCAGATGCGGACCGGAGAGTCGCTGCGCACCTGCATCGAACTCTGACCCCCCGCCCCCACCCGAGAGGAACCCGAGATCCGATGTCACTTCCCCTGGACGGACTGTCCGCGATCGTCACCGGCGCCGGGCGCGGTCTCGGCCGGGCCGAGGCGCTGGAACTGGCCCGGCTCGGCGCGGCCGTCGTCGTCAACGACTACGGGCAGCCGGGCCGCGACGGCTCGGGCGAGGCGTCCGCCACTCCGGCGGAGGAGGTCGCCGAGGAGATCCGCGCGGCGGGCGGCCGCGCCGTCGCGCACCTCGGCGACGTCGCCGACCACGACCAGGCCCGCGCCCTGGTCGACCTGGCCGTCACCACCTACGGCAAGCTCGACATCCTGGTCAACAACGCGGGCATCCTGCGCGACCGGATGATCTTCTCGATGACCGAGGACGAATGGGACTCGGTCGTACGGGTGCACCTCAAGGGCCACTTCAACACCACGCACTTCGCCGCCGCGCACTGGCGGACCCGCTCGAAGGAGGCCGGCGGCCCGGTCTACGGACGGATCGTCAACACCTCGTCCGAGGCCTTCCTGGCCGGTTCGGCGGGCCAGCCCAACTACGCCGCGGCCAAGGGCGGCATCGTCGGCCTGACCACCTCCACCGCGCTGGCCCTGGCCAAGTACGGCGTCACCGCCAACGCGATCTGCCCGCGCGCCCGCACCCGGATGACCGAGGACGTTTTCGCGGGCTTCGAGGTGCCGCAGGACGGCCGGCTCGACGCGCTCGCCCCCGAGCACGTCTCACCGCTCGTCGGCTATCTGGCCTCACCGGCCGCCGCCCGGGTCAACGGGCAGCTGCTCGTGGTGCACGGCGGCATGGTCGCGGTCGTCGAACGGCCCCGGGTGGCCGCGCAGTTCGACGCGACGAAGGACACCTTCTCCTTCGACGAGCTGGACGAACTGCTCTCCCCGTACTACGCGCAGCAGCCGCCGAACCGGACGTTCGCGGCGGCCGAGGTGCTGGGACTCAAGCGGGGCTGACGCGGGAGGGGAGCACCCCGCGACAGAGGAGGGCCCCCGCATCCGGTGCCGGATGCGGGGGCCCTCCGTCTCCCCTCGTTACGTCTCGCGGGCGGTCAGGCCGCCCTGTCACCGCCCTCGGAGGGGCGGCGGTGGCGTCCGAGCGGCTGCACCGCCGCGTCGTCCACGGCCACACCCCCTCGGTGCTTTCCGGAGCCGCCGGCTCCGGCCCGTGGTGCGTCCGCCCCCGGCGGACGCGTCTGGGTCGTGTCGGTTCGCGCCTCAGACATCTGGGAAGTCACCCCGTTGCGATTGCTTGCCTGCGTGTGTCACGGGGGCCGGCACGCCCCCGCGCACCCGGTCACCGTCGGCGACCGCGAGCGCGGTTGCGCAAGATCCCCGGCCTCACCTTAGACCGATTTCCTAGAGCGGCACTTCAGTGCGACGCCATGCGTCCCACGAGCGGCGCCTGCCCCAGCGGAACGGGTCGGCACACCGTGAGACCCCTCCCGGCGGCGGAGGGTTGCGTACCGTTTCCGGTACCCCCGGACGGGCCGGACGGAGCCTCGTCGGAGGGGGCGTCGAGCAGCGCCACCGCGCAGTCCGTCTCCGCGTCCGCGTACGGCAGGGCGAGGACGCCGTCGGCCGACCAGACCCCGCTGCCGGCCAACCAGCCGAAGGGCGCGGGGCGTTGATGGAGCCGGCGGCCCGAGGGGCGCCAGACGCCCAGCCAGGTGCCCGCCGCCCCGTCGATCCGCAGGGCCACCGCACAGCTCTCCGGCATCAGCGCCTGCCCCGGCTGCACGGCGAACGGCGTCACGGCGGCGTCCGGCAGCCGCAGGCACTCCGGGAAGCGCACGGGCAGGCAACTGCCCAGCACGCCCCAGCCGATCCGGTCGTGCCCCGGCGCGTCGGAGCGGATCAGCAGCAGCCCGCTGTCCGGATCGGCCAGCAGCAGCCGGTCGTCGCTCTCCGGCGCGATCTGCAGCAGCGGGGTCGTCTCGGCGTCCCGGCCCAGATCCACCGCGACCGCCTTGACCGGGCCGCCGCCCGCCGGCTCCCGGTCCAGGGCCAGCATCCGGCCCGCCCGGTCCAGCCAGACCCCGCCCGTGCAGTGCCCCGGCAGATCCGCCAGATGCTCGGGGCCCCCGGCCGCGCCGGCGATCCGCCAGAGCGCTGTGGAGTACGTCCCCGGGGCCAGGGCGTACGCGCTGACGCCGTCGGGCGAGGGCGGGAGCAGCGTCAGCTCCTCGCATTCCACGATGCCCAGGGGGAGTTCACCGGTGCCAGGGCCGGTCGGATAGAGCAGCGAGAACGCCCGGTGCCCGGCGACCCGGCGGTGGATCAGCACCCGCCCGTCGGCGAGCGGCAGCACCTGTGAGTCCGCCTCCTCCGGCTGGTCCAGCGGCAGCGGCACGGCGTAGGGCTCGGGCCCGTCCAGCGTCCACCGCTCGGCGAACCAGGCGGGCTCACCGCCGGAGTCCGGTCCTCCGCCCGCCGGGCGGGCCGTGGTGAGCCGGGCGCCGTAGGCCCCGTCGGCGCTGAGCGCGAGGACGGGCAGGACCGTTTCGGCGGGTGCGGGTGCGGGTGCTGGTGCTGGTGCGGGCGGCGGGGACGCGGGGTCCCTGTCGACGTCCTCGTCGCGGTTCGCGTCGGGGTCCGTCCCGGCGTCCCGGGCGGGGCCCGCCGCGTCCCCGGCCGGCTCCGCGGTCTCCCCGGCCGTCTCCGGCGCACCGGGCGCCGGACCCTCCGCGCCGGCCGGTCCGACCGCCTCGGCGACCTCGTCCTCGATGGCACAGGCAGTCATCGACTCATCACCTCCGGCAACCGAAGCTAGTTTTCGCACTTCCAGCCGAACAACACGAGCCACACCACTTCACACATAAGGGTGGCGATGCCCGTATTCGCCTGAAGAGGCGGGGGTGGTTGTGCTTGCCCCAGGAGGAGCGCCTAAGGTTAGGCATTCCTAAGCATTGCCTGTGTGACCCTCGACTGGAGCAAGTGATGTCCCTTCGACGCCGCGGCACCGCCGCAGTCGGTCTGGCCGTAGTGGCCGCCCTGTCCCTCTCCGCCTGCGGGAGCGACGACGGCGGCTCCGGCGGTTCGGCCAAGTCCGACGCCGACAAGAAGGCCTCGGTCGCCACCGGCGGCAAGGACTTCGGCGACGCGGCGGCGAAGACCGCGGCGTACGGCACGGACGCCCCGGCCGGCACGTTCCCGCGCACCATCACGCACGCGATGGGCAAGACCGAGCTGAAGGCCGCCCCGAAGCGGGTCGTCGTGCTGGACGTCGGCGAGTTCGACAACGTCGTCTCGCTGGGCGTGAAGCCGGTCGGCTACGCCCCCTCCGAGGGCGACGCGGCGATCCCCTCGTACCTGAAGAAGGACGCGGGCGAGCCCAAGAACGTCGGCACGATCAACAACCTCAACCTGGAGGCGATCGCCGGACTGAAGCCCGACCTGATCCTCGGCAGCCAGCTGCGCGCCGCGGACAAGTACGACGAGCTGTCCAAGATCGCGCCGACCGTGTTCTCCATCCGTCCGGGCTTCACCTGGAAGGAGAACTACCTCCTCAACGCCGCCGCGCTCGACAAGACCGCCAAGGCCAAGTCCGAGCTGGGCGCCTACGAGACCAACGCCAAGAAGCTCGGCGAGGACATCGGCCCGAAGAAGCCGACCATCTCCATGGTCCGCTACCTGCCGGACAAGATCCGCCTCTACGCCAAGGCCTCCTTCATCGGCACCATCCTCGACGACGCCGGACTGCCGCGGCCCAAGAACCAGCAGATCAACGAGCTGGCCGCGGAGATCAGCCCGGAGAAGATCGACGAGGCGGACGCCGACTGGATCTTCACCGGCGTCTACGGCCCCGTGAAGGCCACCAAGCGGGACACCACCCAGGCCAACCCGCTGTGGAAGAACCTCACCGCCGTCAAGGAGGGCCGCGCCAAGAACGTCTCCGACGAGACCTGGTACCTCGGCCTCGGCGTCACCGCCGCCAACCTGGTCCTCGACGACCTGCGCGCCGACCTGGTGAAGTGACGGCCGCGCGCACCCGCCGAAGTAACGATTCATGACCGGCCGCCGCCCCGCCCCCGCGGGTCCGGCGGCCCGGGACCGCGGGGCACGGAGGGCAGGTAGCCTTTCCTCCGTGCCCCGTCTGTCTGAAGTCATCGCCGAGCTCGACGCCCTGTGGCCGCCCGAGCGGGCCGAAGGATGGGACGCGGTCGGCACGGTCTGCGGCGATCCGGACGCCGAGGTGCGCCGGGTGCTCTTCGCCGTCGACCCCGTGCACGAGATCGCCGACGAGGCGATGCGGCTCGGCGCCCAGCTGATCGTCACCCACCACCCGCTCTATCTGCGCGGGACGACGACGGTCGCGGCCGGCACCTTCAAGGGCCGCGTCGTGCACACCCTGATCAAGCACGACATCGCGCTGCACGTGGCGCACACCAACGCCGACACCGCGGACCCCGGCGTCTCCGACGCCCTGGCCGGCGCCCTCGACCTGCGCGTCGAGGGCCCCCTCGTACCGGACCCCACCGACCCCGCGGGCCGCCGTGGCCTCGGCCGGATCTGCGCGCTCGACCACCCCGAGACCCTGGCCGCCTTCGCGGCCCGCGCCGCCGCCCGGCTGCCCGCCACCGCCCAGGGCATCCGCCTCGCCGGCGACCCCGAGGCCGTGGTGCGCAGGGTCGCGGTGAGCGGCGGATCCGGTGACAGCCTCTTCGACGCGGTCCGCGCGGCGGGCGTGGACGCCTTCCTCACCGCGGACCTGCGCCACCACCCGGCCTCCGAGGCCATCCAGCACTCGCCGCTCGGCCTGGTCGACGCCGCGCACTGGGCCACCGAATGGCCGTGGTGCGAGCAGGCCGCGGCGCAGCTCGACGCGATCTCCGACCGCCACGGATGGGACCTGCGGGTCCATGTCTCGAAGCAGGTCACCGACCCCTGGACCACCCACCACTCTTCTGGAGCCCCCAACTGAACGCCGCGCCCGCCGACCAGATCCGACTCCTCGACGTCCAGGCCCTCGACCAGCGCCTCGCCCAGCTCGCGCACCGCCGCACCTCCCTGCCCGAGCACGCCGAGATCGAGTCGCTGACCGCCGACCTCGCCCAGCTCCGCGATCTGCTGGTCGCGGCCACGACCGAGGAGAGCGACACCGCCCGCGAGCAGACCAAGGCGGAGCAGGACGTCGACCAGGTGCGCCAGCGCGCCGCCCGCGACCAGCAGCGGCTGGACTCCGGCGCGGTGACCTCGCCCAAGGACCTGGAGAACCTCCAGCGCGAGATCGTCTCGCTCGCCAAGCGCCAGGGCGACCTGGAGGACGTCGTCCTCGAAGTCATGGAGCGCCGCGAGTCCGTGCAGGAGCGCGTCACCGAGCTGACCGACCGCGTCGCCGCCGTGCAGGCCAAGGCCGACGACGCGACCGGCCGCCGGGACACCGCCACCCGCGAGCTGGACGAGGAGGCCGCCACGGTGGCCAAGGAGCGCGAGGTCGTCGCCGCCTCCGTCCCCGCCGACCTGCTCAAGCTGTACGACAAGCTCCGCGCCCAGCAGGGCGGGGTGGGCGCCGCCCGCCTCTACCAGCGCCGCTGCGAGGGCTGCCGGCTGGAGCTCAACATCACCGAGGTCAACGAGGTGAAGGCCGCCGCCCCCGACGCCGTGCTGCGCTGCGAGAACTGCCGCCGCATTCTGGTCCGCACCGCCGACTCGGGCCTGTAGTGGGCGGGCCGCGCCACTTCGTCGTCGAGGCCGACGGGGGTTCCCGGGGCAATCCGGGCCCCGCCGGCTACGGCGCGGTCGTCATCGACGCGCGGACGGGGGAGACCCTGGCCGAGGCCGCCGAGTACATCGGCGTCGCGACGAACAACGTCGCGGAGTACAAGGGCCTCATCGCCGGGCTCCGCGCCGCCGCGGCCCTGGTGCCCGAGGGCGTCCCGCGGGTCCGCGTCCGGATGGACTCCAAGCTCGTGGTCGAGCAGATGTCGGGCCGCTGGAAGATCAAGCATCCGGACATGAAGCCGCTCGCCGCCGAGGCGGCCCGGATCCTTCCGGCGTCCGCCGTCACCTACGAGTGGATCCCGCGCGAGAAGAACAAGCACGCGGACCGGCTCGCCAACGAGGCCATGGACGCGGGCCGCCGGGGCGAGCAGTGGGAGCCGTCCGCCTCGACCGCCGCCCTCGACACCCCGCGGGACTCGGTCGCCGCCGCCCTGCCACCGGTCTCGGGCCCGCCCGGCGACGCGGCGGCCGGAGCGGCCCGCGCCAGGGCGGCGCTGAACCGGACGACGGCGTCCGCGCCCGCTTCCACGAGCGCTGCGGCCCCTTCGGGCCCTGCCGCCTCCCCGGGCGCCTCGGCCCCGCCGGGCTCCTCCGCCTCCTCCGGCTCTTCAGGCTTTCCCGCCGGCTCCGGCTCCTCTGCCTCTTCCGCTTCCTCCGGCTCCTCGACCACCGCCACCCCGCAGGTCGGCTGGGGTTCGGCCCCCGATCTCGGCGCGCCCGCCACCTTCGTGCTGCTGCGCCACGGGGAGACGGCGCTCACGCCGGAGAAGCGGTTCTCCGGCAGCGGCGGGACGGATCCGGAGCTGTCCGCGGCCGGTCGCGAGCAGGCCCGGCGGGCCGCCGAGGCCTTCGCCGCGCGGGGCACGGTGCAGGAGATCGTCTGCTCGCCGCTGCGGCGCTGCCGGGAGACCGCGGGCGCGGTCGCGGCCCGGCTGGGGCTGGACGTCCGGATCGAGGACGGGCTGCGCGAGACGGACTTCGGGGCCTGGGAGGGCCTGACGTTCGCCGAGGTCAGGGAGCGGTACGGGGAGGACCTGGACGCCTGGCTCGGCTCGGCGAAGGCCGCGCCGACCGGGGGAGGCGAGAGCTTCGCGGAGGTCGCCCGCCGGGTCGCCGCCACCCGCGACCGCCTGGTGACCCGGTACGCGGGCCGTACGGTCCTGGTGGTCACCCACGTCACGCCGATCAAGACCCTGGTCCGGCTGGCCCTGGGCGCCCCGCCGGAGTCGCTGTTCCGGATGGAGCTCTCGGCGGCCTCGGTGTCGGCCGTGGCGTACTACGCGGACGGCAACGCCTCCGTACGGCTGCTGAACGACACCTCGCACCTGCGGTAGCGGCTCGGGCCGCGGCCCCGGTCCCGGTGGACCGGGCCGGGACGGCAGCCGGCCCCATCGGCGGGGGGAAGGCCGATGGGGCCGGGGCGGTTCCGCCGGGCCGGGGGATTGTCCGGCGGAACCCGGGTGTCCCGGGAGCCCGGGTCACGTCTTGAATGTCTCGTGCCCCGGTTGCCGGGAAGCATGCCTGCGGCGCTCGCGGAAGGGCTCGCGCCCGTCGCTTTTCGGCCGCCCGTCGCGGGCGTCGGTTTTCGGCCGCGCGGGGGCGCCGACCCGGGCGCGCGAGCGGACCCTGGTCCGCTCCGGCGCCGCCGGGACGGCGGCCCTCCGGCGCCCGGCGTGCGCCCCGCTCAGCCGCGCAGCGCCGCCGCCTCGGCGGCCAGCTTCTCCACCCGGGACCAGTCCCGGGCCGCCACGGCGTCGCCGGGCACCATCCAGCTGCCGCCCACGCAGCCGACGTTCGGCAGGGCGAGATAGCGGGGGGCCGAGGCGAGGGAGATCCCGCCGGTCGGGCAGAACCGGGCCTGGGGGAGCGGTGACGCCAGGGCCTTCAGATAGGCCGTGCCGCCGGCTGCCTCGGCCGGGAAGAACTTCATCTCGGTGACCCCGCGCTCCAGCAGCGCGACCACCTCGGACGTCGTGGAGACGCCCGGAAGGAACGGCAGTCCCGACGCCTTCATCGCGTCCAGCAGGGCGTCCGTCCACCCCGGGCTCACCAGGAAGCGGGCGCCGGCGGCCACCGTGTCCTCGACATGCCGCGGCGCGATCACCGTGCCGGCGCCGACCACCGCGTCCGGCACGCCCTCGGCGATCGCCCGGATCGCGTCCAGGGCGGCGGGGGTGCGCAGCGTCACCTCGATCGCCGGGAGACCGCCCGCCACCAGGGCGCGCGCGAGCGGCACCGCGTCGGCGGCGTCCTCCAGGACGACCACGGGCACGACGGGGGCAAGGTCCAGCACGGAGGAGGTCATGCCCTCATCCTGCCGGTGCGCGGCACGTTGCGCAACGGCCGTTGCGTATGCTGCAACGGTCTCCGGTCGCCCCCTGCCCGCCGGGCCCGAACGACCTACCGACCCTCCCCGCCCGCCGGGCCCGAACGACGTCCCGGCCGCCCCCGCCGACCAAGGTCCCTGCGGCCGTCCGGCCGTCTCCGTCCGCCGGGCCCGGTCAGTGGATCTCGGTCACCACGACATCGAGCTCCCAGGGCCTCCCGGAGCGGGCGGGAGCCTCCGCCTCCACCACGTAGCCGAGGTCCCGCAGGACCTCCACCAGCTCCGCGGGATCCTTCGGACGGGCTCCGGCCACCAGCAGATCCCGGACGATCCGGCCCTTGGTCGCCTTGTTGAAATGGCTGACCACCGACCGTTTCTCCACCCCGTCGACGACCTGGGAGTGCAGCACCCGCACGCTCGCCGTGCGCTCGGCCACCGCACCCTTCGGCTTCCACGCCGCCGTGTACGCGGACGAGCGCAGATCCAGCACCAGCCCGTCCCCGGCGGCCTCCGGCATCACCTCGGCCATCGGCGTACGCCAGAAAGCTCCCAGGGCACCGGTCCCCGGCAGCTTCACCCCCATCGAGCAGCGGTACGAGGGGATCCGGTCGCCCACCCGCACCGCGCCCCACAGCCCGGAGAACACCAGCAGCGACGTCCGCGCCCGGCGCCGGGCGGCCGCGTCCAGGGAGGCCAGGTCCAGCGCGTCGTACAGCACCCCGGTGTAGATCTCCCCGGCCGGACGCGTCCCCGCCGTCCGCAACTCCACGTTCTTCGCGATCTCGCCGCGCAGCCCCTCGCTGAGCCCCAGCACCCCGCGGGCCTTCTCCTCGTCGGCCGCGCACAGCTCCACCAGCGCGTCGAGCACGGCGGTGCGCGCCCCGGTCAGACCGGGCAGCGACAGCGACTCGATCTTCAGCGGTGCCCCGCGCCCCGAGGCGGCCTTTCCTTCGGAGGGCGGCAACAGCACGAGCACGGTGGTTCTCCTTCGTACGGACGGAACGGGACGCGAAACCCCTCGCGCCAGCGTACGGGGACGGACCCCCGGCACCCGAAGCCGTCCACCCCCCCGGGTTCGCCGGTCCGCACCCGGGATGCCGCCCGACCGGCCCGGTCATACGCTCGGTCCATGCCCCGCCGCCATCTGCACATGACCGGCGCAGCCGACACCCCGCTGGGCACGGCCCTGCGCGCGCTGCGGACCGAACTCGCGCTCCCCGAAGGCTTCCCCGCCGAGGTGCTGGCGGAGGCCGCGGAGGCGGCGCGGACCCCGGCGGTCTCCGGGCACGAGGACGCCACGGACCTGCCGTTCCTCACCATCGACCCGCCGGCCTCCACCGATCTCGACCAGGCCATGCACCTGGCCCGCCGGGCGCACGGCTACCGCGTGCACTACGCCATCGCGGACGTCGCCGCGTTCGTCCGCCCCGGCGGCGCGCTCGACGCCGAGGCCCACCGCCGGGTGAACACCCTCTACTTCCCCGACGGCAGGGTGCCGCTCCACCCCGAGGAGCTCTCCGAGGGCGCGGCGAGCCTGCTGCCGGGCGGGGCGCGCCCCGCCGTGCTCTGGGAGATCGACCTGGACGGCGACGGTGCCGCCGTCGCCACCCGGGTGCGCCGGGCGCTCGTCCGCAGCCGCGCCAAGCTCGACTACGCAGGGGTGCAGCGGGCGATCGACGGCGGGACCGCCGAGGAACCGCTGGCGCTGCTGCGGGAGATCGGCATCCTGCGCGAGGAACAGGAGATCGCCCGGGGCGGCATCTCGCTCGACGTGCCCGAGCAGGAGATCGTCGCGCGCGACGGACGGTACGGACTGGAATACCGCGCCCCGCTCCCCGCCGAGTCCTGGAACGCCCAGATCTCCCTGCTCACCGGCATGGCGGCGGCCCGGCTGATGCGGGATTCGGGTACGGGCATCCTGCGCACCCTGCCCGTGGCCCCGGACGGGGCGGTCGCGCGGCTGCGCCGCTCGGCCGAGGCCCTGCACGTCGACTGGCCGCACCATGTGCCCTACGCGGAGGTCGTCCGCTCCCTCGACCCGAAGCGGACCCGCCACGCGGCGTTCCTCCAGGAGTGCACCACCCTGCTGCGCGGCGCCGGCTACACGGTCTTCGACCACGGCGAGCTGCCGGACCCCGCCGTGCACGCCGCCGTCGCCGACCTCTACACCCACTGCACGGCCCCGCTGCGCCGGCTCGTCGACCGGTACGCGGCCGAACTCTGCCTCGCCGCGGCCGCCGGGGCCGAACCGCCGGAGTGGGTCCTGTCCGCGCTGCCCGGTCTGCCCAAGGAGATGGCGGAGGGCACCGGGCGGGCCAACACGGTGGAGCGGGCGTGCGTGGACCTCGTCGAGGCGGCGCTGCTCAAGGACCGGGTCGGCACGGTCTTCGACGCGTACGTCGTCGACGTCAAGGAGAGCGACCCGTCCGTCGGGACCGTCCACATCGACGAACCGGCGGTCGTCGCCCGGATCGAGGGCGGCTCCACCGCGCTCCCGCTGGGGCAGCGGCTGCGGGTCCGGCTCACACAGGCGGACCCGGGAACGTCGAAGGTGCTGTTCGCCCCGGCTTGAGCGCCGGTGGCGCTGTGCGTTCGGGCCGTTCCGGCCGGTCGGGCCGGTCCGGCCCGGAAGGGGAGGCGTCCCGGCGCGCCCGCGTGAGCGCGGCGACGACCGCGCGCGGATCGTCCGCGTGGAACCGGACCGCGCCCGCCGTCCCCCGCCCGCCGAGCGGACGCACGAAGCCGAGAGGCCCGGTCAGCTCCACCGTCACCGTGGTCTGCCCGCCGACCGCGACGTCCAGCACCCCGTCCGCCCCCAGCGCCACCGACCGCCCCCCGGGAAAGCGCCGGTCGATCCGGGCCGCGGCGACCGAGGCGGCCGGGATCCGCAGATCGAACAGCGCCCCGTACCGCAGCCGGAGCCCGCCGTCCGCCTCCACCACATGCGGCCGGGTCACACAGGCGGCGTGCAGCGCGAGCACCAGCAGCACGCCGTACACGTCCACGACCAGCAGGATCCGGTGCACGACCGGCCACGGGACCAACAGCGCCAGCATCACCGTCTCCACCACGGAGACGAAGACGAGGCCGTACATCATCGCGGTCTGCGGCCCGGTGTACGGGACGGCCACGGCCGACTCCGGCACGGCGTGGCGGCGGCGCAGCACCCACAGCCCCAGGCTGTGCAGCGCCCGCAGTTCGTGCACGACCAGCCGGCGCACCGCCACCGGTACGACGCTCCGCACCGCCCCGGCCGCCGCCTCCCGCCACCCCGCTCCCGCCCGGCGCCCCGCCCGCACCAGCCGCGCCAGGACCACCGCCTCCAGCACCAGGACGGCGAGCAGCAGCCCCTCCACCCCCGCCACCACGGCCACCGGAACCCGCACCCCTGCCACCAGACAGACCACGACGGCCAGCTCGGCGGGCAGCACCGCCCCGGCCGCGATCCGCGCTCCCCGTATTCCGGTCATCCCCCGGCCCCCTCTTCCTTCCGTTTCCGCGCCTCCGTACGCGCCACCAGCGCCGTCATGACGCGGCGCACCACCTCGGCCTGCGCCGGCGGATAGTCCGCCAGCAGTGCCTCCCCGACCCCGGTCCGTTCCGGTCCGCCGTCCGGGAGGGCGGCCAGCAGCTCCTCCGGCACCAGTGCGGTGATCCGCGCGGCCAGCGGCCCGATGCGCGGATCGTCCACGGGCGCCGATTCGAGCGCGTCCAGCTCCCCGTACAGCGTGAGTACGGCCGGATCGTCGGCCAGGGTGCGCAGTACGGAGAAGACCTCGCCGTCCGCCACGGCCGTGTCCAGCAGCTCCAGGTGCTCACGGTCCCGGGCGGCGGCCGGGGAACCGGTGACGGGCCCGGCGGCGAGCAGTCCGGCGAGCGCGGGGGAGACGGGCCCCGCCCCGGCGGCCACTCCGGCCCGCAGCTCCGCGAGCCGCGCCCGGCGCTCCCCGATCTCCCGTTCCTGCCGGGCGAGATCGTCGTCCAGCTCCGCCAGCACCTCCCCGAGCGGCCGCCCGGCGTCCCCGGCCAGGACCTCCCGCACCTCGTCGAGACGGAGCCCCAGCTCGCTGAGCCTGCGGATCCGGGCCAGGAACACGGCGTCCCGCACGGTGTACGAGCGATAGCCGTTGGCCCGGCGGGCGGGCTCCGCCAACAGCCCGATCCGGTGGTAGTGGCGCACGGCCCGGGGGGTGAGCCCGACCAGCGCGGCGATCTCTCCGATGCGCATGGGGCCAGTAGAAACCCTGACGCCGCGACAAGGTCAAGCCCCGACCCGCCCCCCGCTCCCCGGGCCGCCGCCCGCCGTCTCGTACGATCGCGCCTTCGGCCACCGGCCCGTACCCCGCAC
The DNA here is from genome assembly GCF_042799575.1 of Streptomyces sp. NPDC057682. Taxonomy (NCBI): domain Bacteria; kingdom Bacillati; phylum Actinomycetota; class Actinomycetes; order Kitasatosporales; family Streptomycetaceae; genus Streptomyces; species Streptomyces sp. NPDC057682. Next base: position 179,969 of record NZ_JBHVIN010000002.1, on the reverse strand, counting down.
CCGACCACCGGAGGAGACCGCCGTGCCCGACCGCCCCCGCCGGATCCTCGCCGCCGCACGCGAACTCCTGGAACAGGAGGGGCCGGCCGCGCTCACCATGCGCCGGATCGCCGGGGCCACGGGCGTCACCGCGCCCTCGCTCTACAAGTACTTCCCGGACAAGTCCGCCGTGGTCGACGCCCTGGCCGACGCGATGCTCCGGGAGATCGCGGAGGTGCTCGAAGCGGCGGAGCGGACGTCCCCCGGCTCGTTCCCCGCCCTGGCCACCGCGTACCGCACCCACGCCCTGGCCCACCCCCACCTCTACCGCCTCATCACCGCCCGCCCCCTCCCGCGCGACCTGGAGGTGCGCGCCGCCGCCCCGCTCCTGCGCGCCCTCTCCGGCGACGAGGCCCGCGCCAGGGCGGCCTGGGCCTTCGCCCACGGCATGGTCACCATGGAACTGAACGGCCGCTTCCCCACGGACGCCACCGTCACCGAGGCCTGGCACGCGGGCATCGACGCCTTCGCCGGGACGGGGCCGGTCGGCCTCTGACGGGTCCCGGTTCCACCCCACGATCGAGGGAACGCCCCCTCCACCCATGGGCGACGGATCCACTGGTGCCCCATCCTGGCGAGCGACCGGGACCGAGGAAAGGGCACGACATGTCTGCCAAGCCGCATGAACCGCTCTCGCGGGCGGACGTCCTGCTTGGGGACTTCTTTGCGCTGGACCCACCCGAAGGCTTCCGGGCCGAGTTGATCGAGGGGGATATCGTGCTGACGCCGCCGCCGGACGGGAACCATGAGTACTCCCTCAGCGTGATCCTGGATCAGGTGATCCGCTACGGCCGCACCGGAATGGACTTCTCCGCGAACAAGGGACTGAGACTTCGCGGCGCAGGAGGCTGTCCCGACGACCACGCCATCCCCGACGGCACCTTCGCCCCCACCGCCCTGCGCCTCTACCGGGGAGCGGACCCGTGGATGCCCTGCGAGGGCGTCGCGCTGGTCGTCGAGGTCACGTCCTCGAAGCCGGTGGCCGACCGCACCGCCAAACGGCACTGCTACGCCAGGGGCCCCGTCCCCCTCTACCTGCTGGTCGACCGGGAGGAGTCCTCGGTGACCCTGTTCAGCGACCCGGGCGACGACGACTACCGCCAGCACTGCACGATCCCCTTCGGCAAGGAGATCCACCTCCCCGCCCCCTTCGCGCTCGACCTGCGGACCGACGAGTTCATCTGACCGGTACGATGGGTCCCACGGCAGACGAGCCGGGCGGACGGCCGCGTGAGGATCTTCGGACCCTCCCGAGGAACGTCCGGGCTCCACAGGGCAGGGTGATGGCTAACGGCCACCCGGGGTGACCCGCGGGACAGTGCCACAGAGAACAGACCGCCCGGGACCTCGGTCCCGGGTAAGGGTGAAACGGTGGTGTAAGAGACCACCAGCGCCTGAGGCGACTCAGGCGGCTAGGTAAACCCCACCCGGAGCAAGGTCAAGAGGGGCCGTCGTACGACGGCCCTGCGCGAACGTTCGAGGGCGGCCCGCCCGAGTTCGCGGGTAGACCGCACGAGGCCGGCAGCAATGCCGGCCCTAGATGGATGGCCGTCTCCCCGGCCGCCGCGAGGCGCCCGGGTGACAGAACCCGGCGTACAGCCCGACTCGTCTGCCGCCCCTACCCGCGGCTTCACCTGCTGAAGGGCCTCCGGCCCGCGGCGGAGGCCCTTTCCGGGCTTTCGGGAGCGAGCACGTCGAACCCGAATCCCCTTGAACACGTGCTCGCGCGTCGTCCCCTCTTCCGTCATTCCCGCGGCCCGGGTGGCCGGCGTCAGCCCGCGATCATGATCCCTCCCGCCGCGGCTGCCGCCACCCCCACGAGAAGGGCCACGACGGCGAACGCGATCTCGCCGACGCTGGAGCGGTGTTCGGCGGCGAGGTCCGTGGTGAAGACGCTCGGGTCGTCGGGGCGGTAGTGGATCCTGAGATCCCGGCCGCGTGAGCCTGCGGGATCGTGCAGCCCTGTGGTGCGGTACGCGGTGACGGCGGTGCCGTCGTGCGTGGTGAAGGCGACGACCGGGGTGTGGCTGGTGAGGGTGCCGCTGTCCTCGTCGACGGTGACGTCCTTCAGTACGGCGATGACGCGGCCCTGGACCGGGCCGCCGGAGGCGAGGGCCTCGACGCGCAGGCGCGTGTCGCGTACGGCCCCGGGCAGGTAGGTCGCGCCCAGCAGTGTCCAGGGCACGCCGAAGCCGACGAGGGCCCACGGCCAGCCCCAGTCGATCGAGGCGACGACGACCAGCCCGACGTAGATGAGGAAGACCATGAAGTTGGGCTGTCCGAGCCCGCTCCGTCCGGCGTCCGGGTCGGTGGTGAAGCGGTAGGCGTGCGGGCGGCCGGGAGGGTAGCGGATGCCGACCTCCCGGCCGGTCCACGCCGTACTGATGCGGTCGCCGCACTCGCCGTCGTTGGTGACCGTGAACTCCTGCCCCGTGGCGGGATCGCGGAAGGTGACGACCACGGCGATCCCCTCGTGTCCCGAGCTCCCGTGGCGGGGCTCCGCGACCCGTTCGATCCGCCCCATGACGCGGACCGCCCGCTGGCCGCGGGTCACCCCGGCCAGCGCCCGCCCGTATCCGACGAGCGCGACGGCGCCGAGAACGACGCACCACACCGCCAGATATCCGTGCCAGCCCATCCGTGCTCCTCCTGGTCCCAGCCGACTGCCCCGCCCGACCCACCCGATCCGCCCGGCCTACCCGTTTCGCCTGTCCTGCCCGTCCCGTCCGTTCCCTCAGCGCGCCGGGACGCGCCGCACGATCTCGCCCCGGCCGTTCGCCTCCAACGAGGCGGCGCCGTCGGTGCCGGTCACCCCGACCCTGAGGGTGAGGGCGCCGGACAGGCTCTCGGCGGTGAGCTGCCAGGTCTTCGGGGAGCGGACACCGAGCGTGGTCCTGGCCTCCCGGACGAGGGCGGGGATGCGCGGGTAGGGCAGGTCGTCCAGGTCGAAGCCGGGTGCCCGCGAGCCCGCGGGGGTGAAGACGACGGTGAGGAGGCGGTCCTGCACCACGACGGTGAGGGCCTGGCGCTTCCCGCTGTCGCCCTTGGTGAGCGAGTCGACCGCCAGACGCAGCCGGCCCTCGTCGAACAGGGACTGTCCGGGGCCGAGGGCGACGGTGCCGGACGCGGCCGAGACGATGGTGGTGGACGAGGTGCCGGGGTCGGCGGGCCCGGCGGCCGAGGGGGGTCGGTCGGTGGGCTCTTCCGCGCCGAAGAGTTCGCCCCGGAAGACGAGGACCACGCCGGCCGCGCCGAGCAGCAGGGCGAGGAGCGTGAGGTAGCCGCCGACGGTGCCGCCCGGGGACGGCTCGTCGGCCAGGGCCGGGCCGGGTGCCGAATCGATCCGGGCCCCGGCCGCGCGGTCCTCCCATTCCGGTGTCGGGCGCTTCACCAGCTTCACCGCCCACGGCCGGTGCGGTGGGTACTGGACGACGACGATGCCGCCCGGCTCGTAGTCGCGCAGGTCGACGAGATTGACGAACTGGGTGGACTCGACGCGGTACGCCGGTCCGCCGTCCGGGGCGACGGTGAGGTCGAAGCGGACGGGTACGTCGCTGGTCTCCCCACCGGTGGCGCGCAGGCTCTCGATCACGGCGAGCGCGGTACGGGGGGCGACGGCCGCCTCGCGTGCGCGCCCGGGTGCCCCGGCGGCGAGGACCAGCAGTCCGTAGGCGAGGGGGACGGCCAGGCCGCCGATCAGCAGGGGAACGTGTTCGAGGACAGTGCCGACGGCGAGTGCGGCGAGCGAGCTCCCGATCACCGCGCCCGTGAGGACCCCGCGGGCGAGCACGAGCGAGGTGCGGCGCGTCGGCGGTGCGCTCGGAGGGGCCGGCGTGATCGTCATACCGAGATTGTGGCGGCCCGGATCGCGCTCCGGTAGGCGTCCGGGCGTCCTTCTCTCCCCAACGGCGTTTCGGGGAAAGGGCGTTGTCACCTGCCGGGCCGTCCGGGCGGCCGGCCGATACGCCGGGCCGCTCCGGACGCCGGGAAGCGCCGATGCTCCCCGGGGCACCGCCGACGCTCCCACCTGCGGCTTCAGCCCCCGAGGACAGGACCTCGCCGTCCCTCGCGGGCGTGCCGGGCCCCGTATCCTTTCGGTCGTGCGGGTACGTGATGCGGCGTGATCGACGGTCTTGAGCGGGCCGTGCGGATTCTGGACCTCTTCTCCTCCGACGCCCCCGAGCGGACGGTCAGCGAGGTGTGCCGCGCGCTCGGCCTTCCGAAGACGACGACCTGGGACCACATGCAGTCCATGGTCGCGCTCGGCCTGCTGCGCCGGACGGGGCGCGGTCGCTACCGGCTCGGGTGGCGCGCCTTCCAGCTGGGGCTGCGTGCGCGGATGACCTCGGAGATCTCCGAGCCGGCGTGGGTGGAGATGCGCGCCCTGGTCGCCGCTCATCAGCAGACGGTTCAGCTGTCGTCACGTCATTACGGCGAGATCGTCTACCTGGAGAAGCTCGCGCCGCACGACGGGGTGCGGCTCAACGCGACCCGGGTCGGTGAACGCCTTCCGGCGCACTGCACGGCGCCCGGCAAGATGCTGTTGGCCTATCTCTCCCCCCGCGAACTGCGCGATGTCTACGGTCACGACCCGCTGACCGCGCTCACGGACCGTTCGCTCACCACGCTCCCCGCGCTGGAGGCGGAGCTGCACACGGTGCGTGAGCGCGGGTACGCACGGGACGTCGAGGAGGCGGTCGAGGGCGTGTGCTGTGTCGCGGCGCCGGTCAGCAACCGGCACGGCGACGTCACCTGGGCGCTGAGCATGAGCTTCGTCGAGCAGCGGCTGGCCACCCACGGGGACACCTACGCCCGCGCCGTGGCCGAGGCGGCCCGGCGGCTTTCCGAGCGCGCGCCGTGACCCGGTCGCCCCTGTTCGGCTGAGCCGAACACTTCGTTGTCGGCCCCTGTACGAGGGGCTACGGTCCTGGAAACACCGCGCCTTCTGTAAGTCTCGAATTCGGTTCGCACCGGCCGCACCATTCGCGCAATTCTTCTTGCGTCAATGCGCCGCACGCCCTTCTGCGTGCCCATTCGGTCCTCAGTAATGGAGTTTCCTCGATGACGAACGTAAGCAGCAGTGCGAGTCGGCGGATCGGAATTGATATCGGTGGGACATTCACCGACCTCTTCGTGGTCGAAGGGAACGGGGAGTCCCGTATCTACAAGTCTCCGACGACGCCGCACGACCCGTCCGTCGGTCTGCTGAACGGCCTGACCAAAGCGGCCGACAGTTTCGGGGAGTCGCTGGAGGACTTCCTCGGCGCGGTGTCCACGATCGTGCACGGCACGACGATCGCCACCAACGCCGTGCTGACCCACCAGGGGGCGAAGACCGGCTTCGTCACGACGCACGGCTTCCGTGACCTGCTGAACATGCGCCGCGGTATCCGGGACCGGCAGAACGACTCCAAGTACGCGCCGCCGCCCCCGCTGGTCCCCCGGGAGCTCATCGCCACCGTCCGCGAACGCGTCGACGTGTCCGGCAACGAGATCGAGGCGCTCAACGAGGAGGACGTGCGCGCGGCGGCGCGCTATTTCCGCGAACAGGGTGTCGAGGCGGTCGCGGTCTCGTATCTGTGGTCCTTCGTCGACGCCGCCCACGAGCAGCGCACCGCGGAAATCCTGCGCGAGGAACTTCCCGGTGTCTTCATCACGATATCCAGCGACGTGGTGCCCCAGATCCGCGCCTACGAGCGGCACAGCACCACGGTGCTGAACGCGTTCGTCGGACCGAAACTGCAGAATTACCTGGCGAACATCGAACGGCAGCTGGCGGACCGGGGATTTTTCGGAACCCTGCTCATCGTGCAGTCCAACGGCGGCGTGATGTCGCCCGAGATCGCCAGCAATTCCGCGGTCAACGCGCTCATGTCGGGACCGGCGGCGGCGCCCGGGGCGGCCCTCCAGTACGCCCGCAGGCACGGCGCCCAGGACGTCATCGCCGTCGACATGGGGGGCACCAGCTTCGACGTCGCCCTGGTGCGCGACGGGGAGTCGCTGCTCACCGGCGACAGCGAGATCGCCGGATACCGCGTCGCCCTGCCGATGCTGGACATCCACACGGTCGGCGCGGGCGGCGGTTCGCTGGTGTGGGTGGACTCCGGCGGCATCCTCCGGGTGGGTCCGCAGAGCGCCACCGCCAACCCGGGCCCCGCCTGCTACGGACGCGGCGGCGAGAACCCCACCACCACGGACGCCGATCTCCTCATGGGCTACCTGAACCCCGACATGTTCGGCGACGGCGCCTTCACCCTGGACATCGAGGCGTCGCGCAGGGCCGTGGAGGAGAAGGTCGCGAAACCGCTCGGACTCACGGTCACCGAAGCGGTCGAGGGCATCTACCGCGTGGTCAACGCGACCATGGCCGAGGCCGTCAGCGCGGTGTCGGTCAAGCGCGGTGTCGACCCCCGGGAGTTCACCGTGGTGGTCGCCGGCGGCGCCGGACCGATCCACGCCGTACCGATCGCCCAGGAACTCGGCATCACCCGCATCATCGTGCCGCGCGAATCGTCGGTGTTCTGCGCCGTCGGCACCCTTCTGACCGACCTCAAGCACCTGTACGCCCGCACCTTCGTGTCGGACATGGACGCCCTGGACCTGGACCGTGTCGGCGCGCTGTACCGCGAGATGCGCGACGAGGCCGTCGAGACGCTCCGCTCGGAGAACGTCGAGGACGGGGCGATCGGTCTGGTCTTCAGCGCGGACGTGCGCTACATCGGCCAGTTCACCGAGATCGAGGTCCCCCTGTCGTTCGACGGCGAGCTGACCCAGGAGTCGGTCAAGCAGCTCGTCAGCGACTTCGAGGCCAAGCACGAGGCCCTCAACGGGTACGCCATGCCCGGCGAGCCCACCGAACTCATCAACGTCCGCCTCACCTCGCTCGGCCGTACGACCAAGCCCGCCCTCGCCGACGAGCCCTCCGCCGGCCCCGACCCGAGCGCCGCCCGCAAGGGCGCCCGCGAGGCCGTCTTCTCCGGCCGCACCGTCCGCACCGACGTCTACGACGGCCTGGCCCTGCGCCGTGACAACCGCGTCGTCGGCCCCGCGATCATCGAGCAGCCCACCACCACCGTCGTGCTCATCGAGGGCTACGCCATGACGGTGGACGCGCAGGGCAACTACGTCATCGAACCGGCGAACCAGCCGGCCTGAAGGGAATCGAGCAGATGACACAGCAGACGACCCAGACGCAGTCCCCGTCCAACCCCATCCTCGTCGCCGTGATCGGCAGCGCCCTGGACGGCATCACCGGCGAGATGGGCCAGACGATGCTGCGCACCTCGCGGTCGCCCATCTTCGTCGAGGCCCGCGACTTCGCCACCTCCCTCTTCAGCGCGGACTGCCGGCTGCTCGCCCAGACCCACTACATCCCGGTCATCGGAGGGGCGACGCCGTTCGCCCTGCGCGCCATCGCGGAGTTCTTCGGCGACGACGTGCACGACGGCGACATCTTCATCCACAACGACCCGTTCAACGGCGGCTCGCACCTGCCCGACATCACCATCGCCCGGCCGGTCTTCTGGGACGGCGCACTCGTCTTCTGGGCCACGACCAAGGGGCACAACGCCGATGTCGGCGGTGGCGGCGTCGTCGGGTTCAACCCCGGTGCGCGGGACGTCCAGGAGGAGGGCATCGTGATCCCGCCCACCCGCGTGGTCTCGCGGGGCGAGCTGCGGCGCGACGCATGGGAGCTGATCCTCTCCAACGTGCGGATGCGCGCCCTGGTGGAGAGCGTGCTGAACTGCCAGATCGGCGCCACCGCCATCGGCGAACGACGCCTCAAGGGCCTTCTGGAGAAGTACGGGCCGCAGACGATCGCCGCCGCCACCGACGAACTGCTGCGGGCCAGCGCCCGCCAGGTCCGCGCCGAGATCGCCCGGATCCCCGACGGCGAGTACCGCGCCGACGCGCTGCTCGACAACGACGGGATCGACCGGGACCGCTCCTACCGGGTCGCCCTGACGATCAGGGTCGAGGGCGAGCACCTCACCTTCGACTTCGGCGAGAGCGACGAGCAGGCCAAGGGCTTCATCAACAGCACGATCGCCAACACGGTGTCCTCGGCCCATCTGGCCCTCTTCGGATGCATCGATCCGGACATCCGCTACAACGACGGCGCGATCGAGCCGATCGACGTGATCGCCCCGGCCGGCTCCCTCACCAACCCCGAAGCCCCGGCCCCCGTCGCCGCCTGCACCGTCCCGACCTGCGAGGCCATCGCGTCGGCGGTCTGGGTGGCCCTCTCCCAGGCCGTCCCCGACCGCGCGCACGCCGGCTGGGCCCGCTGGTGCACACCCGCCACCATGGGCATGAACCCGCGCACCGGACGCCACTTCGGCGACCTCCACTTCCTGGGCAAGGGCGGCAGCGGCGCCACCGAGGGCTTCGACGGCTGGGACCACCTCTCCCCGTCGAACACCCTGGGCGGACTGCGCGCCCCGGACCCCGAACTGCACGAGCTGGACACCCCGTACCTGCTGGAGGAGCTCGAATACCTGCCGGACAGCGCGGGCGGCGGCCAGTGGCGCGGAGGTCTCGGCGTGCGGTACCGGTGGCGGGTGCTGGCCGACAACATCGCCTGCGCCACGTACGGCAGCGGTTTCATGCCGCAGACCGCTCCCGTGGGACTGCTCGGCGGACGCCCCGGCATCGTCCAGCACCTGACCCTGACCCGCGCCGGCGCCGAGCCCGTCGCCATCGACTCGAACTCCTTCTACACCCTCAACACGGGCGACGTGGTCGAGGTGATCGCGAGCGGGGGCGGCGGCTTCGGCGACCCGCGACTGCGCCCCGCCGACCTGGTGCTGCGCGACGTACGCGAAGGGGTCGTCTCCCTCGACGCGGCGCGCACCGTCTACGGCGTCGCCATCGACGCGGACACCCTCGAAGTCCATGAGGACGAGACCCGGGACCTGCGCGCCGCGATCTGACCGGCCCCCCCCCACATCACCGCGAGCACCAAAGGAACACGCACCATGGCCCACATCGGCCTCGCCGTGGCGGCGAGCCACGCCCCCGGCCTGATCGGCATGCTCGATCAGGCGCCCGAAGCGTCGCAGCAGATGGTCACGTCCGCCTACGGGACCCTGACCCGGCAGATCCGTGACGCCGAACTCGACGTCCTCCTCATGGTGGCCAACGACCACATGGCCAACAACCGCATCCGCGCGTACCCGGACTTCGTCATCGGCATGGCGCCCGAGCACCGCGGCCCGGCCGAGTTCTTCAAGGACTGGCTGGGATGCGGGGAGTACCGGATACCGGGGCGCCCGGACATCGCGGAGAAGATCCTCAACGGCCTGAACCGGCGCGGTGTCCCGGTCTCCGCGACCCGCGACAACCTCAACTTCGACGACAACGTCTCGGTGCCCGTGGTCAGGACCGGGATCGAGGCGAGCGGCGTCCCGATCGTGCCCGTCCTCCAGAACGTCACGGTCCCGCCCTTCCCCGACCAGCACCGCTGCTACGAGATCGGCCGACAGCTCGCCGACCTCATCGAGCACGACCTGCCGTCCGATCTGCGCGTCGGCCTCTTCGCCACCGGCGGCATGAGCCACGAGCCCGGCGGGGTCCGGGACTTCTGGATCGACGAGGAGTTCGACCAGTGGTTCCTCGGCCTGCTTGCCGACGGCGACCACGAGAAGGTCCTGACCGAGGTCACCTTGGAGCGGCTCGACCGGGCCGGCATCGGCGGCACCGGCGAGCTGCTGAGCTGGATCCTGGTCATGGGCGCGATCGGCGAGCGGCCCTGCGACGTCCTCGGCTACACCGCCTGGGACCAGTGGCGCTGCGGCATCGGGGCCGTGAGCTGGGACATGACCTCGGCGCCGGCCGGACGCTGAGAAGGAGAACGCCATGAGTCTGGAACACATCAACCGCGCCCTGGTCGCGCACGACCTCGTGCAGGACCTGAAGTGGGACGCCGGCCTCCGTGCGGAGTTCGCCGAGGACGAGGCCGCCGTGCTCGACCGATACGAACTGACCGGTGCCGAGCGCACCGCCATCGAGGAACGCGACTTCCGCACCCTCTACGACCTTGGGTTCCACCCCTACCTCGGGGCCCAGTTCGCCCGGATCCTGTTCGCCAGCAACACCAACGGAGCCACCAGTGCCGTGCAGCACCTGCTGGCCTCGATCCGTGGTGAACCCGCCGCAGGCCGTACCGAAACGGGTGACGTGTGACGCGGGTGCCCGTTCCGTCGGCGGTGGGGGGCGGCCGTGTCCACGAGCTCCCCGCCGGGCCCGACACCGTCCGGGTCGGGGTGATCGATCCCGCCGCACCGCCGGTGCTCACGATCGACTCCGGCGACGAGGTCACGCTGTCGACCTGGGGGCACTGGGGCAACCGGGTCACCCCGGGCACCGTGATGGAGGACTTCCCGGCGCTCCGGGCGGCCTTCCCCGACGCGCTCGGGCCGCACTCCCTCACCGGCCCCATCCGGGTGCGCGGGGCCCGTCCCGGTGACGCCCTCGTGGTGGACGTGCTGGCGCTGACGCCCGCGGCCCACGGGTTCAACCTGGTGGTGGCCGGGCCACGAGGCCGAGGCGTCCTGCGGGACCGCTTCCCCCGGGGAACGATCCGCCACTTCGAGCTGGACCGCGCCACCATGACCACCACGCTCGGCGGCAAGGTGCGCGTCCCCCTCAGGCCGTTCCTGGGCATCATGGGAGTCGCCCCGGCCGAGGACGGCCCGCGCAGCACGGTGGAACCCGGCCCCTTCGGCGGCAACATGGACCTGTCCGCACTTGTCGTGGGCACCCGCCTCAGGCTCCCCGTCTTCCGGGACGGCGCCGGTTTCTACTGCGGTGACGGCCACGCCGTCCAGGGCGACGGCGAGGTGAACCAGACCGCGATCGAGACCGGGATGGACCACGTCCGGTTGCGGTTCACGGTGGAGCCGGGGGCCGCTCCGCGTACCCCCCGGGCCGAGACGGCGGACCACTTCGTCTCCACCGGTTTCGGGGAGAACCTGGAGGCCGCCGCCCACGACGCGGTGGACGACCTCGTGAACTGGCTGACCGGGGAGGGCCTCGACCCGGACGAGGCGTACAGCCTCTGCTCCATCGCCGCGGACGTCCGCGTGACCCAGATGGTGAACAACGTCGTCGGCGTGCACGCCGTCGTCGAGAAGCTCACCCGCCGTTCGTGACGGGTCCCCGGGCGTCACGGGACGACCCGGGGAAAGGAAGAGGGAAAGGAATGCCGATGACCACGGTCGAGATCCCCGAGTACAGGACCGACCCCTTCTTCGGCCTGGAGGACCGGTGGCTGTCCACCGCCGACGGCGAGCTGACCCACTACCACGAGGTCGGGGAAGGAACCCCGGTCCTCTTTCTGCACGGCTCGGGTACGGGGGTCACCGCCGCCGCCAACTGGTGGCTGAACCTGCCCCGGCTCGCGCGGCACGGCCGCTGTATCGCCATCGACTCCATCGGCTACGGCCAGAGCGTCGTGGCGCCGGGCACCGAGTACGGTATCCGGGAGTGGGGCCGGCACGCGCTGCGCGTCCTGGACGCGCTGGGCATCGACAAGACCTGGATCGTCGGCAACTCGATCGGCGGCTGGGTCGCCCTGCAACTCGCCATCGACGCCCCCGAGCGCATCCTGGGCATCGTCTCGATGGGCACCGGAGGAGCCAGGAGGACCGCGGCACTGGCGGGCCACGCCACGCCGGAACTCACGCCGCAGGGCATCCGCCGCACGCTCGAACAGTTCGTCGTGGACACGGGGCTGATCACCGACGAACTCGTCGGCCTTCGCTACCGGGCGGCTCTCAACGACAGCGCGTCGAGCCGGCTGAAGGAGGTCGTGGCGGCCCGCGACCGCGACCGGGACGCGCTGCCGCTCGACCTCGGCGCGCTCGCGGAGGTGGACATCCCGGTGCTGCTGATCCACGGCACGCGGGACGTGGTCATCCCGGTCTCCCGGACCTGGGAACTCCTGCACGCCCTTCCGCGTGCCGACGCGCACCTCTTCAGCCGGTGCGGGCACTGGTCCCAGGTGGAACGCGCCGAGGACTTCAACGAGAGCGTGGGCCGGTATCTGCGCGGGCACGGGTGCGGTCCGGTGTGAGGTGACCGGGCCACGAGTCCGGGCGCAGGACCCCGGCGGGCACGCGTGCGCGTGCCCGCCGGGGTCCGTTCCCGGTGGTCAGTGATCAGCTGACGGCGATCACTGTTCGGTGATGATCAGGCCGCGCAGACGCCCAGGTCCTCCCACGCGCCCCAGTCGCCCGTGGTGCCGGGCTTGTCGCCCTTCACCCACCACTTGGCGCGCCAGGTGTGTCCCTCGGAGGTGACGGTGTCGCCGCCGGTGTAGGTGGCCTCCGTGCTCCAGAGGGGCGCGGCGCAGTCGCCCGGGTCGGTGGTGCCGCCGCCGGTGCCGCCGTCGCCGCCGCCCGTACCGCCCGTGCCGCCGCCGGTGCCGCCCGTGCCTCCGTCGCCGCCGCCCGTACCGCCGTCCGTGCCGCCGATGTTGACGTCGACGCAGGAGTAGAAGGCGTTGACGGTGTCGGCGACGTTCCAGACGGCGAGGACCTTCTGCTTGCCGGTGAAGCTGCCGAAGTCGACCTCGTGGCTGACGTCGGCGGGGGGCTGGGCGCCGTTGCCCTGGTACTCGGCGATCTTCTGGTCGCCGATGAAGTACTGCCAGTTCGCCGTGGCGTGACGGGCCGTGTGGTGCCAGGTGAAGGTGAACTTCTTGCCGACGGGGGTGACCTGCCAGCCCTTGTTGTCGTCGTCCAGCTCGGCGAACGCGGCGTTGCCGCCGCTGCAGCTCTTGAGGCCCTTGACGCCCTCGACGCTCTGCGGTTCGTACGTGATCTGGCCGCAGTCGACGATGCCCGTCGCGCACTGGGCCTGCCGGCTGGCCGGGGCGGTGACCCAGCCGTGGGCGTTCGCGGTGCCGGCCTGGACGCCGAGGGCGAGTACCGGCGCGACCAGGGCGCCGATCGAAACGGCCAGTCGCCTCTTTGTGTTCATGCCACATCACTTCCTTCGCTCGTGCGGAGGCCGCCCGGGACCGTCGCGGCGTGTGTGCGGCGGCGGTTCCAGGGGGTCGGGCGGTCTCGTCGGTGGTACGGGGGGTGCGGAGCCGTCCGGTCGGCGCGGGGCCGGGCGGTACGGGTCGCGGCATCCGGGCAGGCGTGGTCGCGGCCGATACGGGGCCCCGACCTGGGCCGGGCCCTGGGCGATGTAGGTCTAGACCTTAATGACGAACCGGCCCCAGTCAAGGAGTGCGAACGGGTAAGTCCAGGCGTCCACTTTTTAAGATCGAGTGGTTCGTTTTCGAATCACTGGCGGGCTGTTTTTAAGTGATCCTTAAGTCCCTGGTCAACGATGCCGCGCGCCGCCGCGTCCCGTCCCGGCCGCCTCCGAGGGGCGTACGGGGCGTCAAATTGGTCTAGTCCTAATCTTCTTGGGATCGTTGACGTGCAGGTCACGGGCCGGTTATCACTGCTCCAGCTCATTCGCAGCGCAACCCCACTCCCCGCTGGAGGCTGTACGTGCACCCCCGTAAGACATTGATCGCCGCGCTTCTCAGCACGGCCCTCGCCTCGGGCGCGCTCGCCGCGACCGTCGGCATCGGCTCGGCCCAGGCGGCCGGTGCGGAGGCCGCTCCCGCCGCGGGCAAGGTGCGCATCGCGTACTACGACCAGTGGAGCGTCTACGGCAACGCCTTCTACCCGAAGCACCTCGACACCCGGGGCATCGCCGGCCAGCTGGACATCATCAACTACTCGTTCGGCAACATCCACCCCACCGACCTCACCTGCTTCGAGGCGAACAAGGCCGCGGGGGACGACAACAACCCCAACGCCGGTGACGGCGCGGGCGATTCGTACGCCGACTACCAGAAGTCCTTCAGTGCCGCCGACAGCGTGGACGGCGTGGGCGACAAGTGGGACCAGCCGATCGTCGGTGTCTTCAACCAGTTCAAGGAACTGAAGGCGAAGTACCCGCATCTGAAGATCAACATCTCGCTGGGCGGCTGGACCTACTCCAAGTACTTCAGCGACGCGGCCAAGACGGACGCGAGCCGCAAGAAGCTCGTCTCCTCCTGCATCGACCAGTACATCAAGGGCAACCTGCCGGTCGAGGGCGGCTACGGCGGCCCGGGTTCGGCGGCCGGCATCTTCGACGGCATCGACCTCGACTGGGAGTACCCCGGCTCCGACGGCGGCCACCTGGGCAACCACTACGCCCCCGAGGACAAGCAGAACTTCACCCTGCTGCTCGCCGAGTTCCGCAAGCAGCTCGACGCGTACGGCGCGGCCAACGGCGGCAAGAAGTACCTGCTGACCGCCGCGTTCGGGGCCGGCCAGGACAAGATCAAGAACATCGAGACCGACAAGATCGGTCAGTACCTCGACTACGCCAACCTGATGACGTACGACATGCACGGCGCCTGGGACGGCGACGGGCCGACGTACCACCAGTCCCCGCTCTACTCCGGCGGCAACGACCCCTCCGACCCGGTCGCGCCCGGCACCGAGAAGTACTCGGTCGACAACGCGGTCGACTCCTGGATCGACGGCAAGCCGGCGTACGGCATCGCGGGCGGCTTCCCCGCCGCCAAGCTGAACCTGGGCTACGAGTTCTACTACCGCGGCTGGAAGGGTGTCCCGGAGGGGACCACCCACGGCCTCGCCCAGACCGCCACCGGTGGCTCCGCCGCCCGCCCGCTCAGCCAGCAGGCCGGCATCGCCAACTACAAGGAGCTCGGCGGCATCGTCGACAACCCGGCGACGACCTACTGGGACGACGAGGCGAAGGCCTCCTACTTCTACAAGGACGGCGAGTTCTTCACCGGCCTGGACCAGAAGTCCATCCAGGCCCGTGTCGACTACGCCAAGCAGCGCGGACTGGCCGGGGCGATGATGTACTCGCTCATCGGTCTGGACGACAACGCCACCCTGCTGAAGCAGATCAACACCGCGCTCGGCGGCACCACCACCGGGCCCACCACCCCGCCGACGACGCCCCCGACCACCGACCCCACCACGCCTCCCACCACCGACCCCACCGACCCGCCCGCCACCGGCTGCGGCTCGGTCCCGGCGTACGTGGCCGGATCCGTGTACAACGCGGGCAGCGAGGTCTCCTACGGCGGCCACCGGTACAAGGCCCAGTGGTGGACGCAGAACGAGGCGCCGGGAAGCACCGGCGAGTGGGGTGTCTGGAAGGACCTGGGGGCCTGCTGATTCTCCGCACCTCCTGAACCGCCCCGTCACGGCGTGCCCCACCACGCCGCCCCGGCCCCCGCCCGGTGGACACCCGTCCGCCGGGCGGGGGCCGGTGGGCGTGCTGGACCCCGGGGCGGCCCGTCACCGCACGCGGCGGACCGTCTGTTGTCGGCCATATATCGGCGGATGCCCCCCTGAGGGAGGAGAGTTGCGGAAACCCGGCTGTCCGGAGCCGTCGCACGGGCTACGGTCGAGTACACCTTTCGGCGGGAGGGAGCACCGATGTCCGAGACGCCGGCCGAGGCGGAACCGACCGAGGCCGAACCGGCCGTGACGGAGCCCGTGGACACGGAGCCGGTCGGTACGGAACCCGTCGAGGCGGATCCGGGCGTGAGCGGTGGGGAACTCGCGGCACTGACCCGGGAGTTCGTGGCCGCCCTGGCCCGTGAGCAGGAGCTCGCGGCGGCGCGGGAAGCGGTGATCACGCGTCTGCACGGGGAGCTGGAGCAGTTGCGGCGGGGCGAGGTCGAGCAGGCGCTCGATGTCGTGCGCAGGCCGTTGATCCGGCTCCACGACCGCATCCTGCAGCAGGCCGACCGGGTCGACGAGCCCCTGAGCGTCGAGGAGTTGCGGGTGCTCCTGAGGGCCCTGGCGGACGAGACGGCCGATGCGCTGGCGGCATCCGGCGTCGAGCGGTACGAGGCGCGGGAGGGCGATGCCTACGACGCGTCGCGGCACCGGCCGCTCGGGCGGGTCCCCGCCGGGTCGGCCGAGGAGGACCGTCTCGTCGGCCGCGTCGTCACCGCGGGGTTCGAGCAGGGGGAGCGCGTCGTGCGGAAGTCCGAGGTCTTCGTCACCCATTGGGCGCCCTGACCGCCACCCCCCCCGGCCCCCGCCGCAGTGTTCCAGCACCTCTCGACAGCTAGGAGCCGTACATGGCCGTCTACGGAATCGATCTCGGCACCACCTACTCCTGCGTCGCCTGCGTCGACGATGTCGGCCGGCCCACGGTCCTGCGCAATCTGGAGGGGTCGGACACCACACCGTCGGTGGTGTACTTCGAGAACGAGGACCAGACGGTCGTCGGCCAGAGCGCCAAGGACGCGGCGGTGCTCGATCCGGAGAACGTCGTCCAGCTGATCAAGCGGGACATGGGGGAGTCCGTGGAGCGCACCTTCCACGGGCGCTCCTTCACCGCGGAGGAGATCTCCGCGCGCATCGTACGGAAACTCGCCGACGACGCCCGGGTCAGCGGCGGGGCCGAGGTGCGCGACGTGGTGATCACCGTGCCGGCCTACTTCGGGCTCGCGGAGCGGGACGCCACGCGGAAGGCCGGTGAGATCGCCGGACTCCGGGTGCTGGACATCGTCGCCGAACCCATCGCCGCGGCGCTCGACTACGGGGCCCTCGACGTCGCCGCCGGGGGCGACCGCAACGTCCTCGTCTACGACCTGGGCGGCGGCACCTTCGACACCACGGTCCTGACGCTGCGCGGGACCGACCTGAGCGTGCTGTGCACCGACGGTGCCAAGGAACTCGGCGGAGCGGACTTCGACGACCGCATCGTGATGCACCTGGTGGAGACCTTCCGGGACAAGTTCCCCGACGCCGAGGACCCGCTGGCGGACCAGCACTCGGAGACCCAGCTGCGGCGGGACGCCGAGGACGCGAAGAAGGCGCTCTCCTTCCGCGCCCAGTACACGGTCCGCGTCATGCACCAGGGCCTGGTCGCCGAGGTCGATCTGACCCGCGAACTGCTGGAGGAGCTCACCTCCGACCTGCTCGACCGGACGGTCGACATCACCCGGCGCACCATCGCCGTCGCCCAGGAACGCGGAGTCGACCGCTTCGACGAGGTGCTGCTGGTCGGCGGGGCGTCCAAGATGCCCGCGGTCGCGCAGCGGCTCACCGACGCCTTCGGTTTCGAACCGAGGCTCCACAACCCCGATCTGACGGTGGCCCGGGGCGCCGCCCTCTACGCGCTCGACCGGGCGCTGTACGCCATCAACTCCGGCGAGATGCGTGCCGCGGACGCCCCCGACGTCCCCGACACCGGCCGGATCACGCGGCAGCCGTACCAGGTCTCGACCGTCGCCTCGCGCAGCTACGGGATCCGGGTGCTGGACGTCGAGACCGACCGGGACTACGTGTCCCACCTCGTGCACGCGAACGACAGTCTGCCCGCCGCCGTGAGCGAGGACTTCTACACGATCAGGGACGACCAGCGCAAGGTGCACATCCAGGTGATGGAACAGGCGGGCGCCGTCGAGTCGGAGGAGCTCGACCACAACACGGTCGTCGCCGAAGGCAATCTGGACATCCCGCCGGGCAAGCCCGCCCGGTGGCCGTTCGCCTGCGAGTTCTCCCTCAACGCGTCGGGGCTGCTCGACGTGGTCGCCACCGAACGCGAGACGGGAAAACGCCTTCACCTGTCCGTGCAGATCGGCGGCATGACCCGCACCGATGTGGACGAGGCCCGCGTGGCCCTGGGACGGGAGAGGATCGCCTGACGGCGTCCGGGCGCGTGCGGCCATGGCCTTCGACGAATCGCGATACCGGCGCGAGGTGCTCGACGCGGGACTGCCCGTCAAGGAGGACCTGCGGTTCCGTTACCAGCTCCCGCAGGTGCTCCTCGCCCCCGCGGTCGCCGAGACCGTGCGGGCGGTCCGCGCGTGCTGGCGGCGCCAGCGCGGCCGGCTCGCGTACCGGGCGGTCATCGAGGAGCTGGAATCCGGCCATCTGGTGCACCAGCCCCTGTTCGAAGCGGTCGGCGACGGTGATCTGGCCCCCCTGCGCGCGGCCCTGGAGGAACAGGGCAGACGGGCCACGGCGGCGGAGGAGGAACTGACCGCCACCCTGAGCGAGGCCGCCGAAGGACTCGGGCTGATCACCGAGGAGACGCGGCGGCAGGCCGGTCTCGTCCACGGGGCCGACGCGGCACGCGTGGCCACCGCCCTGACCGCCCTGTCCGTCGCCGTCGCGGAGCCGGATCCCCTGCCCGTGGAGCTGCCGCATCCCGCCTACGCGCGCTGCCACCGGCACCTGGCCGTGCTGCGGCTGCGCCATCTCGCCGACTTCCTGGCCGCGAAGGGTCCCGGCGACCGCCGGACCGACCCGGTCCGCCCCTTCACCGGGCCCGCCCCCACGGCGAGCGAGGTGTCGGCGGCCGCCCGGCGCTGGGGCCGCCTCCCGCACAGCGCCGCGCACACGGCGGCGCAGGCCGTCGCCGCCGCCGCGCGCACGGTCGTCGAGGACGCGGGACCCGAGGGCCTGAAGGCGGTGATGCTCCACGAACTGGCGGAACGCGTGCGGGCACGGCACGCGGCGCGGTCCGGGGCGCGCACGCTTCTCGCGTACGCCACCGGCGAGCTGTCCCTGGCACAGGCGGACGCCCGCCGTCTCGTCTTCGCCGTCGTGCACGAACGGGCCGCCGACCCCCTCACCGCACGGTTGCGGTCGCTCGTGGCGGACGGGCTGCTCTCCGAGGCCGCAGCGGTCCTGGACCGGCTGCCTCCCGGAGGGCTGCCGCCGGACGCCGTGGAACTGGCCGGCCGGGTGCGTTCCGTCCTGGCCGAGGCGGAGCAGCTGACCATTCACGCCTCGATCCGCTCCGTCGAGGCCCCCGACCTCGCCTGGGACCTGCTGGACCAGGCCGAGGACATGGTCCGGGATCTGCCCAGGATCCACGAGATGCGGCGCCGGCTGCCCGTGATGAAGGTTCCCCGGGTGCTGGTGACCACGGGCCCCGAAGGGGCGCTGGTCTCCTGGGAGGCCACCGGGTCGACCGCCGGTGAACCGGGATACGTGGTCGTGCGCCAGGTGGGACGGCCACCGCGCTCCGCGGCCGACGGGACCTGTCTGCCGGTGCCCCCGGACGGGTCACGCCAACTGCTGGACGCCGACGTCCCGGTGAACGTCCCCGTCCACTACGGCGTCGCGGTCCGGCGCGCGGTCGAGCCGGACGGTCCGCTGTCCGAGTTCGCCGTCTCCGGTCCCGTGCGGTACCGGCCGGAGGTCCGCGCGGTCGTGGTGGACGCCGCGGACGGTGTGGTGAACGCCCACTGGGAGGTGCCGTCCGAAGCGGTGTCCGTGCGCGTGGCACGCCGCTCCGGCCCCGGCGGAGAACGCCCGGTGCCCGCCCGGCGCGACGGGTTCACCGACAAGGGGCTGACCGACGACGTCACCTACCGCTATCTGGTCCAGGTGCTCTACGGCGAGGCCGACGGCACGGTCGCGGCCTCGAAGGGCACCTGGCTCGCGGCCACCCCCTACGGCCCGCCCGAGCCGGTCACCGGCCTGGCGATCGGTGCCGTGCCCGAGGAACGCGCGCTGTTCGAGGCCCGGTTCGACGCGCCACGGGGCGAGGTGCGGCTCTACGCCTTCGACGGCCCCCCGCCCTGGCCCGTTGGGCGGCGGCTGCCCCCGGCGGAGCTCGACGCCGGAGGCGTCCGGATCACGGCCCGGCCGGTGAGCGGCGGTCTGGTGTTCCGGCCGCCGTGGCACAGCAGCGTCGTGCTGGCGGCCACGGTCGCCGGGGACCGGGCGGTGGCCGGTGCCCGGGAACTGGTCGTCGCGGTCCCGGAACTGCGCGACGTCGCGGTGGCCCGGGGCCCCGGAGAAGCCGTGGTCACCTTCGGCTGGCCGCCCGACGGGCCCAACGAGGTGGAGCTGTTGTGGCACACCGGCGACGGCGCACCGCAGCGGCGGACCGTCACCCGGCTCGGATACCTGCACCGCGCCGGGGCCCGGCTTCCCGTCCCCGGCGGCGCCGCCGTCGAGATCGAGGTACGCCCCGTCGGCAGGGCGCACGGCCTGCGCGCGGTGGGCGAACCGGCACGGCTGGCGCTCCCGGCACGTTTCGACATCGGCTACACCCTGACCCGCCGGGGGCTGCCCGGACGGTCCTCGGTACGGGCGGTGTTCACCTCCCCGGTCCCCGTGCGGGTGCCCGGACTGCTGCTCGTCGCCTCCTATGGGCCGTCATGGCCCCTGGCCGCGGGGGACGGCGACACCCTGGCCGGGCTCGGCGCGGTCGAGGTCGGGCCCGGCAGCCCGGCCGTCCTCACGGCCCGGCTGCCCCGGGGCCGGGTCCCCTGGCTGCGCTGTTTCGCCGTCGGTGAGGAATCCGTCCTCGTCGATCCCCCGACGCGGCAGCTGCGCATGGCGGCCGGACGGGCGGGGCGATGGCGTTCCTGACGCACGGCCCGGGTGCCTGGACGTGTCCGTCGTGTCTGCGGAGGCTCTCCCGCACCGATATCGCCTTCCGGTGCGTGCGGGGCTGCGGCGGACGGCCGCGCGTGCCGGCCACGGCACCGCTTCCGCCCGCCGTCCGCTGCCGCACCTGCGCGCGCACGACGGGACGTCCGCACTGCGGCCGGTGCGGTGAGCGGCTGCCGGAGGGGTACGTGGCGGACCGCAGCCGCGTCGTCGTCCTCGCGGGCGCGGCGGGCAGCGGACGCAGCACCTTCGTCGCCGTCGCCCTGCACGCCCTGCGGCACCGCCTCGGCGAGGAACAGGGCCTGACCCTGCTGCCCCGCGACGACCGCACCGCGACCGAGGCGCGCCTGCGGTACGAGCGGCCGTTCTACGAGGACGAGCACCCGCCGCCCGTGGCGCCCGGTGCCGGGGTGGCGCTGGTCCACCGGCTGAGCCGGAGCACGGGACGACGCCGGCCCGCCGTCTCGCTCGTGCTCCTCGACACGTCCGGACCGCGGTTCGCGGACCCGGAACCGGACGAGAGCGAGCTGCGGAAACTGGACGTGGCGGACGCGGTCCTGCTCCTGCTGGACCCCCGGGACCTGACCGGTGCGGTCTCGCCCGCGGCCGGACGGGCGCCGACCGGGGACTCCCTGCGGGTGGCGGAGCGGGTGCTCGACCGGCTGCGTACCGGAAGGGGCCGGTCCGCCGCCGGGGGCCGGGCCCGCGTTCCGGTCGCCGTCGCCGTACCGAAACTGGACCTCGTCACCCCGTGGCTGCCGCCCCACTCGCCCCTGCACCGGGAGCGCCGTCCCGGCACCGGGTTCGACGCCGACGACCGGTCGGCCGTGCACACGGAGCTGCGGGCCCTGCTGGCGCTGTGGCAGGGCGAGGAGATCGACGGATGGCTCCGCGAACGCTGCGCGGACCACCAGCTCTTCGCCTTCTCCGCGCTGGGCGCCGCACCGCGCGGCGCCACGGTGCCGCCCGGCGGACCCCGGCCGCACCGGGCGGAGGACCCGCTGCTGTGGCTGCTGCACCGCTTCGGGCTGCTCGACGGCGCCGGACCCGGACGCTGAGGGGGGCGGCGTTGCCCAGGCGCGAGGGCGGGACGACGACGGGCACACCGCGCGGGTTCCTGCGCGCGTGCGCCGAGACCACCGCGAAGATCCTGGCCTTTCCGTTCATGGCCGTGGTGCTCCTCGGCACCTGCGCGGTGTTCTTCCTCCTCATGGGCGTCGGATTCGCCTTCTTCTACGTCTTCGGCGTGCTCCCGAGGCTCGTCGTCCGCCACGCGAAGACCGTATGGCGGCTGACCGGCGGCCCGGCCCCGGCGGCCGGGGGCACCGAACCGGTCAGGACCCCGTACCTCTCCCGGTCCGGACCCCGGGTGCTCCGGGCCCTGTTCCGCGACCACGGGGAGGCGTGCGCCGTGGAGGCGAAGCGCGCGCTCACCCGGGACTACGAGATCTTCGTGACGGCCGGCCGGCCCCGCGACCGTTCCTCGGTGCTGATGGACGCCTTCGTCGGCCTCTCCGGATGCCTGTACCGGAGCCTGTGGCTTCTGGCCGTCGCCCTGGTGGCGACCGTGCTGGTCCTGTCGGCGTCACTGTTCCACCTCCTGGTCTGGGCCGTGCTGGCGGGAGCCCTCCGGCTGTGCCGCGCAGGCGTCCGGGCCGCCGACCGGGCCGCCCGCCGGCCCGGCGCCCCGTGCCCGCACCCGTCGTGCGGGCGGTACGTGACCCGGCCCGTACGGCTCTGCCCCGGCTGCGGTCTGCTCCACCGGAACCTCGTGCCCGACCGGAACGGCGCCCTGCACCACACCTGCCGCTGCGGGATCCGGCTGCCCGCGGCCGTCCTCTCCGGCATCCGCCGCCTGGACGCCCAGTGCCCGCACTGCTCCCGCCCGCTGCCACGGGACGACACCCGGCCCCACGCGGTCCTCGTCGCCGGGGCGCCCGGCTCCGGCCGCAGTACCGTGGCGCGCACCGGGCTCGTCCAGGTGTCCCGGCTGGTGCGCTCGCTGGGCGGCAGCGCCGGCGGCGGGGTGCCCGGGACCACCGCGACCGGGCTGTACCGCCTGCGCGGCCGCCGCCGCTCCCTCACCCTGCTCGACCCGCCCAAGGGTGCCTTCGCCGGGCAGTCGAAGCTCGACACCATGGACGGGCCGCGCCATGCCGACGGTCTGCTGCTGGTGCTCGACGGGCCCGCGCTCGGCACCGTACGACGGGCCTCGACCACCGAGGAGCGCGAGCGGATCTCCTCGGTGCCGCAGGCCCGCCAGGACCCCGTCGAAGCCGCCGAGCGCGTGCTGCGCACCGTCGTCACGCTCCCCGCGCGGCAGCGTCCCCGCCGTATCGCCGTCGTCGTGACGAAGAGCGCCGCGCTCCGCACCGTCTCGGCCGGTGCGGAACTCGGGGACGGCGACGACGCCGTACGCGCGTGGCTGGTGACGGCGGGCGCCGGAAACCTGGTGCGCCTGCTGGGGGAGACCGGCGCCCCGGTGCGCTTTCTGGCCGACGGCGCGGGGGCGCGCGGGAACACGGACCTCGGGGCCCTGCTGCTCTGGACGGCGGGCATCCGGGCCGCCCCCCGGCGACGCCCGGCCCTCTCCCTCCCCGGGCTGCCGCGCCCGGTCCGCCGCCGCCCCTCCCGGCGGCGGACCGGACCCGCCCGCGGTGCTCTGGTGCTGTCGCACGCCGCCGGATTCGCGGCCCTTCCGCTGCTGTCCGTCCTGTTGATGACCTCGTCCCTCCCGGCCACCTCGCTCTTCGGCCTGCCCGCGGCCTACGACCGATGGGCCGGACCGCTGCACTCCCACCACACCGAACAGGACTTGACGGCCTATCACAAGGGCGTCAAGTGGCCGGTGTTCAAGGCGAGTTACACGGCGGGCGGGGCGAGCCCGGACGGTGCCCGGACGGGCATCGTCGGCCTCTGGTCGACATCGGGAAGCCCCAACAGGGGCAAGGGCGGCAAGGGGGACTGGCTGGAGGTGGACTTCGGCCTGCCGGTGCCGATCTCCCGGATCGAGTTGATGATCGGTACCGTCGCCGACGAACAACCCCCCACGCGCGCTCTGGAGATCCTGACGCGGAACGGCACCGGACGCTGGACGGAACGGACCGTCACGCACCGCGTCGAACCGGACCCCGCCGTTTCCGTCGCCGACGACGACATCACCGTGGGGGCCACCGCGTCGGCGCTCAGGATCAACATCCCCGCCGAGGCCGAACCCGGCGGGGTGTTCCTCGGCACGCTGCGCGTCTGGTCGCCCTCCAACGGACTGCTCCGGCTGCGGCCCGACGGTCCGGACCTGCTGATCACCAGCACGGTGAACCGGCCGGTGGCCGTCGACGTCCGGCCCCCGGCCCTGCCGCCCGGCTGGCGTGCCGACCCCGCCGGGACCGCACCGGGCGGGATCGCCGCCGGTGCCACCGTCCCGGCCGGTTTCCGGCTGCACGCCACGGACGGGGCCCGTGCCGGCCCGGTGCGCTACGAGGTGCGCGTCACGGAGGACGGGCACACCGCCACCGCCGTCTGCGTGGCCTGGCTGACCCCGACCCCGTCCGGACCGAGGACGCGTCCGCTCGCCTGCGGCTGACCGGACGCACCACCCGGCACGAACGGGGCGTACGCGGCCCCGCTCAGGTGCGGGGCGTGCTCAGAACGGCCTCCGCCGTGCTCGCGAACAGGTCGGCCGCGCGCCGCAGCCACCGCCAGGCGCCCAGCCAGGCCACGGCCCCCACGAGGGCGGCGGGCCACCAGCACACCCCCAGGGCCAGACAGGCGATGCTCCAGACCGTCGCCTCGCACGCCTCGTCGTAGCCCTCGCGCGCCTCGGCCACGGCGGCGCGGTCGCCGTCCGGCAACTCCAGCAGGAGCGCGACCCACGACGCCTCCACGGTCAGGCCGCGCGCCGCGCGGACCCGGTCCGCCGCCGCCCGCAACCGGTCGCCCGTCCAGGTCGGCGTCCTCGGGGCGGACCTGGGCGCGGCCGCCGCACGCGCCTCCAGCCGGGCCGCGCGCAGGACCTCCCCGCGGCCCCGGCTGCGCAGGGCGTCGTCCCGCAGCGCGTCCGGCGCACGCCAGCGCCGGACCCGGGACGCCCGCATCCGCTCGCCCACCGGTGCCAGCCACCACGGCCACGCACCGGCGGCCAGCAGACTCACCGCCCGCGCCGCCACCGGCACGACGAACGCCCCGCAGACCACCGCGAGCGCGTAGAGCAGCAGCGTCGTCGTCGTGGTGTGCGGGGTGCCGCCGCCCGCGGTGCCCAGCTGCCGCTCCAGCCGGCGGGCGGCACGACCGGCGTCGTACCAGTGGGAGTGGCCCGGCCCGCCCGCGAGAAAGGCGACCGCGACGAAGAGCGCCGACGGCAGCAGGCGGCGCAGGAACCAGCGGTCCGGCAGCCGGCTCTGGAGAGCGAGCAGCAGCCCCATGCCGGTCAGTCCCCCACGAAACGCATCGCCCGTCCCACCAGCGCGCAGCGCGGAGCGTCCCGCTCCGGCGCGCCGCCCTCGGTGCGCCGTACGCGCGAACAGGCACCGGTGGGACAGACCCAGCCCGCCGTACGGGGCGAGGGGCCGGGCCACTCCGTGCCGCCCATGGGCGTCGTCAGGCCGAGCCCGCCCGGCAGGCCCCCCGCCTCCAGGGACTCGTGCAGACGCAGGACGGCGGCGTACCACTCCTCCGTGAACGGTTCGCCCGAGGTGATCGCCCCGACCCGGCCGGCCCAGTCGGGGCCGCCGAACTCCTCTTCCAACAGGGCGAACTGGGCGCACAGATATTCAACGGCCCCCTCATAGGCCTCGCGTCGCAGCCGTTCCGCCTTGCGCACCTGTCACGCTCCCCGTCCCCGGACGTGCTCCGCGTCGCTGAACCACACCTCTGACACCGGTCCTTGACGCTGTGTCACCGTAGGATACGCGTCATGTCTGACGACGCGTTGATCCGTCGTGTGGCCGGCCGTCTGGACCGGGCCGAAAGGACCCAGGACCGCCGGGAGCTGCTGAGCGAGGAGGCCGCGGCCGACGCCCTCCGGCTGCTCGTGACGGTGGCACCGTCGCCGGACCGGGAGGTCCGGTTCGGCCCCCTGCTGCTGATCTGCTGGACGTACTGGTTCCGCGCGGGGGCGGGGGAGGAGAACCCGGAGGCCGAGGCGGAGGCCGCGATCGCCCTGGCCCTGCGCGCCACCCTGCGCCCCCGGCTCCCCGATCCGCGGATGCTGCCCGAACTGCCGCCGGAGGCCGGGGAACCGGAGACCGACCCGCACGCCTGCCTCGCGGACTTCGCCTGCCTCATGAGCGCCGCCTGCACCACCGTCGCCGGGTACCCGGGGGAGTGCGACGACCCGGCCCGAGCGGCCGCCCTCTACGACCAGGGGATCGCCTGGCTGCTCGACGCGTTCACCGTGATGCCCGCCGCCCACGAGGGATACGGCGACCTCTCCACGGCACTCGTCGCGCTGCGCATGCAGCGGTTCGAGGCGCTGGCCGAACCCGACTCGCTGACGGCGGCGGCCCGGACCGCGGCCAAGGCGTGCGTCCTGGTGCCGCCCTCGCACCCCCGCCAGGGCGCCGTGCTGCCCCGGCTGTTCGACGTGGTCGTCCGGGCCGCCCTGCTGCTGGGCGAACCCGCCCCGGAGCGGGTCGAGCACCTGCTCGCCGGCTACGGCATCACCCCGCTGCCCGACACGGCCGGCGCGCTCGCCCGGCTGCGGGAGCTGTGGCGCGCCGCCCACCAGGACCCCGCCGAGGCCCACGCCGCCACCGGACTGCTGCTGGCCGCGGAGTACCTGGGCAGCGGGACCGCCCATGTCCTGGCCTGCGCGGCCGTACGCGTACGGGCCGCGCTCGCCGCGCTGCCGCCGGACGCCCCGGACCGCGGCGTCCTCGCCGCCACCCTGCACGACATCCTCGACCGGCTGGGCGAGGACACCGGCGACGCCCCGCGTCCCGAGGCCGGACCGAAGGAACGGATCGAGGCGGCCGTCGTACGGTACTTCCTGATCCAGCGCGACCAGGACCGGCAGCGGACGGGCGAGGCGGCCGCCCTGCTCGACCACGTCCTGGACCTGGCGGAGCAACTGGCCCGCGCCCACGGCCTGCCCGGCCTCCCCGCCGACGTACGGGCCGCCGTCGCCTTCGCCGACTGCCTCGTCGACCAGGCCCCGGACGATCCCTCGGACCGGCCGTTCGAACGGCTCCGCCGCTACCGCCGGGCCTTCGACGCACTCGCACCGGACGACGCGCTGCGCCCGGTGCTCGGCGTCGTCCTCGCCGGGTCGGCGCTGCTCAGGGCGGAGGACCCGCCCGACGGCCCGCCGGGCGCGGCCGCGCGGTGGAGGGCGACGGCCGCCGAGGTCACCGAGGCGACGGCGGCCTGCGCGCCCGAGGGATTCGAACCCCTCGTCTGGCTCCGCGCCGGGCACACGCGCGAGGCGGTCTTCGGCGCCCTGTGCGCGCTCACCGATCCCCCGTGGTCCGCCGACTCGGAGCGTGTCCTGGGCCGCATGGGCTGCGAGGCACTGCGCGAAGCGGGCGGACTGCTCACGTCGGCCGCCGCCGCGATCAGGGAGGAGATGGGAGGCGACCTCGCGGGCCTGCGGTCCATGCTCGCGCTGCTGGAGGAGGACGACGCCGAACCACCCACCCTGGCGGCCCGGGTCGGGGACATCCGGACCGTACTGGACCGGCTCGGCGGGGACGAGGACCTGCGGGGCGCGGCGGTCGAGTGGCTGGGCACCCTGCTGGGCACGGAGGACCTGAGCACCGCCGACGCCGGGACCCTCACGGACGCCGCCGCGATCCTGCGCCAGGCGTACGAGGAGACCGGCTCCTCCGACGCGGTGGCGGCCCGGCTCGCCGAACTGCTCGTGGTGCTGGGCGCGACGACCGGCGAGGCGGACCTGGTGATGGAATCGGTCGCCGTCCACGAGGAACGGGAGGGGTTCCCGCCGGGCGGGGAGCCGCAGAGCGCGGGGGAGACCTTCCGGGCGCTCTACTTCGCGGTCATGGCCGACATCCTCGCCTACACCCACGCGCACGACCCCGACCGGATGGAGCACGCCCGGGACCTGCTGCCCCGGCTGATCGAGGCCGGTCGGCGGGCCGACGCCGAGGAACCCGGGACGGACGAGAACCGCAGCCGCGCCGAGAACCTGAAGAACCTGATCGCTCTCGTCGGCCCCGGCGGCGGCCCGGCCACCGGCACCACGGACGAGGAGGTCGAGGCATGCCGCCGGACGTTCCGGGCCGCGCCCCCGGGGCCGAACCGGACATCCGCGGGCATGACCCTGAACAGAGCCCTGCTGCTGCGCTCCATGGCGGTGGGGCCCGGCGATCCGGACGCCGCCGGCCGGCTGATCGACGAGGCCGAGACCGTGCTCGACGCGATCGCGGACGACTGCGACGCGGCGGTCGTCAGGATGGTGCGGACGATGGCCGCCCATCTGCGCGCCGGACCGGGCGGGCCGCCCGTGGCCGGCCCGGACGTCCTCGCCCGGCGAGCCGACGGGGAGGACGCGGGTCCGGCGACCGGACCGATGGGCGGGCTGACGTCCTCCCTGTGGAGTTCGCTCGCGCCCGGGGACCGGCTGGAGCGGCATCTCGCCGTGCTGCGCAGCCCCGGCCTCTCGGTCTGGATGCGCGCCCACGCCGGGATCGCGGCGGCGGTGAACTGCACCGACGTCAACAGGGAGGACATCGACCGGGCGCTGGCACTGGGCGCGGAGACCGTGGAGCTGCTGGAGCGGGTGACCGACCGGGGAGGTCCGCAGCACGCCGCCGAGCACGGACTCCTGGGCTTCGACGGCGATATGCGCATGCTCACGGGAATGATCGCGATCCACCTGCTGCACCGGCGCAACGCGACCCACGCCATGGAGGTGGCGGAGGGGCTGCGGACGGTCACCGAACGCCTCGAACGTCTCGAACGCGGCGACGAGGCCGCGCTCGCCGCGCTCACGGCCGCCCTTCCGGACCCGGGGCTGATCCGCACCGTGCGGGGCCCCCGGGTCGAAGCGGCCCTGGCCCTGCACGAACGCGGTCGCGGCCTGCTCCTGGCCAGGCGCCTGGAATCCCGTACCGATCTCGGCGCCCTGGCCCGGGAACACCCCGCCCTGTCCTCCCGGTTCGCCCGGATCACCGGGGAACTGGAGCGGGGGCCGGGCGACGGAACCGGCCGCGCCCGGCTGGCGGCGCGGCGCGCCTCCGGGGAACTGGACCGGCTCATCGCGCACATCCGGACGCGACCGGGCTTCGAGGACTTCCTCGCCCCGCTCCCGCCGGAGCGCCTGCGCGCCCTCGCGGCCGAGGGACCGGTCGTCGTGCTCAACCACGCGGGCACCCTCTCGTGCGTCGCCTTCGTCGTCACCGCCGAGGGGGCGACCGCGCTGCTCCTGGACGTGCGGGCCCAGGAAGTCACGGCGGCGGCGGAGGAGTTCGCCCGGGCCATCGCGACGATCCACGCGCGCGGCGGCAGACGGCCGCCGCCGTCCCGGCTGATCGAGGCCCGGGACACGATCCACCGGCTGCTCGGCTGGACCTGGCACACCGTGGTGGAGCCCGTACTCGACCAGCTGCGGAGCGACGGTGCGCTGCCCCCGGGCACCGCACCGCCGAGGATCTGGTGGGTGCCGACCGGACCGTTCGGGGCGCTGCCGCTGCACGCGGCGCAGTGCGTGTCCGAGGACTGCGAGCGGGGACGGGGCAGCGCGCTCGACGAGGTCGTCTCCTCCTACGTCCCGGGATTCCAGACCCTGGCCCACGCCCGGTCCCGGGCGGCCCGGCGGCCCGGAACCGGGACGGAGCGCGCGCTGATCGTCTCCGAGACGGACGAGATCCTGCCGGGCGCCGTGGCCGCGGCCCGGCTCACCGCGGACGCCTTCGCCCACCCGACCCTGCTCGTCGGGGACGCCGCCACCCGTCCGGCGGTTCTCGCGGCCCTGGAACGGTCCCAGTGGGTGCAGTTCGGCTGCCACGCCCACGGCTCGCCCGAGGAGCCCTCGGGCGGGTGGATCCAGCTGCCGTCCGGGGAGGCGCTGTCCGTGGCCGACATCTGCCGGATCCGGCCCGAGTCGACCCGGCTCGCCGTGCTCACGGCCTGCGGTACCGCGCGGACGTCCACCCGGCTCACGGACGAGGCCGTGCATGTCTCCGGCGCGTTTCTGCTGGCCGGCTATCCGCAGGCGGTGGGCACGCTGTGGGAGGTGGAGAGCACGCGGATCGGCGCGTTCCTCGCCGCCTTCCACGCCCGCTCCCCGGTCGGCGGGCCGACGGCCGCGTACGCGGTCCACGAGGCGGTCAGGGAGCTGCGGGACCGTGCGCCGGACCGGCCGCACGAATGGGCCGCGTACCTGCACGCGGGAGCCTGACCGGACCGGACCGTGACTCCCCGGCCGGACCCGGCCGTGGTCCGCCCGCCGGACCCGGGCGGGCTCAGCCGGACGCCGCGGCCTGGCTCGGCACCGTCTCCCGGCCCAGGACCAGCCGCTCGCCGCGGTCCTCCGCCATGTCCAGTGTGGCCAGGACGGCCGGGGTCGAGATGCTGGGCAGGATGTAGTGGAGCAGGACCGAGATGCGCCGGCCCAGGTCCTCGCGGTTGGACAGGACCTGGGACATCACCTGGATGCCCGAGAAGGAACCCGCCAGCATCTCCGCGGCCTCACCCGGATTGACGTGCGGCAGCAGCTCGCCCTGGCCCTTGGCGGCGGCCAGCAGCTGCTCGATCCGGTCTATCCAGCCACGGAACGGAGTGCCCCTGACCAGGCCCTCCACGGCCTGGTCCATGGCCAGGCCGACGCTCGCCCGGACCAGCGGCTCGTGGCGAAGCCGGTAGGCCAGGAGCATGCCCTGGTCCACCAGCTCCTGGAGCTTGGTGAGCTGCGGGGGCAGCGGATCGCTGTCCAGCTGGATGTCCATCACGCCGAGCGCGAGCTCTTCCTTCGAGGCGAAGTGGAAGTACATCGCGCCCTTGGTCACCCCGGCCCGAGCCAGGATCTCGCTGATGGTGGCGCTGCTGTAGCCCCGCTCGTCGAACACGTCTGCGGCCGCCACCAGGATCGAGTGCCGGGTCTGGATCGCGCGCGCCTGCTGTGCCATCAGCTTCTCTCTAATAGTGGCGTGGTGGGGGCCACAGGGGGTTGGCTGGAGGGGAATACCGGGCTGTCAGTATCTTACTCGGGGCGGCTCGGCCCGTCGGCGCGGATCCTCCTGGGGGAACTTCATGGTTCGGCTCACCTCACGCAGCGCTTCGACCGCGGTGGACGACGCCCGGTCCGCCGAGCGCGCCACCGGCACCGGCCGCCCGTCCGGACCACCCGCCGAAGGCGCGGAAGCGGAAGCCGCCGCCGGGGTCGGGGAACCGGGCCACAGAGGCTGGGCGCCCGAGCGGCTGGGTGAGCTGGTTCACCGGACCGATCTGCGGGACGCCTTCCCCACCGGACTGACCCCGCTCACCGAGACCCAGTTCTCCGTCGCCGCGCGCTGGCCCCGCGCCCACCGCTTCTTCGCCCCCGTCGGCCGCCACCAGGACCCGCTCCTCATAGCGGAGACCATGCGGCAGACGACGATGCTGATCGCCCACGCCCAGTTCGGCGTGCCGGTGGGCGACGCCTTCGTGATGTGGGAGCTGCGCTACACCTCCGCGTCCGAACGCCTCGAACGCAACGACGAACCGTGGGACATCACGGTGGACGTCTCCTGCTCCCGGATCCGCAGGCGCGGCCGGAGCCTCGGCTCCATGCACCTCGAACTGCTGCTGCACCGGCGCGGCACCGTCCTCGCCACCGGCGGCGGCCGGATCAGCTGCTCCTCGGCGCGGGCGTACCAGAAGATGCGCGGGCACCGCGGCGCGGTCCTCGACACCCCGATACCCCTCCTGCCCGCCGTCGCGCCGCGCACGGTCGGCAGGACCCGCGAACAGGACGTCGTCCTCTCGCCCGACGCGGCCCCCGGGGCGTGGCAGCTGCGGCTGGACACCCGCCACCCGACCCTCTTCGGGCGCCCCAACGACCACGTACCGGGCATCCTGCTCCTGGAAGCGGCCCGGCAGGCCGCGCACGCCGCGGGTGGCGCCCCCTTCCTGCCGACGACGATGCAGGCCGATTTCCACCAGTACGTGGAGCTGGACCGCCCCTGCCGGATCGAGGCCGAGGAACTCCCGGCGGAGGGGGCCCTGCCCGCCGGGGTGCGGGTGCGGGCCGTGCAGGACGGCACCCCGGCCTTCACCTGCGACCTGTTCTCGGCCGACCTGCCGGCGGCCGGCCCCCACGACGTCCGGAGCGACCGCGCATGAGCCCCCGCCTTCTCATCACCGGAGCGACCGGATTCATCGGCGGCCGGGTGGCCGCCGCCGCCCGCGCCACGCCCGGGGTCCGGCTCCGCCTGATGACCCACCGCACCGCCCTCGGCACCTCCCTCACCGGGCCCGGGGTGGAGACGGTGCGCGGCGACCTCGCCGACCCCGCGTCCCTGCGCGGCAGCTGCGACGGCGTGGACGCGGTCATCCACTGCGCCTCCCGGCTCGACGCCGACGAGGCCACCCTCCGCGCCGTCAACGACCACGGCACCCGCGCCCTCGTCGACGAGGCGGTCCGGGCCGGGGCCGGGCGGATCGTCCAGCTCTCCACCGCCTCCGTCTACGGCCGGGGCCCCTTCACCGCACTGCTGCCGGAGGCCGCCCCGCTCGCCCCGGTCTCCGCGGCCAGCCGCACCCGGGCCGCCGCCGAGCGCCACGTCCTGGAGGCCCAGGGAGCGGTGCTGCGCCCGCACCTGGTGTACGGGACGGGGGACCGGTGGGTCGTCCCGGGACTGGTGGGGCTGCTGCGGTACCTGTCCGCCGCGCCCGCCGGCTGTCCGGCCCGCCATTCGATGATCGATGTGGAGAGCCTGGGCCGGGCCCTGCTCGGCGCCGCCCTCGCCCCGGCCGCGCCGTCCGGCGTCTTCCACGTCAACCACCCCGAACCGGTCGGCTGCTCGGAGCTGCTGTCCACCGTGCTCGGCGCCCTCCGGCCGCCCGGCGTCGACGGGGAGATCGGCACGGACGAGGCGTGGGCCCGGCTGGAGGCGGCCCCGAGGGCCCGGCACCACTTCGAGATGCTGGCCGTGGACCACTGGTTCGACGACGACCGCGCCGAGAAGGAACTCGACTGGATCCCCGGCCCCGCCTTCGCAGAGTCCTTCGCCGCGCACGCCTCCTGGTACCGGGAGTTCCTCGCCCGCTGACCCCTGCGCCGTCGTCGAAGGGCGGGCCGTCAGCCCCGTCCCACGTACGGCATCGCCGTCGCCATCACCGTGGCGAACTGCACATTGGCTTCCAGGGGCAGATCCGCCATGTGGACCACGGTCCGGGCCACGTCCGCCGCCGCCATGACCGGCTCCACGGCCGTCTCGCCGTTGGCCTGGAGGGTGCCGGTGCGCATGCGCTCGGTCATGTCGGTGGCCGCGTTGCCGATGTCGATCTGGCCGCAGGCGATGCGGTACGGACGCCCGTCCAGGGACAGCGACTTGGTCAGGCCGGTGATCGCGTGCTTGGTCGCGGTGTACGCCACGGAGTGCGGACGCGGGGTGTGGGCGGAGATCGAACCGTTGTTGATGATCCGGCCGCCCTGCGGATCCTGCGCGCGCATCAGCCGGTAGGCCCCCTGGGCGCAGAGGAACGCCCCGGTCAGATTGGTGTCGACGACCGTGCGCCAGTCCTCGTACGCCAGATCCTCCACCGGTACGCCGCCGGGCCCGAAGGTTCCCGCGTTGTTGAAGAGCAGACCGAGGTGGCCGAAGGTCTCCCGTACGGCGGAGAACAGGGCGTCGACGTCCTCCGGGCGGGACACGTCCGCCGGGACGGTGATCATCCGGGCGTCCGGGGCGGCGAGCGCGGCGGTCTCGGCGAGCGGGCCCGGACGGCGGCCCGCGAGCGCCACCGACCAGCCCGCACCGCTCAGGGCCAGCGCCACCGCGCGGCCGATCCCGGAACCGGCGCCCGTGACCACGGCGGTCCGCGTGGTGCTGTGCGACAGACTGTTGCTCATGGGGCGGCAGCGTACGCCCGCCACCCGCCGGACGGGCCAAAGGGGGCGCGGAGGCGGGGCGTTCGACCCCCGGGAGTGATTTTCCGGCCCGGACCGGCGATTCCCCCGGGCCCCGCACCCACCGGTGATGATCATGGCTTCGGCCGCGTATGCGGTGTTTGCCCTGGGGGATCCATTCCTGCCGCACTCCTCACCGCGCCGACGCCCGCGCGTCGCGAGCGCGACAGCCGCGCGATGCGCCGGACCGGTGGACTTCCCCCCACACCACCAGTCAGGGGAGGGACAGATGACGCACGCATCGCCCCAGCAGGAGCTGCGCGAGGCCGCCCGGCACACCGACCGGCGCCGCTTCCTCACGGTCACCGGAGCCGCCGCCGCACTCGCCTTCTCGGTCGGGCTGCCGGCCGCCGGAACCGCGAGCGCCGCCGCACTCGACGGCAGGAGGATCACCGAGAACCCCTTCACGCTCGGCGTCGCCTCCGGAGACCCGCTGCCCGAATCCGTCCTCCTCTGGACCCGCCTCGCGCCCCGCCCCTTCGAACCCGACAGCGGACTGCCCCCCGCCCGGGTCGAGGTCCGCTGGGAACTCGCCCGCGACGAACGCTTCCAGCGCATCGTCCGGCGCGGCACCGCCCTCGCCCACCCGGAGTTCCACCACAGCGTCCACGTCGAGGTGAAGGGCCTCGCCCCGGACCGGGTCCTCTACTACCGCTTCCGCACCGGACAGTGGACCAGCCCCGTCGGCCGGACCCGCACCGCCCCCGCCCCCGGCGCCCGCACCGGCGAGCTGCGACTGGCCGCCGTCTCCTGCCAGGCGTACCACGACGGCTACTTCACCGCGTACAAGCACCTCGCCGACGAGGACGTCGACGTCGTCTTCCACCTCGGCGACTACCTCTACGAGTACGCGGTCAACGCCGTCGGCGGCGCCCGCAACTACACCGACCGCACCCTGCCCGCGCTCTTCAACCGGGAGACGACCACGCTGGAGGACTACCGGCTGCGGTACGCCCTCTACAAATCCGACCCCGATCTGCGCGCCGCGCACGCCGCGCACCCCTTCGTCGTCACCTGGGACGACCACGAGACGGAGAACAACTACGCGGGCGGCACCCCCGAGAACAGCGTGCCGCCCGAGGAGTTCCTGATCC
The DNA here is from genome assembly GCF_042799575.1 of Streptomyces sp. NPDC057682. Lineage (NCBI taxonomy): Bacteria > Bacillati > Actinomycetota > Actinomycetes > Kitasatosporales > Streptomycetaceae > Streptomyces > Streptomyces sp. NPDC057682. The sequence continues at coordinate 145,365 of NZ_JBHVIN010000002.1, read as the reverse complement.
GCCGGGCCGCCGCCTACCGCGCGTACTGGGAGAACCAGCCGCTGCGCACCCCGCAGCTGCCCCAGGGCCCGGACATGCGGCTCTACCGGCGCCTCCAGTTCGGCCGGCTCGCCCAGTTCGACATCCTCGACACCCGCCAGTACCGCAGCGACCAGGCCTACGGCGACGGCTGGCAGACCCCGGGACCCGAGTCCGAGGACCCCTCGCGCACCCTCACCGGCGCCGCCCAGGAACGCTGGCTCATCGACGGCTGGCGCCACTCGCGCGCCGTGTGGAACGTCGTCCCGCAGCAGGTCACCTTCGCGCGGCGGCGCGACGTCCCCACCGACGCGTACAAGCTCTCCATGGACTCCTGGGACGGCTACCCCGCCTCCCGCGACCGCGTGCTGCGCGGCGCCGAGTCCGCCGGGGTGGACAACCTGATGGTCCTCACCGGCGATGTGCACGTCGGCTACGCCTTCGACCTGAAGGCCGACTTCGACGACCCCGCCTCGCGCACCGTCGGCACCGAGATCGTCGCCACCTCGATCACCAGCGGCAAGAACGGCTCGGAGAAGCCCGCGAACTGGACCAACCTCACGACCGCCAACCCGCACATGAAGTACTACAACGGCCGCCGCGGCTACGCGCTGGTCACCCTGCGGGAGGGGCTGGCCCGCGCCGACTACCGCACGGTGTCCGCCGTCACCACGCCCGGCGCCCCCGTCACCACGGCCGCCTCGTTCGTCACGGAGGCGGGCCGTCCGGGCCTCACCCCCGCCTGACCCGGTTCCCCGGGCCCTTCGCGCGGCACCCCGCGCGAAGGGCCCGCGGGCTCACGCCGGGCCGTCCACCGGGTAGCGGACGCCGATGCGCTCACGCACCGCGTCGAGCGTCCGCATCACCGCGAGCGAACCCTCCAGCGGCACCAGCGGGGACTCCTTCTCGCCCGCCAGGACGGCCCGCATCACCTCGGCCGCCTCGAACTGCATCCCGGACAGGCCCTGCGGTCCGGGCCCCGAGACGATCTCCTCCGGCTCGTGGCCGGCCCGGTGCAGCACGAAGCGGCCCGGGTGGAAGAAGTTCTCGGGGATGTCGATCCGCCCGGCTGTGCCGATCACCGTCGCCGCCGTCGGATGGTGCCCGACGATCGAGCAGGACAGCAGCGCGTTCGCACCCGAGTCCCAGCCCAGCAGCATCCCCGTGTTCAGGTCGACGCCCTCCGGCGACAGCAGCGCGTCGGCCCGCACCCGGTCCGGCTCGCCCAGCAGCAACTGCGCGAACGACACCGGATAGACCCCCAGGTCCAGCAGGGCACCGCCGCCCAGAGCGGGGTTCCGCAGCCGGTGCCCGGCGTCCAGCTCCGCCGCGAAGCCGAAATCGGCCTGGACGGTCCGGATCTCACCGATCGCCCCGTCGCGGACCAGCTCCGTCATCCGCCGGATCACCGGGTTGCAATACGTCCACATGGCCTCCATCAGGAACAGACCGCGCTCCCGGGCCAGATCCACCAGCTCCCGCGCCTCGCGCGCGTTCAGGGTGAAGGCCTTCTCGCACAGCACGTGCTTCCCGGCCTCCAGCGCCAGCCCGGCCGCCGCCCGGTGCGCGGAGTGCGGCGTGGCCACGTACACCACGTCCACGTCCGCGTCGGCCACCAGCTCCGCCCAGCTCCCGTACGCCCTCGGTATCCCGAACCGCTCGGCGAACGCCTGCGCCGAGGCCTCCGTGCGGGAGGCCACGGCGACCACCTCCGCACCGGGCATCGCCAGCAGATCCGCGGTGAAGGTCGCCGCGATCCCACCCGTCGCCAGCACGCCCCAACGGACTGTCCTGCTCATGCACGCTCTCCCAAGAGTGTCGACCATCCCCGCCGAGCTGAGAGCATAGAGGGCGAATTCAACGACTACGGAGATGAGAATGCCGGACAGCGGCGTCAGCCGGGCCCAGCGAATACCCACCCACGATTCCCGGGCCGAGGCGGGCCCGGCCGGTGCCCCGGTGGCGGCCCGGCGCGCCGGCCTCCTCGTCACCCTGGTCCTCGGCGGACTCACCGCGCTTCCGCCGCTCTCCATGGACATGTACCTCCCGGCGCTGCCCGCCGTCACCGACGCGCTGCACGCCCCCGCCGCGACCGTCCAGCTCACGCTCACCGCCTGCCTCACCGGTATGGCGCTCGGCCAGCTCGTCGTCGGGCCGATGAGCGACCGCTGGGGGCGCCGCCGCCCGCTGATGCTCGGGATGGTGGTCTACGTCCTGGCCACCGCGATCTGCGTCTTCGCACCGACCGCCGAGCTGCTCATCGGCTTCCGGCTGATCCAGGGGCTCGCCGGTGCCGCCGGCATCGTCATCGCCCGCGCCGTGGTCCGCGATCTGTACGACGGCGACGAGATGGCCCGCTTCTTCTCCACGCTGATGCTGATCTCCGGCGTCGCCCCGGTCGTCGCCCCCGTGATCGGCGGCCAGGTCCTGCGCTTCACCGACTGGCGCGGCATCTTCGCCGTCCTCACCGTGGTCGGGCTGCTGCTCACCCTGGTCGTCCACAAATGGCTGCACGAGACCCTGCCGCCCGCCGAGCGCCACACCGGAGGCGTCGGGGACGCGCTGCGCACCATGCGCGGACTCCTCGGCGACCGGGTCTTCAGCGGCTACATGATCGCGGGCAGCCTCGCCTTCGCCGCCCTGTTCTCCTACGTGAGCGCCTCGCCGTTCGTCGTCCAGGAGATCTACGGGGCCTCGCCGCAGACCTTCAGCCTGCTGTTCGGCGTCAACTCCATCGGGCTGATCGCGGTGGGCCAGTTCAACGGCAAGGTCCTCGTCGGCCGGGTCAGCCTCGACAAGGCCCTCGGCTTCGGCCTCGGCGTGATCGTGCTGGCAGCCACCGCCCTGCTGCTGATGACCACCGGGGTCTTCGGCGACGTCGGACTGGTGCCGGTGGCGACGGGGCTCTTCGTGCTGATGTCGGCGATGGGGCTCGCGATGCCCAACACCAACGCCCAGGCGCTGATGCGCACCAAGCACGCCGCCGGCTCCGCCTCCGCGCTGCTGGGCACCTCCTCGTTCCTGGTCGGCGCCGTCGCCTCCCCGCTCGTCGGGGTCGCGGGGGAGGACACCGCCGTGCCGATGGCCGTGGTGCAGCTGGTCTGCGCGCTGGCGGCGATGGGCTGCTTCCTCGGCATGTGCCGCCCCTGGCAGCGCCTGGCCGCGCGTCCCTGACGCCGTACGCGAAGAAGCCCGGCCGGACGGCACCGATGCCGCCCGGCCGGGCTTCTTCGCGTACCGGCCTCAGTCCTCGCGCGGGTAGCCGATCAGATGCTGGCGGTCCTTGTCGTCCGTCCAGCGGAACAGCCCGGTGCCCTCGGCGCCCTCCGCGCCGGGCACCCGCACGTTCGGCGACAGCAGGTCCGTCGACCCCGAGGTGATGTCGGCCTCCACCGGGAAGCCGCCCCCGGCCAGCACGTCCGAGGCGTTGCGCACGTTCGTGGCCCCGTACGCCGTGCCGCCGTCGGTCACGGACGCCAGCACCAGGGTCCTGGAGCCCTCCGTGTCCTCGAAGCAGTAGCCCTTGCCGGCCTCCATGTCGAAGGCCAGGTTCCCGGCGACCAGATAGCCGCCCGAGGAGGAGACGACCGCCTGCGGGAACTGCCCCGGGGCGATCGCCGGCTTGTGGCACTGCACCGAGACCAGCGCCTTGCCGGTCTCCAGGTCGTGCACCGTCCACAGCTCGTGCGTCGCGGCGTTCTTCGTCCCCTTGGCCAGCTGCCACCGGGCCAGGATCAGACCGGGCGCCACCGACGTCGGGACCCCGCTCTGCCGGTCGGTGCCCTTGGGCGCCACGTTCCGGCTGAACCAGCCGCCCTGCACCCAGAACTCCCGCGCCCCGCTGACCAGCAGCCCCTTCGACGTGACCCCGCGCACCTCGGTGAGCTGCTTGCAGGCCGCACAGCCCTTCGGGTACTTCAGCGCCTTGGCGGGCACCCGGCTGATCCGGCCCGTCGCCGGGTCCACCACCACGTTCGTCGTGCCGCCGTCGCCGATCAGGATGCCGGGACCGGTCACGGACACGGCCGGCTGCGTGGACCACGGCACCTCGACGCGCTCCCGGCTGCCGTCCTCCACCGCGTACACGTCGAGGGAGACGATCCGGTCGGCGGGCGCCGGGGCGTCCTCGCCGACCTTCCCGTACGACCAGGTCACGAAGTACTCGTGGTCGTCGGCGGTGACGGTGAGCAGCTTCGGGAAGTGCGCCGCGGCCGGGGGCCGCCACTTCTCGCCGCTCCAGCCGGCCTTGCCGGTCTCCGAATCGATGGTCCGCAGCTGGTACTCGCCCTCGGCGGTCCGCACCAGATAGGCCAGCCGCCCCGTCGTCCGCGACAGTGCGTAGTCCGGGGAGGTGCCGACCAGCTCCCAGCCCCGCTGCGTCGTGTACGCGGACGGGACGGTCAGCTGGGTGGCCGGCGCGGCACTCCGCTTCACCGGCTTCTTCGGCGTGGCGTCGTCCTTCTTCTTGGCGTCCCCGCCCCCGCAGGTGGCGAGCAGGAGCACCAGGACCAGCACCAGCACGCCGCCGAGCAGGGCCATGCGCACGACCCGCTGCCTGGTGGACTGCATGCCCACCGGAGCCAGTCGCCCGATCCTCAGCCTCATGGTCCCCCCGAAGAGCAATACCGACCTCGCGGCGGTCAGCGTAGCAACTGGTCGGTACCGATCCGCAGTTCGGTTCCGTACCCATTCCGTCCCGGTTCTGCACCGGAACCGGCCCCTGTCCGGACCTTCGCGGCGGACGCCTACAATTCCTCGGTGAACGCCACCCTCCCCACCACCGACGACCTGCGCGCCGCCCTCGCGGCCCTGCTGGACGGTCTGCCGCCCAAACGGGCCGCCCAGGCCGTCGACCGGCTGATCGCCCACTACCGGGGAACCGTTCCCACCGACACCCCGGTCCTGCGCGACCGCTCCGACGTCGCCGCCTATGCCGCGTACCGGATGCCCGCCACCTTCGAGGCCGTACGGTCCGCGCTCGACGCCCTGCGCGCCGCAGCACCCGACTGGGCCCCGGCCACCCACACCGATGTCGGCGGCGGCACCGGCGCGGCGGTCTGGGCGGTCGCCGGGGCCTGGGAGGGAGCCCGCAGCACCGTCGTGGACTGGGCCGAGCCCGCCCTCGCGCTCGGCCGCGAACTGGCCGCCGCCTCCGGAGCCCCGGCCCTGCGCGAGGCGCAGTGGGTGCGCGCCCGGATCGGCACGGACCCCGTCCCCGGCCCCGCCGACCTGGTGACCGTCTCCTACGTGCTCAACGAGCTGACCGCCCCGGCCCGCGCCGCCCTCGTCGACGACGTGGCCCGCACCGCCGGGGCCGTCGTGGTCGTCGAACCCGGCACCCCCGACGGCTACGCCCGCGTCATCGAGGCCCGCGACCGGCTGGTCGCCGCCGGCCTCACCGTCGCCGCGCCCTGCCCGCACAGCGGCGCCTGCCCCATCGAGCCGGGCACCGACTGGTGCCACTTCTCCGCCCGGGTCAGCCGCTCCTCGCTGCACCGCCGGATCAAGGGCGGCTCGCTGCCGTACGAGGACGAGAAGTTCGCGTACGTGGCCGCCACCCGCTTCCCCGTGACGCCCGCGGCGGCCCGGGTCACGCGCCGCCCGCAGATCCGCAAGGGCCAGGTGCTGCTGGAGCTGTGCACCCGCGAGGAGGGGCTGCGCCGGGAGACGGTCACCAAGCGGCACGGCGAGCTGTACCGAGCCGCCCGGGACGCCGGCTGGGGCGACGCCTGGCCGCCCCCGCACGACCCGGACCAGGAGCCCGAGGGCCCCTGATCCGGTCCGATCCACAGGCCCTAGAGCAGACCCGGACCGCGCAGCTCCTGCGTACAGCACTTCACGCTGCCGCCGCCCTTGAGCAGCTCGCCCAGATCCATCGGCACCGGCGCGAAACCGCGCTCCCGCAACGGGTCGAACAGGCCCGTCGCGGCCTGCGGCAGCAGCACGTGGAGCCCGTCGCTCACCGCGTTCAGTCCGAAGGCGGCCGCGTCCGCCCCGGTGGCGAGCAGCGCGTCCGGGAAGAGCCGGGCCAGCACGGACCGGCTGCCCGGCGAGAACGCGTCCGGGTAGTACATGATCTCGTCGCTCCCGTCGTCCAGCACGCACAGCGCCGTGTCGAGGTGGTAGTAGCGCGGATCGACCAGATCGAGACCGATCACCGGCCGCCCGAAGAACTCCTGTGCCTCGTCGTGGGCCAGCGGGCTCGACCGGAATCCGCGCCCCGCCAGCACGTACGAGGAGGTCACCGCGAAATCGCCCTCGCCCTCGTTGACGTGTTCCGGCTCATGGATCTCGGCGAAGCCGTGCTCCCGGAACCAGTCGCGGTGGGCGGCGGCCTCGGGGAACCGCTCCTGGTAGGCGAAGCGCGCCCCCAGCACCCGGCCGTCGATCACGGTGGCCCCGTTGGCCGCGAAGACCATGTCGGGGAGGTCCGGGCGGGGTGTGAGCAGTTCCACGGTGTGGCCGAGCGCACGGTAGCGGTCGCGCAGGTCCTCCCACTGGGTCCGGGCCAGCGGCAGGTCGACGGGTTTGCTGGGGTCCATCCACGGATTGATGGAATACGTCACCCGGAAGTGCGCCGGGGCGCACATCAGATAGCGGCGGGGTCGGGCTGAACGAGGCAACGGGGCCTCCTCACGGATCGTCGCGCGGCAATGGTGGCCGCTGCGGCCGGTGCGTCGCACGGGTGTGTGCGTGAGGCCATGGTGCGCCCGTTCCGGGGCCCCGCACAGTGAACCGATCGGGTGGTCCCTGACCTCCCATTCCCTGACAAATGTGAGGCCAACGGTCATGACGGGGCAGGAGGCGGCGTACCCCGCTTCGGGACTCTGGCCACCCGAGGCGCAGGATGGTGGGACCATGGGCAGGGGCAACGTAGAGGTAAGGGGATAGATGGGCGCCGATTTCAGTCGCGGTCGCGGCTCGGAGAGCAGGTTTTCCCAGTGGCTGCGCCGACGGCCCAAACCGCCCGCGAGCGATGTCGACGGCACCGCACGGGTGGCACTGCTCCTGGCCGTCGCCGAGGCCGGGATGCCGATCGCGCCCGCCGCCCATCCCGTCGGCTACCGATGTTCGTGCGAACGCATCGGCTGCCCCACCCCCGCCCGGCATCCGGTCTCCTTCGCCTGGCAGACCCAGTCCACCACCGACCGGGCACAGATCGAGCGCTGGGCCCGCAATCAGCCGCAGGCCAACTTCATCACCGCGACCGGCATGGTCCACGACGTCCTGGACGTCCCGCTGGACGCCGGTGCCCAGGCCCTGGAGAACCTGCTGGCCGCCGGCATCGAGGTCGGCCCCGTGGCCCGCTCCGGCGACGACCGGATGCTCTTCTTCACCGCGACCCGGGGCACGCCCGAGGACGAGGACGAGTGGTGGCCGTGCGAGCTGGACTGTCACCCCGAGACGATGGACGAGCACCCCGGACTGCGCTGGCACTGCCGCGGCAGCTACGTACTCCTGCCGCCGGCGACGCTCCCCGGTGAACTGGACGTCCAGTGGCTGCGCGGCCCCGAGCACCCGCTGCCGGACCCGCTGACCCTGCTGGAGACCCTGACGGAGGCCTGCGCCCGCTTCGTGGGCTCCGCCGAGCAGAGCGACGTCGACCACGAGTCCGTGGCCTGGCCGCTGAGTCGCTGACGGCCCCCGCGCAAGGCCGACAGGGCCTGTCCGGTGCACCCGGACAGGCCCTGTCGGCCGTTCCAGCGCCGCGGCACTACGACCCGGTGGCCGAGACCAGGCCCGCCAGGCGGTTCAGCATGACGACCTTGCCGTCACCGGCGCCCTTCTTCGGTATGTAGACCAGCTGGCTGGAGACCCGCTCCTTGGTGAGCGTGCTCTTCACCTCGCCGGTCAGCAGCGCCGAGACGTCCGGGCTGACCTCCGGACGCAGGCCCTGCGCGGCGGTCTGCCGCTCGAAGTGCTTGCTGGTGAAGAAGACCAGCGCGCCGCCGTCCTTCGTCCTCAGGCCCAGCGGCGCGTACGTCCCGCTGTCCAGCGCCTGGTCGCGGAACTGGAAGGAGAAACCGGCCCGCCGGGTGTTCAGCCGCGCGGCGCGCCAGGCCGAGGTCGAGGTACCCGGGGCGAAGACGTCCGGGGCGCCCTCCTGGAGGTACCCGGTGTACTTCGTGCCCAGGTCCCGCGGGGCGACGGCGAGACCCGCACCGTCCGCCGCGACCGGCGTGGCCCTGCCGTCGCCGTCCTTCGCCGCCTCCGGGATCCGGGACGGCGCGACGACCGCCAGATAGGCGGCCTTCCACCCCTGGCGGGGGCCGGACTTGACGAAGGCGATCAGCCAGCGCGTGTCCTGGGCCCCCTCGTCCCGGTCCCGGTTGGAATCGGTGTCCGCGAGGAACCACCGGGGCCAGCCCGCCTTCTGCGGAATGACGTAGCGGGCGTCGGTCAGCTCCAGCGGACGGTGGTTCGCGTTGCCGTCCGGATTGTTCTTGTGCCGGGCCGTCAGCCCGGCCTGGTTGATCGCACCGAGGGCGCCGGTGACCTGTTTCTCGTCCCGTGCGGGGTCGTAGGCCTTGTCCGCCGCGTTGTACGCGGTGGTGAAGGCCTTCAGGGCCTGCGCGGCCTCAGACCGCGTCGCCGCCGGAACGACTTCCAGCTCGCCGTGCACCGTCACGCACCCGCTCGCCGTCATGCACAGCACTATCGCCGCCGCGAGCCCCGTTGCCGGCCGAACCGGCCTCAGGCTTCTCATCCGTTGACTTCCGCGCCTTCTGATCCGTCGCCCCCACAGCAGGGCTCCCTGACCGTCCGAACCCTACCGGGGCGAGGAACAGCGCGAGGGTGGGGATCAGATACAGCGCCCACACCGTGATCTGGAGAACGGTGGGATCCGGCTGGAAGTTGAACGTCCCCTTCAGCAGCGTGCCGTACCAGCTGTCCGGCGGGACCGCCCCGCTGATGTCGAACGCCCGGTTCCGCAGACCGCCCAGGAACTCGGCCTCCTGGAGGTCGTGCACGCCGTACGCCAGCACACCCGCGGCGACCACGACCAGCATGCCGCCGGTCCAGGTGAAGAACTTCGACAGATTGATCCTCAGCGCGCCCCGGTAGAACAGCCACCCCAGCACCACGGCCGCGAGGATGCCCAGCAGCGCACCGATCATCGGATGCCAGCCGTCGTCCGCCGCGTGCACCGCGCGCCACACGAACAGCGAGGTCTCCAGCCCCTCGCGTCCCACCGCGAGCAGCGCCGTGGCGACGAGCGCCCCGGTCCCCATCGCAAGGGCCGCGTCCAGCTTGCCGTGCAGCTCCGTCTTCAGATGCCGCGCGGTGCGCCGCATCCAGAAGACCATCCAGGTGACCAGGCCCACCGAGACGATGGACAGCGAACCGCCCAGCGCCTCCTGCGCCTTGAACGTCATCTCCTGCGAGCCGAACTCCAGCCCCGCGCCGAACGCCAGGCTGACCACCACCGCGATGGACACCCCGATCCAGATGGGTGCCAGCCTGTCGCGGTGGCCCGTCTTCACCAGGTAGGCGATGAGGATGCAGACGACGAGGCTGGCCTCCAGCCCCTCGCGCAGTCCGATCAGGAAGTTACTGAACACGTCTCGGTTCCCTTTCCGCTTCGAGTCCCGTTACGAGAACAGCGCCCGGCCCCACCAGTCGTCCGTGTCGCGGACGCCCGGCGGGACGGCGAAGTGCGCCGAACCCACGTGCTGGATGTACTCGTTGAGCGCGTCGTGCGCGGCCAGCCGCCGTTGCAGCGGGACGAACGCCTTGCGGGTGTCGCGCTGGTAGGCGAGGAAGAACAGCCCGGCGTCGAGCCGGCCGAGGCCGTCCGTGCCGTCGGTGAAGGAGTAGCCGCGCCGCAGGATCTCCGCACCGCCGTTGCTGTCGGGATGCGCGAGGCGTACGTGCGCGGTCGGCAGCATCGCCTTGAGGAACGGCTCGTCGCGCTCCTTCGCCTTCCCGACCGGGGCGCCCTCGCCCTTGTCGCGGCCGAACACGTCCTCCTGCTCCTGGAGTCCGGCCCGGTCCCAGGTCTCGATGTGCATCCGGATCCGGCGGGCCACCAGATAGGAACCGCCGGTCATCCAGTCGGTGCCGTCCTTCGCGCCGACCCACACATGGCGGTCCAGGGCGGCGGTGTCGGTGCCGGAGATGTTCCGGGTGCCGTCCTTGAAGCCCATCATGTTGCGCGGGGTCTGGGCGTCGGGCGTCGTGGACGAGGTCTTGCCGAAGCCCAGCTGCGACCAGCGGATCGCGGTGCGGCCCATGCCGATCCTGGCCAGGTTGCGGATCGCGTGCACCGCCACCTGCGGGTCGTCCGCACAGGCCTGGACGCACAGATCGCCGCCGCTGCGCGCCGCGTCCAGATTGTCGCCCGGGAACTTCGGCAGGTCCACGAGCGCGTCCGGCCGCCGGTCCTCCAGCCCGAACCGGCCCTTGGCGAACAGCGAGGGGCCGAAGCCGATCGTCAGCGTCAGCCGGGACGGCTTGAGGCCCAGCGCCTCGCCCGTGTCGTCCGGCGGCGCCTCGGGCAGTCCGCCGAAGGCGCCGTCCCCGACCGCGTGGCCGGCCGTCATCCGCTCCGCCGCCCGCGTCCACTCCTTGAGCAGCGCGATCAGGTCGGCGCGGTCCTTCGTCGTCACGTCGAACGCGGCGAAGTGCAGCCGGTCCTGGACGGCCGTGGCGATGCCGGCCTGGTGCGTCCCGTGGAAGGGCACCGCCGCCCCGCTCTCCGCGGCGGCGACGGGAGTGTCGTCGGAGCGCACCGCGGCCACGGCGGTGCCCGCCACGGCGGCGCCGAGCGCCAGCCCCGCACCGCCCCAGCCGAGCACGGCCCGGCGTGACGGAGCGGTGGACGCGGTGGAGTTCTCCTCGGCCTGACCGGTCATTCCGGGCCCCCTCTTCCGGTCCGCGTTACTTCGTCACCGCGGCGGCGAGCCGGGACAGCGGCTCGGCCAGGGCGTTGACCGCGTCGGACAGCTTCTTGCGGTCGGCCTTGCCGACCTTGTCGTACGAGGTGAACTCGTACGACGTCTTGTCCGCGCGGAAGGTGTCGAGGAGCGTGTTCAGCTCCGCGAACCGCTTGTCCAGGGTGGCGGTCAGCTCCGCGTCGTTCTTCGCGGCGATGGCTTTGAGGAGCTGGTAGGACTGCTCGGCGCCCTCGACGTTGGCCTTGAAGTCGGCCAGGTCGGTGTGGCTGTAGCGCTCCTCCTCGCCGGTCACCTTGCCGGTGGCGACCTCGTCGAGGAGTTCCTTGGCGCCGTTGGCCATGGAGGTCGGGGTGATGTCCGCGGTGCCGACGCGCTTCTGCCAGTCGACCAGGTCCTTGTAGAGGGCGGGGGCGAGGGCCTTCTCCTCGGCGCCCAGCTTCTTGTCGTGCCACAGCGCCTTCTCCAGGCGGTGCCAGCCGGTCCACTTCTGGCCGTCCTCCAGGCCGTCCTCGCGGACGTCGACCTTCGGGTCGATGTCGCCGAAGGACTCGGCGACCGGCTCGGTGCGCTCCCAGCCGATACGGGAGTCGGCGTACGCCTTCTTCGCGGCCTCGACGTCCCCGGCGGCGACGGCGTCCGTGAAGACCTTGGCCTTCGGCAGCGTCTGGTCGGCCTGGGCCTGGACATAGGTGCGGTACGCGGCCACCGCCCGGTCCATCTCGGGGCTGCGCTTGGCCGCCTTGCCGCCGCTGACTTCGATCTTCTGCCGGATGCCGTGGCCCTTCATCCCGGGCTTGCAGGCGATCTCGTACGAACCGGCCTTGATCTCGGCGGTGATGGTGGCCTTGGTGCCCGGACCGATGTTCTCGCGCTCGGCGACGATGCGGTCGTCCGGGAAGAGGACGTAGACCTCGGTGACCTTGGAACCCTTGTTCTCCACGGCCAGTTCGACGTGGCCGGCCGGCAGCTTCGTCTTCGACACCTCGCAGGCGTCGTCCTTGGCGACGACCTGGACGGCCCCCTCGCCCTTGCCGTCGCTCTTCGCGGAGCAGCCCGTGACGGCGGTCAGGGCCGCCGCCGTGACGGCGGCGGTGGCGACGGAGAGACGAACGGCTCGCATGCGGACTCCACAGGGGGGACGAAGGGAGGAACGGCGGGTCGGACAAAGGCGGGTGAGGCGGACCTAACTTAACCGAGGCTTACCTGACTGTTACCCCCCTCCGCAGTGATTCAGCTCTCACTGGGAACCCACAGGAACGGCGGGATCACGGTCGACCCATGAGCGAACCAGTAAAAGGTCAAGCAAGGGTCAAGAAGCCCGTTCCGGTACGACGAGCGGCACCCCGGTCCGCGGATGCGGGAACACCTCCACCGGCTGCCGGTAGACCGCGCCGAGCAACTCCCCGCTGAACACCTCGGCGGGCGGGCCCGCCACCGCGATCCGCCCGCCGTGCAGCACCGCGGCCCGGTCCGCGTACGCCGCCGCGAGACCCAGGTCGTGCAGCACCACCACCACCGCGTCCCCGGCGGCGGCCCGCTCCCGGCAGATCCGCAGCACCAGTTCCTGGTGGCGCAGATCGAGCGCGGCGGTCGGTTCGTCGAGCAGCAGCAGCGGGGCGCGCTGCGCCAGCACCCGGGCCAGCGCCACCCGGGCCCGCTCGCCGCCGGAGAGCGCGGAGAAGGGGCGGTCCGCGAAGGCGGTCACCTCGGTGGCCGCCATCGCCGCGCGGACCGCCGGATCGTCCTCGTCGGCCCGGTCCGTGCCGGCCCAGGGCGCCCGCCCCATCCGGACGACGTCCTCCACCGGGAACGGGAAGGAGAGCGCGGCGGACTGCGGCAGCACCGCCCGGCGCAGGGCCAGTTCGGGTGCGGACCAGTCGGTGACGGGGCGGCCGTCGACGCGCACCGTGCCGGCCCCGGCGGGCAGATCGGCGGCGAGCGCGGCCAGCAGTGTCGACTTCCCGGCCCCGTTCGGACCGACCAGCGCCAGCACCTCGCCCGCGCGGGCCGTCAGATCGATGGAGTCCAGCACCGGCCGGCCGCCTAGCCGGACCCGCAGCCCGCGCGCCTCGGCCACCGCCGCACCGGGGGAGGCCGGGGCGGGCAGCCGCCGGGGGCGCGCCGTGAAGGGGTTCCGCAGCGTTCTCATGCCCAACCACCTTGCTTGCGACGGGTCCTGCGCAGCAGCCAGAAGAAGAACGGGCTGCCGAGGAGTGCGGTCAGTACGCCGAGCGGCAGCTCGGCCGGGTCGGCGACGGTCCGGGCCGCGAGGTCCCCGGCCACCAGCACCAGCGCGCCGCCCAGCGCGCTGCCCGGGACCAGGAAGCGGTGCCCCGGGCCGTTCGCCATCCGCAGCAGATGCGGTACCAGCAACCCGACGAACGAGATGATCCCCGCGACCGCGACGGCGGCGGCGGTCAGCAGCGCCACCACCAGCACCAGCACCACGCGGAGCCGTTCGACGTCGACCCCGAGGTGCCGGGCGGGCCGTTCGCCGAGCGCCAGCAGATCCAGCCGGCGGGCGTGGAACGGCGCGACGGCGAGCCCCAGCACCGCGCACGGCAGCACCGCCAGGACCTTCGGCCAGGTGGCCTGGGCCAGCGAACCGAGCTGCCAGAACGTGATCTGGGAGATCTGCGCGTTGTCCGCGAAGAAGATGAACAGCCCGATCAGCGCGCCCGCGAAGGCGTTGACGGCGATGCCGGTGAGGATCAGCGTGACCACCTCGGTCCGGCCGCCGGACCGCGACAGCGCGTACACCAGCAGGACGGTGAACAGTCCGGCGACGAACGCGCAGACGGTCACGGTCCAGTTGCCGAAGAAGCTGAGCCCGAGCGCGATCGAGGCGACCGCGCCGACCGCCGCGCCCGAGGAGATCCCGATCACCCCCGGCTCGGCGAGCGGATTGCCGAACACGCCCTGCATCAGGGCCCCGGCGCAGCCGAGCGAGGCGCCGACCAGCAGGGCGAGGACGACACGGGGCAGCCGTACGTTCCACAGGACGCTCTCGCCGACCCGGTCCAGGGCGTGGCCGCCGAGTCCGATCCGGTGCTGGACGGAGGCGAGGACGTCCCCGAGCGGAATGCTGTACGCGCCGAGCCCGGCGGAGAGCAGACAGCACACCAGCAGGGCGGCGACGAGAGCGGCGGTGAGCGGGACGGCGGTGGAGCGCCGGGCCCGGGGCGGTCCGCCGGCCGGTACGGGGTCCGGTGCGGCGGCGTCCTTCACGAGGGGGGCTTCGCAGGGGGCGGTCATCGGGCCGCTCCCTTCTCCGGATAGAGCTGGGCGATCAGTTCGCGCAGTACGCGGTCGGTGCGCGGCCCGTAGTTCAGCAGCACCCCGTCGTCGACGGAGACGATCCGCCGGTCCATGCCGGCGGGGGTCTCCGCGACCCCAGGGATCTTCACCAGCCCGTCGGTCCCACCGACGGATTCGAGCCCCTTGGTCATGACGAGGATCGCGTCGGGGGCGGCCTTGGCCAGTGCCTCGCTGGTGATCGCGGTGAAGTCCTTCCGCAGTCCGGACGCCTTGCCCGCGTCCACGGCGCCGGCCGCCTCCAGCAGCGAACTCGCCCCGGACTCCCGGCCGCCCAGCAGATAGATGGAGGCGGATCCGCGCAGATAGAGGAACGCGACCCGGGGCTTCGCCGCCCCGTCGGCCGGGGCGGGCACGGTGTCGCGCACGGCGTCGATCCGGTCCCGGGTGCGTCGTTCCAGTGCGGTGCCGGCGTCCGGGACGCCGAGGGCGGCGGCCACGGCGGTGATCCGGCTCCCCACGTCCGAGAGGTCCTTGGCGGGGTCGATCACGACGAGCGGGATCCCGGCGTCGCGGATCTGGCCGATGGCCTCGGCCGGTCCGGTCGTGGTCTCGGCGAGGACGACGGTGGGGCGCAGCGACAGCACGCTTTCCGCCGATACGTCATGGGCCCGCGTCACCACGGGGAGCTTCGCGGCCTGTTCGAAGGTGGCGGTGACGTCCCGGGCCACCACCCGCCCGCCGAGCCCGAGGGTGAACACGATCTCGCTCAGTCCGCCGGTCAGCGGCACGATCCGGTCGGCCGAGGCCACGGTGGTCCGCTTGCCGTCCGCGGAGTCGACGGTGACCGGGAGCCGGGGCTCCGGGGTGGCGTCCAGCGGTTCGACCCGGTCGGCCGCGGCGCTCGCGGAGGCCCCGGCGCCCGCCGTCCGCGCCGAGGAGGCCCCGGCGCCCCCGCACCCGGCCAGCACCAGCACGGCGGCCGCGGCGAGCGCGGCGGCGCGGGCGGCACCGCGTACGCGTCCCGGTGGGGCGAAGTCCTGCGAGAAGCGCACGGGGCACCGTCCTGTCGTTCCATGGCGTGCAGTTGGCAGTGGTTTGCGAGGAATGTGCGGGAAGGGGGTACCAGCACAGGATGTTCATACCTTAGGTTAGCCTTACCTCACTTTCTAGCCCTCGGAGGGGTCCCCATGCCGTCGTTCCGTGCTGTCCGCGCCCTGGTGGTCGCGCTCGTGGGGGTGGTCGCCGGGGCCCTGCTCCCGGTCACGGCCGCGCACGCCGCGGCCCGTACGGTGCAGGGCGGGCGGCTGGACTGGGGCATCAAGTCCTCGTTCCAGAGCTATGTCACGGGCCCGATCGCGCAAGGCAGTTGGAGCCTGACGGGCGGGGCCGCCACGGTCGGCGCCGACCGGTTCCGCTTCCACTCGGCGACCGGTTCCTACGATCCGGCGAGCGGCGCGTTCCGCTCCGGCTTCTCGGGCGGCGTCCACTTCACGGGCCACCGCAAGCCGGACGGCTCGTACGAACTCGACCTCACGATCAGCCGTCCCACCGTCCGCATCCAGGGCGGCAGCGGCACGATCCACGCCGATATGACGAGCAGGGACCGGGGGACCGGGCGGGTCACCTCCGCCGCCCAGGTCCCGCTCGCCACGCTCTCGCTGGGCGGCATCGACATGCGGGGCGGCTCCACACCCGTCGCCCTCACCCACGTCCCGGCGACGCTGACCGCGCGGGGCGCCCAGGCCTTCGCCGGCTACTACACGGCCGGGACGCCGCTGGACCCGGTCAGCCTCTCGGTGGACACCACGGGCCCGGCCGCGAAGCCGTCCCCGTCCTCCTCACCCTCCGGGAAGGGCGCGAGCGCCGCGCCGAGGAAGACCGCCGCGGCCGGCCGCATCGAGGACGCCGCCGTCGACTGGGGCGTACGCCGCACCTACCGCGAGTACGTCACCGGCTCGATCGGACAGGGGAAGTGGACGCTGTCCGGCGGTGCCCAGGACGGCGGCGCGCTCTTCCGCTTCCCGAAGGGCACTGGTACGTACGACCCCGCGAGGAAAACCCTGGCGGCGGACTTCGCGGGCGGCGTCCGCTTCACCGGGGCGGGCGGCCTCGATCTGACGCTGTCCCGGTTCACGGTCGCCGTGAAGGCGGGCCGGGGCACGCTGAGCGCGGACGTCCGCACCGACGACGCCACCAGCAGGGCCGTCCCGCTGGTCACCTTCACCGCCGAGGACTTCGTCCCGAAGAACGGGCTCGCCGTCCTCACCGAGGCCCCGGCCACCCTGACCTCCGGCGGGGCCAAGGCCTTCGGCTCGCTCTACACGGCGGGCACCGCCATGGACCCGGTCTCCCTGGCCGTGGCCGTCGAGGCCTCGGCGAAGCTGCCCGCCCTCCCCGATCTGGGCAGCGAGCCGGCCCCCTCGGCCGAGCCCGGCACCGCGGCCCCCGCGAGCACCGCCCCGGCCGCGGCCGCCGCGCCCGACGAGGGCTCCCGCACCGGGCTGTACGCGGTCCTCGGCGGCGCCGGAGTCCTGGCCGCCGTCGCGGCCGGGGTGCTCGCCCTGGTCCGCCGCAACCGCCCCACCGCAGACCCCACGACCCCCACACCCCCGGGTTCCTGACCCTCTCCATACCTCGTGACTCCGTCACATCCCGTGACTCCGTCACATCCCCATCCCCGTATCCCCATCCCCCGATACCTGTTCCACCCCTGAGGAGACCCCCGACCATGGCAGCCACCCGCCGCCCCATCACCCTCGCCGCAGCCGTCGCGACCGCCGCCACCCTCGGCGCCGTCTTCGCCCTGCCGGCACTCGCCGCCGCTCCGTCGTCCACGCAGGAGGCCGCAGCCGCCTCCACGATGGAGCTGAAGGACGGCACGCTGGACTGGGGCTTCAAGGAGTCCTTCCGCAAGTACATCGGCGCCGCCGGCACCATCACGGTCAAGGACGGCGCCACCCAGGCCGCCTCCAACGGCGTCTTCACCTTCGGCAACGGCAAGGGCACCTACGACCTCACCACCCACGGCACCGACACCGCCTTCGACGGCAGCGTCAACTTCTCGGCCCACGGCGGCGTCCTCGACATCACGCTCTCCGACCTCAAGCTCTCCACCAGCGGCACCGGCGGCGCGATCACCGCCGATGTGGCGACCCCGCAGGGCACCGCGAACGACGTGGCCGTCGCCGACCTCGACCTCTCGGCCGTCCGTCCGGGCCAGGGCACGGGCGGGGCGATGGTCTTCAAGGACATCCCCGCCACGCTCACCAAGGCGGGCTCCGAGGCCTTCAACGGCCAGTACAAGGAAGGGGAGGTGCTCGACCCCGCCACGCTCACCGTCACGGCGGTCAAGGCCCCGACCGAGCCGACGGAGAAGCCGACCACGAAGCCCACCGATCCGACCACGAAGCCCACCACGAAGCCGACGGAGAAGCCCACCACCGAGCCGACCGGGTCCACCCCGAAGCCCACCTCGACGAGCACCGCCACGGCCACCGGCCGCCCCGCCTCCCAGGGCGAGATCGTCGACGGCACCCTGGACTGGGGTGTGAAGTCCTCCTTCCGCTCGTACGTCACGGGCCCCATCGCGCACGGCCGCGTCGAGACGACCGCCGGAGCCACCGCGACCGGACAGGGCTACCGCTTCCCCGACGCCACCGGTCGGTTCGACGCCGGGAAGCAGACCCTCACGGCCTCCTTCGACGGAAAGGTCCGCTTCCTCGGCCACGAGGAGAACGGCAGCTACGCCCTCGACCTCGCGCTGACCGGACTGGAGATCCGGGCCGAGGGCACCAAGGGCCGCCTCGTCGCCGATGTCACGGCGAAGGACCGGGCCACCGGCAAGACGTCCACGTACACCGCGCTGACCGTCGCCGACCTCAGGCTGCCCGCCGGCGGACTCACCGCGAAGAACGGCGTGGTGACCCTCTCGGCCGTGCCCGCCACCCTCACCGCCGACGGCGCGGCCAAGGTGTTCGGCGGGATGTACAAGGCGGGCGAGCAGCTCGACGCGCTGACCGTCGCGGTCGCCCTCGACAAGGACGCGACCCTGCCGTCCACCGGCGGCTCCACAGGCGGCTCCACGGGCGGGACGACCACGAACTCCGGTTCGTCCACCGGCGGCACCGTGGGCGGCGCGGGTACGGTCGGCGGCTCCGGGGCCCTCGCCTCCACCGGCTCGGACCTCCCGGCCGGCGCCCTGTTCGCCGCCTCGGGCGTCATCGTGGCGGCCGGTGCCGGAGCGGTCGTCGTCGCGCGCCGCCGCCGTACCGTCTGACGCGTCCGGCCCGTCTCCCCACGCGGAGCGACCCGTCCGGGCACCGGTCCTCAGGAGGAACCGGTGCCCGGACGGGTGCTTGAATGCGGACGTGAACCACTACGACGTACCCGCCGGCACCGATGTGCTGCGCGTGTTCTGCGGCCCCGACGGACGGCACGGCAACGCCCTCGGCGTCGTGCGCGACGGGCGCGGCTACCCCGATCAGGCCTCCCGGCAGCAGCTCGCCCGGCAACTCGGCTTCAGCGAGACGGTGTTCGTGGACGACCCGGAGCGCGGCGATCTGGACATCTACACCCCCGGTCTCCGGCTGCCCTTCGCCGGACATCCCGTGGTGGGAGCGGCCTGGCTGCTCGATCTGGAGATCCTGGAACTGGGGGTGGGGGAGGTGTTCGCCCGCCACGACGGGGAGTTCACCTGGATCACCGCCCGCCCCGAGTGGGCACCCCCGCGCCGGCTGGAGCGGTACGCCTCGGCCGCCGAGGTCGACGCGCTGCCGGCCCCGCCGCCGGGCGAGGGCTGGCTGTACGCCTGGGCGTGGGAGGACGAGGCGGCGGGCCGGGTGCGGGCTCGGGCGTTCCCCCGTAGGGATGACGGAATCGCGGAGGACGAAGCGACGGGAGCCGCGGCCCTGTTGCTGAGCGCGGAACTCGGTCGCGCGCTCAACATCGCACAGGGCCGCGGCTCCCAGATCCTCACCGCACCGGCACCGGACGGCACGGTGGAGATCGGCGGCAGGGTGGTACTGGCCCACCACGGCTGATCGATCGGGTCCCGGTCCGGGCGGCCCGGACCGGGACCCGGCCTAGGCGGCGCGGAAGGCCTCGCCCAGCTCCCGGAACACGGCGGTGTTCAGCGCGAACGCGCGCTTGCACTCGTCCACGATCCGCTGCTTCTCCAGATTGTCCGCGTCGACCGCGTCGAGCAGTTCGCGGTAGTCGCGCTTGAAGGCGGCGGGGTTGGTTATTTCCTCGAACACGTAGAACCGCACCCCGTCGCCCTTGCGCGTAAAGCCCCAGGTCCGTTCCGCCTTGTCCCGGATGATCTGACCGCCCGACAGGTCGCCCAGGTAGCGGGTGTAGTGGTGGGCTATGTACCCGGCCGGCCAGGTGCGCGCGCACTCGGCGACCCGGGCGGCGTACGTGGCGGTGGCCGGCAGCGGCTCCAGGCCCTCGCGCCAGTCCGCGCCCCGCAGATGGGCGAGGTCGCGCTCCAACTCGGCGGTGCGCATCAGCTCCGGCCGGACGAAGGGCCCGGCGACCGGGTCACCGGCCAGCTCCCCGGCCCCCTCCTCCAGCGCCCGGTACACGAACCACAGTTGCTCGGTGTAGCGGGTGTACGCGTCCACCCCGAGCCGCCCGCCGAGCAGGTCGCCCATGAAGGTCGTGGTCTCCGCCTCGGTGTGCTGCTCGTGCGACGCGGTACGGATCAGCGTCGAGAAGGGCGTGACGGTAGCGGTTGCGTCCAAGGCGGGCCTCCGGGGCCGAAGGGGACGGGAAGTCCAGAAAGAGTGGGATATGTCGGCCCGTCGCGCGGGACTCCCGCGACGCCTGCCGGTGCGTCGATCTTCCTACTTAGGCTTACCTAAGTCAACTGCTTGCCGACGTGCTGTCGGGAAAAGCTGTCGGGAAAAGCGGACGCGCGGCGGCGCGGTCCTTCCGCCTGTTTCGTCTCGCCGGGCGCTCGTGCCGGGTGGTGGTGCGGGGCCTGCTGCCGGGTGGTTGCGTCGGGTGGTTTCGGTAGGCGGCGGTCGGCAGGCGACAGGCGACAGGCGGCAGGCGGCAGGCGGCGGTCGGCAGGCGTCCGGTGTCAGCCGGTCTCGTCGGGGGTGGCCGAGATGCGGTCGAGCAGTTCGGTGAGCAGGGCGCGTTCGCCGGCGGTCAGTGCGCCGGTACGGGGGAGCAGGGCGTGCAGGGCGACGGCCGCGGCGGCGGGTCCGGGGGGAGGGGAGACGGGGGCCTCGGTGGTGATCGCGGAGATGACCGCCTCCCTGGCCAGACGGGACACGCTCAGGTCCCGGTCGTCCTCGGGGGTGGCGATGAGGGCGAGGGTGGTGCCGCCGCCCACGGCGTGCACCAGGTGCGTGGCGCGCGCCTCGTCGATCCGCAGGCGTCCGGCCTCGGCGATCCGGTGGATGTGGGCGCCGAGGATCTCCAGCGCGGCCGTGGCGGCGGTGGAGGGGGTGCCGGGGCTGGGCTGGGCGTACATCAGGGTGTACAGGGCCGGATTGGCCAGCCCGAACTCGGTGTTGAAGTCCCACCCTCTGCGCAGGTCCTCCACCGGGTCGCCGGTCGTTTCCAGCGCGGCCTTCTCGTCGACATGGCTCGCGAACCCGTGGGCGGCGACGGCGTCGAGCAGGCCCTGCTTGTCGCCGAAGAGCCGGTAGATGGTGGGCGCCTGGACGCCGGCCGCGGCGCTGACGGCGCGCGTCGACACCGCCTCGCGCCCCTCCTCCGCCAGCAGCCGGGTGGCGGAGGCGATGATCCGTTGGCGGTTGCTCTCGGCGGGGGCGGGGCGCTCGGTCTCCATGGTTTCCGATGATAACGGAACGCTGTTAGCGCCTTGCGGTATCGGTGTTAGCGTGCAATCGTTAACGGTGGAAACGGCGGGTCGTCGGCGACGACGGGCGTGCCGTGCCGCACCACAGCCCTGCGCATTTCGGAGGCACCCGTGATCGTTCTCACCGCTCCCACCGGCCGGATCGGCCGCCAAGTGCTCGGCCTGCTGCTCGACGAGGGCCGGAAGGTACGGGTGATTGCCCGCGACCCCGACCGTCTCGCCCCGGAGGCGCGTGAGCGCGTGGAGATCGTCCGGGGCTCCCACCGGGACCCGGCGGTGCTGGGGGAGGCGTTCGAAGGCGCCGGCAGTGTGCTCTGGCTGGTCCCGCCGGACCCGGGCGCCGGCGACATCCGGGAGCACTACCTCGGCTTCACCCGCCCGGCCTGCGCGGCTCTGACGGACCGGGGGGTCCGGCGCGTCGTCGGGGTCAGCAGCCTGGGTCGGGCATACGGGGCGCCCGCCGGGCAGTTGTCGGCCGCGTTCGCGATGGACGAGGCGATCGAGGCGACCGGGGTGGACTACCGGTCCCTGGCCATGCCGTTCTTCATGGAGAACCTGCTCCACCAGGCGGACGCGCTCAGGGCGCGGGGCGTGCTCTCCCTGCCGGTCGCCGCCGACCGGGCGCTGCCGCTCGTCGCCACCCGCGACATCGCCGCCGTGGCCGCCCGCCTCCTCGCCGACGACTCCTGGAGCGGGCAGGAGACGGTCCCGCTGATAGGCCCGGACTCCCTCACCCCCGACGGCATGGCGGAGGTGCTGTCGGAGGTCCTGGAGCGCCCGGTCCGCTTCGAGCGGCCGGACGCCGAGGAGTACCGCGCGACGCTGACGCGGTACGGGATGAACCCCGCCTGGGCCCAGGGGCTGCTCGACATGGCGGCCGCGCAGGACGACGGCATCTACGCGCCCGGCTGGCGGACCCTGACCGCCCCGGCCCCCACCGGCTTCCGCCAGTGGTGCCGGGAGGTGCTGACAGCCGCGCCGGCGCCCCGGCCGTGATCCGGCGGACGGGCCCTACGGAAGCGTGAGGATGTCCGCGCCCGTCTCCGTCACGACCATGGTGTGCTCGAACTGGGCGGTGCGCTTGCGGTCCTTCGTCACCACGGTCCAGCCGTCGTCCCACATGTCGTAGTCGTGCGTCCCGAGCGTCAGCATCGGCTCGATGGTGAACGTCATGCCGGGCCGCATCACGGTGGTGGCGTGCGGGCTGTCGTAGTGCGGGATGATCAGCCCGGAGTGGAACGAGGAGTTGATCCCGTGCCCGGTGAAGTCCCGCACCACGCCGTAGCCGAAGCGCTTCGCGTACGACTCGATGACACGGCCGATCACATTGATCTGCCGGCCCGGACGCACCGCCTTGATCGCCCGGTTCAGCGCCTCCTCGGTGCGCTCCACGAGCAGGCGCGACTCCTCGTCGACGTCGCCGCAGAGATAGGTGGCGTTGTTGTCGCCGTGCACCCCGTTCAGGTACGCGGTCACGTCGAGGTTCACGATGTCCCCGTCGCGCAGCACCGTGGAGTCCGGAATCCCGTGGCAGATCACCTCGTTGACCGAGGTGCACAGCGACTTGGGGAAGCCCCGGTAGCCCAGGGTCGACGGGTACGCGCCGTGGTCGCACATGAACTCGTGGGCGACGCGGTCGAGTTCGTCCGTCGTGACGCCCGGGGCGATGTGCTTGGCCGCCTCGGCCATGGCCTGGGCGGCGATCCGCCCGGCGACGCGCATGCGCTCGACGGTGTCGGCGTCCTGGACCTCGGGGCCGGTGTACGGCGTCGGGGCCGGCTTGCCCACATACTCGGGGCGCCGGATGTTTCCGGGCACGGAACGGACGGGAGTGAGCTCCCCCGGCACAAGCAGCGACTGACCAGACATGCCAGCGAGTCTAACCAGCGCGCCTGGGGCAGCATGGCACAGAGGAAAGGAGCACGGGATGGCCCTGTTCAAGAAGCGCACGGTCGGCAAGCCGGGCGAGTGGTTCTACTGCCTGGAGCACAAGAAGGTCGAGGAGGGCCCGGAGTGCCCCGCCAAGGACCGCTTCGGCCCGTACGCCACCCGCGAGGAGGCCCAGCACGCCATGGACATCGCCCGGGAGCGGAACCTGGAGTGGGAGAACGACCCCAAGTGGCACGACCGCCAGGGCCCGGACGAGGACGCGGCCGGCTGAGCCCCCGCGCCGGGACCGCGGGCCCGGGGCCGGCGCCCCGGGCAGCCGCCACCGCACCCGCCCCGCCCGCTCAGGCCCCGCCCACTCCTGCCTGCCGCGCCCGCTCCGGCCGTACTCGCCCTGCCCGCTCCGGCTGCTCCGCCCGCTCAGGCCGCTCCGCTCGCTCCGGCCGCACCCAGGGCCTCCTGGCTGCGCGCCCGTCGGCGCAGCGCGTCCTCGTCCGTCTCCGCGTCGTAGGTCAGGAGCTTCGGCAGGGTGGCCGCCAGCAGGGCCACCGAGGCGACACAGGCCACGCCCCCGCTCCAGATCGCGGCCCGGGTCCCCGTCCAGCCCGCCATGGCCCCGGCCCGGACCTGGCCCAGCTGCGGGCCGACGCTGTACGACAGCACCTCGATGCCCGCGAGCCGCCCCCGCAGCTCCTCCGGGATCGTCTGGTTCCAGATCGTGGACCGGCCCAGCCCGCTGAGCATGTCCCCCGCCCCGGCCACGGCCAGGCAGACCAGCACCAGCCAGACGTTGCCGAACCAGCCCGCCGCCGCGATCGCCAGCCCCCAGACGGCCGCGCCGAACAGCACGAAGAGCCCGTGCCTGCGTACCCGGGCGGTCCAGCCGCTGGTCAGCCCCAGCAGCAGCGAGCCCACCGAGCCCGCCGCGTACATCAGCCCGAGCGCCCAGTCCGCGTCGAGGTCGTCGGCGAGGAACGGGAAGATCGTGTTCGGGAACGCGAAGAACATCGCCGCCATGTCGATCGCGTACGTCCCCAGCAGCACCGGCCTGCTCCAGGCGTAGCGGGCCCCTTCGGCTATCCCGCGCAGGGAGGGCTTCGTGCCCTTCTCGGCGGGCGGCGCGGGCGCGAGCCGCCGGCACATCAGGACGGAGACGGCGAAGGTGGTCACGGTCACCGCGTACGCCGTGGCGTGCCCCGCGTAGGCCACCACCAGACCGGCCAGCGCCGGGCCCATGATCGCGCCGGCCTGCCAGCGCAGCGAGTTCAGCGCGGCGGCGGCGCCCAGCTGGTCGTGCGGCACGATGCGGGCCATCAGCGAGTCGAGCGCGGGCCGCTGGAGCCCGGCGAGGGCCGAGACCCCGCCGGCCACGACGTAGAGCGGCCACAGCAGCGGATCCGGCAGACAGGCGTTGACCAGCAGGATCAGCGCCAGCAGCCCCAGTCCCGCCTCGGTGGCCAGGATGACCTTGCGCCGGTCCACCGCGTCCGCGAGCGCCCCGCCGTACAGCCCGAAGACGACCAGCGGCACCAGTTCGACCGCGCCCATCGCGCCGACGGCCAGCGGGGAGCCGGTCAGCTCCTTGATCTGGAGCGGCAGCGCGATCAGCGCCATGAAACTGCCGAAGTACGTGACGAGCCCCTGCACCCACAGGAGGCGGAAGTCCGCCGACGAACGCCAGGGCGAGAGATCGGGCAGCAGCGCGGTGATCCGGGCCGCCAGGGAGGGGCGGTCGGCGGGGGAGGTGCGGGAGGTCACGAGGAGACATGGTCCGTCCCGGTCCGTGTCCTGCGCAAACAGATATCGGCCGGGGTGGATGGGGTGGCCGGGGTAGCGGGAGTGGCCGGGGTGGCGGAAGCGGCGGAGGGGGGCGGGAGCGGCCGGGACGGCTGGGGTGGCCGGGGCAGGCATCTATCGGCGGGGGCGGTCGGGGCCCGCACCCGTCGGCCGGGGCGGCCGACAGGTGCGGGCCGCCGCTCACCACCGGGCCGGCGGTGGTGCGGTCAGCTGGTCGGCGAGCCGGGACAGCCGGTCCCGGAAGCGGCGCCGGCCGCGTGGCACCGGCACCCCGTTCTCCCCGGCCGCCGCGCTCACCAGATGCTGGACCGTGTCCAGGTCCACGTCCTCGCCGTCCGCCACGGACAGCGCCTCGTGGGCGAGCCCGCGCACCTCCGGATCGCCGTTGTCCAGCGAGAGCACCGTCGCCCCGGCCCGGCGGGCGTCGTGCACCCGCTCCAGCAGCCCCGCCCCCGGCCGCTCCGGCACCACCACGAGCAGCGTCTCGCCCCGCCCGGCCGCCTCGATTCGGCCGAGCCCCACGGACAGATGCGCCGGATCCCCGGGCTCCACCCGGTGGCGCACCAACGTCGGCGTCAGCTCCGGCAGCCCGGACCAGGTCGACTCGTCGACCAGATGGGCGGCCAGATGCCACGGCTCGTACTCCTCGGTCCCCACCAGCAGCAGCCCGCCGCCGTGCGGCACCACACAGGACCGCAGCGTCCCCCCGAACCGCCGGGTGGCCGCCGGCCACTGGGTCCCCGCCAGCACTTCGCGCAGCAGCGCCACTCGTACGGCATCCATGGCCCGGCATCATGCAGGGCCGCCGCGCCCGGCACCGGCGAACAGCACCGGATCACCCGAACGGGTCCATGGGGCACCCCCGTCCCACTGGACGGCCGGGGCCGCCGCCCGGTCCGGTACCTGGCAGTAGTGTCGGGGCCATGACTACGAATGACAGCGGCAGCGCGCCCAAGCCCCCCGCCAAGGACCCCTGGGACCTCCCCGACGTCTCCGGCCTGACGGTCGGCGTGCTCGGCGGAACCGGGCCGCAGGGCCGGGGGCTCGCCTACCGGTTCGCCCGCGCCGGACAGCGCGTGATCATCGGCTCCCGCGCCGCCGACCGGGCCGAGGCCGCCGCCGCCGAACTGGGCCACGGGGTGCGCGGCACCGACAACGCCTCCTGCGCCCGGGAGAGCGACATCGTGATCGTCGCCGTCCCCTGGGACGGCCACGCCAAGACGCTGGAGTCCCTGCGCGAGGAACTGGCCGGCAAGCTCGTCGTCGACTGCGTCAACCCGCTCGGCTTCGACAAGAAGGGCGCCTACGCCCTCAAGCCCGAGGAGGGCAGCGCCGCCGAGCAGGCCGCCGCCCTGCTGCCCGACTCCCGCGTCACCGCCGCCTTCCACCATCTGTCCGCGGTGCTCCTCCAGGACGAGTCGATCGAGGAGATCGACACCGACGTCCTGGTCCTCGGCGAGGTCCGCGCCGACACCGACACCGTCCAGGCCCTGGCCGCCCGCATCCCCGGGATGCGCGGCATCTTCGCCGGCCGGCTGCGCAACGCCCACCAGGTCGAATCGCTGGTCGCCAACCTGATCTCGGTCAACCGCCGCTACAAGGCCCACGCCGGACTGCGCACCACCGACGTCTGAGCCGGCCCCGCACCCCGCTCACGGCGTCCGGGGGCATGGGGGACACTGGACGGGACCGCGCAGCACCCCCGACAGGAGCCACCCCATGCCCCGCCTCGCCCTCTACGCACTCGCCGTCTGCGTCCTCGCCGTCGTCGCGGCCGTGATCGCCTTCGTCCAGGGCAGCTGGCTCCTCGGCGTCGTCTGGGTGCTCCTCGTCGGGCTCTCGTCCAACATGGCCTGGTACTACGTGCGACGCCGGAACACCGCCCAGGACGCCTGACCGCCGCTCGGCGCGGGACTCAGTCGCCGGGCCGGGACTCAACCGCCCGGCGCGGGGCTCGGTCGCCCGGCGCGGGGCCCAGCCGCCGGCGCGGGGCTCAGCCGGCCACCGCGCACCCCGGATCGCCCGTCTGCCAGAACCGGTAGGCGTCCAGACCGCAGTACGTCTCCGTGCCGCTGACGCCCAGCCCCCGCAGGATCGCGTCGACCCCGTCGAAGAAGGCCGCGTTGACCTCGGGGATCCACAGCAGGCCGAAGACCGCGATCAGCCCGTACGGGGCGAAGGGCTCCACCGAGCGGCGCAGCCGGTGCGACAGCCACGGCTCGACCACCCCGTAGCCGTCCAGCCCCGGCACCGGGACCGAGTTCAGGATCGCCGCCGTCACCTGGAGCAGCGCCAGGAAGCCCAGCGCGTACCGGAAGGGACGCGGCACCCCGTCCAGCGCGTCCAGCCAGAACGGCGCCGTGCACACCACCGCGAACAGCACATTGGTCAGCGGACCCGCCGCCGAGATCAGACTGTGCCGCCAGCGGCCCCGGATCCGGCCCCGCTCGATGAAGACCGCCCCGCCCGGCAGCCCGATCCCGCCCATGATCACGAAGAGCACCGGCAGGACGATGCTCAGCAGGGCGTGTGTGTACTTCAGCGGGTTCAGCGTCAGATAGCCCTTCGCGCCGATGGAGATGTCCCCGCTGTGCAGGGCCGTCCTGGCGTGCGCGTACTCGTGCAGACAGAGCGAGACCACCCATGCCCCGGTGACGAACAGGAAGGTCGCGAAGCCCGGCTGCTCGGCGAAATCCGTCCACACCGCCCAGCCGGAGACCGCCGTCACGGCGGCGATACCGAGGAAGACCGGGCTGATGCGCCGGTCGCTGCGGGCTGTCGTGGAGGTCATCAGCAGGCTCCCGGGGGCGGTGGGACGGTCCTGGGGCCGGTCCGGAGTTCCCCGTCCGCTCGGCGGGCGGACGACGCGGAACTCCGGACCGGACCCAGCGGTCGGGCGGCGCGCCCCGACCGTACAGGCGACACGCGGAAAACGTCTCGCGCCGGGCGGGGAGTTCCATGAAGGGTGGGGGCATGACGGGCAGCACACGGGGCGGGGCGGGCGGGGTCGGCCGGGCGGCTGTGGATGGCCCACCGCCCGTCACGGACAATGGGCGGATGCGTTACGGCATTCTCGGCACCACCCAGGCCTTCCGCGACGACGGCACGCCCGTCGCCGTCGGCGGGGCGCGGCTGCGCGCCCTGCTGGCCGTGCTGGCGCTGCGCGCCGGGCGGACCGTCTCCACGGCCGTCCTCGTCGACGAGGTGTGGGACGGAGAGCCGCCCGCCGACGCGCCCGGTGCCCTCCAGGCACTCGTCGGCCGGCTCCGCCGCGCCGTGGGCCACGACGCCGTCGCCTCCGCCGCCAACGGCTACCGGCTCACCGCCGACCCCGACCGTGTCGACCTCCACCGCTTCGACCGGCTGACCGGCGAAGGGACGAGGGCCCTCGCCGGGGGCGATCCGGCGAAGGCCCTCGGCCTTCTCGACGAGGCACTCGCCCTGTGGCGCGGACCGGTCCTCGCCGATCTGCCCGACCGCGCCTCCGACGCCGCGCGCTGGTCCCTGCGCCGGCTCGACGCCCGCCGCGCCCGGATCGCCGCCGCGCTCGCGCTCGGCCGCGCCGACGAGGTGCTGCCGGAGCTGACCGCCCTCTGCGGCGAGCACCCCCTGGACGAACCGCTCCAGGCGCTGCGGCTGCGCGCCCTGCGCGACGCCGGCCGCACCGCCCAGGCGCTCGCCGCCTACGACGAGGTCCGCACCGTGCTCGCCGACCGGCTCGGCACCGACCCCGGACCCGAACTCACCGCGCTCCACACCGCACTGCTCCATCAGGAACCGGCGCCCGCGCCCCCGCCCGCCGCCCCCGAGGCCGCACCGGTCGTGCCCGCCGCGCCCGCCGTGCCCGCCGTCCGGCAGGGCAACCTCCGCGCCCGGCTCACCAGTTTCGTCGGCCGGGAACAGGACATGGAGGCGCTGCGCGGCGACCTCTCCCGCGCCCGGCTCGTCACGCTCCTCGGCCCCGGCGGCGCCGGCAAGACCCGGCTCTCCCAGGAGACCGCCGAATCCTTCGGCCCCGGCCGGTGGCCCGACGGCGTCTGGCTCGCCGAACTCGCCCCGGTCGACGACCCCGAGGCCGTCCCCGAGGCGGTGCTCGGCGCGCTCGGCGCCCGGGAGACCGTGCTGCGCGGGGCGGGCGCCGAGGAGTTCCGGGCCGCCGAACGCGGTGCCGGTGAACCGCTCGCCCGCCTCACCGAGCACTGCGCGAGCCGCCGCATGCTGCTGCTCCTGGACAACTGCGAGCATCTGATCGGGGCCGCCGCAGGCCTCGCCGACCATCTGCTGGCCCACTGCCCCGGGCTGACCGTCCTCGCCACCAGCCGCGAACCCCTCGGCGTCCCCGGCGAGTTCCTCCGCCCCGTGGAACCCCTGCCCGACCCGACGGCGCTGCGCCTGCTGGCCGAGCGCGGGGCCGCCGCCCGGCCCGGCTTCCGGACCGACGCCGACCCCGCCACGGCCGAGGCCACCGCCGAGATCTGCCGCAGGCTGGACGGACTGCCACTCGCCATCGAACTGGCCGCCGCCCGGCTGCGGATGCTCACCCCGCGCCAGATCGCCGACCGCCTCGACGACCGCTTCCGCCTGCTGACCAGCGGCAGCCGCACCGTCCTCCCGCGCCAGCAGACCCTGCGCGCCGTCGTCGACTGGTCCTGGGACCTGCTGGCCGAGGACGAACGGGCCGTACTGCGCCGGCTCTCGGCCTTCGCCGGCGGCTGCACCCTGGAGGCCGCCGAAGCGGTCTGCGCCCACGACCCCGACCGGGCCCACGAGATCGCCGCGATCCTCGGCTCCCTCGTCGACAAGTCCCTCGTCGTGGCCGCGCCCGCCGCCGACGGCGCCATGCGCTACCGGCTCCTGGAGACGGTCGGCGAGTACGCGGCGCGGCGGCTCGCGGAATCCGGTGAGCGGGAAGCCGTCGAACGCCGCCATCTCGTGTACTTCCGGGAGCTGGCCCGCACCACCGATCCGCTGCTGCGCGGCTCCGGGCAGCACGCCGCCGTCGCCGTCCTCCAGCAGGAGTACGAGAACCTGCGCACCGCGCTGCGGCACGCCGTCGCCACCCGTGACGAGCAGGAGGCGCTGTGCCTGGTGCTCTCGCTCTCCTGGTACTGGCAGATCCGCAATCTGCGCGGTGACGCGCTGCACTGGGCCGACGCGACCGCCGCCCTCGGGCCCGACCCGTTCGCCGAACCCGTGCGCCCGGCGCCCTCGATCCACGAGCGCTGCACGGACGCGCCCCCGCCGATGCGGCCCGAACTGCTCGAAGAGGCGCGCCGCCAGGTGATCCTGGTCCAGCTGGTCAGCATGGACCACGCGATGGACGAGTGGAAGAACGAGTCGAGCCTGCGGCGGCTGCGGGCCATCGCCGCCACCTACCGGGCCGGCCAGCCGCAGACCTGCCGCAGCCCCGGCTCGCTCTGGTTCTTCGCCGTGATGCTCACCGGCGGCGTCGGCGACCTGCGCCATCTGCTGGACGAGACGGTGCGCGCCTCGCGGGAGTTCGGCTACGAGTGGGAGCTGGCCGCCGCCCTCCAGATGCGGGCCAACGTCCTGGCCAACCGGCCCGACTGGTCGGGCGCGGCCCATGTGGACGCCGACGAGGCTCTGGAGATCTTCCGCCGGCTCGGCGACGACTGGGGCATGGCCGAGGCACTGTCCTCGCGCGGCGAGGCCAACGAGAAGACCGGTGCCTACGAACGGGCCGCCGAGGACTATCTGGAGGCCGTCCGGTACGCGGAGAAGCTCGGCGCGCTGGCCCAGGTCTCGGTGCTCCGGACCCGGTACGCCTTCGCCCTGTCCGAACTGGACCGGGCCGAGGAGGGCGAGGCCATCCTGCGCGAGGTGCTGGCCGACGAGCGCCACACCGGGCACGAGGCGAAACCCGCCGCCCGGCTCTTCCTCGCCCTGCTGCTGGGCCGCTCGGGCCGTACCGACGAGGCCCGCGAGCAGTTCGAGGCGCTGCTGGAGCAGTTCAGGTCCCAGACGATGGCGATATTCGAGGGCTTCGTGGTGGGCGGCCTGGCCTGGCTGGACAACCAGGACGGGGCGTACGAACGAGGACTGGAGCAGGCGCGGTACTCGCTGACGCGGCTGGGCGACCCGCTCACGCAGATGGTGGCCCCGCAGATGAGGATCATCAATCTGGTGGTGGTGGCCTGGGCGCTGGCCGGGCTCGGCGGGGAGGACCGGGGCGCCCTCGCAGCGCGGCTGCTGGCCTGCGCCCAGGAGCTGCTGCCCCCGGGGCATTTCAAGACCACGATGGAACGCGACAGTTTCACCCGCGCGGAGGCGCTGGCCCGTGCCGCCGCGGGCGACGAGGTCTTCGAGACCGCCTACGCCGAGGGCGGCAGCCTCTCCCTGGAGGAGGCCACCGCCCTCGTCGACGCGTACGTGGACTGAACCCGCGGGAGGGGGTCAGGCCTTCTTGCGGAACTTGGACACCGCGAGTGGCGCCATGACCGCGGTGATGACCACGGTCCAGCCGAGGGTCACCCAGACCGAGTGGGCGAGCGGACCGCCCATCATCAGCCCGCGGGCGGCGTCGGCCAGGTTGGACAGCGGGTTGTAGTCGGTGAACGACTGGAGCCAGCCGGGCATCGTCTGGGTCGGGGCGAAGATCGAGGAACCGAACTGGAGCGGCATCATCACCAGCATGCCCATGCCCTGGACGGCCTGCGGGGTCTTCATGGACAGACCGAGCAGGATGAAGATCCACATGATGGCGGCGCCGAACGCGGCCGACAGACCGACCGCCGCGATCAGACCGACCACCGATTCCTTGAGCTCCATACCGAGGGCGAAGCCCATGGCGAGCAGGATGACCGTCGCGACCAGCATCCGGCCGAGTTCGACCACGATCTTGGCGATCAGGACGGAGGAGCGGGCGATCGGCATGGTCCGGAACCGGTCCATGATGCCCTTGCGGAAGTCGTCGTTGACTCCGGAGCCGACGGCCATGGCGATGTTCATGCCCATCATCGCCATCAGACCGGGGATCAGGTAGTTCAGATACTCCTGCCGGCCGCCGCCCATGCTGCTGCCGACCGATCCGCCGAAGACGTAGACGAACAGCAGCGTGAAGATGACGGGCATCAGCAGCGCGTCGAACATGGACTCCGGATCCTTCTTGATCTGGAGCATGTTGCGCCGTACGAGCGCGCCGATGTGGCGCAGGTTGTTCCGCAGTCCGATCGCGCCCTCGTCGTGGAGCTTGCCGGCCGGGGCGGCGGAGGCGGTGTCGATGGGCGTGGGCGTCAGGGTCGTCGTGCTCATGCCGCGACCTCCTCGGGAGTCGTGTCGGTGACGGTGGCCTTGTCGCCGGTGATGGCGAGGAAGACCTCGTCCAGGCTGGGCAGCGCGGTGGCGACGTGCGCCAGCGGGAAGCCCCGGGTGCCGAGCAGGCCGATGACGGCGGTGAGCTGCTCGTCGCTGAGGATCGGTACGTACAGCAGGCCCTCGTCCGGGACCGCCTGGGCACCGGCCACCCCGTCGAGTCCGGCCTCCCGGACGGCCTGGGCCATCGCTGCCAGGTCCGCCGGGTCGGCGGGGCGGATCTGCAGGGTGCGGCCGCCGACCTTGGCCTTCAGCTCGTCGATCCCGCCGCGGGCGACGATCTTCCCGCGGTCGATGACCGTCAGCTCACTGGCCAGCTGCTCGGCCTCTTCCATGTACTGGGTGGTGAGCAGCACGGTCGCGCCCTCCGCGACCATCCGCTGCACCTCGTCCCAGACCTCGTTGCGGGTCCGGGGGTCGAGCCCCGTGGTGGGCTCGTCGAGATAGAGCACGGCCGGGTTGCCGATCATGGAGGCGGCCAGGTCGAGGCGGCGCCGCATGCCGCCGGAGTACTCCATCGCGGCCTTCTTCGCGGCCTCGGTGAGCGAGAAGCGCTCCAGCAGTTCGTCGGCGCGCGAGCGGGCCTTCTTGCGCGGGAGGTCGAGCAGCCGCCCGATCATGTAGAGGTTCTCCCAGCCGGAGAGCTTCTCGTCGACCGAGGCGTACTGCCCGGTCAGGCCGATGGTGCGGCGCAGCGCGCGGGGCTGGCGCACCACGTCGAAGCCCGCCACGACCGCGTGTCCCGCGTCGGGCCGGATCAGGGTGGAGAGGACTCGGACGAGCGTGGTCTTGCCGGCGCCGTTGGGGCCGAGTACTCCGAGGACGGTGCCCTCGCGCACATCGAGGTCCACGCCGTCCAGAGCCTTGGTCTCGCCGTAGTGCTTGACCAGTCCCCGCACCTCTACGGCGTTCGTGCCGCTCCTGCCGTTTCCGGGGTTCTTGTCGATTCGCGTCATGTCCACCATCAGACCAGCCGCCACCGACAGCGCGCCGACAGTCCGCCGACAGCAGCGCGACAGCCCGCCGATGGGGGAAGTCGGCGGGCTGTCGGTGGTGCGGCGGTGGTCCTCGGGCCCGGCGGCCCGGCTGTCTCAGTGGAAGGTGTGCTCCGGCGCGGGGAAGGTGCCGCCGACGACCTCGTCCGCGTACGCCTTCGCGGCGTCGCCGAGGATCTGCCGCAGGTCGGCGTACTGCTTGGTGAAGCGCGGCACCTTGCCGCCGGTCAGACCCACCATGTCGGTGTAGACGAGGACCTGGGCGTCGGTCTCCGGGCCGGCACCGATGCCGATGGTCGGGATGTGCAGGGTGCGGGTGACCTCGGCGGCCAGTTCGGCCGGTACGAGTTCCAGGACGACGGCGAACGCGCCCGCGTCCTGGACGGCCTTGGCGTCGCGCAGCATCTGCTGGGCGGCCTCCTCGCCGCGGCCCTGCACCCGGTAGCCCATGGCGTTGACGGACTGCGGGGTCAGGCCGATGTGGGCCATGACCGGGATGCCGGCGTCCACGAGCAGCTTGATCTGCTCGTGGCTGCGCTCGCCGCCCTCCAGCTTGACGGCGCCGACCCCGGACTCCTTGATCAGCCGGGTGGCGTTGCGCAGGGCCTGGACCGGGCTCTCCTGGTACGAGCCGAAGGGCAGGTCGGCGACGATCAGGGCGCGCCTGGTGCCCCGGACGACGGCGGCGGACAGGATGGCGATCTCGTCCATCGTGACGGGCACGGTGGTGTCGTAGCCGAGGTGACAGTTGCCCATCGAGTCGCCGACGAGCATGACCGGGATGCCGGCCTCGTCGAAGACGGACGCGGTCATGGCGTCGTAGGCGGTGAGCATGGGCCACTTCTCGCCCCGCGCGGTGGCGGCGGCGATGTCGTGGACGGTGACCCGGCGGTTGCTCTTGCCGCCGTACAGCGCCTTGCTGCTGTCGGCGGGGGCACCGGAGGGGGGTGTGGCGGACTGGTTCTGCGCAGCCTGAAGCGACATGGCGTACGGCTCCTTCGTCATCTCGAGGCGCCCTGACGGCGTCCCCGGATCCCTTCCATGGTGGCATCCCCGTACGGCTCGCGTGAAGTGGGCCCGCACACAGAACGGCACTCCGTGCCACGGGACCGGTAAAGACTTTCCAATACGAGACGGTCTCGTATCGAAATGGGGTTACGCTCTCGTCCATGTCCATACCGTCCGGCGCACCCGCCGCCGTGCCCCAGGTCCCCGAGGCGGTCCACCGCCGCCGGTGGGCGATTCTCGCCGTACTCATGTTCAGTCT
The DNA here is from genome assembly GCF_042799575.1 of Streptomyces sp. NPDC057682. Taxonomy (NCBI): domain Bacteria; kingdom Bacillati; phylum Actinomycetota; class Actinomycetes; order Kitasatosporales; family Streptomycetaceae; genus Streptomyces; species Streptomyces sp. NPDC057682. Next base: position 111,078 of record NZ_JBHVIN010000002.1, on the reverse strand, counting down.
GCTCATCGTGGTGCTGGACAACTCGATCCTGAACGTCGCGGTCAAGACGATCGCCTCGCCCGCGCCCACCGGTCTGGGAGCCACCCAGAGCGAGCTGGAGTGGGCCATCAACTCCTACACGCTCGTCTTCGCCGGACTGCTCTTCACCGCCGGACTCCTCGGCGACCGCATCGGCCGCAAGAAGGTCCTCCTCTTCGGCATCGTCCTGTTCGGCCTGGGCTCGGCCCTCGCCGCCATGTCCGGCTCGCCCGCCGAGCTGATCACCTGGCGCGCGGTGATGGGCTTCGGCGCCGCCTTCGTGATGCCGGCCACCCTGGCCGTCCTGATGAACGTCTTCGAGCGCGACGAGCAGCCCAAGGCCATCGGCATCTGGGCCGGCAGCGTCGGCCTCGGCATCGCGATCGGCCCGATCACCGGCGGACTGCTCCTCGAACACTTCTGGTGGGGTTCGATCTTCCTGGTCAACGTGCCCGTCGTGGTGATCGCGGTGATCGCCATGGCGGTGCTCGTGCCGGAGTCCAAGGACCCCCGGCCCGGCCGGCTCGACCCGGTCGGCGTGGTGCTCTCCGTCATCGGCCTGGTGCTGCTGGTCTACGGCATCATCCGCGGCGGCGAACTCGCCGACTTCACCGATGCCTCCGTGCTCCTGCCGGTCCTCGGCGGCCTCGCCGTCCTCGTGGTCTTCGTCCTGCACGAGAAGCGCAGCAGCAGCCCCGCCATCGACATCACGTACTTCCGCAAGCCCGCGTTCTCCGCGGCCGTCGCCGCGATCGCGCTGGTCTTCTTCGCGCTGATGGGCGTGACCTTCTTCTCCGCCTTCTACATGCAGAGCGTGCGCGGCTGGAGCGCCCTCCAGTCCGGGCTGCTGATCCTGCCCCTGGCCGTGGCCCAGATGGTCTTCGCGCCCCGGGCCCGGCACGTCGTCGCGCGCTTCGGCGCCCGCGCCGTGTGCACCGTCGGCATGCTGGCGGTCGCCGCCGGCCTCGCGGCCTTCGCGCTGTTCGACGCCGACACGCCGGTCTGGGTGATGTGCGTGGTCTTCTTCGTCCAGGGCACCGGCATGGCCCACGTCATGCCGCCCGTCACCGTCGCCGTCATGCAGGCCCTGCCCCGGGAGAAGGCCGGTTCCGGCTCGGCCGTCAACAACACCTTCCGCCAGGTCGGCGGCGCCCTCGGCATCGCCGTCCTCGGCTCGGTGCTCTCCACCGTCTACCGGGGCGACATCGAGGACCACCTCGGCGCGGTCCCGGCCGCCGTACGGGACGTGGCGGGCGAGTCGATCGAGGCGACGCTCGGCGTCGCGGAGAAGATGGGACCGGCCGGCACCCCGCTGGTCGCCGCCGCGAACGACGCCTTCATGAGCGCCATGCACGTCACCGCCTTCTGCTCGGCGGGCGTCGCCGCGCTCGGCGCCCTCGTGGTCGCCCTGTTCCTGCCGGGGAAGCCCTCCGGCGGCGACCCGGCCGCCCGGGACGAGAAGGCGGTGCCCGCGGGCGCCGGACGGTGAGGGAGCGGCGGCACCCGTCCGGCCACGGGTGCCGCCCGCTTCGGCGAGAATCGGGGCGGCGAAAGGTGGTTTCACGTGCAGGCTCAGGCAGCGGACCCGGGCGGCCGGGTCCCCGGCGGGCAGGACCGGCGGATCCCCGGCGACGACGGCCCACCGGCCCCCGGGCCGTGCCCGGACCAGCCACCGGGCGACGAACAGGAGCCCCGACGGGGCCGGCCCCGCAGCGCCGCCGCCGAACGCTCCATCCTGGACGCCGTCGCCGCCCTCCTCGAAGCCGGTGAACCCCTCGCCGGACTCTCCATCGAGCGCATCGCCCGCACCGCCGGCGTCGGCAAGGCCACCATCTACCGCCGCTGGGCCGACAAGGAGGCCCTCTTCGTCGACGTCCTGCGCGATATCGAACCCCCCGAACCGGAGGTCTCCGGCACCGGTGGCCTGGCCGATCTGCGCATCCTCCTGGAATCCATGCGCACCCGGGGCCTCGCCCAGCGCTCCTCGGTCTTCCTGCACAACGTCTTCGCCCAGATGAAGTCCCACCCCAAGCTCTGGGCCGAGTACCAGGGCACCGTGATCGCACCTCGCCGGGCCGCGATGCTCGCCGCCGTCGGCCGGGCCGTCGAGGCCGGCGAACTGCGCGACGACACGGACGTGGAGCTGATGGACGACCTCTTCCTCGGCCCCATGATCGTCCGCACCATCCACCGCCTGGAGGCCCCGCTCCCCGAGGACCTCGCCGACCGGATCATCCGCCTGCTCCTCCAGGGCCTCGGCCCCGAAGCGGCGGACCGGAACGGAGCGGGCCGGGGCTGACCCGCCGGGGCCGGACGCGTATGCGCGTTCTGTCACAAGCCCGCCCCGGCGGCCCACCGCCGGAACCCGCCGACGGGCCCCGGTCGTCCTCGTCCCCGTACGGCCGTCGTCGACGGCGGCGAAAGCGCCGCGCAGCACCGAGGGCTCGGCGGCCGAGGCACGCCGAGGCACTAGGGTCGTGGTCGCGGCGATGTTCAGGGCAAGGCAGTGAGGACGGCGCAATGGTGCAGGCGTACAGGACGGACACCGGGAGCGACGGCACGGAGCCGCAGGGCTCCGGATCCCGCCTCCGGGACCTGCGCGACAGAATCGCCCGGAATCCGGGCATCTGGCGCCGGGGCATCGTCCTCGCCTGCTGCTCGGTCCTGCTGACCCTGGTGATGCTGCTCCACGCCCAGATCCCCAACACCATCGGCAACCTGGGCAGCCTCACCGAGACCTTCCTGCCCTGGTGCGCGGTCTTCGTGCCGCTGCTGCTGATCCTCGGCCTGGTCCGCCGCTCCGCGACCGCGCTGATCGCCCTGCTGCTCCCCGTCGCCGTCTGGTTCAACCTCTTCGGCGGGCTGCTCACCGACAAGCAGAGCGGCGGCGGCGACCTCACCGTCGCCACCCACAACGTCAACGCCGACAACCCCGACCCGGCCGGCACCGCCCAGCAGGTCGCCGGCTCGGGCGCGGACGTCGTCGCGCTCCAGGAACTGCCCACCGGCAAGGTCGCGGCGTACGAGTCCGCGCTCCGCGCCCGCTTCCCGTACCACTCCGTCCAGGGCACCGTCGGACTCTGGAGCAAGTACCCCATCGGCGACACCCGCCCCGTGGACATCAAGATGGGCTGGGTCCGCGCCATGCGGACCACCGTCACCGCGCCCGAGGGCAAGGTCGCCGTCTACGTCGCGCACCTGCCGTCGGTCCGGGTCAAGCTGCACGCCGGATTCACCGCCGACCAGCGCGACCAGAGCGCCGACGCGCTCGGCGAGGCGATCTCCCACGAGCCGCTGGAACGCGTCGTCCTGCTCGGCGACCTCAACGGCACCATGAACGACCGCTCACTCACCGCCGTGACCTCCCAGATGCGCTCCACCCAGGGCGCGGCCGGCAGTGGCTTCGGCTTCAGCTGGCCCGCCTCGTTCCCGATGGCGCGCATCGACCAGATCATGGTCAAGGGCGTCGAGCCGATGTCCTCCTGGACCCTCCCGGCCACCGACAGCGACCATCTGCCGATCGCCGCCCGCGTCAGGCTCTGACCCGGACGGCGACCGGCGGAGGAGACCGAACGCCCGGCCTCAGCCGGACTCGCGCCACCGGTTGGTGATCGGCAGCCGGCGGTCCTTGCCGAAGCCCTTGGGCGAGATCTTCGTCCCCGGCGGGTACTGCCGCCGCTTGTACTCGGCGGTGTCCACCATCCGCAGCGTCTTCGCCACCAGCTCCGGATCGAACCCGGCCGCCACGATCGCGTCCAGCCCCTGGTCCCGGTCGACGTACAGCTCCAGGATCCGGTCGAGGACGTCGTAGTCGGGCAGCGAGTCCGTGTCGACCTGGCCCGGACGCAGCTCCGCGCTCGGCGGCTTGGTGATCGAGGCCTCCGGGATCGGCGGGGTCTGCCCGCGCTCCTCGGCGGCCCGGTTGCGCCACTTCGCCAGCCGGAAGACCGACGTCTTGTACACGTCCTTGATCGGCCCGTACGCGCCGACCGAGTCGCCGTACAGCGTCGAGTAGCCGACCGCCAGCTCCGACTTGTTGCCCGGCGCCAGGACGATCTGCCCCTCCTGGTTGGAGACGGCCATCAGCATCGTGCCGCGCAGCCGGGACTGGAGGTTCTCCTCCGCGAGACCGGTCAGGCCCAGCGACCCCATATAGGCGTCGAACATCGGCTCGATCGGCACGGTCCGGAAGTTCAGCCCGGTCCGCCGCGCCAGCTCGGCCGCGTCGCCCTTGGAGTGGTCCGAGGAGTACTTCGACGGCATCGAGATGCCGTACACGTTCGCCGCGCCCAGCGCGTCGCAGGCGATCGCGGCGACCAGCGCCGAGTCGATCCCGCCGGACAGCCCGATCAGCACACTGCCGAAGCCGTTCTTCGCGGCGTACGCCCGCAGGCCCACGACCAGCGCCGAGTACAGCTCCTCGTCGTCGTCGAGCCGCTCGGCGTACCCGCCGGTCAGCTCGGGCTCGTAGGCCGGCAGCGGCTCCTCGGAGAGGACCACGTGGTCGATCCGCAGCCCGTCGTTCACCACCCCCGACGGCGCCTCGGCCGCGGCGGCCGGCAGCTCCAGGTCCAGGATCACGCTGCCCTCGGAGAACTGCGGGGCACGGGCGATCACCTCGCCGTTCCGGTCGACGACGATCGAGTCGCCGTCGAAGACCAGCTCGTCCTGGCCGCCGATCATCGCGAGGTAGGCGGTGGTGCAGCCGGCCTCCTGGGCCCGCTTGCGGACCAGTTCCAGCCGTGTGTCGTCCTTGTCCCGCTCGTACGGCGAGGCGTTGACCGACAGCAGCAGCCCGGCCCCGGCGGCCCGCGCGGCCGGCACCCGGCCGCCGTCCTGCCAGAGGTCCTCGCAGATCGCGAGCGCCACATCGATGCCGTGCACCCGCACCACGGGCATCGAGTCGCCCGGCACGAAGTACCGGAACTCGTCGAAGACGCCGTAGTTGGGCAGGTGGTGCTTGGCGAAGTTCAGCGCGACCCGGCCGCGGTGCAGCACCGCGGCGGCGTTGCGCGGCGAGCCCGCGGGCTGCCCGTAGCGGGGCGCCGCCGACTCCGAGCGGTCGAGATAGCCGACGACGACCGGCAGTTCCCCGAAGCCCTCCGCGTCCAGCCGCGCGGCCAGCGCGCGCAGCGCGCTCCGCGACGCCTCGACGAAGGACGACCGCAGGGCCAGGTCCTCGACGGGGTAGCCGGTCAGCGCCATCTCGGGGAACGCCACGAGGTGGGCGCCCTGCTCGGCGGCGTGCCGGGTCCAGTGGACGATCGACTCGCTGTTGCCGGCGAGGTCGCCGACGGTCGAGTCGATCTGATTCAGTGCGAGGCGTAGTTGAGGCACGCCGCCCAGTGTAATCGTCTGACTGACGCGATGTCCCGGCGGGCCGTGCGGAAGACGCCGCGGCCCGCCGGGACCCCAGGGGCGGACCGGCCGTCAGCGGCGGTAGCCGAGGACCGTCATCATGCCCGCCTCCGCGTGGTACACGTTGTGGCAGTGGAGCATCCACAGCCCCGGATTGTCCGCGTCGAAGTCGACGGTCAGCGAGCGCCGGGGGAGCACGACCGCGGTGTCCTTGCGCGCCCCCTTCGCGCCTCCGGCCAGAGCGAAGGTGTGCCCGTGCAGATGCACCGGGTGCCACATCTCCGTGTCGTTGCGCACCACGAGCCGCACCCGCTCCCCGGCCCTCACCGGATGCCGCCGGTCCGCCCGGTACGGCTTCCCGTCGAAGGCCCAGTCGTACGCCGCCATCGAACCGGTCAGCCGCAGCCGCACCGTCCGGTCCGGCCGCCGGGGCGCGAGCACCGCCGACGCGTCCGGCACCAGCCGCTCCGCCGTCACCAGCTCCCCGTCCAGCTCCTTCGGCCGCACGGACGCGCCGGGCGCCGCGCCGCCCCCGGTCCGCAGCAGCGCCCGCGCCACGGCGTTCTTGCCCTCGGCCAGCGCGGTCAGCGGGAACACCCCGTCCCCTGCGGTGACCAGCACGTCGTACCGCTCGCCCATGCCGAGCAGCAGCGCGTCCGTCGCCGTGTGCCGGACCGGGAAGCCGTCGGTGTGCGTCACCGTCATCCGGTGGCCGCCGAGCGCGACCCGGAAGGCGGTGTCGCCGCCCGCGTTGATGATCCGCAGCCGGATCCGGTCGCCCGGCCGCGCGGTGAAGGAGGCCGGGTCCCCGGCGGTGCGCCCGTTGACCAGATAGGCCGGATAGCCGACGTCCCCGGCGTCGCCGCCCAGCAGTTCGCTGGTGGCCCCCATGAGCATGCGGGAGGGACCGCCGCCCGGGGCCGGGCTCTCCTCCGCCCCGGACATCCCCTGCATCCCGTCCATCCCGTCCATCCCCTCCATGTCGTCCATGGAGTGCCCGCCGTGCCCGCCGCCCCCGGTCAGCTCGCGGAGCACCGCGTCCGGTGTGGACCCGTCCACCCCGTCGACCCAGTCGTCGAGCACGAGGACCCACTCCTTGTCGTACGCCAGGGGCTCCTTCGGGTCCTCGACGATCAGCGGCGCGTACAGCCCCCGGTCCTGCTGGACACCGGAGTGCGGATGGAACCAGTACGTCCCGGGGTGCGGCACCGCGAACCGGTACGTGAACCGCGCGCCCGGCGCGACGGCCCGCTGGGTCAGCCCCGGCACCCCGTCCATGTCGTTGCGCAGGGCCAGGCCGTGCCAGTGCAGGGAGGTGGACTGCGGCAGATGGTTGGCGAGGGTCAGCGCGAGGGTGTCGCCCGCGGTGACCCGGACTTCCTTGCCCGGGAGCCGGTCCCCGTACGCCCAGGAGCGGACGGTGCGTCCGCCGCCCAGGTCGAGCCGGGCGGGGGTGGCGGTCAGCGAGACCGCGCGCTCGGGGCCGGCGCCCCGGCGCTTCTCGGCGGCGGCCGCCTCGGGGCCGTCGGGGGCGACATAGCCGTCCGGGGCGGCGGTCCCCGAGGGCGCCCCGTGGTTCATGGAGGAGTGGTCGGGGCCTGCGTCGGAGCCGGTGCAGGCGGTGAGGACGCCGGTACCGGCGACGGCGATCGCCGCGCCGAGCAGGGTGCGGCGGGTGGGCTGTGCGGACATGACGGAGTGCACCTCAAGGATGGTGTCGGGGCATGCGGAAGGGGCGGACGGGCGCGGGGCGCCGGGTCCGCCTTATATCCGCAGGACCGACAGATCGGTGAGGAGTGCCGTGCCGGGCCGGCGCGGGGGAGGGGGCCGGGGCAGCCGGGACGAACCGGCCCCGGCGGCCCGGGGCATCCGTCCGGCGGCGTGGCGGGTCACCAGCAGGGTGACGAGCAGGGCCAGCCCCCAGGCCCCGAGCACCGCGAGACAGACGGCCATCGGGTCCATGCCGTGCGCAGGCGCGGGGTCGGGGGCCGGACGGTGGGCCCCGGGGCCGTGGACCGTATACGGGGCGGGCGCGGTCGGAGGGGTTTCCGGCGCGGCGGCGGCCGGTGCCATCGCGTGGGCCGCCGGCGCCATGGACGCGGCGTCCGTGTGTTCGGCCGGGTGCCCGACGGTGTGCATCGTGACGATGCCGAAGAGCAGCGCGGCGAACAGCAGCAGCCGTCCGTACGTCGCTCGCCTCGTCACCGACATGGCGTCACCCTACCCCTCCCGGGTATCCGGGCCGTTCGACGGACCTTCGGCAGGGCGTCCAGGGGCACGGCGACGACCCGCCACCCGGGCGGTGCGGGCCGGCGGGCCGTGGCGGAGGTGTACGTACGTGAGCGGCGATCGGTCCCGGTCAGCCGCGGGCGTAGACCTGTTCCGCCCAGGCGGCGATCTGCTCGTCCTCCAGGTGCTGGGCGAGGTCCGCCTCGCTGATCATGCCGATCAGCATCTTGTCCTCGACGACCGGCAGCCGGCGGATCCGGTGGGTCTGCATCTCCTCCAGCACGGCCTCGACGCCGGCCGCCGCGTCGATCCAGCGCGGGGTGCCCTGGGCGAGGTCGCCGGCGGTCATCTTCGACGGGTCGTGACCGGCGGCGATGCACCCGACCACGATGTCGCGGTCCGTGAGGATGCCGATCATCCGGTCCTGGTGGCCGTTCTCCGAGATGGGCAGCGCACCCACGTGGTGGTCGCGCATGAGCTGGGCGGCGCGGTCGAGGGTCTCGTGCGCCGGGATCCAGGTGGCGCCGTTGTGCATGATGTCCTTGGCGGTGGTCATGGGGATTCCTCCTGGTGCCGTGAGGCACAGCCGTCACACCCCGAGCCCTTCCATCGTCGGGTGACCCGTTCGGAGTACGCGACCGCTATCACCCATTCGGGTGCATCCGGTGTGAAACGGGAACCGGGGCGGCGTGCGGATGTGCGGGCGCGCCGCCCCCGTTCCTCAGCCGCGCGGAGCGGCCCCGCGCTCCTTGAGCAGGGCGGCCATCGCGTCCAGTTCGGACTGCTGGGCGTCGACCATGCCCTGGGCGAGCCGCTTCTCCGCCTTCACGGTGCAGAGCCGGACGCAGCCCCGGGCCATGGCGATGCCGCCCTTGTGGTGGTCGGTCATGAGCCGGAGGTACAGGACCTCGGCCCGCTTGCCGCCGGCCCGCCGCAGGGCGTCGAGTTCGGTGCGGGTGGCCATGCCGGGCATGAGGGAGCCGTCGTGGGGCTGGTACCCGCCGTCCGGGGCGTCGGCGTCCCCGCTTCCGTCGCCCATGTCCATGCCGGGCATCGAGGCCATGTCATGGCCCTCGTGGCCGTCGGCGGAGGGCTCCCGCATCCAGGCCATCGGCTCCTGCCCGGCGGAGGTCTTCGGCAGCTCCCACAGATCGAGCCAGCCCAGGAGCATGCCGCGCTGGTTGGCCTGGGTGTTGGCGATGTCGTACGCGAACCGGCGCACGTCCTCGTCCTGTGTGCGGTCGCGGACGATGAAGGACATCTCCACGGCCTGCTGGTGGTGGACGGCCATGTCCTGGGCGAACCCGGCGTCCGCGGAACCGGCGGCCGGGACCGCCGGGGCGGTGGCCGCCGGGTGGTCCCCGTCGTCCCCGCCCGCGGAGGCGACCGTCGCCGCCCCCGCGAACAGCGCCGCCAGTGCGACGGCGGAACCGGCGACCCAGCGCACGCGCCGGGTGCCCTCGCTCACGGTCACGGAGCCCCCAGCCCGCCGGTGCACGCCGCACCCGGCTCGGGCGTCTGCGGGCCCTGCACGTACTTGGCGAAGAACGTCGCCACCCGGGGGTCGTCGGCACTGTCCACGGTGACCTGCTTGCCCCAGGCGCTGAGCATGAGCGCGCCCTCCTGGTCCGGGTAGGGGCTCATCAGGGAGTACGGGGTCTTCCCGACCCGCTCCGCGAGCTTGTCCACATCGGCGGCCGGGGCCTTGTCGGTGTACGTCACCCAGACCGAACCGTGCTCCAGGGCGTGCACGGCGTTCATGTCGGGGATGGCCTTCTTGTACACCTCGCCGTCGCAGTTCATCCAGACCGGACTGTGGTCGCCGCCGACCGGCGGCTTCATCGGGTAGCTGACGGTCTTGGTGACGTGGTTGCGGGTCAGCTTCTTCGGGTCCCAGGACTGCTCGCCCTCGACGTCGCCCTTGGCCAGCTCCTTCTTCTCCGCCTCGGCCTGCTTCGACTCCTTCACGTCGGCGGCCTTCTGGTCGGCGTTCGCCTGCGACCGGTCCACCAGGGTGTACGCGCCGAAGGTGACGAGCCCCGCGACGACGACGGCGCTCACGCCGATGACCAGCGCGCGATTGCGGCGGTCGCGCGCCCGGTCGGCGTTGCGCATCTGCTCTATGCGGGTCCTGCGGTCGAAGCTCATGTCATGGTCCTTCGGCGAAGGGGCGATGAGGGGGCTGAACGGTCGCGCGAGCGGTGTGCGCGGGGCCAGTGCGAGGCCGTCGCGGCCCTCGTACACCACGGCGGACGATCGTAGTGGGTGGCCACGTGCTCCATCTCACGCCGGGTGCGTAATCTGGGGGAAATCCGGGGTCGTGATACTGGTGCCTCACCCCTTCCCCGGGCGGTGGTGCACAGACCGTCTGAACTGCAAGGATGTGGCTCATGGACAAGCAGCAGGAATTCGTCCTCAGGACACTTGAGGAGCGCGACATCCGGTTCGTACGGCTGTGGTTCACCGACGTGCTCGGTTACCTCAAGTCCGTGGCCGTGGCCCCTGCCGAGCTGGAACAGGCGTTTGACGAGGGCATCGGCTTCGACGGCTCGGCCATCGAGGGCTTCGCCCGTGTATACGAATCGGACATGATCGCCAAGCCGGACCCCGGCACCTTCCAGATCCTGCCCTGGCGGGCGGAGGCGCCCGGCACCGCGCGCATGTTCTGCGACATCCTGATGCCGGACGGCTCGCCGTCCTTCGCCGATCCGCGCTATGTCCTCAAGCGGATCCTGGCCAAGACGTCCGACCTGGGCTTCACGTTCTACACGCACCCCGAGATCGAGTTCTTCCTGCTGAAGGACAAGCCGGTCGACGGCAGCCGCCCGACCCCGGCCGACAGCTCCGGCTACTTCGACCACACCCCGCAGAACGTCGGCATGGACTTCCGCCGCCAGGCCATCACCATGCTCGAATCCATGGGCATCTCGGTCGAGTTCAGCCACCACGAGGGCGCCCCCGGCCAGCAGGAGATCGACCTGCGGTACGCGGACGCGCTCTCCACCGCCGACAACATCATGACCTTCCGCCTCGTCATGAAGCAGGTCGCGCTGGAGCAGGGCGTCCAGGCCACGTTCATGCCCAAGCCGTTCTCCGAGTACCCCGGCTCGGGCATGCACACCCACCTCTCCCTCTTCGAGGGCGACCGCAACGCGTTCTACGAGTCCGGCGCCGAGTACCAGCTGTCCAAGGTCGGCCGCTCCTTCATCGCCGGCCTCCTCCGCCACGCCGCGGAGATCTCCGCCGTCACCAACCAGTGGGTCAACTCCTACAAGCGCATCTGGGGCGGCTCCACCCGCGCCGCGGGCGCCGGCGGCGAGGCCCCCTCGTACATCTGCTGGGGACACAACAACCGCTCCGCCCTCATCCGCGTCCCCATGTACAAGCCCGGCAAGACCGGCTCCGCCCGCGTCGAGGTCCGTTCCATCGACTCCGGCGCCAACCCCTACCTCACCTACGCCGTCCTCCTCGCCGCCGGCCTCAAGGGCATCGAGGAGGGCTACGAACTCCCCGCCGGCGCCGACGACGACGTCTGGGCCCTCTCCGACTCGGAACGCCGCGCGATGGGCATCGAGCCCCTCCCGCAGAACCTCGGCGAGGCCATCTCCCTCATGGAGAAGAGCGAACTCGTCGCCGAAACCCTCGGCGAGCACGTCTTCGACTTCTTCCTCCGCAACAAGAAGCAGGAGTGGGAGGAGTACCGCAGCGAGGTCACGGCCTTCGAGCTGAAGAACCTGCTGCCGGTGCTGTAGCAGCAGGCCAGGCGCCTGGGTTCCAGAAAGCGGGCGGGTCACCCGGTGAGACCGGGGCGACCCGCCCGCAGCTGTGTCCGGCTCGGGTCCGTCCCGCCTCCGCCGCACCTCCTGACCTGCGCGAAGTAACGGTCCACGGGCCCCGTGCCAAGAAGCGGGTGACAGACCGCAGAACCGCACAGGAGGTCGCCGTGCAGGCACCCGAGCACGAACCCGGACGGAGCAGAACTCCGTTCGGAGAGGTCTACGAGGAACATGTCGATGCCGTCCTCGGGTTCGTCACCCGGCGGACCGGAGACCCGTATCTGGCGGCGGATCTGACCGCCGATGTCTTCGTGGCCGCGCTGGAGGGGTTCGAGGGTTACGACGTCGGGCGCGGGACGCATCTGATGTGGCTGTACGGGATCGCCCGGAACACGCTGGCCTCGCACGCCCGGCACGCGGCCCGTGAACGGGAGGCGGTGGCCGCGGTGAGCGGGCGGCGGCTGCTGGACGAGCAGGACGTACTGCGGTTCGAGGAACGCATCGACGCCGAGCGGGAGGCCCGTGAGCTGATCGCCCGGCACGCGGTGCTGTCGGAGCCGTTGCGCGCGGTGATCGACCTCGTCGTCGTGGACGGTCTGAGCACCAAGGAGGCCGCCAAGGTCCTCCGGATCTCCCAGGCGACAGCCCGCGTCCGTCTGCACCGTGCCCGTAGCGCGCTGCGGGCCGGAGGCACCACCACGCCCAGCACGTTCAGCTCCCCCGTCGCGGAGGTCACCCGATGAACACGCCCACCGGATTCACCCAGCGGCTTGGTGCCGAACTGGCGCGCCTGGAAGAGGAACGGGCCGGGCACGCGGCCGAGGAGAGGCTCGGACAGGAGAGGAACGGACGGAACGGCGCGCCGGTGACCGCACGCCGTCGGGGCCTCGCGCGGCCCGGGGTGCGGCGGACCCTGCTGGTGGGTCTCGCGGCCGGTGCCGTGGCCGCCACGGTCGTCGCCACCTCGGACGGACCGGGCGCGACGCCCCGGCCGCCGCGTCCCATGACGGTCGCCCAGGTCCTCGACGCGGCCGCGACCGCCGCCGCGAAGGAGCCGGAGCGGAAGCCCGGCCCTCACCAATGGGTCTACACCGACCAGGTCGTCTGTACGAAGGGCTGCGAGCACAGCCTTTCCTGGCAGAGGTACGACGGAGCCAGCAACGCGCGTTACGGCCCCGCGACCAGCACCGGCGAGCCCAGCGTTCTCGTCAGCGACGCCCCCCGGTCCACACGGCCCAGCAAGATCGGCGACCGGCCCCGGGAGACCCGAGAGGCCCTGTCCCGACTGCCGGCCGACCCCCGCAAGCTCCTCGCACGCATCAGCACCGACCGCTTCTACGCCCTCGAAGCGGACCCGTACGCGGCCATCGTCCACTCCATCGGACACCAGAGCCTTCCGGAACTCCCCGACGCGACCACCCCCGGATCCCAGTTCGCCAGAATCCTCTTCATCCTGCAGAACGAACCGGGTATCCCCCCACGGACCACTGCCGCGCTCTACCGGGCGCTGGCCCTCGTCCCCGGAGTCAGGCTGGTGGACACCCCCGCGCGGGACGCGGCCGGCCGGCCTGGGCTCACCCTGGCCTTCGACCGCCAGGACTCGCTCCCCGGACCCGTGCGCCTCTTCCTCTTCCTGGACCCGGACACGTACGCCTACCTCGGCAGCCGTACCGAGCGTCCGGGCCGGAACGCCGTCGCCCTGTCCTCCGCCCGTGTGGCCTCCGGCATCGTCGACCATCCCGGCCAGGTGCCCGGCGGCCCCGCCCCGGATCCGTCGAGGATCACAAGGGAGGAGTAGGCCCGGGACGCGTCCGCGTCGACAGGCGATCGCGCGGCGGCGGATACTGACGGCCGTTCCGCTGCCGTGCCGGCCCCCGGGAGACCGAGTGAACTCACCTGAAGCGCACGCCTCCTGGGAGCTGGGCTCCACCGTCGACGGCCGGTACCGGGTGCTCGGGGAGCTGGGGCGCGGGGGGATGGGGGTCGTGCACCGGGTGCGGCATCTGGTGTGGGGCACCGATATGGCGGTGAAGAGTCCGAGGCCGGAGACGGTGCGGGACCCGGGGGACGAGGAGCTGTTCGTCCGGGAGGCGGAGACCTGGGTGTCGCTCGGGCTGCATCCGAACGTCTGCGCCTGCCACTACGTGCGCGTGATCGACGGGCTGCCCCGGGTGTTCGCGGAGTACGTGGACGGGGGGAGCCTCGCCGCGTGGATACGGGACGGGCGGCTGTACGCGGGAGGCGCGGACGAGGCGCTGCGGCGGGTGCTGGACATCGCGGTGCAGATGGCGTGGGGGCTCGGGCACGCCCACCGGACGGGGCTGGTGCACCAGGACGTGAAGCCGGCGAACGTGCTGCTGGACCGGGCGGGGACGGCGAAGATCACCGACTTCGGGCTCGCCCGGTCCAAGTACGGGATGCCCACGGCGGAGAACCGGGTGCTGGGCTGGGAGCCCGAGTCCAGTGTGCTGGTGCCGACGGGCGGGATGACGCTCGCGTACGCCTCGCCGGAGCAATTGGCCGGGCAGTCGGTGGGGCGCCGCAGCGATGTGCACAGCTTCGCGGTCTCGGTGCTGGAGATGGTGACGGGCGGGGTGCGCTGGCAGTTCGGGTCGGTCGCCGCGTTCGCGCTGGACGACTTCCTGGCCGAATCAGGCAACCCGGTCTCCGCGCCCCCGGAACTCGCCCATCTGCTGCGGCGCTGTCTGCGCCCGCGGGCCGCCGGGCGGCCGCCGTCGATGGCGGACATCGCCGATGTGCTCACCGACATCTACGAGGGGTGCGCCGGCTCCCCGTATCCCCGGCCCCTGCCCGTGGCGGCGGAACTGCGGGCCGACGAGCTGAACAACCGCGCACTGTCGCTTCTCGACCTGGGCCGCGCGGACGACGCGGCGGAGGCGTTCGCGGCGGCGCTGGACGCCGACCCGCGCCACGTACCGGCCCTCTACAACGACGAGTTGCTGCGCTGGCGGCGCGGCCGGCGCACCGACGAGGACGTGATCACCCGGATCGAACGGGTCCGCCGGGACACCGGCGACACGGCTGAGACCCGTCGGCTCCTCGCCCAGGTGCAGCTGGAGCGGGGCGAACTGGACGGTGCCCGCGACCTGTTGGAGAAGACGGCCCGCGCACGGCCGGAGGACCGGGAGACCGAGGCCGCCCTCGACGCCGCCCGGTCCGGGACCGCCGCGCACGCCACGCTCACCGGACGGTGGGAACTGCCGCTGCCGCGCGGCCCGTTGGACATCCTGCCCGGACTCGGAACGAAGCGGCCCTGGAAGCAGGAGTCGCTGCCGCTGGCGCTCGCCCGCGACGCCCGGATCGCGCTCACCGGCTGCCCGGACGGCGCGCTGCGCCTGTGGGACGTGCGCCGGGAGCGGTGCGTGAAGACGCTCTGGGGGCACCGCCGCGAGGTGGAGGGGGTCGCCCTCACCCCGGACGGCCGCCACGCGCTGTCGCTGGCGGCCGACGGGGTGGTCCGCTTCTGGAACCTGTCCCGGGGCTTTCTGGCCCGGCCGGTCCTCGGCACCCCCCTGTTCCGGGGCGAGCCCCGGATCCTGGACACGGCCAGGCCGCCGCGCATCCCGCGTGATCCGGCCCGGCGCTCCGTCGCCCTCACCCCGGACGGGCGTACCGCCGTGGCCGTGGACGGGCGGGGCACGGTCCGGGTCTGGGACACGCGTGACGGGCGGCTGCGGGGCACCTTCCCCGGCCATCTGGGGGGCGGAGGAGTGGCGGTGTCCGCCGACGGGAACCGGGTGATCGCCACGCACTGGGACAAGGAGAAGGGCCATGTCCCCGTGGACGTGGGTGACTTCGCCGCCCAGGTCTGGGACGTCCCCTCGGGCCGGTGTCTGCGCGCGCTGGCCGGGCACGCGAACATGCCGGGCGTCCTGCACCTCTCGGCGGACGGCCGCCGCGCCGTGACGAGCACGGTCCGCACGCTGGTGCTGTGGGACGCGGAGACCGGACGCCGTCTGCGGATCTTCGGCGGCGCCACGGGGGACCGGGCCGTCGCCCTCTCCCCGGACGGCCGGCTGCTGGCCTCGGCCGGACGCTCGTACGGCGGTGTCCGGCTCTGGGAGACGGGGACCGGGCGCTGTCTGCGGACCTATCGCGGGCACGAACGCGACGTCACCGCCCTGACGTTCACCGACGGCGGCCGGACCCTGGTGTCCGCCTCCGCCGACCGCACGGTCCGCGCCTGGTCGCTGCCGGGCGGCTACACCGCCCCGCCCCGGCTGAGCGAGCCGCGCCGCCACGCGGAGGTGAGCCGGCTCGGGGACCGCGTGGACACGCTGCTCGGCGAGGCGGAGGAGGCGCGGACCTCGGGGCGGTACGACGTCGCCCTCGCCCGGCTCGAAGCCGTGCGGGCCACGACGGGGTACGAGCGGGCTCCCCGGGTGATGGCCGCCTGGGGCGACCTCGCCCGGCACATCCGCCGAGGCCGGCTGCGGGGAGCCTGGCCCGTACGCGAGTTCACCCATCCCGGCTCCACGAGCGGGCCCGTGATCCTGTCCGGTGACGGGCGGCTGGCCGTCACCGGCAGCTGGGACGAGACGGTGCGGTTGTGGGACCTCGGCACCGGGGCCCCGATACGGGAGTTCGGCGGCCACACCAGACATGTGCTCGAAGTCGACCTGAGCGAGGAGCACGGCCTGCTGCTGACCGCCGACAGCGCGGGGACGGTGCGCCTGTGGCGGACGGACACGGGGGAGTGCGTACGCACACTGGCGTCCGGCATGCACGACTACCCGGGGGAACACCGGCCCGTGGGAGCCCGTCTGCTGCCCGGCGGCCGCCACGCCGTCGTCGCCGCGCCGCACGCCCTGCGGTGGTGGAACCTGCGCGACGGGCGGATCGACCGGACCGTGGAGACACCGAGGGGCCGGCAGCAGGACAAGTGGGTCGAGGCCGCACCCGACGGCCGCACGGTCGCGGTCGCCGACCGCAACGGTGTCGCGCTGCTCGACGCCGACGACGGCACCGTCCTGCACACGCTGACCGATCCACGGGCCCACCGGAACATCCAGCACTGGAATCCGGCGCAGCTGCGCTTCGCGGACGGGGGGAAACGGTTGTTCGTCGCGGGCGGGATGGGCCTGGACCACGACACCGTCCAGATCTGGGACGTCGCCACCGGCACGGCGCTCCACGCGTTCGGCCGGGACCGGTCCTGCCGGGAGCTGGCCGTCACGGACGAGGGCGACTTCGCCCTCTCCGGCGACATCGGCACCCACGTGCTGGCCTGGGACGTGACCACCGGCCGCCGTCTGCGTGCCTTCGACTCCCACGCCGGCACCTCCGGCCTGTCCGCCCTGTCGATGACCCCCGACGCCCGGCTCGCACTCGCCCGCACCACGGACGGCGTCCTGCGCGTCTGGCAGCTCGACTGGGAACTCGTGGTCCCGGACGCGCCCGAGGACGCCCCGGCCGACACCCTCTGAGGTCTGTCCGGCCATAGGGTGACCGGATGCCGGAGACAGAGATACGTCCGACGCGGGCCGCGCTGCCCGCCCACACCATCGAGACCGGGGACGGACCGCTGGACGGGCCCGCCCGGAACTCCCTGGGCGGCCACCCCTTCCTTGACCCCGGGCAGGAATGGCCCGTCTGCTTCTGCGGCGAACGGCTGGCGCTCTTCTTCCAGCTCGACGTGCCCGAGGACATCGCCCACTTCGGCGGCGACCACCTCCTGGTCTTCCACTGCAGGGACCACAACGAGGCCACCGACGCCTCCTACGAGGGCGAACGTCTGGTGCCCCGCTACTGGGACGCCCCGCAGGACCCCTACCCCGGCCCGTTCTGGCGCGTCCTCCTCCAGCGCGAGGCCTCCCACCCCACCGAGGAGCGCGAGCCCTCCGTGCGGGCCAGACGGCTCACGCTCCGCCCGTACGCGGAGACCCCGAGCGCCCGAGGCCTCGGAGAGCAGACCTTCAAGGTCGGCGGCACCCCTTCCTGGGCCCAGGACCCCGAGGAGCACACCTGCGCCTGCGGGGCCGAACTGGTCTATCTGTGCCAGGTCCCCGAGGACATGGAATTCGAGGTCCACCCCGGCCTTCCCGAGCAGCCGTACAGCGTCGGCGCCGACACGTACAACCTGTTCCTCGGCAACGAGGTCTATCTGCTGGCCTGTCCGGACCACTGCGATCCGGCGGCGGTGTGGCCGGTGAACCAGAACTGAGGCGTGCCGGATCCGTCACATGGTGGCGCGCACGATCGCGTCCCCCTCGTCGCGGATCCGGCGCAGCGCGATGTCGTAGGCCCAGGCATGGGTGGAGACCTTCTTCTCGATGGAGAAGTGCCGCCCGGTCGCCGTGTCGAGCACCCGGTGGAACTCGTCCATCAGCTCCGACCAGTCCGCCGCCCGCAGGTCGTCCTCCTTCCAGCCGTAGAGCGACCTCAGCTGCTCCTTCACCGCGGAGAAGAACGACAGCGGCTCACGGGGCTCCCGGTCCACCCGGACGTGGTGCGTGCGCAGGAACTCCTTGAGCTCCTCGGGAGCGGCGCTCCACTTGGCCGGGCTGTCCCGCAGCTCCGCGTAGTCCACCCAGGCCCAGAAGCTCTCGGCGTCCGCCACGTCGGGGGCCTCCGCGTGGTGGTCGGGGCAGAGCAGGGCGAAATTCCGGACGTCCATCGAGCCGCCCAGTGCCTTCGGCACCACATGGGCGCGCTCCACGGTCCTGCTCCAGCAGACCAGACAGCACGCCTCCTCCATCCCGAGGTAGCGGGCGATGGCCCGCACCGTGGGCGGTGTCCTGCGCTCGGTCGGACGCGTCTCGCGGGGTCTGATGCCGAGCGCGTTGCCGTCGTATCCGAAGGCCGAGCCGTCGGTGGGGTGGTTGATCCCCAGGACGTGCGGGACGTCGTTGCGCTGCGGCTTCGGATTGCGCACGGAGAGCAGCGGGGTGTGCACCTCCGTGAGGTAGGGGAGCAGGAAACCCATCGCGTAGTCCCGCATCAGCTCGTGCGCGTCGTGATCGAAGCCGCCCGCCTCGTTGCGGTGGCCCTGGATGTCGATGTAGAGGAAGCGCGGGGCACCCGGCGCCGTCTCCTCCGCCCGCTGGACGCACGCGAAGATCCGCTGGGCGGAGCGCTCGAAGTTCTCGTACACCTTCATGTCGTGGTGGATCGCGATGCCCTTGCCGCCCCCGGTCCGCTTCCGTCCGCGCGCCTGCTGGCGTGTGCGCCTGGCCATGTGCCCCCCTCGGCCACGGTGGTGATGTGCACGGACGAGCCTGACAGACGGCACTGACAACCGGGCCCCGGCGGCCCCGCGACGGCGTCCCCGGACGGCCCGGCCCCGACGTCCCCGGCGGCCCCGCACGGTTGCTGACTATTCGTCAGATCTCTGTCATGCTGCGCGCCATGGTGACCGGACCGGAAACGGCAGACGGGAACGACCACGCGGTACCGGACGTGCTCGCGCCCGCCCGGCTCGGGCCGCTGCGGCTGCGGAACCGGGTGCTGAAGGCGGCGACCTTCGAGGGGGCCACGCCGGACGCGCTGGTGACGCCGGAGCTGATCGACTACCACCTGCGGCCCGCGGCGGGCGGGGTCGCGATGACGACGGTGGCGTACTGCGCGGTGGCGCCCGAGGGGCGCACCGAGCGGCGGCAGCTGTGGATGCGGCCCGAGGCGGTGCCGGGGCTGCGCCGGCTCACGGAGGCCGTGCACGGCACCGGGGCCGCCGTCTGCGCCCAGCTCGGGCATGCCGGACCCGTCGCCGACGGGCGGTCCAACGGGGCGCCCTCGCTCGCCCCCATGGCCGGGTTCAACGCGCTGAGCATGCGCCGCAACCGGGCCGCCACCGCCGAGGACATCGACCGGGTCGTGCGCGCCCACGCCGAGGCGGCGCTGCTCGCGGCCGAGGCCGGGTTCGACGCGGTGGAGATCCACCTCGGCCACAACTACCTCGCCGGTGCCTTCCTCAGCCCCCGGCTCAACCGCCGCACCGACGCCTTCGGCGGTTCCCCGCGCGCCCGCGCCACCGTCGCGCTCCGGGTGACCCGGGCCGTGCGCGAGGCACTCGGCGACCGGCTGGCCATCACCGCCAAACTGAACATGAAGGACGGCGTACGCGGCGGACTCACCCTGGAGGAGAGCCTTCAGGTGGCCCGCTGGCTGGAGGAGGACGGCAGCGTCGACGCCCTCGAACTGACCGCCGGCAGCTCCCTGCTCAACCCGATGTACCTCTTCCGCGGCGACGCCCCCGTCCGCGAGTTCGCCGCCAACTTCCCGCTGCCCCAGCGGCTCGCCATCCGGGCCTCGGGGCACCGGTTCTTCCGCGCGTACCCCTACCGGCCGCTGTACCTCCTCGACGACGCACGGCAGTTCCGGGCCGCCCTCGGACTCCCGCTGATCCTGCTCGGCGGCGTCACCGACCGCACGGGCATGGACCGTGCCATGGCCGAGGGCTTCGAGTTCGTCGCGATGGCCCGCGCCCTGCTGCGCGAACCCGATCTGCTGCACCGCATCCGCCGCGACGCCGCCACCCGCTCGCAGTGCATCCACTGCAACCGCTGCATGCCCACCATCTACACCCGGACCCACTGCCCGGAGATCACCGGGACCGCGCAGGCCGCGCGGACGACGGAGGCCGAGGAAGGCCCCGGCCCCGCCGCCCCCTGACGCGTCAGCCGAAGGCGCGGCCCATCTCCTCCAGGACCTCGTCGATCACCTCGGCCGGCTCCCGGGCCAGATCCTCCTCGATCCAGATCCGCATCGCGATCCGCAGCGCGGCCAGGAACGCCGCCGCGAGCACCAGCGGGCGCACCGGCGCGCCCGTACCGCTGCCCCGCCCCGCCACGGCGTCCGCGAGATCCCGCTCCATCGCGGCGTGATTGGCCAACTGCCGGGCGAGCAGCGAGGGATGCCCCATCGCCAGCCGGGTCCGCACCGCCCACTCCCGCTCCGGAGGCGGGACCCGCTCCGCGAAGAGGGCCACCGCCGCACGCAGCGCCGGCCACGCGTCCTCCTCCTGCGGACGCTCGCGCACCGCCCGCACCAGCTCCCGGATCTGCTGCTCCTCGCCGTGCAGCAGCGCGTCCTCCTTGCCGGCGAAGTAGTTGGAGAACGTCCGACGGGAGATCCCGGCCGCGTCCGCGACGGCCTCCACCGTGACCTGGTCGAAGCCCAGTTCCACGGTCAGCCTCAGGGCCGCCTCGTGCACGGCTTGCCGGGTGGCTTGCTTCTTGCGTTCCCGCAGTCCCACAGCGCGCTCCATGGCCCCATTATCCGCTGGTCGGCCAGGGTCCCCCTCGCGTCCGAGCAGTGGACTCCTGGACCGTGATCAAGGACAATGGCCGTACGGCCGCCGCGTCGGAGCGTGCCGCGAACGGGGGACGACCGATGACAGACGTACTTGTCGTGTTCGGAATTCTGCTCGCCGTGATCGTCTTCCTGATCGTGCGCGTATCGCTCAAGCACCGCCGCCGTACGGAGAACTTCGACGGCCAGCAGATCGAGCGCCAGTTCAGCGCCGACATCCGCGAGATCAAGGCGGCCAACAAGTCGATCGCCGTCCACAACCGCCTCATCGACGGCGGCAACGACTGGACGCCCCGCAAACGTTGAACCCCGTACGGCGGCGGCCCCGGCTGCGGTAGTGTTTCGCATCCCCGGAAGCCGGGGCGACGCCGTCCCCGCACGGGGCGTACCGAAGGAGGTGGGACCCATCACCGCTGTATCAGCGCGGGTGCTCCCCTCCCACGAGCGCGCGGCCGGCCCTCTCTAGGGCGTGTCCGGCCCGGAGCACCCCTCGGCGTTCTCCGAAAGGCACCGCTCCATGCCGGTCCCCCTGTCCCCGCACGACCTCTCCGCCCTCGTCACCACGCTGCGCTCGGCCGGCTGCGTGTTCGCCGAGGAGGAGGCCTCGCTCCTGGCCGCCACCGCCGCCGCCCCCGCCGAACTCGGCACCATGACCCGGCGCCGCGTCGCCGGACACCCCCTCGAACACGTCCTCGGCTGGGCCGAGTTCGGCGGACTGCGGATCGCCGTCGACCCCGGCGTCTTCGTGCCCCGCCGCCGCACCGAGTTCCTGGTCCGCCAGGCCGTCGGCCTGGCCCCCGACTCCGCCGTCGTGGTCGACCTCTGCTGCGGTACGGGCGCCCTCGGCGCGGCCCTCGCCGCCCGGCGGAGCGACATCGAACTGCACGCCGCCGACGTCGAGCCCGCCGCCGTGCGCTGCGCCCGGCGCAACCTCGGCCCCCGCGGCCGGGTCTACGAGGGCGACCTCTTCGCCCCCCTGCCCCGCTCCCTGCGCGGACGCGTCGACGTGCTCCTCGCCAACGTGCCGTACGTACCCACGGACGACGTCCCCCTCCTGCCCGCCGAGGCCCGCGACCACGAACCGCTCGTCGCCCTCGACGGCGGCGGCGACGGCCTCGACGTGCTGCGCCGCGTCGCCGCCGAGGCGCCCCGGTGGCTGGCCCCCGGCGGCAGCCTCCTCGTCGAGACCAGCGAACGCCAGGCCGCACGCGCCGAGGAGACCGTCCGCGCCGGCGGGCTCCTCCCGCGCGTGGTCACCTCCGACGAGTGGTACGCGACCGTCGTGATCGGCACGCGATAGCCCTCCGGGGGTGCGGGGTGCGCCGTTGTCCGGTGGGTGGGGGCGGGGTCCCTCCGGGGTGACTCCTCGGAAATGGCGTGTTCACCCGGGTACGAGGAGTGGGTCGGGTCGTACGCCATTTCCTGCGGGGACACCCCTGCACGCCCCCACCCGGGCCGGTTGTGCGTCCTCACGCCGGTGAATCACGCTGTCGCAGACGCACGACGGCCGGGTTCGGGGGCGTGCAGGGGCGTCCCCGCAGAACGACGAACACAGACCGGGGTACGTGTACGAGGTCCCCGCACGTTCGTCGTTCGAGGAGTCGCCCCGGAGGGACCCCGGACCCCCACCCACCGGACAAAGGCGCCCCGCGGGGACCCCGCACAAACAAGCCCGTCGAGGGGGTCCCCCCATGCCTTTAAGGCTATGGGGGAGATTGAGGACGGAACCCCGCACACGGACAACCCCGCACCCCCCACACCCCGCTAGGCTCGGAAGACCGGAAGGTGATCGGGCGGCGAGCAGGAGAGCACGGAATGACGACGTTGCCGGGGCGCAGGAGCAGCACGTTCACCCGATTGCTGCGGCACGGATTCACCGACCCGTCCGCCGCCGAGCGGCTGCTCGAACTGCCGGACCTTTCCTCCGTACGCTCCGACCCCGTCCTGCTCGAAGCGCTCGGCGCCACCGCCGACCCCGATCTGGCGCTGCGCGGCCTCGTCCGGCTCGTCGAGGCCGAGGAGCCCGCCGAACGGCAGGTCCTGCTGGACACGCTCGTCACCGCCAAACCCCTGCGGGACCGGCTGCTCGGTGTGCTCGGGGCGTCCGAGGCGCTCGGGGACCACCTGGCGCGCCACCCGCGCGACTGGCAGGCGCTCGTCACGTACGAGGCGGCCGATCTGCACCCCGGCGTCCCCGAGTTCGAACGGGAGCTGGCCGACGCCGCCGACCCCGACGCGCTGCGCGTCGCCTACCGCAGGTGCCTGCTGGCCATAGCGGCCCGTGATGTGTGCGGGACGACGGACGTCGCCCAGACCGCGGCCGAACTGGCCGATCTGGCCACCGCCACGCTCCGCGCCGCCCTCGCCATCGCCCGCACGGCGGAGCCCGCCGACGCCGCGCGCTGCCGGCTCGCGGTCATCGCGATGGGCAAGTGCGGCGGTCACGAGCTGAACTACGTCTCCGACGTGGACGTCATCTTCGTCGGCGAACCGGCCGGGGACGCCGACGAGAGCGCCGCGATGCAGGCCGCCACCCGCCTCGCCGCCCACATGATGCGGATCTGCTCCGACACCACGGTCGAGGGCACCATCTGGCCCGTGGACGCCAACCTCCGCCCCGAGGGCCGCAACGGGCCCCTGGTGCGCACGCTCTCCTCGCATCTGGCCTACTACCAGCGCTGGGCGAAGACCTGGGAGTTCCAGGCGCTCCTCAAGGCCCGGCCGGTGGCCGGCGACCCCGAGCTGGGCGCCGAGTACGTGGAGGCGGTCTCCCCGCTGGTCTGGCAGGCCGCCGAACGCGAGAACTTCGTCTCCGACGTGCAGAAGATGCGGCGCCGCGTCGTGGACACCATCCCCGCCGACCGTGTCGACCGCGAGCTCAAGCTCGGGCCCGGCGGACTGCGCGACGTGGAGTTCGCCGTGCAGCTCCTCCAGCTCGTGCACGGGCGCAGCGACGCCACCCTGCGCAGCGGATCGACGCTGGAGGCACTGCGGGCGCTCGCCGCGGGCGGCTACGTGGGGCGCGTGGACGCCGCCCAGCTCGACGACGCCTACCGCTTCCTGCGCGCCCTGGAGCACCGCATCCAGCTCTACCGGCTGCGCCGCACCCACCTCGTGCCCGAGGACGAACCGGACCTGCGCCGGATCGGCCGTTCGCTGGGGCTGCGCACCGACCCCGTCACCGAGCTGAACCAGGCCTGGCGGCGCCACGCCTCCGTGGTCCGCCGGCTCCACGAGAAGCTCTTCTACCGTCCGCTGCTCGACGCCGTGGCCCAGCTGGCACCGGGGGAGTCCCGGCTCAGCACCGAGGCCGCCGCGCACCGTCTGGAGGCGCTCGGCTACGAGGACCCGGCGGCCGCCCTGCGCCATCTGGAGGCCCTGTCCTCCGGCGTCTCGCGCAAGGCCGCCATCCAGCGCACCCTGCTGCCGGTGCTGCTCGGCTGGTTCGCGGACTCCGCCGACCCGGACGCCGGGCTCCTCGGCTTCCGCCAGGTGTCCGACGCCCTCGGCAAGACCCCGTGGTATCTGCGGCTGCTGCGCGACGAGGGCGCGGCGGCGGAGAACCTGGCCCGGGTCCTGTCGGCCGGCCGGCTCGCTCCGGATCTGCTGATGCGGGCCCCCGAGGCCGTCGCGCTCCTCGGCGACCCGCAGGGGCTGACGCCCCGCAGCCGGGAGAACCTGGAGCAGGAGGTGCTGGCCGCCGTCGGCCGCGCGGACGACGCCGAATCGGCGGTCGCCGTGGTCCGCGGGGTGCGCCGGCGCGAGCTGTTCCGCACCACCGCCGCCGACCTCATCGGTTCCTACGGCACCGAGGAGAACCCGGCCGAACCCGACCCGGGGGCGCTCGTCGACCGGGTCGGCGGCGCCGTCACCGATCTGAACGCGGTGACGATCGCCGGGGCGCTGCGCGCCGCCGTCCGCGCGGAGTGGGGCGACACCCTGCCGACCCGCTTCGCCGTGATCGGCATGGGCCGCTTCGGCGGCCAGGAGCTGGGCTACGGCTCCGACGCCGACGTGCTGTTCGTCCACGCGCCCCGCGAGGGCGTCGACGAGCAGGAGGCCGGCCGGGCCGCGAACCGGGTGGTCGCCGAGATGCGCAGGCTCCTCCAGCTGCCCACCGCGGACCCGCCGCTGCTCATCGACGCCGATCTGCGCCCCGAGGGCAAGAACGGGCCGCTGGTGCGGACCCTGAAGTCGTACGAGGCCTACTACCGGCGCTGGTCACTGGTGTGGGAGAGCCAGGCGCTGCTGCGCGCCCAGCCGGTGGCGGGCGACGCGGACCTGGGCCGCGACTTCGTCGACCTGATCGATCCGCTGCGGTATCCGGCGGAGGGGCTGGGCGAGGACGCCGTCCGGGAGATCCGCCGGCTCAAGGCCCGTATGGAGTCCGAGCGGCTGCCGCGCGGCGCCGACCCGACCCTGCACACCAAGCTGGGGCGCGGCGGGCTGAGCGATGTGGAGTGGACGGTGCAACTGCTCCAGATGCGGCACGGCTGGGCCGAGCCGGGGCTGCGCACCACCCGCACCCGCGAGGCGCTGGCCGCCGCCTGCGCGGCCGAGCTGATCTCCGGCGAGGACGCCCGGACGCTGGACGAGGCGTGGGTGCTGGCGACCCGGGTGCGCAACGCCGTGATGCTGGTCCGCGGCCGGCCCGGCGACACCTTCCCGTCCGTGCCGAGGGAGCTGACCGCCGTGGGACGCTACCTCGGCTACGAGGCCGGGCACGTCGGGGACATGCTCGACGACTACCGCCGGATCACGCGCCGGGCCCGCGCCGTGGTGGAGGAGATGTTCTACGGGGCGGCCTGAGCGCCCCGGCGCCGGGGGCGGGGCGCGTCCCGCAGCGGCCGGGGAGGCCTGCGCACCGCCGTCAGCCGTGGACGCCGGGCGGGTTTCGGCGCGATCCGCTTCGGCAGGTGGTGCGGCAGCGCCCCGTACCAGGCGTACGACACCGCGTAACCGAAGGCCAGGCAGACCATGCCGCCCACGGCGTCCAGCCAGAAGTGGTTGGCCGTGGACACGATCACCATCAGGGTCACGGCCGGGTAGACCAGGGCCAGGATCCGCGCCCACGGGGCGGACGCCAGGGCGAACACCGTCAGCCCGCACCACAGCGACCACCCGATGTGCATGGACGGCATCGCCGCGTACTGGTTCGACATCTGCTTGAAGTTGCCCGAGGCCATCGACCCCCAGGTCTGGTGGATCATGACCGTGTCGATGAAGTGGCCGCCGTTCATCAGCCGGGGCGGGGCCAGCGGGTACAGGTAGTAGCCGAGCAGGGCCACCGCGGTCGTCGCGAACAGCGCGAGCCGGGCGGGGGCGTAGCGGCCGGGGTGGCGGCGGAAGAGCCAGACGAGCACCCCGATGGTCACGACGAAGTGCAGCGTCGCGTAGTAGTAGTTCATCGACACGATCAGCCATGTCACCGAGTTGACCGCGTGGTTGACGGACTGCTCGAACGCGATGCCCAGGAAGCGCTCGGCCGACCAGATCCAGTCGGCGTTGGCGAGGGCCGCCGCCTTCTGTTCCGGGACGGCGTTGCGCACCAGCGAGTACAGCCAGTAACTGACCGCGATGAGCAGGATTTCGAACCAGAGCCGTGGCCGCCCCGGGGAGTGCGGGCCGCTCAGCCCGGACCTGAGCCGGGCGGGAAGTCTGCCGATCCGGTCCGCGTACGCGGTGCGCTGGGGTTTCGCCTCGTCGGCCGCCTCGTTCACGATGGGTGACGGGGTGGCCTTCGACCGGCCTTCCTGTGGTTTCACGCTCAATTCACCCATAGGCACAGAGTCTGCCAGATTTGCCCCCTTCGCCCGATGATCCTCCGGCGGGGGGTGGCCCGCACATCCTGCGGGGGGTGAACGCGCGTGGGATCGGCGCGCGGGGGATCAGCGCGCGTGGGATCCTGGAACGGCCGGGGCTCCCGAGCCGGGGCCGGCGCCGGGTCCCGCGGCGGTCGAGCCGCGCACCACCAGCTCGGGCATGAAGACGAATTCGCTGTGCGGGGCGGGCGTGCCGCCGATCTCCTCCAGCAGCGTGCGCACCGCGGCCTGGCCCATGGCCGTCACCGGCTGCCGGATCGTGGTCAGCGGCGGATCCGTGAACGCTATGAGCGGTGAGTCGTCGTATCCGACCACCGACAGTTCGCGCGGGACCTCGCGGGAGAGCCTGCGGGCGGCCCGGATCGCGCCCAGCGCCATCATGTCGCTCGCGCAGACGACCGCCGTGCAGCCCCGCTCCATCAGCGCCGAGGCGGCCGCCTGGCCGCCCTCCAGCGTGTACAGGGAGTGCTGGATCAGCTCCTCCACGTCGTCCGCCGCGAGGTTCAACTGCTCGCGCATCGTGGCGTGGAAGCCCTCGATCTTGCGGAGCACCGGGACGAAGCGCTTGGGGCCGACCGCCAGCCCGATCCGGGTGTGGCCGAGCGAGACGAGATGGGTCACCGCCAGCCGCATCGCGGCCCGGTCGTCCGGCGAGATGAACGGTGCCTGCACCTTGGGCGAGAAACCGTTGACCAGGACGAAGGGCACGCCCTGGGCGCGCAGTTGTTCGTAGCGCCCCATGTCGGCGGAGGTGTCGGCGTGCAGTCCGGAGACGAAGATGATGCCGGAGACGCCCCGGTCGACCAGCATCTCGGTCAGCTCGTCCTCGGTGGAGCCGCCGGGGGTCTGGGTGGCCAGCACGGGGGTGTAGCCCTGGCGCGTCAGTGCCTGGCCGATGACCTGGGCGAGCGCCGGGAAGATCGGGTTCTCCAGCTCGGGCGTGATCAGGCCGACGAGACCGGCGCTGCGCCGGCGCAGCCGCACGGGCCGCTCGTAGCCGAGGACGTCGAGCGCCGCGAGGACGGATTCACGGGTGGCAGCGGCGACACCGGGCTTGCCGTTCAACACGCGGCTGACCGTCGCTTCGCTGACCCCCGCCTGAGTGGCGATATCGGCAAGCCGTGCGGTCATGGCACTGGACTGTACCGGGAGCGGGTCGGATTGCCCACCATGCACGGGATTCGGGCGGCGGTGCCCGCGGCCTCGGCTCCGGCCGGCCGTCGCGGCGGCGCCGCTCGGGCCCCTTGCGACGGACTCCGGCGGGGCATCGGCAACATCTTGCAAGCTCTTGCGGACCCTCCCCGCTGTCTGCGGTCGGATCGTCGCACTGCGGAATCACCCGGGGTGGGGCGCTTCTGCCAGGGGGTAGCCGGTTCCGTCAAGAGGCTTGACGGCAACCGTGAGGACACGCGAATGTAACGATCACCGGAGCTTGCAGAAATCTTCCGCAAACTCTTTCGGTCGTCTTTCATCCTTGTTACGTTCACGTCGACCCGGCGCCGCGACGGAGCGGTACGGCAGTTGAAGGAGTTCAGATGCGACGTGGCATAACGGCCACCGCCCTGGTCGCGGCCCTGGCGCTCGCGGCGACCGCCTGCGGCAGCGATGACGACAGTTCGAACGGCACCTCGAAGAGCTCCGGCGAGCTCTCCGGCACCGTCACGTGGTGGGACACCTCCACGGCGGGCAGCGAGGACAAGGTCTTCAAGAAGATCGCCGAGGGTTTCGAGAAGCTGCACCCGAAGGTCGACGTCAAGTACGTCAACGTCCCCTTCGGTGACGCGCAGAACAAGTTCAAGAACGCCGCGCAGGCGGGCTCCGGCGCCCCCGACGTGATCCGCTCCGAGGTCGCCTGGACGCCCGAGTTCGCGGACCTGGGCTACCTGGCCCCGCTCGACGGCACCACCGCGCTCAAGAAGCCCGAGGACTTCCTGAAGCAGGCCGCCGCCTCCACCAAGTACAACGGCAAGACGTACGCGGTGCCGCAGGTCATCGACTCCATGGGCGTCTTCTACAACAAGAAGATCTTCAAGGAGGCCGGCGTCGAGGTCCCGAAGTCCGTCGAGGACCTGAAGACCGTCTCGAAGAAGATCAAGGACAAGACCGGCAAGACCGGCCTCTACCTGCGCGGCGACGACGCGTACTGGTTCCTCTCCTTCCTGTACGGCGAGGGCGGCGACATGGTCAACGCCGCCGACAAGACCGTCACCATCGACAACGCCGCCGGTGTCAAGGCGATGAAGGTCGTCAAGGACCTGGTCGACTCGGGTGCCGCCAAGACGGACGCCACGGACGGCTGGGAGAACATGCAGGCGTCGTTCAAGAACGGCGACGTCGCGATGATGATCAACGGCCCGTGGGCCGTCGCCGACACCTACGCCGGCAAGGAGTTCAAGGACAAGGCCAACCTGGGCGTCGCCCCGGTCCCGGCCGGCTCCGCCGCCCAGGGCGCCCCGCAGGGCGGTCACAACCTGGCCGTCTACGCCGGTTCCAAGAACCTCGACGCCTCCTACGCCTTCGTCGACTACATGACCTCCGTCAAGACGCAGGCCCAGGTCACCAAGGAGCTCAACCTCCTGCCGACCCGCACCTCCGCCTACGCCGAGGAGTCGGTCGTCGACAACGAGATCGTCGGCTTCTTCAAGCCCGTCGTCGAGAGCGCGGTCGAGCGCCCCTGGATCCCGGAGACCGGCAGCCTCTTCGCGCCGCTGGTGACCGAGTACACCAAGGTCCTCACCGGTCAGACGACCCCGGAGAAGGCGGTCAAGACGACCGGTGACTCCTACCGCAAGCTCCTCAAGGGCTGGAAGTAACTCAGGAAGGCAGGCCGACTGATGGCTGTCCACACCAGCCAGTCGGTGGTGAAGGCCGCGGGCGACGAGAGCGCCCGCGGCCGGAGCCGCGGTACTGGTAACCCCCCGCCGCCGGGACGGCTCCGGCGGGCCCTGTCGACGCACTGGTACGCCTGGGCGATGGTGGCCCCGGTCGTCCTCGTGATCGGCGTGATCATCGGGTACCCGCTGGTCCGCGGTATCTACCTGTCGCTGACCGACGCCAACGAGCGCAACGTCGCGCGGTCCATCGGTGTCAACCACATGCCCGCCACGTACAAGTTCGTGGGCCTGGACAACTACACCGACGCGCTCACCGGTCAGCAGTTCCTCGGCACGCTCTGGTGGACCCTGGTGTGGACGGTCTCCTGCGTCACCATCACCTTCGCCCTCGGCCTGGCACTGGCCAACATCCTGAACCGGAGGATCGCCGGGCGCTCCGCCTACCGGATGGCGCTGATCCTTCCCTGGGCCATCCCCGGCTTCGTCTCGGTCTTCGCCTGGCGCTTCCTCTACAACGAGGACCGCGGGCTGCTCAACAAGATTCTCTCCGGCGGCGGCATCGGCGGGATCGACTGGCTCGGTGACCCCACCCTGGCCAAGGTCTCCGTCATCATCGTCAACGTCTGGCTCGGCGTGCCGTTCATGATGGTCGCGCTCCTCGGCGGCCTCCAGTCGATCCCCAGCGAGCAGTACGAGGCCGCGGAGATGGACGGCGCCAGCCCGTGGCAGCGCTTCCGCCACGTCACCATGCCCGGACTGCGCCCGGTCTCCACGACCGTGGTCCTGCTCTCCACCATCTGGACCTTCAACATGTTCCCGGTGATCTTCCTGCTGACCGGCGGAGGGCCCGGCGAGGCCACGCAGATCCTGGTCACCCAGGCGTACAAGTTCTCCTTCGAGATCAGCCCGCGCGACTTCGCGCAGTCCTCCACCTGGGGCGTGCTGATCCTCGTCCTTCTGATGGTCTTCGCCGCGATCTACCGGCGAGTCCTCCGCACGCAGGGAGACGACTGGTGACCACCGCACCCACCTCCACCGCGCGGCATTCCGCCCCGCGCCCCGCCAAGGTCCGGCTGCGCGGCGAGCGTTCGCCGCTGGCCTCCACGGCACTGCACCTGACGCTGATCGTCGCGTCCGTGATCGCGGTGTTCCCCGTGCTGTGGGTCCTGCTCACCTCGCTGAAGCCCGCCGAGTTCGCCACCACCACGGACTTCTTCAAGGACACGACGTTCGAGAACTACACGAACCTCATCACGAACACGAAGTTCCTGACCTGGTTCGGCAACTCGCTGATCGTCGCGGGCCTCACCACGCTGGCCGGCGTGATCATCTCGGCCTCCACCGGCTACGCCGTCAGCCGCTTCCGCTTCCCCGGGAAGCGCGGCCTGATGTGGACGCTGCTGATCACTCAGATGTTCCCGGTCGCCGTCCTCATCGTGCCGATCTACAACATCATGGCGAGCATGGGACTGCTCAACAAGCCGTCCGGTCTCGTCATCACCTACCTCACCATCTCGGTGCCGTTCTGCGCCTGGATGATGAAGGGCTTCTTCGACACCATCCCGCGCGAGATCGACGAGTCCGGACAGGTCGACGGGCTCACCCCGTTCGGCACGTTCTGGCGGCTCATCCTGCCGCTGGCCAAGCCCGGCATCGCCGTCACCGCGTTCTACTCCTTCATCACCGCCTGGGGCGAGGTCGCGTACGCCTCCGCTTTCCTGGTCGGCGAGGACAACCTGACCCTCGCGGGCGGCCTCCAGCTGTTCGTCAACCGGTACGGCGCCCAGTGGGGCCCGATGACCGCCGCGTCCGTGCTCATCGCGATACCCGCGGCCCTGGTCTTCCTGTTCGCGCAGAAGCACCTGGTCACCGGCATGTCCGCCGGTGCCGTCAAGGGCTGAGCCGCACAGCACGGCCGTACGACCCCACGCACCGTCACGGTGGCGCCGGCATCCCGACCCGGTCCCGGCGCCACCCCCACCCAGACACCCCAGGGACGACATGACCCAGCACCTCGCTGCCCCCTCCACCGGCACGTCCGACGACGCCCCGGGCCACCGCACCGGCTGGTGGCAGGACGCGGTGATCTACCAGGTCTACCCGCGCAGCTTCGCCGACGGCAACGGCGACGGCATGGGCGACCTCGCCGGCGTCACCGCCCGCCTCCCGTACCTCAAGGACCTCGGCGTCGACGCGGTGTGGCTCAGCCCCTTCTACGCCTCCCCGCAGGCCGACGCCGGCTACGACGTCGCCGACTACCGGGCCATCGACCCGATGTTCGGCAACCTGCTGGACGCCGACGCGCTGATTCGCGACGCCCACGACCTGGGCCTGCGGATCATCGTCGACCTGGTGCCCAACCACTCCTCCGACCAGCACGAGTGGTTCAAGCGCGCCCTCGCCGAGGGCCCCGGCTCCGCCCTGCGCGAGCGCTACCACTTCCGCCCCGGCAAGGGCGCGAACGGCGAACTCCCGCCCAACGACTGGGAGTCCATCTTCGGCGGCCCGGCCTGGACCCGCACCACCGACCCGGACGGCACCCCCGGCGAGTGGTACCTCCACCTCTTCGCGCCCGAGCAGCCCGACTTCAACTGGGAGCACCCGGCCGTCGCCGACGAGTTCCGCTCGATCCTGCGCTTCTGGCTCGACATGGGCGTCGACGGCTTCCGGGTGGATGTCGCGCACGGCCTGGTCAAGGCCGAGGGCCTGCCGGACCTCGGCACCCACGACCAGCTGAAGCTGCTCGGCAACGACGTCATGCCGTTCTTCGACCAGGACGGGGTGCACGCGATCTACCGCAGCTGGCGCACCATCCTGGACGAGTACCCGGGTGACAGGATTGCCGTCGCTGAAGCGTGGACGCCCACCGTCGAGCGCACCGCCAACTACGTGCGCTCCGACGAGATGCACCAGGCGTTCAACTTCCAGTACCTGGCCACCGCCTGGGACGCCGCCGCCCTGCGCGAGGTCATCGACACCTCGCTCGACGCGATGCGCCCGGTCGGCGCGCCCACCACCTGGGTGCTCTCCAACCACGACGTCACCCGGCACGCCACCCGCTTCGCCAACCCGGCGGGCCTCGGCACCCAGATCCGCACCGCCGGCGACCGCGAGCTGGGCCTGCGCCGGGCCCGCGCGGCCACCCTGCTGATGCTGGCGCTGCCCGGCTCCGCCTACGTCTACCAGGGCGAGGAGCTGGGCCTGCCCGACGTCACCGACCTGCCCGACGAGGCCCGCCAGGACCCCTCGTTCTTCCGCGCCGAGGGCCAGGACGGCTACCGCGACGGCTGCCGCGTCCCGATCCCGTGGACCCGCGAGGGCAGCAGCTACGGCTTCGGCGCGGGCGGCAGCTGGCTCCCGCAGCCGGCCGGCTGGGGCGAGCTGAGCGTCGAGGCCCAGACCGGCACGCCCGGCTCCACCCTGGAGCTGTACCGGGCCGCGATCGCCTCCCGCCGCGCCCACCCCGGCCTCGGCGCCGGAACGGACGTGGAGTGGCTCGATGCCCCCGAGGGCGTCCTCGTCCTCGCCCGCCCCGGTTTCGTCTGCACCGTCAACACGACCGGCGCCCCCGTCCGGATCCCCGCGTACGGCACCCCGCTGCTGTCCAGCGCCCCGGTCGAGACCGACGGCCCCGAGGTCGAGCTGCCCGCCGACACCACGGTGTGGTGGACGGTGTGACCGTCCCCCCGCCCAGGGCCGGTTCCGCGCTCAGGCTCTCCGACATCGCCGGCCAGGCAGCCGTCAGCGAGGCGACGGTCAGCCGCGTCCTCAACGGCAAGCCGGGCGTCGCGGACACCACGCGTCAGCGGGTGCTCGCGGCGCTCGACATCCTGGGGTACGAACGACCCGTACGGCTGCGGCAGCGCAGCGCCGGGCTGATCGGACTGGTGACGCCCGAGCTCACCAACCCGATCTTCCCCGCGTTCGCGCAGTCCGTGGAACAGGTCCTGGCCGGGCACGGCTACACCCCGGTGCTCTGCACCCAGCTGCCCGGCGGCGCCACCGAGGACGAACTCGTCGAGCAGCTCGTCGAACGCGGCGTCGGCGGCATCGTGTTCCTCTCCGGACTGCACGCCGACACCTCGGCCGACCCGGCGCGCTACGCCGCGCTGACCGAGCGCGGCGTGCCGTTCGTCCTGATCAACGGCTACAACGAGCGCATCAGCGCCCCGTTCGTCTCGCCCGACGACGCCGCGGCCGTGCGGATGGCCGTGAGCCACCTCGCCGAACTCGGTCACCGCAAGGTCGGCCTCGCCATAGGTCCGCAGCGCTACGTGCCCTCCCGCCGCAAGCGGGACGGCTTCGTGGACGCGGCGGTCTCGGTGCTGGGGCTGGACCGTGCGGAGGCCGAACTCCTTGTCTGCTCCACGCTGTTCAGCGTCGAGGGCGGTCAGGTGGCGGCCGGCGCCCTGTTGGACCGGGGCTGCACCGGCATCGTCTGCGGCAGCGACCTGATGGCCCTGGGCGTGGTCCGCGCGGCCCGCGACCGCGGTCTCGACGTCCCGCGCGACGTCTCCGTCGTCGGCTTCGACGACTCCCAGCTCATCGCCTTCACCGACCCGCCGCTGACCACGGTCCGCCAGCCCGTCCAGGCGATGGCGGCGGCCGCGGTGGGCGCGCTGCTGGAGGAGATAGGCGGCAGCCCCGTGCAGCGCACGGAGTACGTCTTCCAGCCCGAACTGGTCGTACGGGGGTCGACGGCGGCGCTGCGGGGGGCGTGAGGCGGAAGGGAGAGGGAGGCCGGGTCCGGAGGGGGGATCCGGCCTCCCTCTTCCGTTCTCATGAGGGCGGGGCGGCGGTCCTCCGCTGCCGGCGCAGCATCACCAGGAGCCCGGTCGCGACCGCCAGGCCCACGGCGGCGAGTACCGCGCCCTTGACCACGGGGCCGTGCCAGCCGTAGTCGGCGGTGTAGGCGGCCCCGGCGTCCCCGGCGAGCCGGACGTCGTCGATGCGGGCGGGGGCGGGGTCGCTCCGGCGGACCCGGGCGGCGCCGCGCAGTTCGACGTCGTGCGCGAGGACGCTGCCGTCGGCGCCGGTGAAGGTGCCGGTCCAGACGCAGGATTCCTTGCCGCAGTCGCGGTCGGCGGGGGTGAGGGTGCCGACGGGGCCCGAGCGCAGGGCGGTCCGGCCCTCCAGGCCCTCGGCGGCCAGGCCGAGTCCGCCGCCGAGCGAGACGAGCAGCACGAAGACGACGCCGATGCGGACGACGAGGCGTCCGCGGGGGGTCAGGGGCCGGTCGGTGGACATGGCACACGAGCGTAGGCCGGAAGCGGCACGGGGGCGACGGCGGGGTGTCGTACACGGGGGAGAGGCACCGGAAGTCGGCCCGGACGGGCCGGCGGGGAGTGTGACCTCCGGTGCACCCCCTGTGTGACCGGCCCGGCCGGCCGGGCGCGTGGGGCCCGGGGTAACGGGACCCCCGGCCGGCCGGACCGGAGTCGGGAGCAACGTAACAGGGCTGCAATGTCTTGCGTAAGACCTTGCAGAAAGAAATCTGCACTATTTCGCGGATGTGAGCAGCTCATGTCCAAAGGGTTGACCGCGCACTGACGGGCTCGTACGGTCTGCTCGCGGCAAGGTTTGCATTCTTGCAGCAAGAACCTTCAGAGCCTTGAGGGCAGGGCGCGTTGCCGTATGAGGCTGCACCGTCACCCGCGTTTCCCCCACATGCAGGAGGAAAGACATGGCCCGCAGACCCCTGTCTGCCGCGCTCGCCCTCGTCGCGGGAGCCGCCGCCCTCGTGGTCCCCGCCACGACGGCCGAGGCATCCGCCCCGGGCGCCAAGGACGTCACCGCCGTCCTCTTCGAGTGGAAGTTCGACTCCGTCGCCAAGGCGTGCACCGACACGCTCGGCCCGGCCGGTTACGGCTTCGTCCAGGTCTCGCCGCCGCAGGAGCACATCCAGGGCGGCCAGTGGTGGACCTCCTACCAGCCGGTCAGCTACAAGATCGCCGGGCGCCTCGGCGACCGCGCGTCCTTCGCGAACATGGTCAACACCTGCCACGGCGCCGGCGTGAAGGTCGTCGCCGACTCGGTCATCAACCACATGTCCTCGGGCTCGGGCACCGGCACCGGCGGCTCCTCGTACACGAAGTACGACTACCCCGGCCTGTACTCGGTCAACGACATGAACGACTGCCAGTCGCAGATCACCAACTACGGCGACCGGGCCAACGTCCAGAACTGCGAACTCGTCGGGCTGGCCGACCTGGACACCGGTGAGGACTACGTCCGGGGCAGGATCGCCGGCTACCTCAACGACCTGCTCTCGCTCGGCGTCGACGGCTTCCGCATCGACGCCGCCAAGCACATGCCCGCCGCCGACCTCGCCAACATCAAGTCGCGGCTGAGCAACCCGAACGCCTACTGGAAGCAGGAGGCGATCTACGGCGCCGGCGAGGCCGTCTCGCCCGACGAGTACGCCGGCACCGGTGACGTCCAGGAGTTCCGGTACGCCCGGAGCCTCAAGCAGGTCTTCAACGACCAGAACCTCGCCTATCTGAAGAACTTCGGCGAGGGCTGGGGCTTCATGCCGTCGTCGCGGGCCGCGGTCTTCGTCGACAACCACGACACCGAGCGCAACGGCGAGACGCTGAACTACAAGGCCGGCGCCTCCTACACGCTCGCCAGCGTGTTCATGCTGGCCTGGCCCTACGGCTCGCCCGACGTCCACTCCGGCTACGAGTGGTCCGACAAGGACGCCGGCCCGCCGAGCGGCGGCACGGTGAACGCCTGCTACAGCGACGGCTGGAAGTGCCAGCACGCCTGGCGCGAGATCTCCTCCATGGTCGGCTTCCGCAACACCGCGCGCGGTGAGGCCGTCACGAACTGGTGGGACAACGGCGGCGACCAGATCGCCTTCGGCCGCGGCTCCAAGGCGTATGTGGCGATCAACCACGAGGGTTCCTCGCTGACCCGGACCTTCCAGACCTCGCTGCCCGCTGGCGACTACTGCGACGTCCAGTCCGGCAAGGGCGTCACCGTCAACGGCTCCGGACAGTTCACCGCCACCCTCGGCGCCGACACCGCCCTCGCGCTGCACACCGGCGCCCGCACCTGCGGCGGCGGCTCCACCGACCCCGGCACCGACCCCGGTACGGGCACGGGCACGTCCGGCGCCTCCTTCGGCGTCAACGCCACCACCCAGCTCGGCCAGAACATCTACGTCACCGGCAACCAGTCCGCCCTCGGCAACTGGAACACCGGCAGCGCCCTGAAGCTGGACCCGGCCACGTACCCGGTCTGGAAGCTCGACGTGAACATGCCCGCGGGCACCACGTTCGAGTACAAGTACATCCGCAAGGACGCGAACGGCAACGTCACCTGGGAGAGCGGTGCCAACCGCACGGGCACGGTGCCGTCCTCCGGCAAGGTCGCCCTGACCGCCGACGTCTGGCGGAGCTGACCTCCCCCCTCGCCGGACGGGCCGTCTCCCTGCGGCCCGTCCGGCCCGCACATCCCGTACCCCTCCGAGGAGAGCCCGAGTGATACGTCCGTCCCTGCGCGTGCCCGCGCGAAGAACGGCGCCCGCCGTCGTCGCGGCCGCCCTGTGCGCGGCGCTGGTGCCCGCACTGCCCGCCGCCGCGGCCAGGCCGCCCGCCGCACCGTCGGACGCCGAG
The DNA here is from genome assembly GCF_042799575.1 of Streptomyces sp. NPDC057682. Classification (NCBI taxonomy): domain Bacteria; kingdom Bacillati; phylum Actinomycetota; class Actinomycetes; order Kitasatosporales; family Streptomycetaceae; genus Streptomyces; species Streptomyces sp. NPDC057682. The sequence continues at coordinate 74,152 of NZ_JBHVIN010000002.1, read as the reverse complement.
CTGGCCGCACAGCCCGCCCGGCACGATCTGACCCGCGAGCAGTTCTACTTCGTCATGCCCGACCGCTTCGCCAACGGCGACACCGGCAACGACCGGGGCGGGCTGACCGGTTCGCGCCTGGAGACGGGCTACGACCCCACCGACAAGGGCTTCTACCAGGGCGGCGACCTCAAGGGGCTGACCAGCAGGCTCGACTACATCAAGGGGCTCGGCACCACCGCGATCTGGCTCGCCCCGATCTTCAGGAACCGGCCCGTCCAGGGCACCGGCAAGGACGCGTCGGCCGGCTACCACGGCTACTGGATCACCGACTTCACCCAGGTCGACCCGCACTTCGGCACCAACGCCGACCTCACGAAGCTGATCGACAAGGCCCACGCCAAGGGCATGAAGGTCTTCTTCGACGTCATCACCAACCACACCGCCGACACCGTCGACTACGCCGAGAAGACCTACGGCTACAAGTCCAAGGGCGCCTACCCCTACCTCGACCGCGACGGCCGCCCCTTCGACGACGCGGCGGGCATGGCGAAGGTGGACGCCGACTCCTTCCCGTACAAGCCGGTGAGCGGCGGCGGCAAGACGCCGTCCTGGCTCAACGACCCGACGATGTACCACAACCGGGGCGACTCGACGTACGCCGGCGAGTCCACCACCTACGGCGACTTCTCCGGGCTCGACGACCTGTGGACCGAGCGGCCCGAGGTCGTCTCCGGCATGGAGAAGATCTACGAGAAGTGGGTCCGCGACTTCGACATCGACGGGTTCCGGATCGACACCGTGAAACACGTCGACCTGGACTTCTGGACCCAGTGGGCCACCGCGCTCGACGCCTACGCGGCCAAGCGCGGGCGCGAGGACTTCTTCATGTTCGGCGAGGTCTACTCGTCCGACACCGCGATCACCTCCCCCTACGTCACCCGGGGGCGGCTCGACGCCACGCTCGACTTCCCGTTCCAGGAGGCGGCCCGGCAGTACGCCTCGCAGGGCGCCCCGGCCTCGAAGCTCGCCGCCGTCTTCGGCGACGACTACCGGTACACCACCGACAAGGCCAACGCCTACGAACAGGTCACCTTCCTCGGCAACCACGACATGGGCCGCATCGGGACGTTCCTCAAGCAGGACAACCCGGACGCCGGTGACACGGAGCTGGTCGAGCGCGCGGAGCTGGCCAACGAGCTGATGTTCCTCAGCCGGGGCAACCCCGTCGTCTACTACGGCGACGAACAGGGCTTCACCGGCGCCGGCGGCGACAAGGACGCCCGCCAGACGATGTTCGCCTCGAAGACCGCCGACTACCTCGATGACGACGAGCTGGGCACCGACCGCACCCACGCCTCCGACGCCTACGACCCGTCGCACCCGCTCTACCGCTCCATCGCCGCCCTCTCGAAGCTGACCCGGGACAACCCGGCGCTGCGCGACGGTGTGCAGACCGAGCGGTACGCCGAGGGCTCCGTCTACGCCTTCTCCCGTACGGACGCGGCGCGCGGCACCGAGTACGTCGTCGCCACCAACAACGGCACGACCGCGAAGACCGTCGAACTGCCCACCGGATCCGCCCGGATGGACTTCCGCACCCTGTACGGCGGTACCGGCACGGTCCGCAGCGGCGCCGACAAGAAGATCACGGTCACCGTCCCGGCCCTGTCGAGCCTCGTGCTCCGCGCCTCCGGACCGCTCGCGGCCCCGGCCGCCAAGCCCTCCGTCACCCTGAAGGCCCCGGCGGCCGGCGCCACCGGCACCGTCGAGATCACCGCCGACGTGGACGGCGGCTCCCTCAACCGGGTCGTCTTCGCAGCCCAGACCGGCAACGGGAAGTGGACCACCCTCGGCACCGCCGACCACGCCCCGTACAAGGTCACCCAGACCATCGACGCCACCACCGCCGCCGGAACGCCGCTGCGCTACAAGGCCGTCGTCGTCGACCGCACCGGCCGCACCGCGAGCGCCACCGCCTCCTCCACCACCGGACAGGCGCCCGCCCCCGCCAAGCCCGTCGCCGTCGAGCGCGACTACGCAGTCGTCCACTACAAGCGCGCCGACGGCGACTACGACGGCCGGCAGGTGAGGTCCGGCGAGGCCACCGCCGCCTTCACCGGGCGCGACGCGTACGGCGCGTTCGCCTGGGTCGAGGTGCCCGAGGGCGCCGCCACCGTCCCGTACACCGTCGAGAAGGCCGGCACCGCCGACGGGCCCGAGCGCACCGTCGACCTGGCGAAGACCGGTGAGGTGTGGATCGCGCAGGGCCAGGACGGCCAGGCGGACACCGCGCCCGACGGTGCCTACCCCGCACAGGACACCACCAAGGCCGTCCTGCACTACTACCGCGCCGACGGCGACTACGACGGCTGGGGCCTGCACACCTGGACCGGAGCCAAGGAGCCCACCGACTGGGCCAAGCCGCTCCAGCCCGTGAAGAAGGACGCCTCCGGGCTCACCTTCGAGGTCCCGCTCACCGACGGCGCCACCGCGCTCAGCTACATCCTGCACCGGGGCGACGAGAAGGACCTCCCCAGCGACCAGTCCCTCGACCTCGCCACGTACGGCCACGAGGTCTGGATGCTCGGCGGCCGGGGCGGCTACCTGCTCCCGCAGGCCGGTGGCGTACCGACGCCCGACCTCACCAAGGCCGAGGCGCAGTGGATCGACGCCGACACCGTCGTCTGGAAGGTGAAGGCCACCGAGGCCACCAGCCAGCAGCTCGTGTACGCGGAGAAGGGTGGCATCACCGTCAAGGACGGCGCCCTCAGTGACGAGGGCCAGTGGCTGCGGCTCACCCCGTCCGCGCTCACCGACGCCCAGAAGGCGACGTACCCGCACCTCAAGGACTACCCCGCCTTCACCGTCGACGCCCGGGACCGCGACCGCGTCCGCGAGGCCCTGCGCGGCCAGCTCATCGCCACGCAGCGCGCCGCCAACGGAGCCCTGCTCGCCGCCACCGGCGTGCAGAGCGCCGGGGTGCTCGACGACCTCTACGGCGAGAGGGCGAGCGGCGCCTCCCTCGGCCCGGTCTTCCGCCACGGCACCCCCACCCTGTCGGTGTGGGCCCCCACCGCCCGTACCGTCGCCCTCGAACTCGACGGGAAGACCGTCCCCATGCGGCGCGACGACCGCACCGGCGTCTGGTCCGTCACCGGTAAGAAGAACTGGAAGGGCAAGCCCTACCGCTACGTCGTGGACGTCTGGGCGCCCACCGTCCAGAAGCGCGTCACCAACAAGGTCACCGACCCCTACTCCACCGCCCTGACCGCCGACTCCGCCCGCAGCCTCGTCGTCGACCTGGAGGACCGCTCCCTCGCCCCCAAGGGCTGGGACACCCTCCGCAAGCCCGCCGCCGCACCGCTGCGCGACGCGCAGATCCAGGAGCTGCAGATCCGCGACTTCTCCATCGCGGACCCCACCTCGAAGCACCCCGGTGAGTACCTCGCGTTCACCGACACCCGCTCCGACGGGATGAAGCACCTCAAGCGGCTCGCCGACTCCGGCACCGGCTACGTCCACCTGCTGCCCGCCTTCGACATCGGGACCGTCCCCGAGAAGAAGAAGGACCAGCAGAAGCCGGCCTGCGAACTGTCCGTCTACGCCCCCGACTCCGCCGAACAGCAGGCCTGCGTGGCGAAGGCCGCCGCGAAGGACGGCTTCAACTGGGGCTACGACCCGCTGCACTACACCGTCCCCGAGGGCAGCTACGCCTCCGACCCCGACGGCACGAAGCGCACCGTCGAGTTCCGGCAGATGGTCCAGGGCCTCAACGGCGCCGGACTGCGCACCGTCATGGACGTCGTCTACAACCACACCGTCGCCGCCGGCCAGGACGAGAAGTCCGTCCTCGACCGGATCGTGCCCGGCTACTACCAGCGGCTCCTGGAGGACGGCACCGTCGCCACCTCCACCTGCTGCGCCAACACCGCCCCCGAGAACACCATGATGGGCAAGCTCGTCGTGGACTCGGTCGTCACCTGGGCCAAGGAGTACAAGGTCGACGGCTTCCGCTTCGACCTGATGGGCCACCACCCCAAGGCCAACATCCTGGCCGTCCGCAAGGCCCTCGACGCGCTGACCCCCGCCAAGGACGGCGTGGACGGCAAGAAGATCATCCTGTACGGCGAGGGCTGGAACTTCGGCGAGATCGCCGACGACGCCCGCTTCGTCCAGGCCACCCAGAAGAACATGGCCGGCACCGGCATCGCCACCTTCTCCGACCGGGCCCGCGACGCCGTGCGCGGCGGCTCCCCGTTCGACGAGGACCCCGGCGTCCAGGGCTTCGCCACCGGCCTCTACACCGACCCCAACACCTCCACCGCCAACGGCACGGAGGCCGAACAGAAGGCCCGCCTCCTCCACTACCAGGACCTGATCAAGGTCGGCCTCACCGGCAACCTCGCCGGCTACACCTTCACCGACACCTCCGGGAACACCGTCAAGGGCTCCGACGTCGACTACAACGGTGCCCCGGCCGGCTACGCCGCCGCCCCCGGCGACGCCCTCGCCTACGCCGACGCCCACGACAACGAGTCCCTGTACGACGCGCTCGCGTTCAAGCTCCCGGCGGGCACCTCCGCCGCCGACCGGGCCAGGATGCAGGTCCTGGCCATGGCGACGGCGACCCTCTCGCAGGGCCCCGCTCTCTCCCAGGCCGGCACCGACCTGCTCCGCTCCAAGTCGCTGGACCGCAACTCCTTCGACAGCGGCGACTGGTTCAACGCCCTGCACTGGGACTGCCGGGACGGCAACGGCTTCGGGCGCGGACTGCCGCCGGCCGCCGACAACGAGGCCAAGTGGCCGTACGCCGAGCCGCTGCTGGCGAATCCGGCAATCACCCCGGGCTGCGCGGAGATCAACGGCACCTCGGCCGCGTACCGGGACCTGCTCACCATCCGCGCCACGGAGAAGGACTTCGGTCTGGCCACCGCCGCGCAGGTGCAGGACCGGCTCTCGTTCCCGCTCTCCGGCGCCGGTGAGACCCCCGGCGTGATCACCATGCGGCTCGGCCCGCTCGTGGTCGTCTTCAACGCCGCGCCCGGCACCACCACCCAGAAGATCGCCGCCCTGGCCGGAAAGGACTACGCGCTCCACCCCGTCCAGGCGGCGGGCGCGGATCTTACCGTCAAGAAGGCCTCGTACGAGCGGAGTTCGGGAAGCTTCACCGTTCCGGGACGTACGGTGGCGGTCTTCGCCCTGCGCTGACCGCGACAGGACTACCGTAGGGGCAGCCCGTCGGAGAGAGCCCCACCAGCGCACTCCCCGACGCGCCCCTCCTACTCCACCGGCCGGTTCCGGCCCCGGCACCCGCACCCCCTCCACGGGCGTGCGGGCCCCGGGGGCCGGGACCGGCCGATCCAGCTGTGCAGCGACGGTGACCATGGCGAGCAACATCCCCGAGGAGACCAACAGCTTCGTCGGACGGGAGGCGGAGCTCGAACTGATCGGCCACGCCCTCTCCGCCGGCCGGCTGACCACGCTCACCGGACCCGGCGGCGTCGGCAAGACCCGGATCGCCGTCCGCGCGGCCACCCGCGTGGAATCCCTCTACCGCGACGGCGTCCACTGGGCCGGCCTCGCCCCCCTGCACGACGACGAACTCCTCCTGGCCACCGTCTCCGACGCCGTCGGCCTCAGCGACCACACCCTGCGCACCCCCATCGACGTGCTCTGCGAATGGCTCGCCGACAAACAGCTGCTGCTCGTCCTGGACTCCTGCGAACACCTGCGCCCCTCCTGCGCGCACCTCCTGGGCGAGATCCTCACCACCTCGCCCGGACTCACCGTCCTCGCCACCAGCCGCCGCCCCCTGGACATCAGGGGCGAACAGCGCGTCGACGTGGAACCGCTGCCCGTGGACGGGCCCGGGGCCGCCGCCCTCACCCTCTTCCGCGACCGCGCGGCCGCCGCCGCCCCCGACACCCCCCACGACCCCGGGGCCGCCGCCGAGATCTGCCGGCGCCTCGAAGGCATCCCCCTCGCCATCGAACTCGCCGCCGCGGCCGTCGGACGCCAGAGCCCCGGCGAGGTCGCCACCCGGCTCGGCTCCCGCCTCGACGTCTTCGCCGACACCACCCTGCTGCCCCGGCGCCACCGCACCCTGCGGACCACCATCGGCTGGTCCCACGAACTGTGCACCCCCGCCCAGCGCCTGCTCTGGGCCCGGCTCACCGTGCTGCGCGGCGACTTCGACGAGGACACCGCCGTCGCCGTCTGCGCCGGCGGACCCCTCACCCCGGAAGCCGTCCGCGGCGCCCTGCGCGCCCTGGTCGCCCAGTCGGTCGTCGCCCGCGACCGCGACGGCGTACGCCACCGCATGCTCGACAGCATCCGCGAGTACGGCCGGATGTGGCTCGCCGAACTCGGCGAGGAGCGCGCCGCCGCCGACCGGCACGCCGCCTGCTTCCTCCGGCTGGCCCGCAGCGCCCACGCCGGCTGGACCGGCGACGACCAGATCCACTGGTACCACCGCATCGCCGAGTCCCACGCCGACCTCTGCGCCGCCCTCGACCACCTGCTCGACCACGATCCGGAGGCCGCCCAGGAGATGGCCGGCCGCATCGGCTTCTTCTGGTGCTGCTGCGGCCACCTCCCGCAGACCCGCGGCTACGCCCAGCGCGCCCTGGAACGCGGCCCCGCCGACGGCCCCCACCGCACCCGCGTCCTGTGGGTCCTCGGCATCTGCCAGATGCTCCAGGGCGACTACCAGGCCGCCGAACGCGTCGGCGAGCAGTGCCTGCGGGCGGCCGCCGAGGACGGCACCGACGAGGGCATCCTCGCCGCCGCCTATCTGCGCGGCCTCACCCATCTGATGACCGGCGAACCGCAGAAGGGGCTGCGCGAGGCGGACCGGGTCCTCAGCACCACCGGCGCCGGCACCCCCCTGGAGACCGCCTACCGGCTGCGCTGCCACATGATCACCGTTTTCGCCCTCATCGGCCTCGGCCGGCTCGACGAGGCCGCCGAGGCCGCCGTCGTGCTCCGCGCCGCCTGCGAGGCCAGGGACGAGGGATGGACCCTCAGCTACGTCGACTACCAACTCGCCCTGATCGCCCTGCTCCAGGACCGCGCCGACGCCGCCGCCGCGCACGCCCGCTCCATGATCGCGGGCAAGCACCGCCTCCGCGACCGCTTCGGCATCGCCCTCGGCCTGGACATCCTGGCCGCCGCCATCGCCTCCCAGGGCGAGGGCGCCGAGGCCGCCCGCGTCTACGGAACCGGACAGATCTACTGGGGCATGGTCGGCCACCCCCAGCGCGGCACCCCCGAACTGGGCCCCCTCCGCGAGGCCTGCGAACGCCGCGCCCGCGCCGCCATCGGCGACGCCGCCTACCGCCGCGCCTTCGAACGGGGCCGCTCCGACAACGCGGAGACCGGGCTGGCGCTGGCCCTCCAGGGGCAGTTGCTCTCCTAGGGGCTGTCCGACCATTCCCGTCTGCCGGGCGTGGTCAGACGGACCCCAGGGGCTTCCACGTGGTGGATCGCGCTTGTGCGGGCCGCCGTCGGCGGTGAAGGGTGGGGCGGTCGCATTTCCGCGTCCCATGTTCCGACCAGGAGCCCGCCATGCCGCAGATCACCGTCGACTACTCCGCCGAACTCGACGACACCTTCGACCGCACCGGCTTCGCCGGCGCCCTGCATCCCCTGATCGCGGAGACCGTCACCACGAAGATCGCCGCCTGCAAGACCCGGTTCCGCCGGGTCGAGGAGACCGTCGTCGCGGACGCCCCCGAGGGCGATGCGATCGTCCACGTAGAGATCGCGCTGCTGCCCGGCCGCACCCCGGAGGTCCGGGCCCGGCTCACCCAGGCCGTACTGGACCTGCTGACCGCGCACATCCGGCCCGCCGAGGGGCTCGCCCCGCACCTCTCGGCGGAGACCCGCGACCTGGACCCGTCGTACCGGAAGCTCTGAGCGGCGAAGGCGGGAAGCCTGCTGCAACCCGGCCGTGGGGCCGGCGCACTTAGCGGGTGAGACCGTCTCCGGAAGGAACCACCTGTGCTGAGACCCAGCCGTCGGGCCGTCGTGGCCGCGGCCGCCCTGACCGTCGCCCTGTCCGTCTCCCTGCCCGCGACCGCCGCGCCGGCACCCGCCTGGGCGGGCGAGGCGGTGCCGTTCGGTGACGCCACCCTCATCGACGTCGTGCCGATGGGAGGGGGGAAGACCTGGGCGGCCGGATTCACCGTGCGGCAGGAGGGCAAGGTGACCCGGTTCGGGCCGGTGGTGGCCGAGCGCTCCGAACCGGGCGGTGCCTGGACCCCGGTCGCCCCGGCCACCGATGCCGCCGGGGAGATCAGCAGCCGCGTCAACGCCATGGACGCGTACGGCCCCCGCGATGTGTGGCTCGTCGGCGACGACACCCCGGTCCTCGACGGACGGGTCTACACGCAGCACTTCGACGGCAGGCGGTGGCAGGTCGTCGCGGCCGGCCTGCCGGAGAAGGCCGAGTACGGCTCCCTGCTCGACGTGGACGCGCGGCCGGGCGGTGCCTGGGCCGTGGGCCTCGCGCAGATCGAGGTGTCGCGCACCTGGAACGAGGCGAAGGGCGGCTGGATCATCGAGTCCCGGACCGCCGGGATCGCCCGGCACTTCGACGGGACGGCCTGGCGCGACGTACCGCTCCCCGAACTGCCCGGCGACTACTGGTACCTGAACGCGGTACGGGCCGTCTCCGACCGCGACGTCTGGGCGACCGGGTACGACGGCGCCGGCGGAACCCCGCTGCTGATGCACTACGACGGGGTCTCCTGGACGCGGGTCGGCGTTCCCGGCGTCACCGATGTTCCCGGCCAGGCCCAGAGCCTCGCGGTGACCGAGGAGGGCGACGTGTGGCTGGCCGGCGAGGACTGGTCGCCCGAGGACGGCACGACCCGCGCCCTGGCCGCCCGCCACGACGGCACCGGATGGCACCGGGTCGCCGTGCCGGACGTGGACGCGCGGCTCCTCGGCCTGACCGCCCGCCCCGGGGGCGGGATCGCCGTCGTGGGCCAGACCCTCGGCGCCCGGCGCTCCGCGCTGGCCTGGTCCTGGACGCCGCTCGACCCGCGCGCGACCGGTGCGGCCGGGGCCCGGGGGCGCTGGAAGGACCTGGCACTGGCGCAGCCCGCGGCGGCCGACCCCTCGGCGTCCCCGGAGAACGTGGCGAACGGGGTGACCGGTGGCCGGGGCGGCCTGACGGTGGTCGGCACCTCGACCGCGGCGGGCGCGGAGCCCCAGCCGTTCGTCTCGGTGCGGCGCGCCGCTCGCTGAGGTTCGCGGGTTCCCCGGGGCGGGGGTGAACGGGGGCCCGCCGTACCTCAGGAGTCTGCGCGCGGCAGCCGTCGCGCGGGGACGGCCGGGACGGCGGGTGCCAGGGCGGAGAGCCGGGTCAGCAGGTCGCCGAAGGGGCCGTCGGGGGGTTCCTGGGAGAGGACGCGGAGCACGATGCCGGCCATCTCCTCGTTGTACGCGGCGCTCACGGCGGCCAGCGCGGCGAAGTCGTGCACGAGCTGGGTCTCCAGCTCCGCGCGCGGAACGCGCCGGCCGTCCAGCCAGATCAGCGCGGTGGACTCGGCGAGCGAGACCCAGGAGCGGACGACCAGCTCCAGCCGGGCGGGCGGGTCCTCGACGCCGAGATGGGCGAGGATCTGCTCGCAGGCCGCCCGGCGCACCCCGTCGATCATCGCGTTCGCCGTGGAGGAACCGGCGGCGGGGCCGCCCCGCATGAGCGCGGCGAAGCCGGGGCCGTGCTCGTCGACGAAGTCGAAGAACCGCCCCATCACCCGCAACAGCCGGGCGCCCAGCGGGCCTTCGTGCGGTTCCAGGAAGCGGGCCGCCAGTTCGTCGGCGGCCCGCCGCAGCGCCGCCTCGTACAGGCTCTGCTTGCCGGGGAAGTAGTGGTAGACCAGCGGCCGGGAGATCCCGGCGGCGGCCGCGATCTCGTCGATCGACACCTCGTCCGGGGCCCGGCGGCTGAACAACTCCAGCGCCACGCCGATCAGCTGCTGCCGGCGCTCCTCGACGCCCATCCTGCGCTTCACCCGGGTCGTCGTCATGGTCACCAGCGTACGACCCGCTCCCGGCACCCTTTTCTAGAGGTCCAGCACCAGCCGCTCGCCCCGGCACCGGGACACGCAGATCAGCATGGAGGCGCGCCGCTCCTCGTCGTTGAGCAGTTCGTCGCGGTGGTCGACCTCGCCCTCCAGGACGCGCTGTTGGCACGTACCGCAGAAGCCCTGTTCGCAGGAGTACGCCACGTACGGCACCTCCGCGCGGACGGCGGACAGCACCGACTGGCCGGCGGCGACCGGCACCGTGCGGCCGGTGCGGCGCAGTTCGACCTCGAAGGGGGACTGGTCCGCCGCGTCGCCGCCGCGTGCCGAGAAGCGCTCCAGGTGCAGGGTGCAGCCGGGCGGCAGCGCGGCGGCGACGGCCTCCATGAGCGGTTCCGGGCCGCAGCAGTGGACGGCGGTGCCCTCGGCCGCGTCCGCGAGGGCGGCCTTCAGGTCGGGGTGGCCGGACTCGTCCTGCGGGACGACGGTCACCCGGCCGCCGCCCGCGTCCAGCCGCTCCAGCTCGTCGAGGAAGGGCATCGTGGCCCGGCTGCGGCCCCCGTAGACCAGCCGCCAGTCCGCCCCGGCGGCGGCCAGCGCGCGGACCATCGGCAGGACCGGGGTGATGCCGATGCCGCCCGCGACGAGGAGATGGGCCGGGGCCCCGGCCAGCGGGAAGCGGTTGCGCGGGCCGTGCACCTCGATCTCCAGGCCCTCGCGGAGCGCGGTGTGCACCTCACGGGAGCCGCCGCGGCCGTCCTCGACCAGCCGGACCGCCACGGTGTACGCCCCGGTGTCGGCCGGGTCGCCGCAGAGGGAGTACTGACGGACCAGGCCGGAGGGCAGCACCAGGTCCAGATGCGCGCCCGGCTCCCAGGCGGGCAGGTCCGGCCCCTCCAGGCGCAGTTGGACGACGCCGTCGGCCGGAGCCGTCCGCGCGGTGATCAGCAGCCGCCGGCCGGCGGTGGAGCGGCGCTGCCGGGCGTGGCCGGATATCGGTTCGTCCAGCGCGGGGAGCGGCCAGAGCGGGGAGCGGGCGATGCGCCGGCGCAGGGCCCGCCGGGTGAGCAGCGCGGCACCGGCCACCGCGGCGACGGTCCGCAGCCGGGGCAGGGGCAGGGAGGTGCGGTTCATCGTCAGGGCGCTTCCGTCGTACGGGCCTCGGCCGCGACCGCGGCGGGCGAGCGGGCGAGGTAGGCGGCGGCCTGGGCCGTACTTCCCTCCTGCGAGGGGTGGTACGAACGGCTCAGATAGCGCGGTATGGAGCGCAGCATCGCCGGCGTGCTGGGCAGGGTGCCCCGCCGGCCGCCGCGGTAGAACTGTCCGAAGGACGCCTTGCCGTCCAGCAGGCTCGGGTCGTTCTCCATGAAGAAGCGGGCACCGCGCTGCCAGAGGAAGAGCAGGGCGGAGAAGGCCGTCGCCCAGGTCCGTACCCGTCGCCGGTAGCCGCCGTCGACGTGCATGAAGACGTCGAAGGCGACCGATCGGTGCTCGACCTCCTCGGCGCCGTGCCAGCGCAGCAGGTCCAGCATGGTGGGGTCGGCGCCCCGCCGGTCCAGTTCGTCGGCGTTGAGTATCCAGTCGCCGAGGAACGCGGTGTAGTGCTCGATCGCCGCGATGATCGCCACCCGCTCCATCAGCCACCACCGGCGGGAGCGGCCCGGCGGCAGCGTCCGGTCGCCGAGCAGCTTCTCGAAGAACCAGTCGATCTGCGCGGTGTACGGGGTGGGGTCCAGGCCGAGTTCGCGCAGGTGCGGCAGCACGTCGTCGTGGGCCTGGGAGTGCACCGCCTCCTGGCCGATGAAGCCGATGACGTCCTGCCGCAGCCGCTCGTCGTGGATGTACGGCAGCACCTGGCGGTAGACGTGGATGAACCAGCGCTCCCCGGCCGGGAGGAGCAGATGGAGCACATTGATGGTGTGCGTGGTGAACGGATCGCCGGGCACCCAGTGCAGGGGGGTCCGGTCCCAGGCGAAGGAGACCCGGCGGGCCTTGAGCGCGATCCGCTCCGACGCGACCGCCGCAGGCTGCGTGTTAGACATGTTGTCAATGTACTGAGGGGTAAGCCGGGAGGACAGAGGTCTGCGGCGACTTCCTCGGCCCCCGGGCCGGGCGGACCCGCCCGGCGACCGGGGCAACCGCGTGGCGCATCGTTCCGGCCAGTGGCAAGATCACCTTCGCACGGTACGGACGGCGGGGGAGGCCGGATGCGTTTCCGTATCCTCGGTGCGCTCGAAATATTCGACGGCACCGACTGGCGGGGGATCTCCGCCGCGAAACCGCGCGCGCTGCTCGCCGCGTTGCTGGTGCGGCGCGACGGCCCCGTGCCGACGGACCGGCTGGGCGCGGAGCTGTGGGGCGAACGCGAACCCAGGGCGGCCGCCAATCTCATCCAGCAGTACGTGCTGCGGCTGCGCCGTGAACTCGGGGACCGGGAGGGCCGGTTACTCGTCACCCGGCCACCGGGCTACCAGGTGGTGCCCGACGGTGAGGACGACCTGGACGCCGCCGTCTTCGCCCGGCTCGGCGCGTCCGGCCGCGCCGCGCTGGCCGCCGGCGAGCCGGAACGTGCGGCGGGCCTGCTCGCGGAGGCGCTCGCGCTCTGGCGCGGCCCCGCGCTCGCCGACGTACCGGCCGGGCCGGTCGTGGAGGCGGAGGCGGCCCGGCTGGACGAACAGCGGCTCGACGTCCTCCAGGCCCGGGTCGAGGCGGATCTGGCCTGCGGACGGCACCGCGCACTGGTGCCGGAGCTGCGCCAGTCGGTGCGCGAACACCCACTCCGCGAGGGGCTGTGGGAGCAGTTGATGCTCTCGCTGTACGGGTCGGGGCGGCAGGCGGAGGCGCTCGACGCCTACCGGGAGGTGCACCGGCTGCTCGCCGCCGAGCTGAGCGTCGAACCCTCCGCCCCGCTGCGCGCGCTGCACCGGCGCATGCTGCGCGGTGATCCGGGGCTCGCGGCCCCCGGGCCCGGCCCCCGGCCACCGGAGCGGGCCGCCCGCGCCGGACGGGGCCCGGGGCCTCCGCGCCAGCTCCCCGCCGCGGTCAGCGGGTTCACCGGCCGCCGGGCGGAACTGCGCCTGCTGGACGGGCCGTCCGACGGTGCCGAGCCGGGGGCGGGCCCCGCCGTACGCGTGATCACCGGCACGGCCGGTGCCGGGAAGACCGCGCTGGCCCTGCACTGGGCGCATCGCGCGGCGCGGGACTTCCCCGACGGCCAGCTCTACGTGAATCTGCGCGGTTTCGACTCCACCGCCGGTCCCGTGCCGCCCGGCGAGGCGGTCCGCGGCTTCCTGGAGGCCCTGTCGGTGCCGCCGGAGCGCATCCCCGATCCGCTGGAGGCGAGGGCGGCGCTGCTGCGCACCGAGACCGCCGGCCGCCGGCTGCTGTTCGTCCTCGACAACGCCACCGACGCCGCCCAGGTGCGCCCGCTGCTGCCGGGCGGGGCCGGCTGCGCCGTGGTCGTCACCGGACGCGGCCGGCTGGCCGGTCTCGCCGTCACCGACGGGGCCCGGCTGATCCGTCTCGACGTGCTGCCGCGCGAGGAGGCGCACGAACTGCTCGTCGCCCGGCTCGGCGCGGACCGCATCGCCGCGGAACCGGAGGCGGCGGCCGAACTGATCGAGCTGTGCGCCCGGCTGCCACTGGCGCTCGCCGTGACCGCCGCCCGCGCCGTCGGCCGGCCCGGCTTCGCGCTGAGCGCGGTCGCGGCGGAACTGCGCGACACCCGGGGCCGGCTGGACGTGCTGGACACCGGCGAGGGGGCGAGCAGCGTACGGACGGTCTTCTCGTGGTCGTACCTCCGGCTGGACGCCCGTACGGCCCGGGTCTTCCGGCTGCTCGGGCTCTACCCCGGCCGGGACGCCGCCGCGCCCGCGGTGGCCGCGCTGGCCGGACTGACCGTCCAGGAGGCCGCGGCGGCGCTGACCGGGCTGGCCCACGTCCATCTGATCGACGAGCACCGCCCCGGCCGGTACTCCTTCCACGATCTGCTGCGCGTCTACGCGGCGGGGCTGGCGGCGGCCGAGGAGTCCCCGGCGGAACGCACCGCGGCACTCCACCGCCTCTTCGACCACTTCCTGCACACCGCGCACCTCGCGGGGCGGCGGCTCGTCCCGGTCCGCCGCGCACTGCCGCTGCCGCCACCGGTGCCCGGCTCCGCGCCCCGCCACCCCGAGGACTACGGGGAGGCGATGGCGTGGTTCGAAGCGGAGCGCGCCGTGCTCCTCGCGGTCACGGACGCGGCGGGCCCGGCGGGGTTCGACGGCCACGCCTGGCAACTGCCCCTTGTCATGGGGGACTTCCTGCACCTCAGCGGTCGCTGGCACGACTGGGCGGCCACCCAGCGCACGGCGATCGCCGCGGCCCGGCGCCAGGACGACCCGGCCGGGACGGCCCTGTGCCACTGCGAATCGGGCCGGGCCGCGATCCGGCTGGGACGGCACGAGGAGGCCCGGGACGCGCTGTCGCGGGCGCTGGAGCTGCAGCGCGGGCTCAACGACCTGCCGGGGCAGACCCACACCCTGCGGACGCTGGCCTGGCTGTACGAGCAGCAGGGCGACTACCGCGCCACGCTCCGCCGGCTGGAGCAGGTGCTCGAACTGGAGCGCGCCGCCGGCAACCTGGCCGGCTGGGGCGGCGCGCTCAACAACATCGGCTGGTGCCACAGCCATCTCGGCGACCACGAGAAGGCACTCGTCTGCTGCCACGAGGCGCTGCGGCTGCACCGGGAGGCGGGCGCCTCCGTCGGTGAGGCGTACACCTGGGAGACGCTCGGCTTCACTCGTCGCGCGATGGGCGAGTACACCGAGGCCCTCGACTGCTACCGCCGGTGCCGGGAGGAGTTCCACCGGCTCGGCAACCGGTACGGCGAGGCGGACGCGCTCCGCAACCTCGGCGAACTCCTGCGCACCGTCGGCGACCTCGCGGGCGCGCGCGAGGCGTGGCGGGACTCCCTCGTCCTCCTCGGCGGACTCGACCACCCGGACGCGGACGCCGTGCGCGCGCTGCTGGGGGCGGCGGACTGAGCCACCGGGCACGTACGCGCGCCGTACGGGCCGGTCCGCGGCCCGAGGCAGGGGCCCAAAGCGACGTCAAAGCGGAAGTTCAGCCCGGGACAGCAGAGTTGCGGCCGTGCCCCGGGAGGTCCGGGGTCCGCTGAGGCCGAAGGCGGGTGGGTTGATGCGTGTCGCGCTCAAGGAGTGCTCCTGGCAGACGGTGGGGGAGGAGCTGATCGTCGTCTTCGACCCCCGCGAGGCGATCACCCTGGAGGACCCCGAGGGGAAGATCGAGGCGCTTCTCTCCGTGCTCCGGGAAGGCCCCCGGAGCGTCCCCGGACTGCGGGACGCGCTCGCCGCCCGGGGCGTCGAGGTCACCGCCGGGGAACTCGACGGGGGACTGGCGGGGCTGGCCGGCCTGGGGCTGGTCGAACGCGAGGAGGGCCGGTTCACCGGCGATCCGGCCGTGGACGAGCGGCACTTCTCCAACCTGGCGTTCTTCGGCACCTTCGCGGACCTCGACCGGCACCGCACCGACTTCCTGCGCCGGGTGCGCGACGCGCACGTCCTGGTGCTCGGTGTGGGCGGCGGCGGTTCCTCGCTGGTCCAGTGCCTGGCGGGACTGGGAGTCGGCCGGCTGACACTGCTGGACCACGACCGCGTCGAGACCCGCAACTTCGCCCGGCAGTTCCTCTACCGGCACGAGGACGTCGGCCGCTCCAAGGTCGAGCGCGCCGCGGCCTGGGTGCGGGCCTACGACCCGGACATCGAGGTGCGCGCCGTCGACCGCTGGGTCGCGGGCCCCGAGGACCTCGCCGACCTCACCGACGGGACCGATCTGATCGTGGGCGGTCTGGACGGCCACCCCGACGCGGGCCTCTGGGTGAACGAGGCCGCCGTCCGGGCCGGTGTGCCGCTGGTCGTCGGCGGCGCGACCCGCACGCTGCTCTCCTACATGTCCGTCGATCCGGGCCGGAGCGCCTGTCTGGCGTGCGAGTTCGCGCAGGGGCCGGAGGAGGGCACCGGCGCGGCGGCCGCGGAGGACCTCGTGCACGGGATGCGGACCACGAACCCGCTCATCGGCCCGGTGGCCATGCAGATCGGCTCACTGATCGCGCTGGAGGGCCTGCGCCATCTGACCGGGTTCCAGGAGCCGGTGGCCGCGGGGGCCAGGATCCGGCTCGATCTGCGCGAGGGACTGGCGGCCGAACGGGTGCCGTTCCCCGACGTGCCGGACTGCCCGGTCTGCGCGCTGGCTCCCGTACGGGTGGCCGCGGGATGAGCGGGGCGGACGGATCCCCGGGGACGACCGTGCGGCTGCGCCCGCTGAGCCTGGTGCCCGAGGGGGAGGACGAGGTCCTGGTCGGCGACCCGGAAACGGGGCGGTTCGTCGCCATTCCGAAGGTCGGGGGCGTGGTCGTCGAGGCGCTGACGCGCGGGGCGACGATCGCGGAGGCCGCCGCCGAGGCCGAGGAGTTCGCCGGACAGCCCGTCGACGTACCGTCCTTCGTCGAGGTCCTGCGCGAGCTCGGCTTCCTCGACGAGGGGCAGGAGAGCACCCCGGTCCGCTCGGCGCCCGTCCAGGGCGGACGGTGGCTGGACGGCGTCCGCCAGGAGGTCGCGCGGCCCTTCTTCGGCCCGGTGGCCTGGAGCTGCTACGCCGTGTGCGCGGTGTTCGCGCTCGCCGTGTTCGTGTTCCGGCCCGCCCTCTTCCCCGATCCGGCCACCGACGCGTTCGTCGTCGACGACATCGGTCTCGGCAGCCTGATCCTCGTGCCGCTCGCCACGGCCGCCACGGCGGTGCACGAACTGGGGCACTGGTTCGCGGCCCGCGCGCTCGGTCTGGGGGCCCGGTTCGGCATGGACCGGCGGATGGGCTTCCTGCTGGTCTTCGAGACCGATCTGACCCAGCTGTGGACCGTGCCGCGACGCAAGCGGTACGGGCCGCTGCTGGCCGGCCTCGCCCTCGACGCGGTGCTGCTCGCCGTACCGCTGGCGGCGCGGCTGCTGATCGACACCGGCACCTGGGCGGCGCCGGACGGACTCGACACGGTCCTCGCCACCTGGATCTACGTGAAGCTCACCGCGATGCTCTGGCAGTGCATGGTCTTCCTGCGCACGGACCTGTACGCGGTGCTGGTCAACGCGCTGGGCTGCCGCAATCTGTGGCAGGTCACGACCCTGATGCTCCGGCGCTCCGCCGGCCGGCTGGACGCCGCGGGCGCGGCCGAACTGGCCGAGGCACATCCGGTCGACGTCCGGGCCGGGCGCTGGTTCCGCTGGGTGCGGCTCTCCGGAGCCGTGCTGACCCTGGTCTGGGCGGCGCTCTTCCTGGCGCCCTTCGCCTGGGAGGTGCTGCGCTGGGCCGCCGGCCGACTCGGCACGGGCCCGGCCACCGGACCGTTCTGGTGGGCGCTGCTGTGCACCGCGGTCTGTCTGACCCCCTTCGTTCTTCCCGCGGCCCTCGCGGTCCGTGAGCGCCTGCGACGGCTCACGGCGAGGAGCTGAGACCCCCGCGGGTACCGGTCCACCCCGGTCCGGCGCACCGCCGGCCCGGGGGACGTCATCCAGTCACGAGGAGGTGAATCGCATGGAGATCAAGGTCCGCAAGGTCGAGGACGTGAAGGCCACGGGGCTCCAGGTCTGAACGGCCTGCGGCGGTCCTGCCGCCGCACGCTCCTGATCCGCCGGAGCGCGGTGCGGGAGCGGAACACCCGCCGGGGAAGGGGAGGAACGCCGGTTCCTCCCCTTCCCCCGTGAGCCCGCCGCGGCGGGCCGGGACGCTTCCTACCGCAGCACCCCGACCCGGCTGCCGTCCGCCAGTTCGCCGTCGAGCCGGGCCCGGTCGCCCGCGCGGGCCGGCACCGCGAGCAGCCGGCCGCGCGCCCGTGCGCTCACCCCGCCCGAGGCGGTCAGCGAGGCGAACTGCTCGCTGCCCCCGGCCAGGACGTACCACCGCCCGGTGGGCGATTTCCACAGCACACCGGCCAGCGCCCGGGGCGTACGCGTCCCGCAGGCGGGCGAGTCCTCGGCGCGGGCCGCGACCGCACCCGGCGGCGGGGTCCCGCCCGGACCGGCGGGCAGCGGCTGGAACACGGCGAGGACCCGGCTCCCGGTGCCCCGCCAGGTCTCCGCCCGGGTGCACAGCCACTCCGCCGTGCCGGTGCCCTCCGGAAGCGGCTGGCGGGCGTACACCCAGGAGTTGACCGACCGGACCCCGTGCGAGCTCACCGCCGCAAGCAGACAGGCGGTCCGCGCCCAGCTCGCGTGCTCCGCGCGCCCGGAGACGTCGTGGGGGTGCGCGGGCGCGCCGGAGGTCAGCCGGGCCGGGGCGAGTTCGCCGAGATCCGTCACCAGCCGCACCGCCCCCGGCCCGGCCAGTTCCAGCGCGGACCAGGACGTGCAGCCGGAGGCGCTCACCGGGCTCGGCAGCGCGTCCGTGACCCCGTCGGCGGTGCGGTGCAGGGCCCGGGGCGCCCGGTCCGGGGCGAGCAGGTCCCGCACCCGCACCCCGCGCACCCAGGGCGCGGTCAGATACCGGACCCCGTCGCGTCCCCGGTCCACGACCAGCGCGCCCGAGGCCGCCGCGTCGGCCCCGTCGACCCGGGCGAAGTCGAGCGCGGCGCCCGCGGCTCCTGCCGCGCGCGGCTCCGCGTACCGCACCACCCGCAGCCCGTCGTGGAACAGCACCACACGGGAGGCGCCGACCTCGCCCGCGTACAGCAGTTGCGGCGGTCCCATCGGCGGGCCCTCGGGGGTGCGCGGCGTCGCCGAGGTCCGCACTCCCTCGCCCGGCCGTGCCCAGACCGCGAGCGCCCGCCGCAGCAGCGCGGTGTCGTCGGCGCGGTCGCCGCGCGTGGGCCAGGCCGTGAAGTCCGTACGGGCCGAACGCCGCCAGAAGTCCGCGGGGACCCGGAGCAGCGCCGCCGGGTCCAGGGCCTTCTCGGCGGCGGGGTCGCGCGCGTACGGCGGTGCGGCCGGGGCGCTGTGGCCCCAGCCGTCGCCGGGCAGCCCGAGCAGCGCCCCGCAGACCAGCAGCGCGGCGAGCGCCACCAGACCGGCGCGGGCGTACCGCCGGCGGCGCGGCAGATCGGGCGGGCGGGCCTGGAGCGAGCAGGCGTCGAAGCCCGGGGAGGCCAGCAGCGCCGCCGGCGAGGCCACGCCGTCCGCCTCGGTCAGCGCCGCGTGCGGATCCGCCACGCCGGCGTCGGCCAGCTCCCGGCGGATCTCCCCGTCCGCGAGACCCTCCAGGCCGCGCAGCGCGAACGCCGCCCGCGCGGCCCGGCTGACCTCCGACAGCTCCTGCTCCAGGGCCAGTTGACCGGCCCCTCCGGCGTGGGGGAGGAGTCGCAGGCCCCAGGCCAGGGGCAGGAGGGGCGGCAGCGGGCGGAGCCGGGGGCGGTGGCCCGGCCCCGCGCCGCGTCCGGCCGCCAGAGCGCCCCGCACCACCCGGCTCCGCACGTACGCGTACCCCGGATCGGCCGGCGCGGACCGGCCGGGGCGGCGCGGCGGCGACAGCACCCCGTCGTGCGCCGGACCGGCCCGCAGCGCCGCCTGGAGGGACCGCTGGGCCAGGGCGTGGGCGGTGAGCACGCGCCGGTCGCGGTCGGGTGCCTGGGGCAGGATGAGATAGCCGAGCCGGACCAGGCGCGGATAGTGCTCGACGAGCGCGGCCCCGGGCCGCTCCGCGCCGGCTGACGATGGCTCTGGCTGTGGGCGCACATTCAGCAGAACGAGCGAATCGTGCGATGGTCACCCCGGGCGGCGGGCCCGGGAGAGGACAATCCTCAGGCGAAGGCGGCGAGTTGGGGGTCGACGGGGGCGCCCGTCATCCGGTTGGCCAGGGTCGAGACGGTGTAGGCGCCGATGCCGAGGGTCACCTCCAGGGCGTTGCGCGGGGTGTAGCCGTGGGACAGGAACGCCGCGAGCGCGGCGTCGTCCACGGCGCCGGTCGTCCCGATGACGGCCAGGGTGAACGTCCGTACGGCGTCGAGCCGTTCGTCGGGGAGCGGGCCGCCCTCGCGCAGGGCGGCGACGAGTGCGGCGTCGGCCTCCAGCGCCGCGAGCCGGGCGGTGTGCATCGCCACGCAGAGGTGGCAGCCGTTGCGGGTGGCCACCGTCATGATCAGGACCTCGCGGGAGAGCGGGTCCAGGGTCGTCGACTCGAAGAGGGCGCTGAGCCTGAGGAAGCCGTTCAGCGTCTCCGGCGAGGTGGCGAGCCGGGCAACCCCGGCGGGCAGATAGCCCTGCTTCTCCGTCACGGAGACCATGGTCGGACGGGCGGCGGGCGGGGCGGTTTCGAGCGTGTGGTCGGGAAAGCGGGTCGCGGACATGGGTGTCGCCTCTCGCGGTAAACTCGACAACGTGATTGACGAAAAAGTAAACCAGGTTGTCGAGTTTCGCAATGGCTGAGCCCGTCGGGGGGACGCCCGGCGCGGACCCGGCCGGCTTCGAGCTGCCCCTGCTGCTGTTCGCCGGCTTCCGGTCGGTCATCGACGCCCTCCACGCCGAACTGGCCGAGGAGGGGCACGCCGGCCTCAGCCCCGCGCACGGCTACGCGCTCCAGGCGGTGGGCCTCGCCGGATCCACCGCCGGGGAGATCGGCCGCCGGCTCGGCGTCTCCAAACAGGCCGCCGGCAAGACCGTCGAGAAACTCGAAGCCCTCGGATACGTCGAACGCCTCGACGACCCCCACGACGGCCGCCGCAAACTGGTCCGGCTCTCCCCGCACGGCATCGACATGCTGACCCGGTCCGCCGAGGGCTTCGACCGGCTCCGCGCCGCCTGGGTGCGCACCCTCGGCGCCGACCGCGTCCGCGCCCTGGAGGACGATCTGCGCACCATGGCCGGCGCGGACGCCAACCGGCTCGACATGGCCGCCTGGTTCAACGGGTGACACGGGTGACACCGAGTGGGTCCTACGCCTTGCCCCGGTCCAGATAGGCGAGCACCGCGAGGACGCGGCGGTTGTCGTCGTCGGAGGGCGGCAGACCGAGCTTCCCGAAGATGTTCGAGGTGTGCTTGGCCACCGCCCGCTCCGTGATCACCATCTGCGAGGCGATCGCCGCGTTCGACCGGCCCTGGGCCATCAGCTCCATGACCTCCCGCTCGCGCGGCGTCAGCCCGCCCATCGGCTCGTCCTGCGCCCGCCGGCTCAGCAGCTGGGAGATGACCTGCGGATCCATCGCCGTGCCGCCCGCCGCGACCCGGCGGACCGCGTCGATGAACTGGTCCGCGTCGAAGACCCGGTCCTTGAGCAGATAGCCGATCGCCCCGTTGCCGTCCGCCAGCAGCTCGCGCGCGTACAACTGCTCCACGTGCTGGGACAGGACGAGCACCGGGAGCCCCGGACGCGCCCGCCGGGCGGCCAGGGCGCACTGCAGCCCCTCGTCCGTGTGCGACGGCGGGAGCCGGACGTCGACCACGGCGACGTCCGGCTGCAACTCCGCGAGGGCCCGGGTCAGTTCGGGCCCGGTCTCGACGGCGGCCGCGATCTCGAAGTCGTACGCCTCCAGCAGGCGGACCAGTCCGTCGCGCAGCAGGAAGAGATCTTCGGCTAGGACAACTCGCAAGGGATCTCCATGGTCACCATGGTGGGACCGCCCGCGGGACTGCTGACGGCCATGACGCCGTCGAATGTACCGAGTCGCCGTTCGATTCCGCTCAGCCCGGAACCCGCCCCGGCCTCGGCCCCGCCCCGCCCGTTGTCGGTCACCGAGATCCGCAGCATCCCCTCCGCGTGATGCATGTCCACCCAGACCCGGTCGGCGCCCGAATGCTTCGCCGCGTTCGTCAGCACCTCGCTCACCGCGAAGTAGGCCGCCGACTCCACCGGGGCCTCGGCCCGGCCCGCCAGCTCCACGTCCACCTCGGTCGTCAGCGGCAGCCGCAGCGCCAACGCCCGCACCGCGTCCCCGAGCCCGCGCTCCGCCAGCACCGGAGGATGGATGCCCCGCACCAGATCGCGCAGCTCGGTGAGCGCCTCGGCCGAGGACTCCCGGGCCATCGCCAGGAGCTTCTTCGCCTGCGCCGGGTCCTTCTCGACCAGCGCCTCGATGGCCCCGAGGTTCATGCCCATGGCGACCAGCCGGGCCTGCGCCCCGTCGTGCAGATCCCGCTCGATGCGCCGCAGCTCCGAGGCGGCCGTGTCCACGGCCTCGTGCCGCGTCTCGGTCAACCGGTCGACGCGCAGCGCCAGTTCCTGCTCCTGGGTGGGGGCGAGCACCGACCGGGCGAGCACGAAGTGGGCCCGCAGCAGCGGCCGGCTCAGCGCCATGCCGGCCACGAGGAGCACCAGGCCGAGCCCGGCGGCCATCAGCCCGGTCGCCTGGCTGTCCACCGGGACGAACCCGTACCAGTAGCGGTCGTCCCGGAACACCCGCCACAGACCGGCCGCCAGGACGAAGCCCTCCACCGGGTAGGCCATCAGCGCCGCCGCCAGCAGCGCCACCACCGCGCCCGCCGTCATGTCCACCAGCATCCAGCGCATGTCCCGCCAGGTCGCCGGATCCTTCATCAGCAGCGTGGTGCGCTCCACCGAGCCGGTGAACCCGCTCCGCAGATCCTTGGGGAACGGCCGGTACGGCACGGGGATCCGCACGTCCGACCAGGTGATCGCCAGCAGCCGCCGCTGATTGGCGTGCCTGCGCACCGCCGCGACCAGGTACGGAGTGGTCACCAGGCCGATGCCCAGCGGAATGAGCGCGATGGACACCAGCGTCACCGTGAACAGCGTGACGGAGCCCGCGAGGGCGGTGAACGACAGCACCAGTCCGCGCCACGCGGCCAGCAGCGCCGCCCGTATCCGTCCTCCGATGGCGTTCATGAACCACTCGCTTCCCCTCGTCGGGCCGCCGTGCCGGCCCGGTGCGCACCCAGTCTGACCCGGGCCGCGCCCCGGGCGTCAGCCGGTCCGCCACCCGGGCGGGGTGTACCCAGCACCACCCCCCGGACCTCGCCCTACGGCACGGGCGGGTGGGGGCCTCGGCGGCTGGGGCGGCGGACCGGCGATTCCTAGATTCGGGGGAGTCAGGTCCGACGTACTACTTCAGGGGGCGACACCGCCATGAGGCGAAACCTCGCGGCACGTATCGGTGTGTGGAGCGCACACCATCGCAAGACGGCCGTTCTCGGCTGGCTGCTCTTCGTGGTTCTGGCCGCGGGTCTCGGCGGCGCGTCCGGCATGGTCGAGATGACCGACGCCGAGAACGGGGCCAGCGACTCCGCCCGCGCCGAGAGGATCCTCGCCGACGCGGGCCTGGGCCACCGGGCCGGCGAACTGGTCATGGTGTCGTCCGACCGTCCCGACGGCTGGCGGAAGGCCGCCGCCGAACTGGCCACCGCACTCGACCGCACCGGCGAGATCACCGACCTCGCCCCGCCCGTCGCCTCCGGGAACGGCAAGGACGGGCTGATCACCTTCGCCATGAAGGGCGACCCGGACACCGCCGCCGACCGGGTCCAGCCGGTCCTGGACGCCGTCGCCGGCGTCGCGGAGGAACGGAACGACGTCACCGTCCGCCAGTTCGGCGACGCCAGCGCCGGCAAGTGGCTCGGCGACCTGCTCTCCGACGACTTCAAGAAGGCCGAGTTCACCGCCGTGCCCCTCGCGCTCGGCATCCTGCTCGTCGCCTTCGGCGCCGTCGTCGCGGCCCTGCTCCCCGTCGGCCTCGCCCTCACCGCCTGCATGGCCGCCTTCGGCCTGCTCTCGCTCGCCAGCCACCAGCTGCACCTGTTCCAGACCACGTACTCCGTGATGTTCCTGATGGGCTTCGCCGTCGGCGTCGACTACTGCCTGTTCTACCTGCGCCGCGAACGCGACGAGCGGGCCGCCGGGCACGACGCCGAGACGGCGCTGCACATCGCCGCCGCGACCAGCGGCCGCGCCGTGCTCGTCTCCGGGCTGACCGTCATGGTCGCCATGGCCGGGATGTTCCTGTCCGGGCTGATGCTGTTCAAGGGCTTCGCCCTCGCCACGATCCTCGTCGTCCTCATCGCGATGCTCGGCTCCGTGACCGTGCTGCCCGCCCTGATGTCCTGGCTCGGCGACCGCGTCGAGGCGGGCCGCATCCCGCTGCTCAACCGCCGTGCCCGGCGCGGCCGCAAGGAGAGCGGCCGGCTGGCCGGACGGCTGCTGCGCCCGGTGCTCAACCGGCCGAAGCTCTTCGCCGTGGCCTCCGTCGCCGTCCTGCTCGCCCTCGCCGCGCCCGCCGTCGGCATGAAGACCGAATCGCTCGGCCTGGAGAAGCAGTTCGGCTCCGACTCCACGCTCTCGGTCGCCTACCGGAAGATCAGCGAGACCTTCCCCGGCGGCCCCGCCCCCGCTCAGGTGGTCGTCGAGGCCGACGACATAGCCGCCCCGGCCGTCCGGAAGGCGCTCACCGGCTTCGACCACGTGACCGTCCACCGCGCCCAGAACGTCGCCGAGTTCGAGGTGCCGCTGCCCGACGGCGCGGACGGACTGCGCGAACTGCGCGAGAAGCGGCTGCCGGCCGCCTTCGACGGCACCGGGGCGCACGCCTACGTCACCGGCGAGACGGCCGGGTCCGTCGACTTCAACGACCAGTTGCGGCGCGGCATCGTGCCGGTGTTCCTCTTCATCGCCGCGGTGACCTTCCTGCTCATGCTGTTCTGCTTCCGCAGCTACGTCGTCGCCGTCACCTCGATCGTCCTCAACCTGCTCTCCGTGGCCGCCGCCTACGGGGTGATGACCGCGGTCTTCCAGCACGGCTGGGGCGCCTCGCTGATCGGCTCCGAGGGGGTCGGCGCGATCGAGTCCTGGATGCCGCTGTTCGTCCTCGTCGTCCTGTTCGGACTGTCCATGGACTACCACGTCTTCGTGGTCTCCCGGATCCGCGAGGCCCGGCTGCGGGGCCTGTCCACCCGCGAGGCCATCGACGAGGGCATCCGGCGCACCGCGGGCGCCGTCACCGGCGCGGCCGTGATCATGGTGGCGGTGTTCTCCGTCTTCGGCACGCTCTCCATGCAGGACATGCAGCAGATGGGCGTCGGCCTGGCCGTCGCCGTCCTGCTCGACGCCACGATCGTCCGCATGGTGCTGCTGCCCTCGGTGATGGCGCTCCTCGGCGAACGCAACTGGCGCACCCCGCGCGCCCTGACCCGCCTCCCGGCCCCCGACCACGGCGAACCGGCCGCCGCGCCCGCCCCGGCCGTACGCGTCTGACCTGTCTCCCGCCCCCCGGACGGCGAAGGGGGCCCGGTTCCGGAACAGTCCGGGACCGGGCCCCCTCCTTCGTACGTCAGGGCGCGTACTTGTATCCGACGCGCCGCACCGTCTGGATCGACCGGCGGTGCTCGGCCCCCAGCTTGCGGCGCAGCCGGGCGATGTGGACGTCGACGGTCCGCCCGTCGCCCACATGCCCGTAGCCCCACACGGTGGTCACCAACTGGTCGCGGGTGTGCACCCGGTGGGGGTGCGCCACGAGATGGGCGAGCAGCTCGAACTCCAGATACGTCAGATCGAGCACCGCTCCGTTCACGGAGGCGGAACGCTGGACGGAATCGATGGTCACCGGCCCCGCCGGAGCCTGGGCCGGCACCTCCGGCAGCACGTACTGCGCGGCGGCGGCCGCGAGGGCCGGCTGCTGGTCGGCCGGTACGAGCACCAGATAGCCGACCATCGGAGGCCGCCCCGGCAGCGCGGGCAGGGTGTGCTGGGGTGCCGGCAGCCAGGTCGCCCCCGGTGTCAGCAGCGCGGAGACATCGGCGGGCCGGACGGTCTCGTCCGGTGCCACGGCACGCAGCCGGTGCCGGGGGGCGGACGGGGGAGGAGCGGTGGAGGCGGCAGCGGTGGAGAAGGTACGGGTGTTCGCCATGAGGGTCAGCTCTTTCGCGCGAGGAGTCGTCTGTGGAGGGACGTGCTTCGTGCGCGCGGGCCGAAGACCGGGGTGAGCGGCTTTAGAGGGCCGGCGCGTTCCACGCGCGGCAACACACCCGGTCGAAGTCGTGGTGCTGACGGGACGGCCAGAACGGTTCGAGGTCGCTGCGACCGGTCGAGAGGTACGGGATGCTGGCCATGCCCCCATTGAACCAGAGAACACCCTCCGGCAGCAGACCTCTCTCGGCCGTCGATACGGACCTTTGGCGTTACGTACCTCACGCCACGCCGAAGGGGCGCCCACCGGATTCCGGTGAACGCCCCCTCGGCGCATGCGTGTGCGGTGCGGATCAGGCCTGGCCGGCCTTCTCCAGCGCGGTGCAGCAGGTGTCGACGATCAGCCGGGTGACGACATAGGGGTCGACGTTGGCGTTGGGGCGGCGGTCCTCGATGTAGCCCTTGCGGTCCTGCTCGACCTGCCACGGGATGCGGACGGAGGCGCCGCGGTCCGAGACGCCGTAGCTGTACTCGTTCCAGGGGGCGGTCTCGTGGAGGCCCGTCAGACGGTCGTCGATGCCGGCGCCGTAGTTCTTCACGTGGTCCATGGGCTTGGAGCCCTCGCCGAGGGACTCGCAGGCGGTGATGATCGCGTCGTAGCCCTCGCGCATGGACCGGGTGGAGAAGTTGGTGTGCGCGCCCGCGCCGTTCCAGTCGCCCTTGACCGGCTTGGGGTCGAGCGTCGCGGAGACGTTGAAGTCCTCGGCGGTGCGGTAGAGCAGCCAACGGGCCACCCACAGCTGGTCGGAGACCTCCAGAGGGGAGAGCGGGCCCACCTGGAACTCCCACTGGCCGGGCATGACCTCGGCGTTGATGCCGGAGATGCCCAGGCCCGCCTTGAGACAGTTGTCGAGGTGCTTCTCGACGATCTCGCGGCCGAAGATCTCGTCCGCGCCGACGCCGCAGTAGTAGCCGCCCTGCGCGGCGGGGAAGCCGCCCTCGGGGAAGCCGAGCGGACGGTGGCCGTCGAAGAAGGTGTACTCCTGCTCGATGCCGAAGATCGGCTCCTGCCCGCCGAACTGCTCGGCGACCGGACGCAGCAGCGCCCGCGTGTTGGAGGCGTGCGGGGTCATGTCGATGTCGAAGACCTCGCACAGGACCAGGACGTCGTCGCCGCCGCGGATCGGGTCCGGGCAGGTGAAGACCGGCTTCAGCACCCGGTCGGAGGCGTGGCCCTCGGCCTGGCTGGTGCTCGAACCGTCGAAGCCCCAGATGGGCAGCGCGGCCACGTCGGACGACGGGGCGCCCGGCATGATCTTGGTCTTGGACCGGAGCTTGGCGGTCGGCTCGGTGCCGTCGATCCAGATGTACTCAGCCTTGAACGTCACGGAAGCCATCCTTCGGGGGTGCTGCGGGTCTCTGCAGCGCAGCTTCGCAAGGCGCGATTTCCCGACCGTTGCCCTCGTGTGAACCCCGTGTTACCGGGGTTTCCGCCATGCGACGCACCCCCGGTGCGGGGGAGCGGACCCCGCGCCCGGGGCCGCGCTCACCGCCCCCGGTCGCGCAGCAGCGACGCGAAACCGGCCGCCCGGATCCGCCGCACCAGCTCCTCGGGACCCGTCCCCAGCGCCCGCGCCGTGTTCCCCAGGTGCCAGTCCTCGGCGGCCAGCCGCCGCAGCAGGTACCCGCGCCGGATCTGCGCCTCGGAGAGCCGGAACGTCTTCAGGTACGCGACGCGGCCCTTGTGGTCGGTGATCGTCTCCCCGATGTGCTGCCCCGTCCCGTCGCGGGCGAACGGCGGCAGGAACCGCCGCAGCGTGAACGACCCCATCCGGTACACCCGGTCGAAGGCGTACGAACCGTCCAGCAGCTCCCCCGCGAACAGCGTGTCGTGCCCCGTGCGCCACGCCCGCTCCTGGACCCGCGCCGCGGCCCGCAGGTCCCCGAGCGTCCGCAGATGCGGGCCGTCCGCGATCCGCGCCGCGAAATCGGCCACCGGGGCGCCGTACATCGCGTACTGGTGGACCAGCTCCCCGTACAGGTCCTGGACCAGCGTGGCGTGCAGCAGCCGGTAGTCCTCCGGATGCGGCACCACGAACGCGGCGGCGAGCGCGTCCGAGACGTACACCATCACCCCGCACTGGCCCGGATGGATCTCGAAGACCCGCAGCGCCTCGCCGAGCCCCCGCACCGACCACCCCAGGTACGTGTCCTCCGCACGCGGCGACAGCCCGTTCCGCAGCGCCGAGCGCGACCACTCCTCCCAGGCCGTCGAGGGACCGCCGAAGTGCAGGGCCAGATAGCCCTCCAGCGCCAGATGCAGCGGCAGGAAGCGCAGCCGGTCGCCCGGCTTCCGCTTGGCGAGCCGGTGGTGGCGCAGCCGGGGCAGCCGCACGGCCTCCGGCCGCGCGCCGCCGTCCCCGTCCGCACCGGACAGCTGGGTGCCGTACGCCGCCGAGCCCGCTCCCTCGCCCGACCAGTCCGCGACGAACCCGTGCGGGATGTACGAGGTGTACGTCCCGCGCGGTCCGAGCGTCACGGTCCCGGCCCCGTACCCCTCGTACACCTCCCGGTGCAGCCGCAGCCCCTCCACCGGGGCCTCGCGCAGCAGCGGCACCAGCCGGATACCGCCCCACACCTGCGCCGGGCCCGTGGTGAGCCCGGCCGTCTCGATCCCGGTCACCGCTCCGCTCCCCGCGGACCGGCCCCGGTGAACCGGGCGACCTGCCGGTCCAGGTACGCGTACAGCTCGGCGGGCCCGGTACGGCCCTCGGAGAACTGCGCCAGCTCCACCAGCGCCGGCAGGTCCTCCGCGTCGCGGATCCCGGCCGTCGGCACGGCGGGCGACAGCCGTCGCACGTCGAAACCCTCCGCGTCGTATACAGGGTTCACATGGACCGCCGAGGTGCGCCGCTCCGGGTCGATCCGCGTCCGCCACACCCGCAGCACCTCACCGGCCAGCCCCGGCGGGGCGTTGTCCCAGCCGTCCGAGACGACGACCAGCCGGTCCGGGCCGTGCTCCAGCGCGTCCAGGATCCGCAGGCCCAGCGGCGTCGGCCCCCACGGCACGACCAGCAGTGGATCGCGCGCGCCGGAGGTCCACAGCCCGGTGTACGCGCCGGGCGCGGCGAGCGCCTCCAGCAGATGGTGGCAGGCCAGCGCCACGGCCAGCGGGCGGCGCCGCTTCACGCCCGAACCGGACGAGGAGTAGCTGTCGTCGAGCACCGCGGCGACCCGTCCCCAGCTCCCGGCGTGCGGTCCGGCGGCCCGGCGGGCGGCCGTGCGCAGCGCCCCGGTCAGCTCCGCGCGCCGCCGCCCGCGCTCCTCCCGGTCCAGCGCCAGCACGTACAGCGCGAGACGGGTCAGCGGCATCACCGCCAGATCGACGTCCGGGGGCGGACCGGGACGCCCCTCCGCCCGCTCCTCCCGGGTGCGCAGCCGCTCCAGCCGGGTCATCCGGGGCGCCATCCGCTCCAGGAACGCCTCGCGCTCCATGCCGCGCCGGGCGGCGAAGCCCTCCGCGACGGTGAACGGCAGCTCCCCGACGGCGCCCTGCTCGTAGTGGGCCCGGCGCCAGGCGTCCAGCAGCGGGTGCCGGTAGCGCGGCAGCGTGCCCGGCCGGAACAGGAACGCCCCCAGCTCGCCGCCGGCTCCCGGGTCCGTGGTGTCGAGCCGGAGATGGGTGTGCCGGGCCGCGGCCTTCAGGCCCGCGCGGTACTTCACGGCGTCGTGCCCGAGGTCCGGCCGGGCGGCCAGCCAGTCGCGCACGATCGCACGGGTGCGCCGGTTGTTGACCCCGGCCGCGCGCAGCGCCCGGAACAGCCGGTAGACCCGCTGGGGCGCCATCCGCGCCAGCCGGGCCGCGATCAGCCGGCCCTCGGCGCGCCGCTGTGCGGCGGTGGCGTCTCCGGCGTGGGCCAGCAGGCCGTGCACGATGTGCGCGGCGTTGTGGTCGTTGATGTCCAGGGCGAGCGTGGCGGCGTACACCCGGCGGTAGTTGACGCGTACGTACGCGTGCAGGAAGTCCAGCGAGAGCCGCTGCTCGTCCGCGTCCGAGCGGAATTCGCGCTGCCCGGTCGCGGTGATCGCCGCGTTGACGAAGAGCAGGACGTCCTCGGCCGCAACGAGGTCGGCCAGGGTCTCGGTCGTCTCGGTCGTCATGGTCGGTGCCCCCCCCGTGGTGTTCCGCGAGCCGTGCGCGCACACGGAAGCCGGCCGGGGAATGGGGGTGCGAACAGCGAAATATTTGCTTCAAAGGCAAGTCCCGGAAGTCGCACCGGAGTCCCGCGGCCGGCCCCGCAAACGTATCCGTACGCCTGTCCGCCCCGCCACCCCATTCGGACGCGCACCACGCCCCACCGGGCACACTGGACCCATGACGCCTCCCGTGAACCCCCTGCGTATCGGCCTGGTCGGTACGGGCCCGTGGGCCCGCGCCACCCAGGCACCCGCCCTCGCCGCCCACCCCGGCGCCGTGCTGAGCGGGGTGTGGGGCCGCCGGGAGGAGGCCGCCCGCGCGCTGGCCGGGGAGCACGGGACCGAGGCGTACAGCGGGGACGCGGGGCTCGACGAGCTGTTCGCCGCCAGTGACGCCGTCGCCTTCGCGCTGCCGCCGGACGTCCAGGCCCCGCTGGCCGTGCGGGCCGCGGCGGCCGGCTGCCATCTGCTCATGGACAAGCCGGTGGCCACCACCGTCGAGGCGGCCCGCGCGGTCGCCGAGGCGGCCGAACAGGCCCGGGTCGCCTCGATCGTGTTCTGCACCCTGCGCTTCGCGCCGGAGACCGCCGCCTGGATCGAGGAACAGCGCGCGCGGGGCGACTGGTTCACCGCACGGGCCGAGTGGATCGGCGCGCTGTGGGCCCCGGGCACCGACAGCGCCTACGCCGCGTCCCCGTGGCGCCGGGAGAAGGGCGGCCTCTGGGACGTCGGCCCGCACGCCCTCTCCGTCCTGATCCCGGTCCTCGGCGACGTCACCGCCCTGACCGCCGCCCGGGGCCCGGCGGACCTCCACCACCTGGTGCTCCGTCACACCTCCGGCGCCTCCAGCACCGTGACCCTCGCCCTCGGCGCCCCGGTCGCCGCCGCCGGCGTCGGCGTCGAATTGCGGGGCGAGCACGGCACCGCCGCACTGCCCGGCTGGGACGGCGCCGTGGACGCCTTCCGCGCCGCCGTGGACGCCCTGACCGACTCCGTCCGCACGGGCGAACCGCACCCCTGCGACGTCCGCTTCGGCCTCCGGCTGACCGAACTGCTCGCGGAGGCCGAGGCGGTGGCGGGCTGATCCGGCCCGGGCGGTCCGCTCACCGCCCCAGCGCGTCCCGGACCGCCTCGTCGGTGCGGCCCACCACGGCCGTGCCGTCGTCCGCCGTGATGATCGGCCGCTGGATCAGCTTCGGATGCTCGGCGAGGGCGGTGATCCAGCGGTCGCGGGCGTCCGCGTCGCGCGGCCAGTCCGCGAGGCCGAGTTCCTTGGCCTCGGCCTCCCCGGTACGGGTGATGTCCCACGGCTCCAGTCCGAGACGGCCGAGCACGGCCCGGATCTCGTCGGGCGAGGGCACGTCCTCCAGATAGCGGCGGACGGTGTAGTCGGCCCCCTCCGCATCGAGCAGACTCACCGCGGAACGGCACTTGGAACAGGCGGGATTGATCCAGATCTCCATGGGGCCAAAGGTACGGGATGGATCCCCGAAAACCCCTCTGGCCAGGGGCGATTGTCAGTGGGGGGCAGTAAAATGGGGGTAGTTCGTGAGGGTTCCGCAGAGTCACGCCACCGCGCCAGGAGGTTGCCCATGACCGTTGCCGCAGTCACGACCCCGCCCGTCCACAAGCCCCTGAGGAAGAAGCGCCTTCCCGCCGGCCGTCCGCGCGAGTGGTACGTCGCGCACAACCGCCGGCTGAAGGCGATGCGCCTGGCGATCGTGCTGCTCGACACGGGCGTCCACCACCCGTCGACCGCGAGCAACGCCCGGATACGCACGACCGCCGAGCGCATCGGCATCCACCCGCCGTCCGACACCACGTGCCGCATGGTCCGCGCCCTCATCCGCTACGGCCGCTGACCCGCACGCACCCCGGCACGCACCCCGCCCCCGTCCGGACCTCTCCGGGCGGGGGCGGGGTGCGGTGGCCGGCCGCTCAGAAGCCGTCGCACGAGGCCGTGGCGAAGGGCCCCGAGGCGGTGGCGGTCCGCCGGGTGCCGTCGTCCACGGTCACCGCGCAGGCCACACGGCCCCCGGACCCGCCGAGCGTGACGGTGAACGAACCGCCGTCCATGAAGCCCTTCGTGTCCACCTCCCCGGCCCACGGCAGCCGGCGAAGCGTCAGCCGCCCGGTCGCCAGCTCGTCGTCCCGCCAGGTGCTGTACGTGAGGGTCACGTTCTCGGCCGCCCCCGTCACCTCGTAGCGGATGTGCAGGGTCCTGGCCCCCGCGCTGTGCGCCTCCCGCGCCAGTACGGCGGAGACCGCGCCGGCCCCCAGGGCCAGCAGCACCAGGATCATCACGAGCACCCACGGCCACAGCCGTCGCCGGGGCCCGGACCCGGGCGCGGGTTCCGGAGCGGGGCTCGGGGATGCGGCCGGCTCGTCCATCCCCCCACCCTCGGTGCTCCGGCCCGGTCCCGCGACCCCGCCGCCCGTCCGGCCCAACCACCGCCCGCCCCGGGTGCGCCCGCCCCCGCCGCCCCGTTGACTGGCTCCGACACGGCGAGTGCTGGGAGGCACCATGGCGAGGCGAGGCGTACGGGGCGCGGGCGCGGTGCTGGTGGCGGCGGTGATCGCCGCGACGGCCACGGCCTGCTCCGACGACGGGGACACCGCGTCGAGCACGGTCTCCAAGGCGGCCTCCGCGGCCTCGTCCGCCGCCTCCAAGGGGGCCGACGCCGTGGCCTCCGCGACGGCCGCCGCCGGGGACAAGCTCAACGACATCAAGGACGGCGTGAACGCGAGCGGGGACGTCAAGGCGGCCGCCGCCACGATCGACGGCGACGGCCGGGCCACCTCGAAGATCACCGTCACCAACAGCACCGACAGCACGCAGTCCTATGCCGTCCAGGTCGACTTCGAGGACGCGAGCGGCAACCTCCTCGACACGGTCGTGGTCACGGTCGACGACGTCGCGGCCAAGGGCACCAAGGACGCCACGGCCCGCAGCAACCGCACGCTCGAAGGAGACGTGAAGGCCGAAGTGGGCAAGGCCCTGCGACACTGAGCCGCCACCGCCGCACCGACCCGGAGAAGCCTCATGCGCATCCATCTGACCAGCGTCTTCGTCGACGACCAGGACAAGGCCCTGCGCTTCTACACGGAGGTGCTGGGCTTCGTGAAGAAGCACGAGGTGCCCGTGGGTGCGGACCGCTGGCTGACCGTGGTGTCGCCCGAGGCGCCCGACGGCACCGAACTGCTCCTGGAGCCCGACGGCCACCCCGCCGTGAAGCCGTACAAGGCTGCCCTGGTCAAGGACGGCATCCCCGCCGCGTCCTTCGCCGTGGACGACGTGCCCGCCGAGTACGCCCGGCTGGGCGCACTCGGGGTGCGCTTCACCCAGAAGCCCCTGGAGATGGGGCCGGTGACGGTGGCGGTGCTGGACGACACCTGCGGCAACCTCATCCAGATCGTGCACGACGCCGGCGCCTGAACGGGCGCGACGGCGGCGTTGTCGGTGCCGGATGACACCATCCGGGCCATGAGTGAAGGTTCTTTCGACTGGCAGGCATTCCTCGGGCGTTGGCAGGACGAGTGGGTCCCCTCCGACGACGAGGCCGACGAGGAAGCGGACGAGGACCCGGGGGAGGGGCCGCGCCGGCTCGGCGTGCCGGGGGCGTCCGAGGCCGCGATCGCAGCCGCCGAGGCCCGGCTCGGACGGCGGCTGCCGCCCTCGTACCGGGGCTTCCTGGCCGCGAGCAACGGATGGCAGGTCGACCAGAGCGCCGGGATCTACCGGCTCGGCGGCGCCGAGGACGTCGACTGGTTCGGGGACCCCTTCGACATGACCCCGATGTACGAGGAGAACCTGGGCGAGAACCCGCGCCGCGAGGACGTCCTGATGGCCGGGATGTGGACCCGCGCGCTGCGCCTGGAGACCGACTCCGACATGTCGCACGCCCTCCTGGACCCGGGTGACACGGACGAGGACGGCGAATGGGCCCTGTACGTCTACCAGGGCTGGGGCGGTGAGTACCCGGAGCGCTACGCCTCCTTCCACGCGTACATGGAGGACATGTACCGCGGCTTCCACGGCGACCGCGCCGCACAGCCAGGCTTCGTGAACGCGACCACGCGCGCCCAGGACGCCCATGTCGAGGAGGCCCGGCGGCTGGCCCTGCGGGGACGGTACGAGGAGGCCGTGCCGCTGCTGGAGGACGCCGGCTCCTTCGGCCGGCCGCACAGCCATGTGCTGCTCCAGCAGATCCGGCAGTTCCTCGCGCCGAACGGCCGCCAGGACTACGGCATGCTGGTCGGCGACCCCCGCTATCTGTCCGAGTTCCTGCCCGTGCAGGCCCTGGACCCCGGCCGCGGCACCTGGCGGCCGGGCGGGGACGACCACTGGCTGGGGATGATCGCCGCACGGGGCGTCCCCCGGGAGACGGCCGAGGCCCTCGTCGGTGCCGTCCGGGACGGCACCCACCGCTACGCGCCCGAGGGCGCCTGGGGCCGGGCCGTCGCCCGCGCCCGGGACGAGGCCCGCTGGGGCGCGACGGACGCCGCCTGGCGCACGCTGCGCGCCGGCCTTCCGGAGTGGGAGACCACCGGCCCCTCGCTGATCGCCCCGGTCGGTCTGCTCGCCGACCCGTACCTCGGCCCGCTGATCACCCCGGAGCGCGGCGCCGAACTCCTCGCCACACCCCGCTCCGGCGAGCGCGGCCCGGCCCCCGCCCCCGTGCCCGACCTCGACCCGCCCGGCCTCGTCTGGATCACCGAGCCCGACGGCTACCAGCCCTCCTTCTCCGGCTACCGCTGCGTCTGGGTGGAGGACGCGTCCCCGGACCGGCTGCCCGCACTGCTGGGCGGGGAGGGCGCCGCCCTGGGCGGCCCCGTGAACCTGCGCATGACCCCCCACCACCGGCGTGACCGACGCGGTCTCGACGACGCCGAGCCGTGGGAGGACCGGGCCACGGTGAGCGTCGGCCGCACCGCCGAGGGCTGGGCCTTCGCCTTCGACGGCGAGTCCCACCTGGTGGGCGACCGCCTCGATTCCCCCGCCGCGGCCGCCTCCGCCACCGGCCGCGCGGTCGTGGTCTGGAACGACCCCCGACGCGAGGACCCCGATTCCGACCGCTCCGCCTTCCACCTCTCCGTCGCCGAACAGGGCCGCGAGCTCTACGCGTTCACCGTCCGGGACACCGGGACCGAGCGCTCCGGGGCGATACCCGAGGCCCTGGACCCCACCCGGCTCTTCCGGCCCGAGGACACCCCCCTCGCCAACGAGCGCCGCTTCCTGACCGCCCTCCACACCGAACTGAACCTCTCCCTCCCCCGCTTCGCCCTCGCCCGCGGCGCCCTCCACACCTTCCCCACCCGCTCCTGGACCCGTGCCCCGCGCAAGGGGGAGAGCTACGCGTACATCGGCTTCCGCCGGCACCGCGGCTGAGCCACCGGGCGGGCACGGAAACGGGCCGGGCCCGCCCCTCCGTCGAGGAGGAGCGGGCCCGGCCCGTGCGTGTACGCGATCCGCGATCTAGAGGTCGAAGTAGAGCTCGAACTCGTGCGGGTGCGGGCGCAGCTGGATCGGGGCAATCTCGTGGGTGCGCTTGTAGTCGATCCACGTCTCGATCAGGTCGGACGTGAAGACGCCGCCGGCCTGGAGGTACTCGTTGTCCGCCTCCAGGGCGTCCAGGACGGCCGGGAGGGACGTCGGGACCTGCTGGACGTTGGCGTGCTCCTCGGGAGCCAGCTCGTAGAGGTCCTTGTCGATCGGCTCGGCGGGCTCGATCTTGTTCTTGATGCCGTCGAGGCCGGCCATCAGGAGGGCGGAGAAGGCCAGGTACGGGTTGGACGACGGGTCCGGGGCGCGGAACTCGACGCGCTTGGCCTTCGGGTTGGAGCCGGTGATCGGGATGCGCATCGCGGCGGAGCGGTTGCGCTGCGAGTACACCATGTTGACCGGGGCCTCGAAGCCGGGCACCAGACGGTGGTAGGAGTTCACCGTCGGGTTGGTGAAGGCCAGCAGCGACGGGGCGTGCTTGAGGATGCCGCCGATGTAGTAGCGGGCGGTGTCCGAGAGGCCCGCGTAGCCCTGCTCGTCGTAGAACAGCGGGTCGCCGCCGGCCCACAGGGACTGGTGGACGTGCATGCCCGAGCCGTTGTCGCCGAAGATCGGCTTCGGCATGAAGGTCGCGGTCTTGCCGTTGCGCCAGGCGACGTTCTTCACGATGTACTTGAAGAGCATCAGGTCGTCGGCCGCGGCGAGCAGCGTGTTGAACTTGTAGTTGATCTCCGCCTGGCCGCCGGTGCCGACCTCGTGGTGCTGGCGCTCGATCTCCAGACCGCTGTTCTGCAGCTCCAGGGACATCTCGGCGCGCAGGTCGGCGAAGTGGTCGACCGGCGAGACCGGGAAGTAGCCGCCCTTGTAGCGGACCTTGTAGCCGCGGTTGTTCTCGACCGCGCCGGTGTTCCAGGCGCCGGCCTCGGAGTCGATGTGGTAGAAGCTCTCGTTCGCCGACGTCTGGAAGCGGACGTTGTCGAAGACGTAGAACTCGGCCTCCGGGCCGAAGTACGCCGTGTCGGCGATGCCGGTGGAGGCGAGGTAGGCCTCCGCCTTCTTGGCCACGTTCCGCGGGTCACGGCTGTACTGCTCGCCGGTGATCGGGTCGTGGATGAAGAAGTTGATGTTGACGGTCTTGTCGCGGCGGAAGGGGTCGACCCGGGCGGTCGACAGGTCCGCGCGCAGCGACATGTCGGACTCGTGGATGGCCTGGAAGCCGCGGATCGACGAGCCGTCGAAGGCAAGCTCGTCGGCCGGGTTGAAGGTCGCCGCCGGGACCGTGACGTGCTGCATCACACCGGGCAGGTCGCAGAACCGGACATCGATGAACTTGACGTCGTTGTCGGCGATGAACTTCTTCGCGTCGTCGGCGTTCTGGAACATCCAACTCCTCCTACTCCCGTCCGGAGAGGAACGGGGTGGTAGCTCGTGGTGCGGCCAGTGCGGTGGCCCACGCTGGACCCGACCATAGGCAGACCGGATTTCTCAAGCATGACCCATTTGTTTCGCCGAAGTTAACCGGGGCGGGTGTGACCGGCGCCTCCTTCCTCTGCTCCGGGGTCGTTCCGGCGGCGTTCCGGCCCTGTTCCGGACGCGTGTCACGGCCGTGGCCCGCCCCCGCCGGGCGGGGCCGCGGGAGGGGCGCAGTACCGTGGTCGGGTGGACAACAGGCAAGCAATCGGATCGTGGCTCTCCGGGCCGCGTGCGGCCGCCGAGGAGATGGGCGCCGACTTCGGGTACCGGGGCAAGCGGCTCGGGCTTCCCGAGCAGGGACCGGGGGCCATGGCGCCCCTCGGGCGGCGCTTCGGCGCGCTCTTCATCGACTGGGCCCTGTGCATGCTGATCGCATACGGGCTGTTCGCTCGCGGTGACCAGCAGGCCGCGGGCAACTGGGCGCTCGGGATCTTCTTCGTCCTCAGCGTGCTCACCGTCGGTACCATCGGCTGCACTCCGGGCAAGCGTCTGATGGGCGTCCGGGTCGTCTCGGAGAACGGCGGACCGCTGGGGTTCGGGCGGGCGCTGGTGCGCAGCCTGCTGCTCTGCCTGGTGATCCCGGCCCTGGTCTGGGACCGCGACGGGCGGGGCGTGCACGACCGGCTGGGCCGCGCCGTCCAGGTGCGCATCTGAGACCCGCGCGGGCCGGACTGCGGGAGACGAGAAGAGGGCGGGCGCGAACCGATTCGGTTCACGCCCGCCCTCTTCGTCCGTCCGTGGCGGGTCAGCGCATCTTTCCGCCGCGCGGCATCCGCATGCCCTTCGGCATGGGGCCCTTCGGCAGCGGCATGTTGCTCATCAGGTCGCCCATGGCGCGCAGCCGGTCGTTGGCGGCCGTCACCTGCGGGCCGGTCAGCACGCGCGGCATCTTCAGCATCTTGGTGCGCACCTTCTTGAGCGGCACCTGACCCTCGCCGTTGCCGACGATGATGTCGTGCACGGGCACGTCGACCACGATGCGGGCCATCTTCTTCTTCTCGGCGGCGAGCAGGCTCTTCACCCGGTTCGGGTTGCCCTCCGCCACCAGCACGATGCCCGCCTTGCCCACGGCCCGGTGGACGACGTCCTGGTTGCGGTTCATCGCGACCGCCGGCGTCGTGGTCCAGCCCCGGCCGACGCGGTCGAGCACCGCCGCCGCCGCACCCGGCTGGCCCTCCATCTGGCCGAAGGCCGCCCGCTCGGCGCGCCGTCCGAAGACGATCGCCATCGCGAGGAGAGCGAGCACGAAGCCCAGGATGCCCAGGTAGATCGGGTGATCGATCAAGAAACCGATCGCGAGGAGGACACCGAAGGTGACGATTCCCACACCCGCGACGACAAGACCGATCTTGGGGTCGGTCCGCCTGGTCATCTTGTAGGTCAGGGCGATCTGCTTGAGCCGCCCCGCGTTCTCGGCGCTGTCCGCGCCTTCAGTGGTGTTTGCCTTCCTCGCCATGCAATGAAGTTTACGTGGCCTTCGAACGGTGGTCCGCCACGGCCTCCAGTACGTGCGCGGAGGCGACGCGGTCCTCGGCCCGGCGGCGGTCCTCCAGGACCGCCGTCCAGGCGTTGCGGCGGGCGGTGCGCTGGCCGCCGGCCAGGAGCAGCGACTCGACGGCGCGGAGGGCGCCCGTGACGGACGGGAGGGCGGTGGCACGTACCGGCACGGCCTGCATCGTGGAAGTCCCCTCGGAACGGATGCGCGCACCGGGCGGGCCCGGCGGGCGGGATGTGCTGCGCGGACGGAGTGACGGGAACGAGCGTTGCACCCAGGGTCGCGGCTCGGTGTTACCAGCGCGTGGCCGGTCGGTCACACACCAATGAAACCCCGATGAGCGCGCCGCGCACGCCGAAGCGGCCCATACGCGCCCCCGGCCTGCGAGGAGCGTACGAGCCGCTTCGGTCCGGCGGTGACCGCCGGGGCGGTGCCTGCGCCGGGATTCACACGGGTGACGTCACGCGGTCGGCGCCCCGGCCGCGGCCGTCGCCCCGCGCCGGTCCATCGCCTGCTGGAAGAGCCGGCCGGCCCGGTACGAGGAGCGGACCAGCGGCCCGGACATCACACCGGAGTAGCCGATCGCGTCGGCCTCGTCCTTCAGCTCCACGAACTCGTGCGGCTTCACCCAGCGCTCCACCGGGTGGTGGCGCACCGACGGGCGCAGGTACTGGGTGATCGTGATCAGCTCGCAGCCCGCCTCGTACAGGTCGCGCAGCGCCTCGCTGACCTCCTCGCGGGTCTCGCCCATGCCGAGGATCAGATTGGACTTGGTCACCAGACCGGCCTCACGGGCCCGGGTGATGACCTCCAGGGAGCGCTCGTAGCGGAAGCCGGGGCGGATGCGCTTGAAGATGCGCGGCACCGTCTCCACGTTGTGCGCCAGCACCTCGGGGCGCGAGGAGAAGACCTCGGCGAGCTGGGCGGGCTCCGCGTTGAAGTCGGGGATCAGCAGCTCGACCTTGGTGCGGCCGGCCTCCCGCTCCGCGGTCAGCGCGTGGATCTGGCGCACGGTCTCCGCGTACAGCCAGGCACCGCCGTCCTCCAGGTCGTCGCGGGCGACGCCGGTGATGGTGGCGTAGTTCAGGTCCATCGTGACGACCGACTCGCCGACGCGGCGGGGTTCGTCCCGGTCCAGCGCCTGCGGCTTGCCGGTGTCGATCTGACAGAAGTCACAGCGCCGGGTGCACTGGTCACCGCCGATGAGGAACGTGGCCTCGCGGTCCTCCCAGCACTCGAAGATGTTGGGGCAGCCGGCCTCCTGGCACACCGTGTGCAGACCCTCGCTCTTCACGAGCTTCTGCAGCTGGTTGTACTCGGGGCCCATCTTCGCCCGGGTCTTGATCCACTCGGGCTTGCGCTCGATGGGGGTCTGGCTGTTCCGGACCTCCAGGCGCAGCATCTTGCGCCCGTCGGGTGCGACAGACACTCCGGCACTCCCCTTTGCTTTCACTGCATTGGATTCTTCGGCGAACACCAGGGTACGCCCGTGGTTCGTTCGGCTTTACGTCTGCCCAACCTGGGGCCGACAGGTCCTATTCCCGGACCGGTGTTCCGTGGGTCACGCCGTGGCCATGGCGTCGTCGTCGCGCGCGATCGTGCGCGGGGCGAGTTCGGCGTTCTCCAGGACGTCCCGCAGATGCTTCTCGACGACCGGGAGCACCTCGGCGATGGTGATGTCGCGGCCCAGCTCGTAGCCGAGCGAGGTGACGCCCGCGTCCCGGATGCCGCACGGCACGATCCGGTCGAACCAGGTGTTGTCCGGGTTCACGTTGAACGAGAAGCCGTGCATGGTCACGCCCTTGGCCACCCGGATCCCGATGGCGGCCAGCTTGCGGTCCTCGCGGCGCTGGCCGGCGTTGGACGGGGCGTACTCCGGGCCGTTGAGCCGGGCGTCGAACTCCTCGTCCTGGAGCCGGGGGTCGAAGTCCAGCGAGAGGCCGCCGAGCGCCGGGCGCTGCTCGACCGGGTCGCCGAGCACCCAGACGCCGCTGCGGCCCTCGACCCGGGAGGTCTCCACACCGAATTCGGCGGCCGTACGGATCAGCGCCTCCTCCAGCCGGCGCACGTGCGCCACGACGTCGACCGGGCGGGGCAGCTTCTGGATCGGGTAGCCGACCAGCTGGCCGGGGCCGTGCCAGGTGATCTTGCCGCCGCGGTCCACGTCGATGACCGGGGTGCCGTCGAGCGGGCGCTCGCTGTCGGCCGTGCGGCGGCCGGCGGTGTAGACGGGCGGGTGCTCCAGCAGCAGGCAGGTGTCGGGGACGGTGTCCTCGAACCGCGCCGCGTGCACCTCGCGCTGCTTCTGCCAGGCCTCCTGATAGTCGACCGCCTGCTCGCCGAATCCCAGACGGACGAACCGGAGCTCGGTCACGGCTGCTGCCTCTCTTCCTGCGGTGCCGTGGGTGCGGGGGGTGTCCCCGTACTGCCACGCCGCGTCGCATCGCGCCTCAGCCACTGTACGACCGGGGCCGGAACGGGGGCCCGGCAGGTGTTCCCGTCAGCGCCGCCCCCAATCCTCACACGATCGGATGAAAGTGAAGCGATGGCCGCTGAGGCCGTCCCGGGGGCCGTTAAATTCACGCCGTTCCCCAGGGCCCGTCCGGAGGCCTGTCCCTGACCCGAAGGCAGGAGACCGTACAGCTGATGTCGGAACGACCTCCGCAGCGCACCCCCAACCGCCGGCTCGCCTCGCTCATCACCGAGGCCGGGTTCTCCAACGCCGGGCTCGCCCGCCGGGTGGACCAGCTCGGCCTGGAGCACGGCCTCGATCTGCGGTACGACAAGACCTCCGTGACCCGCTGGCTCCGCGGCCAGCAGCCCCGGGGCACCACACCGGCGCTGATCGCCGAGGTCTTCACCCGCCGGCTCGGACGCCGGCTCTCCGCGCAGGACCTGGGGCTGGACGCCTGCGCGCCGGTCTACGCCGGGCTGGAGTTCGCCGCCACCCCCGCCGAGGCCGTCGACATCGTCAGCGGACTCTGGCGCAAGGACTCCGGCAGCCACGCCGAACTGCGGAAGATCGCCTTCACCCCGGCGGGGCTGGTCGTGCCCAGCCGGGACTGGCTGATCGGGCGCGCCGACGAGTGGGTGGCGCGCGGCGGTCCCGGTGAGACCCCGGCGGGCCCCGCCAGGACCCCTCAGGGCCCCCGCCCCGGGTCCGGCACCCCCGGACCGCACGGGGGCGCCGTGCCCGAGCAGGGCGCCCGGCACGGACTGCGCGGCCCCGCCCCCGCCCGGCCCGGCGGACCGCAGGCCCCGGCCGGAGCGCCGCCCGGCGTCCCCCGGCAGCGGCAGACCGAACGCGGCTCGGGCCAGCGGGTCGGCAGCGGCGACGTGGCGGCGCTCCGCTCGGTCGCCGAACTCTTCCGCACCCTGGACAACGCCTACGGCGGCGGCCACGCCCGCCAGGCGCTCGTGCGCTATCTGGAGCACGAGACCGAGCCGATGCTGCGCGGCACCTACGGCGAGGCCACCGGCCGCCGGCTCTTCGCGGCCGCCGCCGACCTCACCCGGCTCGCCGGCTGGACCTCGTACGACATCGCCGCCCACGGCCTCGCCCAGCGCTACTTCGTCCAGGCGCTGCGGCTCGCCCAGGCCGCCGGCGACCGGGCCTACGGCAGCTTCGTGCTGATCACCATGAGCCGCCAGGCGGTCTACCTCGGGCACGGCCGGGAGGCGGTGCAGCTGGCCCGGGTGGCCCAGCAGGGCGTCGGCTCCGCCGCGCCCCAGTCCGTCCTCGCCCTGCTCCACGCGGTCGAGGCGCGCGGTCACGGCGTGCTCGGCGACGCCAAGGCGTGCACGGCCTCGCTGACCCGGGCGGAACGCGCGCTGGAGACCTCCCGCCCCGGCGACGAGGTGCCGTACTGGGCGCGCTTCTTCGACGAGGCGCAGCTCGCCGACGAGTTCGGCCACTGCCACCGCGACCTCCAGCAGTACCGGATCGCCGCCCAGTACGCCGAGCGCTCCCTCCAGCTGCGCGCGCCCGCGTACGCCCGCAGCCGGCTCTTCTGCCGGGTGGTGCTGGCCTCCGCCCGGCTCGGCCTCGGCGAGCTGGACCAGGCCTGCCGGCTCGGCGCGGAGGCCGCCCAGCAGGCCGCCGAGATGCGCTCGGTCCGGGCCACCGAGTACGTACGCGACTTCGAACGGCGGCTGGAGCCCTTCCGGGACGCCGCCGCCGTCCGCGGTTACCGCGAGCGGGTCGCCGCCCTGGGCTGACCCGGGACGGCGGCGCGGGGCCGAGGGCGCGGGGCAGACGGGGCGCCCGGTGCCGCGTCGCCGCGGGTGCCGAGCCCCGCCGCCGCCCGCCCGCATGGCTCCTACGCGGCCTCGGGGAGCGCCGCTGAGCCGCGGTCCGCGTGCCGTACGCCGAGGTCGTCCAGGATCGCCGCGGCGGCCCGCCGGGCGGAGGACAGGGCGCCCTGGACGGTGCCGGTGTCGCGGTGGTCGCCGCACACGTACAGCCCCGCGAGCACCCGCACCGGGCGCTGCGGGTCGTGCGGGGGCTCCATCGCGGGCACGGCCTCCGGATCGTGGTGGACGGCCAGCAGCTCCCAGTCGTCCGTGCGCACGCCGTACAGGGCCGCCAGATGCGCGCGCACGGTCCGGTCCAGATCGGCCGGACGGGTGCCGAGCACCGTCGAGCTGATCAGCGCCCGGCCCTTCGGCGCCCGCGAGGGGTCCACCTCGCTCATCACCGCGGTGTGCGCCACCGGGCCCGACCGGTCGGCGTCCAGCAGCAGCGAGGCCCCGGTCGGCGGGGCGGCGGGCGCGGTGTGGTGGACCACCGTGACCGGGCGGAAGGGCGGCACCCGCAGCCCCGGCAGCAGCTCGGCGGCGGCACTCGCGTTGGTCGCCAGGAGCAGCGAACGGCAGCCCAGTTCGCCGTGCTCCTTGGTGCGCACCGAGGTGATGTCGGCCGCCGTGACGTGCACACCGGTGCGGACGGTGCCGGGCGGCAGCGCCGCCGCGAGCAGTTCGGGCAGCGCCGACGAACCGCCCTCCGGCACACAGAGCCGGCCGCTCGCGTAGCCGCGCAGGGCGAGATCGGCGTAGCGGCTCGACGTCGTGAGCCCGGGATCGCTGAGCAGCGCGGTCAGCAGCGGGCGGACGAAGCCGTTGAGCGTACGGGCGGACAGCCCGCGCCCCGACAGGGCGTCGAGCGCGGCCCGTTCGGGCCGGGCCAGGACGCGCGAGCGGGGCGTGGCAGCGAGCCGGGCCAGCGCCACCCCCAG
The DNA here is from genome assembly GCF_042799575.1 of Streptomyces sp. NPDC057682. NCBI lineage: Bacteria > Bacillati > Actinomycetota > Actinomycetes > Kitasatosporales > Streptomycetaceae > Streptomyces > Streptomyces sp. NPDC057682. The sequence continues at coordinate 30,406 of NZ_JBHVIN010000002.1, read as the reverse complement.
CCGGGCCTGGTCGATCGCCCCGCCCATGGCTCCGGTGAGGGCCCCGCCCAGTGGAGCCCGGGGGGCGTGCGCGAGGGCGCGCGCGGCCCTGAACGCGCCCCGTGCGCTGCGGGAGCCCCGGGGCCCCGGCACCTCGCCGGTCCGGTGGCGGTGACCGGCGCTGTGCACGAGGACGCCGGGGTCGAAGGTCCGCAGCGCGAGACCTTCGAGCCCGGGTGTCCCGTACAGCTCCGGATACGAGGTGGTGAGCAGCGGTCCGATGTGGTCGAGCCGGAATCCGTCCACCTCGTCGGTGGCCATCCGGCCGCCGATCCGGGGGCCGGCCTCCAGGACGCTGACGCTGACTCCCGCACTGATCAGCCGGTGGGCCGCTGACAGGCCGGCGATCCCGGCCCCGATGATGACGACGTCCGCGTGGTGTGCCGTGCTGAGCACGTGCCCTCCCCGAGTCGGCGCAACAAGTGGGGGGCTCTTTCCCTCAACCGGCCACCGGAATGCGCGAGTTCGCCCACGAGGCTAGGGACATGGCGGAATCGTGCGCAGTCGCGCGCGCCCCGGGGCACCGGTGCATGGGGTCGCACACCCGTACGGGTCCGGTCGGGAGAGGCGTCAGCGCAGGGCCGCGCGGATCGCCGCGTCGATGCCCGGAAAGGCGAAGGCGAACCCGGAGTCCAGCAGCCGGCCCGGCAGCACCCGCTGGCTGCCGAGCACGTCCTCGGCGAAGTCGCCCAGCGCCAGCCGCAGCGCGGGGGCCGGCGCGGTGAACAGGGTGGGACGGCGCAGCACCCGCCCCATCGCCGCCGTCACCTCGCCGTTGGTCACCGGGGCGGGTCCGGCCAGGTTGACCGGACCGGACAGCTCCGGGGTGTCCACGAGATGGCGCAGCGCCGCGACCTCGTCGTGCAGCGCGATGAAGCTCCAGTACTGCCGCCCGTTGCCCATCCGGCCGCCGAGCCCCGCCCGGAACAGCGGGAAGAGCCGGCCCCAGGCACCGCCCTCCCGGGCGACGACCAAGCCGGTGCGGGCGTGCACGGTCCGGATCCCGGCCTCCTCGGCGGCGGCCGTGGCCTCCTCCCACTCCACGCACACCGACGGCAGGAAACCGTCGCCGGGCGGCGCGCCCTCGTCGACCGCCCGGTCCCCGGTGTCGCCGTAGAAACCGATCGCGGACCCCGAGACCAGCACCTTCGGCGGCACGTCCAGCGAGGCGACGGCCTCGGCGATCGCGGCCGTGCCCAGCACCCGGCTGTCCCGGATCTCCCGCTTGTACGCCTCGCTCCAGCGGTGGTCGCCGACCCCGGCCCCGGCGAGATGGACGACCGCGTCGCACCCCACCAGACCGGCCACGTCCACGAAACCGCGCTGCGGATCCCACTCCACCTCGTCACCGGCACGCGCGGGGCGGCGGACCAGCCGGACCACCTCGTTCCCGTCGGCCCGCAGCGAGCGCACCAGCGCCGCTCCGATGAGTCCGGTCGATCCGGTGACGGCGATACGGGAGTGAGCCATGGGCCCATCCTGCCCCATCGCCCGCCCGCCGGACGCGACCCCGGCCCGCCGCCCCGGGCTCACCGTGCCCCGCCCCACCGCCCCGGGCCCGCCCTGTCCCGCCCGCCGCGTCCGTGCCACAGTGGCCGCCATGTCCGAAGCCCTGAACCACCCCGCCCACTCGATCCGCCCCGCCGCCGCCGAGGACGGCCCCGAGCTCGGCGCGCTCGACCGGGGCGCCTGGTCCACGCTGCACGAGGTGCAGCCCCGCCCGCAGCCGCCGTACGCGCCCTTCTTCGACGAACGCCACCGGCCGCAGGACATGCTGGTCGCGGAGGCCGTGACGGAGACGGGGGAGCGCGCCCTGGCCGGCTACATCCGGGCGGTGCCGCCCACCCCGCTGGCCTGCAACACGCACGTCCGGCAGATACAGGGCTTCGCCGTCGCCGGCTGGGCACGCGGCCGGGGCATCGGCCGCGCCCTGATCCGGGCCTGCTGCGCGACGGCCCGCGAGGCCGGGGCCAACCGTATGACCCTCCGGGTCCTCGGGCACAACGCCCCCGCCCGCGCGCTCTACGCCTCCGAGGGCTTCGTCGTCGAGGGGGTGCTGCCCGGTGAGTTCTTCCTGAACGGGCGGTACGTGGACGACGTCCTGATGGGACGCGCGCTCACGCCGTGAGCGCGCCGAACCGCTCCCACAGCGCGGGCAGCCGCGCCGCCAGCACCGCGTCCTCGTCCAGGGCGAGCGGGGTGCCGTCCGGCTCGGCGGCCTGCGGCGGCAGCCCGAGGTCCGGGGCGACCACCCCGGTCAGCTGCTCGTACGCCTCGTCGGCGGCGTAGCCCAGCTCCTCCCCGTCGCCGTCCAGCTCCGGATCGAAGTCCTCCAGCAGACCGGCCAGGGCGTCCGGATCGTGCACCGCGCCCTCGAAGACGTCCCGGCCCCGGCCGATCAGCCAGCAGCGGAAGGCGTCGAAGCCCTCGTCGTCCGCCGCGCCGGTGAGCAGGACCGCGGCACCCCACAGGTCCCAGCGGTAGGCCCGGTTGAAACGGGCCTCGAAGTGCCGGGCGAAGTCCAGCACGGAGTCCGGATCGAGCCGCACCAGCCGCTCGACCATCAGATCGGCCTGCTCCTCGGGGTCGCCGCCGGCGGCCTCGCGGGCGCGGTCCACGATCTCCCAGAACTCCGTCTCGTCCATCACGCGACCAGGATCCGTCCGGGCGGCGGCCCCCGCACGCGGAAGCGCGCTCAGCCGCCGTCCCCGTACAGCCGGTGCAGGGCCCTCGCGGCCCCCGCGAACCGGGTGCGCAGCGCGGCCGGGGCCAGCACCTCCAACTCCGGGCCCAGCGCCAGCAGCTGACCGTACGCGACCTCGGGCGACTCGACCGGCAGGGTGACGGTCACCCACCCGTCGGCGTCCGGCGGTCCCGCCGCGGCCAGCGCCTCCCCGGCCGCGGCCCGGTCCGTGGCGTGCCCCAGCCGCTCCACGGCGGCCGGAGAGAGCCGCAGCACCACCTCGGACCGCAGGATCGACCGGGCGAAGTCGGCCGCGCGGGACTCCCAGAACGCGGCGAGATCGAAGTCCTCGTCCCGCGCGAACCGCTCCTCGGAGACCTCGACGGCCGTGAAGCGGTCGATCCGGTACACCCGGAAACCCTCCTCCGCACGGGCGCACAGGTACCAGACCCCGGCCTTGAGGACGAGCCCGTACGGGGCGAGCGCGCGCTCCGCGTCCTCGTCCCGGCCGGGCCGCCGGTAGCGCGTGAGGATCCGCCGGTCGTCCCACACGGCCCCGGCCACGGCGGGCAGCAGGGCGGGGGTGACCGGTTCCCGGTACCAGCCGGGCGCGTCCAGATGGAAGCGCCGCGCGGCACCGGCCGGCGCGTCCCGGAGCGAGGGCAGCAGCGCCGCCGACACCTTCAGCCGGGCGGTGGACGCGGCGTCGGCCAGCCCCATCGCGCGCAGCGCGGAGGGCAGACCGGAGAGGAACAGCGCCTCCGCCTCGTCCCGGGCCAGACCGGTCAGCCCGGTCCGGTAGCCGCCGACGAGCCGGTAGCCGCCCGCCCGGCCGCGCTCCGCGTAGACCGGGACCCCGGCCTCGGACAGCGCCTGGGCGTCCCGGGTGACGGTCCGCTCCGAGACCCCCAGCTCCCGGGCGAGTTCGGCGGCCCCCATCCCGGGGCGGGACTGGAGGAGCAGCACCATTCTGATGAGCCGGGCAGCACGCATACGGCCATTGTGGCCGCGGGGCGGGGCCCCGAGCGTGCTGCCCGGCTCATCAGGGGTGGAGCGGTGGCCGTCAGAGGCCGTAGCGCTCGCGGGCCTCCTTGACCGCGGAGGCGTCGACCTCACCGCGGCGGGCCAGCTGGGCCAGGGCCGCGACGACGACCGACTGCGCGTCGACGCCGAAGTGGCGGCGGGCCGCGTCCCGGGTGTCGGAGAGGCCGAAGCCGTCCGTGCCGAGCGAGGTCCAGTCCTGCTCCACCCACTGGCTGATCTGGTCCGGAACCTGGCGCATCCAGTCGCTGACCGCGACGACCGGGCCCGGTGCGCCCTCCAGCGCCTGGGTCACGTACGGCACCCGCAGCTCGCCGCGGAGCAGCGCCTCGTCGCACTCCAGCGCGTCCCGGCGCAGCTCGCCCCACGAGGTGGCGGACCAGACGTCGGCCGTGACGCCCCAGTCGGCGGCCAGCAGCTCCTGGGCCTCCAGGGCCCAGTGGATCGCCGTGCCCGAGGCCAGCAGCTGGGCGCGCGGCCCGTTCGCCTTGGCGGGCGTGCCCTCCTTGAAGCGGTACAGGCCCTTGAGGATGCCCTCCTCGACCCCGGCCGGCATCGCGGGCTGCTGCTTCGGCTCGTTGTAGACCGTCAGGTAGTAGAAGACGTTCTCGGCCTCGGGGCCGTACATCCGCCGCAGACCGTCCTTGACGATGACCGCGATCTCGTACGCGAACGCCGGGTCGTAGTTGAGCGACGCCGGGTTCGTGGCCGCGATCAGGTGCGAGTGGCCGTCCGCGTGCTGGAGGCCCTCACCCGTCAGGGTCGTACGGCCGGCGGTGGCACCGACGATGAAGCCCTTGCCGAGCTGGTCGGCGAGCTGCCACATCTGGTCGCCGGTCCGCTGCCAGCCGAACATCGAGTAGAAGATGTAGAACGGGATCATCGTCTCGCCGTGCGTCGCGTACGACGTGGAGGCGGCGATGAAGTCGGCCATGGCCCCGGCCTCGGTGATCCCCTCGTTGAGGATCTGGCCGTCGGTGGCCTCCTTGTAGTACATCAGCTGGTCGCGGTCGACCGGCTCGTACGTCTGGCCCAGCGGCGAGTAGATGCCGGCCGACGGGAAGAGCGACTCCATGCCGAAGGTGCGGGCCTCGTCCGGGACGATCGGCACCCAGCGCCTGCCGGTCTGCTTGTCCCGCATCAGGTCCTTGACCAGGCGGACGAAGGCCATGGTGGTGGCCATCTCCTGCTTGCCGGAACCCTTCTTGAGGGCGGCGAACGCGCGCTCCTCGGGCTCGGGCAGCGCGACGGCGTGGACGCGGCGGGCCGGCGCGGGGCCGCCGAGGGCGGCACGGCGCTCCTGGAGGTAGCGGACCTCGGGGGAGTCGGCGCCAGGGTGGCCGTAGGGCACCAGGCCGTCGGCGAAGGCGCTGTCCGGGATCGGGAGGCCGAGCAGCTCGCGCATGCTCTTGAACTCGTCGATCGACAGCTTCTTCATCTGGTGGTTGGCGTTCTTGGACTCGAAGCCCTTGCCGAGCGTGTAGCCCTTCACCGTCTGGGCGAGGATCACGGTCGGCGCGCCCTTGTGCTCGACGGCCGCGCGGTAGGCCGCGTACACCTTGCGGGCCTCGTGGCCGCCGCGGGAGGTGTAGAAACACTCGGCGATCTTCGCGTCGGTGAGCAGTTTCGCCAGCTCGGCCAGCGCGGGCTCGGCGCCGAAGAAGTGCTCGCGGATGTACGCGACGTCACGGGTGGCGTACGTCTGGAACTGCGCGTCCGGGACCTCGCGGAGCCGGCGGACCAGCGCGCCCGTGGTGTCGAGCTGGAACAGCTCGTCCCAGGCGTTGCCCCAGAGCGTCTTGACGACGTTCCAGCCGGCGCCGCGGAAGGCGCCCTCCAGCTCCTGCACGACGCGGAAGTTGGCGCGGACCGGACCGTCGAGGCGCTGCAGGTTGCAGTTGATGACGAAGGTCAGGTTGTCGAGCTTCTCGCGGGCCGCCAGCGCGAGGGCCGCGGTCGACTCGGGCTCGTCCATCTCGCCGTCGCCCAGGAAGGCCCAGACGTGCGAGTTCGAGGTGTCCTTGATGCCCCGGCCGGACAGATAGCGGTTGAAGCGCGCCTGGTAGATCGCCGAGAGCGGGCCGAGGCCCATGGAGACCGTGGGGAACTCCCACAGCCAGGGCAGCCGCCGCGGGTGCGGGTAGGAGGGCAGGCCGTCGCCGCCCGCCTCCTGGCGGAAGTTGTCGAGCTGCTGCTCGCTGAGCCGGCCGTCGAGGAACGCGCGGGCGTAGATGCCGGGGGAGGCGTGGCCCTGCACGTACAGCTGGTCGCCGGAGCCGTCCCCCTCCTTGCCGCGGAAGAAGTGGTTGAAGCCGGTCTCGTACAGCCAGGCCGCCGAGGCGAAGGTGGCGATGTGGCCGCCGACGCCGTAGCGGGCGCCGCGGGTGACCATCGCGGCCGCGTTCCAGCGGTTCCAGGCGGTGATCCGGGACTCCATCTCCAGGTCGCCGTCGAACGCGGGCTCGGCGGCCGTGGGGATGGAGTTGACGTAGTCGGTCTCCAGCAGCTTGGGCAGCGCGAGACCGGCGCCCTCGGCGTGCTGGAGCGAGCGGCGCATCAGGTACGCGGCACGGTGCGGGCCCGCCGCCTTGGTGACGGCGTCCAGGGAGGCCGCCCATTCAGCGGTCTCCTCCGGGTCGCGGTCCGGGAGCTGGTCGAGCTCGCTCGGAAGCTTTCCTACGGGGTCGGTCATGATCGCCGCCTTCCGGTGAGGAGGGGGGTGGAGAAGTCCCTGACTGGCAGGACAGGGCGATGGGGCCGGTGGGCCCGCGGAGTGAACTGTAAGGCGCCGATCGATGATCGATCAAAGGATGAAAGGCAAAACTTCTCGATATGAAGAAATTGGCATGCGGTGCCGCGAAATGGGGCACGGAGTGACGGGATTTAACGGTCAAAAGGGGTGCTCGTCTGCACAGGAGAGCGCCCGTGGTGACACATGCGCATCACCCCTCGCGCCCGTCCCGGCGGCATCCGGAGCGCGGGCGGCGCTCAGGCGCGCGGCGCGCAGCCGAGCACATGGGCCTTCACGAGCACCCCGATGTCCGGGTCCTTGCGCAGGAACGCCTCGATGAGCGCCTCGTGCTCCTCGGCGTAGGACTTCTGCACCGTGCCCAGCCAGCGGATCGAGAGCGCCGTGAACACCTCGATGCCCAGCCCCTCCCAGGTGTGCAGCAGGACCGCGTTGCCGGCCGCCCGGACCATCTCCCGGTGGAAGCCGACCGTGTGGCGCACCTGGGCCTCCCCGTCGGCCAGCCGGTCCGCCTCGTACAGCGCCGCCACGTGCGGGGCCAGCAGCGAGCAGTCCTCGCCGAGCCCGGGGGCCGCCAGCTCGGCGGCGATCTGCTCCAGGCCGGCCCGGACCGGATAACTCTCCTCCAGATCGGCGGCGGTGAGGTTGCGGACCCGGACGCCCTTGTTGGGCGCCGACTCGATCAGCCGCAGCGTCTCCAGCTCGCGCAGCGCCTCGCGCACCGGTGTCTGGCTGACCTCCAGCTCGGTGGCGATCCGCCGCTCCACGATCCGCTCGCCCGGCTTCCAGCGCCCGCTGACGATCCCCTCCACGATGTGCTCGCGGATCTGTTCGCGCAGCGAGTGGACGACGGGCGGGGTCATGAGGGGCTCCTTCGGGGCAAACCGGTGCTGCCTGCACCAACGCGGCGGCCGGAGCGACCGGTGGTGTCTAGACAATACGGCGGCGCCCCCGCCCGGGAGTGTTCCGGACGGGGGCGCCGCTGGTGAGGCTGGTTACAGCCGGGGTGCTCAGAGGCCGAGCTCGACCTCGAACTCACCGGCCTCCAGGATCGCCTTGACCGCGGTCAGGTAGCGGGCGGCGTCCGCGCCGTCCACCAGACGGTGGTCGTAGGAGAGCGAGAGGTACGTCATGTCGCGGACGCCGATGACGGTGCCCTCGGCGGTCTCGATGACGGCCGGACGCTTCACGGTGGCGCCGATGCCCAGGATGGCGGCCTGGTTCGGCGGCACGATGACGGTGTCGAACAGCGCACCGCGCGAACCGGTGTTGCTGATGGTGAAGGTGGCACCGGACATGTCGTCCGGCGTCAGACCGCCACCGCGGGCCTTGCCGGCCAGCTCGGCGGTCTTCTTCGAGATGCCGGCGATGTTGAGGTCGCCCGCGCCCTTGATGACCGGGGTCATCAGGCCCTTCTCGGCGTCCACGGCGATGCCGATGTTCTCCGAGTCGAAGTACGTGATGGTGCCTTCGTCCTCGTTGATCCGGGCGTTGATGACCGGGTGGGCCTTCAGCGCCTGGGCGGCGGCCTTCACGTAGAACGGCATCGGGGAGAGCTTGACGCCCTCACGGGCCGCGAAGCCGTCCTTCGCCTTGGCGCGCAGCTTCATCAGCTTGGTGACGTCGACCTCGACGACCGAGGTCAGCTGGGCCTGCGAGTGCAGTGCCTTCATCATGTTGTCGCCGATGACCTTGCGCATGCGGGTCATCTTGACCGTCTGACCGCGCAGCGGGGAGGCCTCCAGCTTCGGCGCCTTGGAGGCGGCGGCCGGAGCGGCGGCGGGCGCCGGGGCAGCGGCGGCGGCCTTGGCGGCCTCCGCGGCGGCGACGACATCCTGCTTGCGGATGCGGCCACCGACACCGGTGCCCTTGACCGCGCCCAGGTCGACGCCGTTCTCGGCGGCGAGCTTGCGGACCAGCGGCGTGACGTACGCGCCGTCGTCACCGGAGGTCGCGGCCGGGGCGGCCGGAGCCGGAGCGGCGACCGGAGCCGGGGCGGCGGGAGCGGGGGCCGGAGCAGCCGGAGCCGGAGCCGGGGCCGGAGCGGCCGGAGCCGTAGGTGCCACCGGAGCCGGCGCCGGGGCCGCCGGAGCGGGGGCGGGAGCGGCCGGGGCCGGAGCCGCGGCGGGAGCCGGGGCGGCGGCAGCGGGGGCCGCGGCCGGAGCGGCACCGGCCGCACCGATGACGGCCAGCTTGGCGCCGACCTCGGCGGTCTCGTCCTCGCCGACGACGATCTCCAGCAGCACGCCGGAGACCGGGGCCGGGATCTCGGTGTCGACCTTGTCCGTGGAGACCTCCAGCAGAGGCTCGTCCTCGGTGACCTCCTCGCCGACCTCCTTCAGCCAGCGGGTGACGGTGCCCTCGGTGACGCTCTCGCCGAGCGCCGGAAGGGTGACGTCGGTGCCGGAGGCACCACCGGCCGGCGCGGCGGCCGGAGCCTCGGCCGCGGGGGCCGGCGCGGCGGGGGCCTCGGCGGCGGGCGCCGGGGCCGGAGCGGCCGGGGCCTCGGCGGCCGGAGCCGCGGCGGGGGCCGGCGCGCCCGTGCCGTCGTCGATGACGGCCAGCTCGGCGCCGACCTCGACGGTCTCGTCCTCGGCGACCTTGATCGAGGCCAGGATGCCGGAGGCGGGGGCCGGGATCTCGGTGTCGACCTTGTCGGTCGACACTTCGAGAAGCGGCTCGTCGGCCTCGACGCGCTCGCCCTCGGCCTTCAGCCAGCGGGTGACAGTGCCCTCGGTGACGCTCTCGCCGAGCGCCGGAAGGGTTACGGAAACCGACATGGTTTCAGTTGCTCCTAACGAAAATGCGGAAGTGGTCGGTCGTCGCGCCCGGGTCGACCGTCAGTCGTGGGAGTGCAGGGGCTTGCCGGCCAGGGCCAGGTGGGCCTCGCCGAGCGCCTCGCTCTGGGTCGGGTGGGCGTGGATGAGCTGCGCGACCTCGGCCGGCAGCGCCTCCCAGTTGTAGATCAGCTGGGCTTCGCCGACCTGCTCGCCCATGCGGTCACCGACCATGTGGACGCCGACCACGGCACCGTCCTTGACCTGGACGAGCTTGATCTCGCCCGCGGTCTTGAGGATCTTGCTCTTTCCGTTGCCCGCGAGGTTGTACTTCAGCGCCACGACCTTGTCCGCGCCGTAGAGCTCCTTGGCCTTGGCCTCGGTGATGCCGACGGAGGCGACCTCGGGGTGGCAGTACGTGACCCGGGGGACACCGTCGTAGTCGACCGGGACGGTCTTCAGACCGGCCAGCCGCTCCGCCACGAGGATGCCCTCGGCGAAGCCGACGTGCGCCAGCTGGAGCGTCGGGACCAGGTCGCCGACGGCCGAGATCGTCTCGACGTTGGTCCGCATGTACTCGTCGACCAGGACGTAGCCGCGGTCCATGGCGACCCCGGCCTCCTCGTAGCCCAGGCCCTGCGAGACCGGGCCGCGGCCGATCGCGACCAGCAGCACCTCCGCCTCGAAGGTCTTGCCGTCGGCGAGGGTCACGCGGACGCCGTCCTGCGTGTACTCGGCGCTCTGGAAGAACGTGCCGAGGTTGAACTTGATGCCGCGCTTGCGGAACGCGCGCTCAAGAAGCTTGGAGCTGTTCTCGTCCTCGACCGGCACGAGGTGCTTCAGACCCTCGATGATCGTGACGTCGGTGCCGAAGGACGTCCACGCCGAGGCGAACTCGACGCCGATGACGCCGCCGCCCAGCACGATCGCGGACTTCGGGACGCGGTCCAGCTTCAGCGCGTGGTCCGAGGAGATGATCCGGTTGCCGTCGATCTCCAGGCCCGGGAGCGACTTCGGCACGGAGCCGGTCGCCAGGAGCACGTGGCGGCCCTGGATGCGCTGGCCGTTCACATCCACCGAGGTGGGGGAGGAGAGCCGGCCCTCACCCTCGATGTAGTGCACCTTGCGGGAGGCGACGAGACCCTGGAGACCCTTGTACAGGCCCGAGATCACGTCGTCCTTGTACTTGTGGACGGCCGCCATGTCGATGCCCTCGAAGGTGGCCTTGACACCGAACTGGTCGGCCTCGCGCGCCTGGTCGGCGACCTCGCCGGCGTGCAGCAGCGCCTTCGTCGGGATGCAGCCGTTGTGCAGGCAGGTGCCGCCGACCTTGCCCTTCTCGATCAGAGCGACGTCCAGGCCCAGCTGCGCTCCGCGCAGGGCCGCGGCGTACCCGCCGCTACCACCGCCGAGGATCACTAGGTCGAAAACGGTGCTGGCGTCGTTCGCCACGTCACGTCCTCCATGCATGTGCGCCGTACGCCGGGCCCCGTCCTCGGGGTGTTACCGGCCGGTCGGCTGGTGTTCGGCCGCTTTGTCTTCGGCCCTGTGGTGGGGGCCCTGTCCTGCCGAGAACCCATCTTCGCACTTGTTGACGGTGAGCGGGACGCGGGGCCCGTGTCCGGGACGGATGATCGTCCGTCCCGGACGGTCGCCGCTGCGTGGGGGCGGGCCGCTCCGGCCGGGTTTCGTCCAGAGCGAAACCGCCCGCGCCCCGCAGGGGAGCCATGGGGGGAACACCAGCGGCCCCGGACCTATGCCCGGGGCCGCTGACGACGGGAGCCGGAGCCTCAGCCGAGGTCGCCGTCGGCGGTGCGCTCGGCCAGCCGGACCAGGGTCCGGACGGAGGAGCCGGTGCCGCCCTTGGGCGTGTAGCCGTACGGCGCGCCCTCGTGGAAGGCCGGGCCGGCGATGTCCAGGTGGGCCCAGGCGATGCCCTCGCCCACGAACTCCTTGAGGAAGAGTCCGGCCACCAGGCCGCCGCCCATGCGCTCGCCCATGTTGGCGATGTCGGCGGTCGGCGAGTCCATGCCCTTGCGCAGGTCCGCCGGGAGCGGCATCGGCCAGGAGGCCTCGCCGGTCTCGTCGGCGATCTCGTGGATCGAGGTGCGGAAGGCGTCGTCGTTCGCCATGATCCCGAAGGTGCGGTTGCCCAGGGCCAGCACCATCGCGCCGGTCAGGGTCGCCACGTCGACGATCGCGTCCGGCTTCTCCTCGGAGGCGCGGGTCAGCGCGTCGGCCAGGACCAGCCGGCCCTCGGCGTCCGTGTTGAGGACCTCGACGGTCTTGCCGCTGTACATGCGCAGCACGTCGCCCGGACGGGTGGCGCTGCCCGACGGCATGTTCTCGGCGAGCGCCAGCCAGCCGGTGACATTGACCTTCAGGCCCAGGCGCGCGGCCGTGACGACGGTGGCGAACACGGCGGCGGCGCCGGCCATGTCGCACTTCATCGTCTCGTTGTGGCCGGCCGGCTTCAGCGAGATGCCGCCCGAGTCGTAGGTGATGCCCTTGCCGACCAGGGCCAGGGTCTTCTCCGCCTTCGGGTGCGTGTAGGCGAGCTTGACCAGGCGCGGGCCGTGCGTCGAGCCCTGGCCGACGCCGAGGATGCCGCCGAAGCCGCCCTTGACGAGCGCCTTCTCGTCGAGGACCTGCACCTTGACGCCGTGCTCCTTGCCCGCGGCGGTGGCCACGGCGGCGAAGGACTCGGGGTACAGGTCGTTCGGCGGGGTGTTCACCAGGTCGCGGGCGCGGTTGATCTCCTCGGCCAGCGCGATCGCGCGCTCGGCGGCGGCCTTGAACGCCTTGTCGCGGGGCTTGGCGCCCAGCACGGCGACCTCGGCCAGCGGGAGCTTCGCGGCGGGCTTGTCGCCCTTGGGGGCGAGCTTGTTCTCGCCGGCCTGGTAGGCGGTGAAGGCGTACGCGCCCAGCAGCGCGCCCTCGGCGACGGCGGCGGCGTCCTCGACGGTCGCGGCGGGCAGCGCGAAGCCGGCCTTCTTGGCACCGGCGAGCGAGCGGGCGGCGGAGCCGGCGGCCCGGCGCAGCGCCTCGGCCTCGTAACCGGCGTCCTTCTCCGGGGCCCGGCCGAGACCGGCCGCGACGACGACCGGGGCCTTCAGCCCGTCGGGGGCGGGGAGCTTGGTCAGCTCGCCCTCCGCACCCGTGGCGCCCAGGGTCTGCAGGACGGTGGCGAGCTTCCCGCCGAACGCCTTGTCCACGGCCTCGGCGCCCGGTGCGAGGACCAGGTCTCCGGGCTTGGAGCCCTTGGCGACGCCGACGACGAGCGCGTCGGCGCGCAGCGTCGCCGCACCGGCAGTGCTGAGAGTGAGAGCAGTCACGGTGGTGAAATCTCGCTTCCGTTTGAGTTCTGTGTCGGTCGAGGGGGTGGGCGACCGTGCCCGGCGCATCGTAGACGCCCCCGGATGTGCCGGGAATGAGCCTACGCGCGCCTTTGCTGCCCGATTACGGCGCGGTGGGCCCGTGCCCGGTGCCGGCCCGTACGGTGGTGGTCCCCGGGCCGTCCGTCCCGGGCGGGACGACCGGCGGCCGGGAGCCGGCGGTGGTCGGGCGACGAGGGGGAGACGATGCACGACCGGGTGGCCACGCCCCGGACCGGCGGGCGGGCCGTACGGTCCGCCACCGTACTGATTCTTCTGGCGATGCTGGCCGGTTGCACGGCGGCGCCCCGGACCGCCCCGCCGCCCGACCCGTCCGGAGGCCCCGCGTCCGCGCGCTGGAAGCCCGAACCGGGCACCGACTGGCAGTGGCAGCTCTCCGGCCGGCTGGACACCTCGGTGGACGTGCCGGTCTACGACGTCGACGGCTTCGACCGCGACGCCTCCGAGGTGGCGGCGCTGCACCGGGCGGGCCGCAGGGTCATCTGCTATCTGTCCACCGGTGCCTGGGAGGAGTTCCGCCCGGACGCGGCCCGGTTCCCCACCGCGCTCCTGGGCCGGGGCAACGGCTGGGAGGGCGAGCGCTGGCTCGACATCCGGCAGGTGGACGTCCTGGAGCCGCTGATGGAGAGCCGGATCGCCATGTGCGCGAAGAAGGGCTTCGACGCGGTCGAGCCGGACAACATGGACGGCTACCGCAATCCCACCGGCTTCCCGCTGACCGCCGCCGACCAGCTGCGCTACAACCGGCTGGTCGCCCGCATCGCCCACCGCCACGGACTCGCGGTCGGCCTGAAGAACGATCTGCCGCAGATCCCCGAGCTGGTGGGGGACTTCGACTTCGCGGTCAACGAGCAGTGCGCCCAGTACGACGAGTGCGAGAAGCTCACCCCGTTCGTGAAGGCGGGCAAACCGGTCTACCACGTCGAGTACGAACTGCCGGCGGCCCGGTTCTGCGAGCGCTCCCGGGAGCTGGGGCTCAGCTCGCTGCGCAAACGGTACGAGCTGGGCGCCTGGCGCGAGAGCTGCGCGGCCGGGGCCTGACGGGGGGCGGGCTCAGCCCAGGGCCAGTCCCATCAGCGTCACCGTCGCCGCCGTCTCCGCCAGCGCGCCGAACACATCGCCGGTCACCCCGCCGAACCGCCGCACGCAGTGCCGCAGCAGCACCTGCGCCGCCACGAGGCCCGCCAGCGCGGCCAGGGCGTGGCGCGGTGCCCCGGACCCGCCGAGGAGGGCGCCCGCCCCGGCGCAGGCGGCCACCGCGGCGAGGGCGCAGAGCGCGGCGGACCCGGGCGGGACGGTGCCGGCGACGGCGGCGCCCAGTCCCTCCGGGCGGGCGGCGGGCACCCCGCGCCGGGAGGCGAGGGTGAGGGCGAGCCGGGCGGTGACCGCCGCGACCACGGCCGCCGCCGCGCCCTCGGCCCAGCCCCGGGCGTACAGCTGCTGGAGGACCGCCACCTGGGCGAGGAGCACGAACAGCAGGGTGATCACGCCGAAGGGCCCGATGTCCGACTGCTTCATGATCCGCAGGGCGTCGTCGGCCGGCCGGCCGCTGCCCAGTCCGTCGGCGGTGTCGGCGAGTCCGTCGAGGTGGAGACCCCGGGTGAGGGCCGCCGGGAGCGCGGCCGAGGCGACGGCGGCCAGGAGCGGGCCCGCACCGCAGAGCAGCAGCAGACAGCCGGGCAGCGCCGCGAGCACCCCGACGACGAGGCCGGCCAGCGGGGCGCAGAGCATGCCGGTGCGCGCGGTGTCCCGGTCCCAGCGGGTCACACGGACGGGCAGCACGGTGAGCGTGCCGAAGGCGAAGCGCAGCCCGTGGCTGTTCAGGGAGGTCACGGCCCGCAGGCTAATCGGAGGCCCCGCCCGCTAGATTGGGGCGAAGCCGTGCGTATGCGGGCATATGTGGTTGATCGGGAGTGGGTGGGATGGGTCACTGGTTCGCCCGCAACATCGTCGAGCCGGGCAAGCTCCCGCTGCTCCTGGCCCTGGCCGCGTTCGTGCTGACCTTCGCGGTCACCCGGGTCATCACCCGGATGATCCGGGCAGGGAAGGGCCCCTTCCGCAACATCACGCCCGGCGGGGTGCACATCCACCATGTGGTGCCGGGGGTGGTGCTCAGCGTGATCGGCGGATTCGGCGCTGTCGCCAGCGGGCAGCACGGCGTCGCGGCGGGGATCTGCGCGGTCCTGTTCGGGGTGGGCGCGGGGCTGGTCCTGGACGAGTTCGCCCTGATCCTGCACCTGGACGACGTGTACTGGACGGAGGAGGGCCGGCAGAGCGTGGAGATGGTGGTCCTCACCGCCGCGCTCGTCCTGCTGGTCCTCGGCGGCTTCTCGCCGCTCGGGGTGGACGATCTCAGCGACACCCAGCAGCAGAACCGGCTCGGCGCCGTCCTCACCCTCGTCGTCAACTTCGGCTTCGTGCTGATCACCCTGTTCAAGGGCAAGGCGCGGATGGCGGTGGTCGGCACCCTCGTCCCGTTCGTCGCCGTCGTCGGGGCGGTCCGGCTGGCCCGGCCCACCTCGCCGTGGGCCCGGCGCTTCTACCGCCACCGCCACCGCGCCCGCTCCCGCGCGGTGCTGCGCGCCTACCACCACGACGTCCGCTGGGCCGGCCCCCGCCGCCGCTTCCAGGACCTGATCGGCGGAGCCCCCGACCGCGTCCCCGCCCCCTCGTCCAAGCCCTGACGGCGCCGCGGAGGCCGCCGCACCCGCAGCGCCGGGACCGCGCAGAGGGCCAGCGCCGCCACGATGGCTGCCAGATGCTCCTTGCCCGCCAGGTTGTCCTTGACGACGACCTCCGCCACCATCGCGGCGATCACCAGGGCCCCGGTGAACCGGGCCCGGTAGGCGCAGCAGACACAGACCGCCAGGGCGACGACGGCGGCGGAGGGGCCGGTGTCGACGATCCGGGCGTCACTGCCGGGCAGGCCCAGGAAGGCGTCGGGGCCGAGGGCCACGCCGATCCGCGCGTACAGCGTCCCGGCCAGCGTGGCGACGTACGCGATCAGCAGCGTCCGCCACCGGCCCAGGCAGATCTCGGCCGTCCCGAAGACCAGCAGGATCTGGGCCAGCGCGCCCCACACCGGCAGGTCCAGGGCGGGCACGAAGAGCGACAGCGGCGTGCGCAGCAGGGCCGCCCAGAGCGGGTCCTCGGCGCGCACCGCCCCCAGGGTCTGCACCGGCCCGTAGCCCCAGGAGCGGTTCTGCACGATCTGGAGCAGCCCGGTCAGACCGACCGCGCCCAGCGTCATCGGCACGGCCCGCAGCCGCTCGGCGGCGAGTGCCGCCCGTACGGTCGCCCACAGCGGCCCCCATTCGGCCCGCGCCGCCCGGCCGAGGACGGCCGGCACGGTCACCCGCGCGGTCCGAGCTGCGAGCGGTGCAGCCACTTGGGCAGTCCGGGCGCCTCCAGGAAACCTTCCGCGCGGCCCGCGGAGACGCCGATGCGCAGCAGGTCGGCGCTCCGCTCGAAGAGCATGTAGCGCGGTTCCCAGATCGGCCGGTACTTGGCGTTGGCGCGGTACAGCGACTCGATCTGCCACCAGCGGGAGAAGAAGCTGAGCAGCGACCGCCACAGCCGCAGCACCGGCCCGGCGCCGAGCCGCGAGCCGCGTTCGAAGACCGAGCGGAACATCGCGAAGTTCAGCGACACCTGGGTGACCCCGATCGTCCCGGCCCGTTGCAGGAGTTCGATCACCATGAACTCCATCAGCCCGTTCTCGGCGTCCCGGTCACGGCGCATCAGATCCAGGGAGAGGCCGGCCGGGCCCCAGGGCACGAAGCTCAGCAGGGCGCGCAGTTCGCCGGGGCGCCCGTCCTCGCCCGCGTCCCGGCACTCCAGCATCACGCACTGCCCGTCGGCAGGGTCGCCGAGCCGCCCCAGCGCCATCGAGAAGCCGCGTTCGGTCGCGCCGTCGCGCCAGTCGTCGGCGCGGCGCACCAGTTCGGCCATCTCGGCCGCGGGAATGTCCGCGTGCCGGCGCACCGTCACCTCGTAACCGGCCCGTCTGACCCGGTTGTACGCCTGGCGGACCGTGCGCATCGCCCGCCCCTCCAGGGTGAAGTCGGCGGTCTCCACGATCGCCTCGTCACCCAGCTCCAGGGCGTCCATGCCGTGCCGGGCGTAGACCGTGCCGCCCTCCTCGCTCGCCCCCATCACCGCGGGGATCCAGCCGTGCTCGCGGGCCTCGGCCAGCCAGGGGGCGATCGCCCCGGGCCAGGCCTCCGGGTCCCCGAGGGGATCGCCGGAGGCCAGCGAGACCCCGCCGACCACCCGGTAGGTGACCGCGGCCTTCCCGGTCGGCGACCAGATCGCGCTCTTCTCGCGGCGCAGCGCGAAGTAGCCGAGCGAGTCCCGGTCGCCGTGCTTGTCGAGCAGGGCGCGCAGCGCCGCCTCGTCCTCGGGGCTGAGCGGGTCGACCGCCCGCCGGGCGCGGAACGCCGCGTAGACGACGGCGATCAGCAGCAGCGTGGACAGGATGTTGATGGCGACGTTCACCCAGCCCGGGGCGGTGATGCCGGGGAAGCGGGAGTCGTCGGAGGCCACCGAGATCAGCCGCAGCGTGCCGTAGCGCCAGCGGTCCAGGAACGTCGAACGGTATTCGTCGTGCGCCCGGTTGGTGACGGTGACCAGAGCGGCCGCGATCAGCGAGGTGACCAGCAGCCCGCCGACCGCCACCAGGGCGGCCAGCTTCGGGTTGGAGCGGTCGCCCTTCGCGTAGAACTCCCGCTGCCCGAGCGCGAGGGCGAGGACGAAGGAGGCCGTCAGCGCAAGCGAGATCCAGTTCTGCGGATAGCGGCGGATCTCCGGGAAGCCGATCACCGCGGCGAAGAGCAGCAGGGTGAGACCGCTCAGCACCATGTTGACGATCCACGCGGCGCGCTTGCGCCGCCGCATCGTCACGGCGAGGAACAGCGCGACGACGCCCGAGGAGAACCCGGCCGTCAGCAGATACGGCGTGAAGTAGTTCTCGGTGTTGTGGCGGCGCAGGTCCTGGCCGAAGGTGACCCAGACGGCGCTGAGGAAATTGAGGAACGACACGACGCGCAGATACCAGAGGGCGAACGCCGCACCCCGGCGCGAGCGTTCGGTGCTCGGCGGCCGGGCCGCGGCGTAGGTGGACTCCTCGGTGGTCATGCGGACCTCTCCCATGAAAAGCGATCATATGGGGCATATCGCTTCGTCCGGGGGTACGCGTCACCGCTCGCCGTCGCCCTGCGTGCCGACGGCCCGGGTCCTGTCTCAGGCCTCCGGCTCTACGCCGTCCCCGGATTCCTCGTCGCCCTCCGGCTCCTCGTCGTCCTCCGGCGCGCGCTCGGGCAGTTCCGCCGCCAGCGCGGCCGCGGCCTGCACCAGCGGCAGCGCGAGCAGCGCGCCGCTTCCCTCGCCGACGATGACGCCGTGGTCCAGCAGCGGGTTGAGCGCCATCCGGTCCAGCGCCTTGGCCTGGGCCGGCTCACCGCTCAGCTGGCCCGCCAGCCACCAGTCGGGCGCCCGGAACGCGGCCCGCTGACCGACCAGCGCACAGGCGGCGGAGACCACGCCGTCCAGGATCACGGGGAGCCGGCGCACCGCGCACTGGAGCAGGAAGCCCGTCATCGCCGCGAGGTCGGCCCCGCCGACCGTCGCCAGCAGCTCCAGCTGGTCGCCCAGGACCGGCCGGGCCCGGCGCAGCGCGTCACGGATCGCCGCGCACTTGCGCATCCAGGCCAGATCGTCGATGCCCGCGCCCCCGCGTCCGGTGACGACCGAGGCGTCGGTGCCGCAGAGCGCCGCGACCAGGGTCGCCGCGGCCGTGGTGCCGCCGACGCTCAGATCGCCCAGCACCACCAGATCGGTGCCCGAGTCCGCCTCCTCGTCGGCGATCGCCATGCCGAGCCGGACCGCCGCCTCGGCCTCCTCGACCGTCAGCGCGTCCTCGATGTCGATCCGGCCGCTGCCCCGTCGCACCCGGGTCCGCACCACGGATTCCGGCAGCAGCTCCGGATCGCAGTCCAGACCCGCGTCGACGATCCGCACGGGCACGGAGAACCGGCGGGCCAGCACGGCGAGCGGCGTCGTACCGTCCAGCGTGGCCCGCACCAGCTCGTGCGCCGTCCCGGCCGCACGCCCCGACACGTCCAGCTCCGCCACCCCGTGGTCGCCCGCGAACAGCACCACCCGGGCCTGCTCCACCGGCCGGACCGGCACGGCCTGCTGGGCGGCGGACAGCCACTCGCCCAGTTCGTCGAGACGGCCGAGCGCACCGGGCGGCACGAGGAACCGCTCCCGGCGTTCCTCGGCGTCACGCCGTACACCCCCGTCGGGGCGTTCGATCAGGTCGGAGAAGTCGTCCAGATTCACGGGGGTCTGCCTCGCGGGTCGATACGGGGTGGGGGCCGGGGCCCGCCGACGGGAACGGAGGCTCCCGGGCGATCCCGGACCGCGCGGCCACGCGAGAACCTCACTGCGGAACAGTACCCGCCGCGTTTTCCGCCCCTCCGCCGTGCGCCCGCCGCCGCCCGCACCGCAGTTGACGCGGGCGCCCGCCCTCCCGGCCGGCCCGTCAGCCGCGCAGCACCAGCGCCTGTCCGGCCACCACCAGCAGCACCTGCTCGCACTGGTCGGCCACGGCGGCGTTCAGCCGGCCCAGCTCGTCCCGGAAGCGCCGCCCGGCCGCCGTCGCCGGGACCACCCCGGACCCGGTCTCGTTGGTCACCAGCACGACGGTGCGCCGGGTGGCGCGGACGGCGGCGACCAGTTCGGCCGTCCGCTTCCGCAGCGCGCTCTCGCCGCCCCGCGCCCAGGCCGTGTCGTCCCAGGCGTCCACCCGGTCCATCGCGTCCGTCAGCCACAGCGACAGGCAGTCGACGAGCAGCGGCGGCCCGTCGGACGTCAGCAGCTCCGCCAGCTCGCAGGTCTCCTCGGTGCGCCAGGCGGCGGGCCTGCGCTCCCGGTGCAGTCCGATCCGCGCCGCCCACTCCGCGTCACCGTCCCGGCCGCCGCCGGTCGCCACGTACACGACCTCCGGATACGTCTCCAGCCGGCGCTCGGCCTCCAGCGACTTGCCGGAGCGGGCGCCCCCGGTGACCAGGGTGCGCCGGGGCGGCCCCGGTACCGCCCGGAAACCGCCGACGGGCAGCGTCGTCCCGTCCGGGACGGCCCGCGCGCCCGCCGCGGCCAGCCGGCGGTCCAGCTCGGGTCCTGGCGGGGCGTCGTGGTCGAGATGGACGGCGATGACCTCGGTGGCCGGGCCGACCGCCTCGACGGCCCGCAGCCGGGCCAGCGCGTCGGGCCGCCCCACGAGATCGCCGACGACCGTGTCGTACGGCTGGGCCGCCCGCTCGGTCAGCCCGGCGGGGGCGCCGCCCGGCGGCAGATAGAGCAGCCGCTCCCCGTCCGGCGAGACGACCTCGTAACCGGTGCCCGGCGCGTCCATCGGCACGGCCCGCACCCGGTGACCGCTGATCAGCGTCAGCACCCGCCCGTCCGGGACCCGGCCCGCCGGGGGCAGCCCGGCCGGCAGCTCGACGGCCGGTCCGTCGTGCGGGTGGGTGAGCAGCACCTGCCGTACGCCGGTCAGGGAACGCCCGGCGCGGGCGGCGGCGAACACGGCCCCGGGGGTCAGGTCGAGCAGCAGCGCGTCGTCGATCAGCAGGGCGGTCGCGGCGCGCGCACCCGTACCCAGGGCGGCGGCGCAGGCGGCGCAGGGGCAGTCGGGCCGGGGCAGCCCGTCGGGGGCGCCGGTGCCGAGCAGTGTCAGTTCCACGCCCCGATCCTCCCGCGTCCCCGCACCGGCTGCGCGATGTGGGGGTGAACGGAGTCGCGGGGGCCCGTCCGGGGCAGGACCCACGCACGGGGTCCGTCGGCGTGACCAGGACCCGAGGCCCTAAGGGATTACGGGACAACCCTTAGGCTGCTGACTTGAGCAGAGACGTGATCCAGGAGGCGGACATGGCGTGGACGTGGCGGTTCGAGAAGTCCGACGGAACGGAGACGGAGCCGGCCCTTCAGCCGGAGGAGTTCACGACGCAGGGGGACGCGGAGTCCTGGGTCGGTGAGTACTGGAAGGAACTCGCCGACGGCGGCGCGGACCAGGTGACCCTGTTCGACGACGGGACGAAGATCTACGGCCCGATGAGCCTCCACGCCGACCAGGGCTGACCCGCACGGTGCGGCGGGCGGACCCTCCCGGGCCCGCCCGCCGCACCGTCGGCCCCACTTGGGGTCTACACCTCGCCGAGCGTCACCTCGGCCGTCTTCTCCGCCCCGTTGCGCAGATAGGTCACGGTGACCTTGTCGCCGGGCTTGTCGGAGGCCAGCGCCTCCGACAGGGAGGTGATCGTGGTGATCGGGGTGTCACCGACCTTGGTGATGATGTCGCCGGACCGGAGCCCGGCCTTCTGCGCCGCGCCGCCGCTCGTGGCGCTGACGATCGCGACCCCGGCGGGCTGGTAGCTGCTGTTGACGACCGTGCGGCCGGTGATGTTCAGCGCCGCGCGGCCGGAGTCGGTGACCTTGCCGCTCTTGATGATCTGGTCGGCGACCGTCTTCACCATCGAGACCGGGATCGCGAATCCGATCCCCGGTGCCGCGCTGTCACCCATCTGGGGGTCGGTGGCCGCCAGTGTGGGGATGCCGATGACCTCGCTGTCGAGGTTCACCAGCGCGCCGCCGCTGTTGCCCGGGTTGATCGCCGCCGAGGTCTGCACCATGTTGGCGATCGTCGCGCCGGTGCCGCCTCCCGCCCGGCTCTCGCTCACGGTCCGGCCGAGGGCCGAGACGATTCCCTGGGTGACGCTGCTGGAGAGCCCCAGCGGCGAGCCCATGGCCAGCACGATCTGGCCGACCTCGACCTTCTCCGAGTCACCGAACTTCGCGGGCTTCAGCCCCTTGGGGACGCTGTCGAGCTTGATGACCGCCAGGTCCTGCTCGGGATAGGCGGCGACCAGCGAGGCCTTCAGCACCTTCTCGCCGGTGGCCACGGTGACCTTGAAGGTCTTCTCGTCGCCGACCACATGGGCGTTGGTGACGATATGGCCCTTGTCGTCGTAGACGATGCCGGAGCCCAGGCTCTCGGAGGCGTCGATCTGCACCACCGACGGCAGGACGTTCTCGATGACGGTCTGGTACTCGCTCTGCAGGTCACCGCTGGCCTTCGAGGCCGAGCCCTGCTGGGCCGACCCGGACTTCGTCGGGGTGGTCCCGGAGGAGCTGGAATCCGCGTCGGAGCAACCGCTCACCAGCGCGATCGCGCAGACACCGGCGGACAGGGGCATCAGCAGCCGGCGCACACGGCTGCGGCTATGAAGGGCATCCATGTCCGGATTATTACTATTAACCCCTTTGGCGGCCTGTTGAGCGCACCCGCCCGGGGACCCGCCCCGGGCGTCGTCGCCTCAGCCGCGCACCCCGCACAGATGCAGCAGCGCCGCGACGCCCCGGTACGGATCGGTCCGCCCCGCCCGGTCCTCCGCCGCGAGCACCCGCTCCAGCTCGGCGGCCGGCGGCAGCTCGACGTCGTTGCTCACGTTGTCCGTGAAGATCCGCACCCCGTACCAGGCGTGCAGCGGCGCGGCGATCCCGGCCAGCGTCGCGGTCAGATCGGCGAGCCGGTCCGCGCGCACGGAGAGCCCGAGGCGGTTGGTGTAGCGGTCGGTGTCGAACGCGGCCAGCGCCGCGTCCCAGTCCCCGGCCATTCCGGGCCGCATCGCCAGCGCGTCCGCGTTCCGCACGAGCAGCGAGAGCAGTCCGCCCGGGGCCAGCATCCTGGCCAGCCCGGCCACCATGGCGTCGGGCTCCTGGACGTACATCAGCACTCCGTGGCACAGCACCACGTCGAAGCTGCCCGGCAGGAAGTGCACACCGGTGTCCTGGCCGTTGCCCTCGATGAGCCGGACCCGCTCACGGATCCCGGCCGGTTCGCCGGCCAGCGACTCGCGCGCCATCCGCAGCATCTCGGGATCGGACTCCAGCCCCGTGACGCTGTGACCGGCGCGGGCCAGCCGCAGGGCCTGGGTGCCCTGGCCCATGCCGACGTCCAGGATCCGCAGCCGCTGCCCGACCGGGAACCGGGCCCCGATCTGCTCGTCCAGCTGCCGGGCCACCAGCTCCTGGCGCACGGTGTTCCGTAGCCCGCCGAGCCCCTTCAGCCAGTCCGGAGCCGCCCCGGTGAACCCGGAGACCACGGCGTCCGTCCGCCCGCGGGGCGCCCCGCCGGCCGGTCCGGAGGGGTCCGCGCTCAGGGTCGCTCCCCGCGCTTGACCTGCGGCTTCGGCAGCCGCAGCCGACGCATCTGGAGCGTGCGCATCAGACCGTAGGCGACCGCGCCGCGCTTGGGCGTGTCCAGGAAGCGCTCGTTCAGCTGCTTGCGCAGCCGGAAGGCGAGCCCGATCGAGTCGACGACGATCAGCACGATCACACCGAGCCACAGGAGCAGCGAGATGTTCTGGATCCCGCGCACCTGGATCACGCTGAGGATCAGGATGACCACGGCCAGCGGCAGGAAGTACTCGGCGATGCAGAAGCGGGAGTCCACGAAGTCGCGGACGAAGCGCCGCACCGGACCCTTGTCACGGGCCGGCAGATACCGCTCGTCCCCGTTGGCCAGGGCCTCGCGCTGCTTGGCCAGGTCGACCCGGCGTGCCTCTCGCTGGCGCTTCACCGCCTCCTTGCGGTCGAGCGGCGCGCTGCTGGAGGCGCGACGGCGCTGCGACTGGGCGTCGCTGCGCTTCGGGGTGGGGCGACCCTTGGGTGCCTCAGGGTCACGGGGCGTCTTGGAGAGGTCCGCCGTCACCTTGCCGGTGGGGGCCTTCTCTTCCTTGGAGCGGCTACCAAACACAAGGCCCAAGGGTACGGGGTCGAAGGCCACGACCCCAGGCCGGCCGGGAACGATCCGGCAACGGACGGCGTCCTTGCCGGTGTCCGCACCGCACGGTACGGGCTTCGTCACCGGGTTTCCCCGGCCGTCGTCTACTCCCTGGGCCGGAGCCGTCACCGACGGCACTCGTCCTTGGGGAGGACCCCATCCGTGCTCGAACAGTGCGGTAATAGAGACAGGGCCCGTACTGTGGGTTCTGTCGGACTGCTGGAAGACCGGTTGAGTCAGAAGGGGGCGCGCGAAGCCCATGAGCGGTGTCATGAAGCGTATGGGGATGATCTTCCGCGCGAAGGCGAACAAGGCCCTTGACCGGGCCGAGGACCCGCGCGAAACCCTCGATTACTCCTACCAGAAGCAGCTGGAGCTGCTTCAGAAGGTGCGCCGCGGCGTCGCCGACGTGGCGACCTCCCGCAAGCGCCTGGAGCTGCAGCTGAACCAGCTGCAGGGCCAGACGTCCAAGCTGGAGGACCAGGGCCGCAAGGCGCTCGCGCTCGGCCGCGAGGACCTGGCCCGCGAGGCGCTCTCCCGCCGCGCCGCCCTCCAGCAGCAGGTGACCGACCTGGAGACGCAGCACACCACGCTCCAGGGCGAGGAGGAGAAGCTCACCCTGGCGGCCCAGCGCCTCCAGGCCAAGGTCGACGCCTTCCGCACGAAGAAGGAGACCATCAAGGCCACCTACACGGCGGCCCAGGCGCAGACCCGGATCGGCGAGGCCTTCTCGGGCATCTCCGAGGAGATGGGCGACGTCGGCCTGGCGATCCAGCGGGCCGAGGACAAGACCCAGCAGCTCCAGGCACGGGCCGGCGCCATCGACGAACTGCTCGCCTCGGGCGCCCTGGACGACCCGACCGGCACGGCGAAGGACGACATCGCCGCCGAGCTGGACCGCATCTCGGGTGGTACGGATGTGGAGCTGGAACTGCAGCGCATGAAGGCCGAGCTGGCCGGAGGCCCCTCCGCCCAGCAGCAGGCCATCGAGGGCGGCCCGCAGGACGCCGTCCCGCAGGACCGGACCACCCACAAGTTCGACAAGAATTAAGGCAGCGTCATGATCGTACGGATCATGGGGGAGGGCCAGGCAGTCCTGGCCGACAGTCATCTCGCCGAGCTCGACAAGCTCGACGACAACCTGCTCGCCGAGATGGAGCGGGGCGACGGACCGGGGTTCCGCGCCACGCTCCACGCGCTCCTGGCCCGGGTGCGCGAGCTCGGCACACCCTTGCCGGACGACTCCCTGGAGCCGTCGGAGCTGATCCTCCCGTCGCCCGACGCCACGCTCGAAGAGGTACGGGCGATGCTCAGCGACGACGGCCTGATCCCCGGCTGAGCGCGTGGCGGCGGACCGCCGCCGCCCCGGCAGTCCCGACCGTGCCCCGTGAACCGGCAGCCCCGCCGGACACGGGGCACCGCCGTACGCACCGCAGGGTCCGGCTTTCCTCCGCGCCGGGACGATTCCGGTGCGACACGCCGTAACGTAGCTTGACGTGACCACCCTCGGAACCGGGCTCCTGCGCATCCGGAGCTGGCTGCGCGACCATCCCCTCGCGCTGGACGGCGCCCTCGCCCTGGCCGTGTTCGTGGCCATGTTCATCACGTCCTTCGCCGACCCGAACGCCCACAACGGACCCACCTTCGGCACCCGCACCCCCGCCGCGGGCAGCGTGTTCCTGATGGGACTCGGCGCCCTCGCGCTGGTCTGGCGCAGGCGCAGCCCCATGTGCGTGCTCGGCGCCACCGGGGTGCTCACCGTCGTGGAGCTGGTGACCGCCGATCCGCCGTCGCCCGTGGTGATGAGCGCCGTCATCGCCCTCTACACCGTCGCCGCCCGCACCGACCGGCCGACGACCTGGCGGGTCGGCCTCCTCACCATGGCGGCGCTCACCGCCGCCGCGATGTGCTTCGGCACGGCCCCCTGGTACAGCCAGGAGAACCTCGGCGTCTTCGCCTGGACCGGGATGGCGGGCGCGGCCGGGGACGCGGTCCGCTCCCGGCGCGCCTTCGTCGACGCGATCAGGGAACGCGCCGAACGGGCCGAGCGGACCCGGGAGGAGGAGGCCCGGCGCCGGGTCGCCGAGGAGCGGCTGCGCATCGCCCGCGACCTCCACGACGTCGTCGCCCACCACATCGCCCTGGTCAACGTGCAGGCCGGGGTCGCCGCCCACGTCATGGACCGCCGCCCCGACCAGGCCAAGGAGGCCCTGGCCCACGTCCGCGAGGCCAGCCGCTCCGCCCTCAACGAACTGCGTGCCACCGTCGGGCTGCTGCGCCAGTCCGGCGACCCGGCCGCCCCGACCGAACCGGCCCCCGGCCTCGCCGTCCTCGACGAACTGGTGGAGACCGTCCGCCGAGCCGGGCTGCCCGTCGAGGTGGCCTGCGCGGCGAAGGAGGGCCCGCCGCTGCCCGCCGCCGTGGACCTGGCCGCGTACCGGGTGATCCAGGAGGCGCTGACCAACGTCCGCAAGCACGCGGGCGCCGGGGCCAAGGCCGAGATCAGCGTCGTCCGGGTCGGCGCGACGGCCGAGATCATGGTCCTGGACAACGGCGGCGGCGCCTCCTCCGCGCCCGGCACCGCCCCCACCGGCGGCGGCCACGGACTGCTCGGCATGCGCGAACGCGTCACCGCCCTGGGCGGCACCCTCACCGCCGGACCCCGTTACGGAGGCGGCTTCCGGGTCCATGCGATCCTGCCCCTCGAAGCCCGCGCACAGGAGCCGGAGAGGCCGGACACGGCGGGCCGTACGGGGGGACACACATGACCGACGACGCCATCAGGGTGCTGCTCGTCGACGACCAGGCGCTGCTGCGCAGCGCGTTCCGGGTGCTGGTGGACTCGGAGCCGGACATGCGGGTGGTCGGCGAGGCCTCGGACGGGGCGCAGGCCGTGGAACTGGCCCGCACGACCGGCGCCGACGTGGTGCTGATGGACATCCGGATGCCCGGCACCGACGGACTGACCGCGACCCGGATGATCAGCGCCGACCCGGAGCTGTCCGAGGTGCGCGTGGTCATGCTGACCACCTTCGAGGTCGACGAGTACGTGGTGCAGTCGCTGCGCGCCGGTGCCTCGGGCTTCCTCGGCAAGGGCGCCGAACCGGAGGAACTGCTCAACGCCATCCGGATCGCCGCCGCCGGGGAGGCCCTGCTCTCGCCCGCCGCGACCAAGGGGCTGATCGCCACCTTCCTGGCTCAGGGCGGCAGTCCGGACGAGGCGGGGCCGGGCGCAGCGGAGTACTCCGCGCGCCTGGAGGCCCTCACCACCCGGGAGCGGGAGGTGCTGGTCCTCGTCGCCGGCGGGCTCTCCAACGACGAGATCGCCGAACGGCTGGTCGTCAGCCCCCTCACCGTCAAGACCCATGTGAACCGCGCGATGGCGAAGCTCGGCGCCCGCGACCGGGCCCAATTGGTGGTCATAGCGTACGAATCGGGCCTGGTGCGCCCACGGGTGGAGTGAGGGTTGCACCCCGGCATACTCCAGCTGCGGTATGCGCGGTGTGAGATATCGGCCTGGGGTCGCCCCTTCCGGCTCCGGGAGTGAGCGATCGTATAGAGGGGCCGGGCCTGTCCCCAGGTTGCCCGCCCGCCTGCCGCGTACGCCACAGAAAGAGACCCCACCCATGTCCTGGCTGTCCAGATTCAGCCTCGCGCAAAGGGCCCTGATCGGGCTGATGTCGGTCGTCGCGCTCGTCTTCGGCGCGATCGCGATCCCGCAGCTCAAGCAGCAGCTGCTGCCCACGATCGAGCTCCCGATGGTGTCGGTGCTCGCCCCCTACCAGGGCGCGTCCCCCGACGTGGTCGAGAAGCAGGTCGTCGAACCGCTCGAGAACTCGATCAAGGCCGTCGACGGGGTCACCGGCATCACCTCGACCGCCAGCGAGGGCAACGCCGTCATCATGGCGTCCTTCGACTTCGGCGACGAGGGCACCAAGCAGCTCGTCGCGGACATCCAGCAGGCGGTGAACCGCGCCCGCGTCCAGCTGCCCGACGACGTGGACCCGCAGGTCATCGCCGGCTCCACCGACGACATCCCGACCGTCGTCCTCGCGGTCACCTCCGACAAGGACCAGCAGGCGCTCGCCGACCAGCTGGACCGCACCGTCGTCCCCGCCCTGGAGGACATCGACGGTGTCGGCCAGGTCGCCGTCGACGGTGTCCGGGACCTCCAGGTCTCGATCA
The DNA here is from genome assembly GCF_042799575.1 of Streptomyces sp. NPDC057682. NCBI lineage: Bacteria > Bacillati > Actinomycetota > Actinomycetes > Kitasatosporales > Streptomycetaceae > Streptomyces > Streptomyces sp. NPDC057682. Next base: position 2,691 of record NZ_JBHVIN010000002.1, on the reverse strand, counting down.
CCCCCGACGACAGGAAGCTCGCGGCGGCCGGTCTCAACGCGGCCTCGCTCGCCCAGGCGCTCCAGGCCGGCGGCGCCACCGTCCCGGCCGGCTCCTTCTCCGAGTCCGGCAAGAGCCGCACCGTCCAGGTCGGCGGCGCCTTCACCTCGCTGAAGCAGATCGAGGACCTGCGGGTCACCGCCCAGGACCCGGCGACCGGCAAGGCCGGCAAGCCGGTCCGCGTAGGCGACATCGCCGCGGTGAAGCAGGAGCCCGCCACCGCGGTCTCCCTCACCCGGACCAACGGCAAGCCGAGCCTCGCCGTGATGGCCACCATGGACAAGGACGGCAGCGCCGTCGCCATCTCGGACGCCGTCAAGGACAAGCTCCCGAAGCTCCGTCAGGACCTCGGTTCCGGCGCCGAGCTGACCATCGTCTCCGACCAGGGCCCGGCCGTCTCCAAGGCCATCTCCGGTCTGACCACCGAGGGCGCGCTCGGCCTCGTCTTCGCGGTCATCGTGATCCTGGTCTTCCTGGCCTCGATCCGCTCCACCCTGGTCACCGCGGTCTCCATCCCGCTCTCGGTCGTCCTCGCGCTGATCGTGCTCTGGACGCGTGACCTCTCGCTCAACATGCTCACGCTGGGCGCGCTGACCATCGCGATCGGCCGGGTCGTCGACGACTCGATCGTCGTCCTGGAGAACATCAAGCGGCACCTCGGCTACGGCGAGGAGCGCCAGTCCGCGATCATCACCGCGGTGAAGGAGGTGGCCGGAGCGGTCACCGCCTCGACCCTCACCACCGTCGCCGTCTTCCTGCCGATCGGCCTGGTCGGCGGCATGGTCGGCGAGCTGTTCGGCTCCTTCTCGCTCACCGTCACGGCCGCCCTGCTGGCCTCCCTGCTGGTCTCGCTGACCGTGGTCCCGGTGCTCTCGTTCTGGTTCCTGCGCGCCCCCAAGGGCAGCGCCGAGGACCCGGACAAGGCCCGCCGCGAGGCCGAGGAGAAGGAAGCCCGCAGCCGCCTCCAGCGGATCTACCTGCCGGTGCTGCGCTTCGCCACCCGGCGCCGCATCACCAGCGTCGTCATCGCCGTCGCCATCCTCATCGGCACCTTCGGCATGGCCCCGCTCCTGAAGACCAACTTCTTCGACCAGGGCGAGCAGGAGGTCCTCTCCATCAAGCAGGAGCTGGCCCCCGGCACCAGCCTGGCCGCCTCCGACGAGGCCGCGAAGAAGATCGAGAAGCTCCTCGCGGACGACAAGGACGTCAAGGACTACCAGGTCACCGTCGGCTCCTCGGGCTTCATGGCCGCCTTCGGCGGCGGTACGGGCTCCAACCAGGCCTCGTACCAGGTCACGCTGAAGGACTCCAAGCACTTCGAGGCCGCGCAGGACCGTATCGAGCAGGGCCTGGCCAAGCTCGACGGCATCGGCGACACCACCATCTCCGCCGGTGACGGCTTCGGCTCCCAGGACCTCAGCGTCGTGGTCAAGGCCGCCGACGCGGACACCCTGAAGAAGGCCTCCGAGCAGGTCCGCGCCGAGGTCGCCAAGCTCAAGGACGTCACCGACGTCCAGAGCGACCTGGCCCAGAGCATCCCGCGGATCTCGGTCACGGCCAACGCCAAGGCCGCCGACGCCGGCTTCAACCAGGCCGCCCTGGGCGCGGTCGTCGCCGGAGCGGTGCGCGGCACCCCGGCCGGCAAGGCGATCATGGACGACACCGAGCGCGATGTGCTCATCACGTCCGCCCACCCGGCCACCACGATGCAGCAGTTGAAGGACCTCCCGCTCGGCCCGGTCAAGCTCGGCCGGATCGCCGACGTGAAGCTGGTTCCCGGACCGGTCTCCATGACCCGCATCGACGGCCAGCGTGCCGCCACGGTCACGGCCCGGCCCACCGGTGACAACACCGGCGCCGTGGGCACCGACCTCCAGGCCAAGCTCAAGGACCTGGACCTGCCCGAGGGCGCCACCGCCACCATCGGCGGCGTCACCGAGGACCAGGACGACGCGTTCATGAAGCTGGGCCTGGCCATGCTGGCGGCGATCGCGATCGTCTTCATGCTGCTGGTCGCCACGTTCCGCTCGCTGATCCAGCCGCTGATCCTGCTGGTCTCCATCCCGTTCGCGGCCACCGGAGCCATCGGCCTGCTCGTCATCACCGGCACCCCGATGGGCGTCGCCTCGATGATCGGCATGCTGATGCTCATCGGCATCGTGGTCACCAACGCGATCGTCCTGATCGACCTGATCAACCAGTACCGCGCCCAGGGCCTCGGCGTCGTCGAGGCGGTCGTCGAGGGCGGACGCCACCGTCTGCGCCCGATCCTCATGACTGCCCTGGCGACCATCTTCGCCCTGCTCCCGATGGCACTCGGCGTGACCGGCGAGGGCGGCTTCATCTCCCAGCCGCTCGCCGTCGTCGTCATCGGCGGCCTGGTCACCTCGACGCTGCTCACGCTGCTCCTGGTGCCCACGCTGTACACGATGGTGGAGCTGTTCAAGGAGCGCCGCCGCAAGAAGAAGGCCGCCAAGCGGGCCAGGAAGGCGGGCATCCCGGCCCCGGCCGAGTCCGAGGAGAGCACATCGTCCTCCTCCGCCCCGGACTCCTCCGCCCCGGACTCCTCCGCCCCGGACTCCTCCGACGAGCCGGAGCCGGCGAAGGCCTGATCCGCCCGGCAGAACAGAAGGGGCCCGGACCGCACGACAT